>NZ_JAWDIR010000046.1:0-255814 GCF_046156265.1 Pseudoxanthobacter sp. M-2
TGGTGCGCGCTCACGGAAGTCCGTGCGGCGAGCGCAGAACGCGATCGCTGAGAAGCTGAGTGAGATTTATCCCGAAGGAGTGCCCGCTGCGCTGCCGGTCAAGAGCGTAGCGATTGACCTGTACAAAATCGGCGGTCTCACTGTGTCCGAGTCCTCTGTCCGGCGAGCTCTGGAGGAGATGGGGCTGCGCACTCCAACCCTTCAGCCGACGCTCCGCTCGAGGCGCTCCAGCCAGTCTCCGGCAGCGCCAGATAAGTCAGATAAGCCAAACACGCCATGACCTGTTTGCTTCACCACCTCCGCCGAACCTCGGTCTAATTCAGTCCTCGCCGCACACATCCGCCCGTGTGCATCTGAAAGCGAGGCACAACATGACGTTTCCTAAAGCTCCCCGCGCGTACTCCATCAATGAGGCGCTCAGCGTCATCGGGTGCGGCCGCACGCACCTCTACCAGGAACTGAACGCGGGCCGGCTCAAGGCCCGCAAGCTCGGCTCCAGGACGGTGATCCTCGAACAGGATCTCTACGACTACCTCGACAGCCTGCCGCACTTCCAGATCGACCCGCGGCTGGCGCAGTGAAGATGAATCAGCAGAGCAAGTTCGGCGACGACGCAGCGCGCGTGTGCGCGCTCCGTCACGCCCTCTGGGCCAACGGCTACCGCCCCGTCCCCGTCAAATCCGCAAGCAAGGCTCCGCACGGCGTGCGTTGGCCGGAGCGCGCTCGCCAGACCCCGCCCGAGTGCGTGGGCGAGGGCTTCATCGTCTCCCCGCGCGCCCTCTCCACGGGGATCCTCGCGGATGGGCTGCAGGCCATCGACATCGACATCGACGACCCCGTGACGGCGGCCGCGGTCGAGGCAATCGCGCACCGCGTCCTCGGCGGCGGCCCGACCCGCTACCGGGCCGACAGCCCGCGGATGCTGATCCTCTACCGCGCCGCAGAAGGGGAGCCGAAGAAGCGAGCCAGCGCCTGCAAGCGGATCGAGGTGCTCGGCCGAGGGCAGCAGTTCCTGGCTGACGGTGCCCACCCGGCCGGCGCGCAGTACGAATGGCGCGGCGGATCGCCCGAGACCACGGCGCTCGCCGCCCTCACGCTCGTCACCGAGAGCATGATCGCGGACTTCCTCGTCGCCGTGGACGAACTGCTCGGCGAGTGCGTGCGACCGCCCGCAGCGACGGAACTCCACCACGGAGCCACGGTGCCGGAGCCCGCGGCCGTGATGCCGGCACCCCGGCCCGGCGAAGCGGGTGCGCGCGAAATCGCTTTCGCGGACGCGGCGCTGCAGGGGAACCGGACGGAATTGGCCGCCTGCTCCGGTGGCCACCGCAACGACTTGCTCAACGCGGTGTCCTACCGCATGGGGCGGATGGTTCGTGCCGGCTGGATCGATCGTGCCGTCGTGGAGGGCGCGTTCATGGGCGCTTGCACCGAGAACGGTCTCATCGCGGAAGACGGTTACTCGACCGTGGTCCGGACGCTGCAGAGCGGCCTGGAGTCCGGCATGGCGGTGCCGCACGAGCCTTTGAGCAACTCCTGCTCGACGTCCGTGCCCTCTGCCACGGCGGACTGGGATGCCCCCGACCTCACCGTCCTGACCGGCGGCCGTCGCTCGTCCCCGCAGTTCGACGTGCGCTGGCTCGGGGACGTCCTCGGCGAATGGGCGATCATCAAGGCGGAGGGTTCGTCGACGGCCATCGACTACGTCGTGGTGCCGCTGCTCGCACTCGCCGGGGCCATGCTCGCCAACGTCCGGTGGCCGCTCGCAGGCTCCGGCTGGAAGGAGCCGCCGCTCCTGTGGGCTGCGATCGTCGGACATCCGTCGAGCGGGAAGTCCCCCGCGATGTCGTCCGTGGTCGAACTCGTGCGCGAGGCGGAAGCGAAGCTAGGAGCGGACCACGAGGATCGGCTGCGGGACTTCGAAGTTCGGCGCCTGGTCGCGACTTCGGCTCGCGAGAAGTGGGAGGCCGAGGTCCGGAAGGCCTCCGAGGAGGGGAAGATGGATGCGGTCCCGCCCAAGCCGGCCGAGGCTGAGGACCCCGACTTGCCGGAGCGCCAGCGCGTCATCCTCGGAGACGCGACGATCGAGAAACAGGCCCTCCTCGCTGCCGGGAACCCGCGCGGGCTCCTCATGCACCGCGACGAGCTCAGCGGCTGGCTCGCGAGCTTCGGCCGCTACGGCAGCCGGGACGCCGACCTCTCGTTCGCGCTCGAAAGCTACGGGGGGCGCTTCTACACCGTCGATCGTGTGAAGCACCCGGTCCCGATCGTCATCCGCCGCCTGTCGATCGGCGTCCTCGGCGGCATCCAGCCCGACAAGTTGAACGAGGCACTCAGGGGGGCGGAGGACGGGTTCATCGCGCGCTTCCTGTGGGCGTGGCCGGACGTGCTCCCCGAGTTGCGGATCGCGCGCGGACTTCCGTTCAAGGACAAGGCAGAGCCGATCATCACGAGGCTGGCAGACCTCGAAATGGGCTTGAACGAGATCGGTGAGCCGCAGCCCGTCGTCGTGCCGCTGACGTCCGCGGCCATCGACGCGCTCGAGCGGTTCGGCCGGGAAGTCGTGGAGCGGGCCAACAACGTGTCGGGGCTGTACGCCGGCACGCTCGGCAAGGCGCGCGGACACGCGCTGAGGCTCTCCTGCATCATCGAGTTCCTCTGGTGGGCGTCTGGCCCGCCCGAAGCTCCGCCGCCGACCGCCATCTCGCTCCCGGCGGTCGTCACCGCCTGCGCCATACTGGACGAGTACTTCCTGCCGATGGCGGAACGGGTGCTCGGGGACGCGGTTCTGCCGGACGCGGAGCGCGACGCGATGACGCTCGGGCGCCGGCTGCGTGAGATCGCGCGGTCGGAGGGCAAACTCACTTTCAATGCCCGCGACCTCCGTCGGAAGATCGGCGGTCCGTTTCGGGAGGCGAAGGTGATGTCCGCGGCCTGCGACGTCCTCGAAGAGGGAGGGCTCATCCGCAAGTGCCCGTCGCGGGCGGGCGGCACCAAAGGCCGACAGAAGGCAGACTATGAGATCAACCCGGCCCTCGGGGAGGTGGCCTGATGGGTAAGTGGGGCGATCTCGCGCGGGCTCTGCGCGAGATGCCGCCGACCGACGAAGCCGAGCTTCCCGAAAAATCTACCGGTCGGGACGCTATCGGCTCAAACGGCACAAATGGCACTCCCGGTGCGATATCGCGCCGGGAGTGCGCCGGTCGGCAAGACCGCCGAGCAATCGGCGCACTTGGCGCAAGCGACACGCCTGTACTGTCGCCGGCTCTTGTCGCACTACGAGAACGGCTGCAATCCGAACTCGACGAAGCGGCGGCGATCCACGAGTTCGAAGGTGGGCTTCCCCGCGAAATCTCAGAGGAGCTCGTCGCCATCCGTACCTGGAACCCGCCTCCTTGGCGGGCAGGGCAATCGCGGCAAGCCAGACTCGAGGCAGCCTCCATCCTCGCTGACGAATGGGGCGCCGAAGCTCTGGCGTGCGGCTGGCCCGCGAGCGAGCTGCTCGGCATCGGCGGCCCTCTCGACCGGCTGGCGGGGATGAGAGTGGTGTCCATCGACGAGCACGGCGCCGACGCCCGCGGCGACGACGGGCGATACAGTCGGTACAACCTAAGGTAAGTATTTGCGTGTTCGAGAATGTTGTCTCGATGTGCGGTTTCTCCCAATTATATCCGCAAAGTTCGGATGTTTCCGACGTCGGATGCGAATTTCAGTCGTTCACCCGTACGGGCTCCCCGGGACCGCACCGCCAGCGGGACCGTAGTTAAGTAGCTGGAATCGTAGCGAAATGCAGCATTTCTGAGTTCCCTTCAGGAGCGCTGCCAAGTGGTGGATGTTGTCAAATGTTGACCTTTGCGAAGGTCCGCGCCGGAAGTTGACCTATTCCACCAATTAAAGGTTGTTGACCGCGGGAGTGCTCCACCGGGTCATGGTATGCATCCAGCGGGGTCGGTGGCGGGTCAGCAACGACATTGCAACGCTCTGAAGCCGGCACTGAAGCATTCCGGGGGCCGAGCGCGCCATCGTGAGCCGTGCGTCATCGCAGCCGCGTGGAGAGGTGCTCCACCGCTCCGGTTTCGCGGACCAGCGGTATGTCAACCTTATCGGGCTGATTGCTGAGGGTTCGACGGCGATGATCGCGGCCGCAGTGGGCCTGTCGGCCGGTCATGGTTCGGTCAAACGCTGTTTGGAACGACCGCCAAGTCGGCCCGCTCAACACCTTCCAGATTGGCGCTCAGAGGCGCCCCTTGCGGTGCGACCCGGGGCTTCCGATGCGTCGCAACAGTCTTTTACCGAGTGTGCAGATCGAACCCCGGAGCGCCGAAGGCCGTCCGCTAAAGCTCGCCGGCATTCGCCTGCAGACGCGGAATTAGTTGGGGTAAATGTTGGGGTGTCGACGACGCGCCCAAAAAATATCTTTTAACTTCAGTTGCTTATGATCTGGAATGGCGGAGAGGCAGGGATTCGAACCCTGGGGACGCTTGCGCGCCCAACGGTTTTCGAGACCGCCCCGTTCGACCGCTCCGGCACCTCTCCGAGAACGTGTCCACGGCCCGCCAAAAGGTCTGCGGGCCGCCGGTCGACGAGCGGCGCGGACCATACACAGGCCCGGCCGGGCGGACAAGCGGTCTCCCGATACGAACTTCCGGCGACACGGCGCCGCGCTTGTCGCGTTCCCCCTTGGAGCCGCGCTAGGTACGTTTCTTGGCGCCGCCGCGCCGCTGGCGGAGGCCGCCGGCAAAGCCCTGCGTTTCGCAGCACGGCCTCGGGTACCCCGCATCTCCGCTTCGGCCACTCCGATGCCGAGCAAACCGACTCTTTTGCAGCGGCGCTTCTTTGCAGCGGCGCTTCGGCCGCGATGACTGCGAACCATCCCACTCCCTCCAGGTGCGGTGCGTGCGCCCTGGCACCGGACAACTCGGCGATGTCGCCGCTCCGCTCATGAGCGCTCGGGAAGGCCGTCTCTGCTGGTCAGGGCGCAGACCCACCGTTCCGCCTGGCTCGGGGCGCAGGGTCCACTGCTTCGCCACCTCTTGGCGTCCGCTCTGGCTGCGGCTGTCGCAATGCGCAGAGCCGGCGTCCCATGCCTGGTTCGTTCCGTTCGCCGGTCAGAAGCACCCGCGACCGGACGCGGGTGGCCGTTCGACCTCGGCCGCGGGGCTGCCCGCTGGAGTTGGCCATTCCTCCGCGGTATGGCCGTCGGCCGCGAGCCCGCCGGGTCCTCGTCGTCCAGCCGACAAGGGTGCAAAGCGGCCCTTCAGTGGGGCCGCGCGCCCGTGGTCGCCGACGGCCGGGGTTCACCGGTGACCTCTTCCCGATCGCGCGGCCGTGGCCCAGGTCGCCGAGCCCAGTCCTCGAGCCCAGTCCTCGAGCCAAGCCCTTGAGCCAAGTCTCCGGTCCAAGTCTCCGAGCCAAGTCCTGGCGGTGGGAGATGCGGGCTTCGGGATGGCTGGAGAATCCGTGCCGGGGTGCCGTAGAGTGTTGGCGCCAGGCCGTCGGCTGGCCTCGACCATCCGGCACAGACCGTCATGTGCGACCCGATGATCCCGCCTCGCCACGCTTCGCCTGTCCGGCTGTCCCGGCGGATGTTTCGCGGCCGGCCGCGGCGGTGGCGACCGTGATGGTGGTGACCGATGCGGCGGGCCTTTCCCCGGTTGCCCGGCCGGACGGCGACGACCTTCCCCTGTTCCTGTTCGGCACCCTGCGCGACCCGGCCCTGTTCGAGGTGGTGTTCGGGCGGCCGCAGCAGGCGCTCGCCTGCCGGCCGGCGCTCTTGCCCGGCCACGTCGCCGTGCGTGTCGACGGCGCCGACTTCCCGGTCCTCATCGCCGCTCCGGCCTGCCGGCAGCCGGGGCTCCTCGTCGCGGGGCTGGCCGCCGAGGAGGTCGCCCGTGCCGTGTTCTACGAATCGACCGGCTACCGGCTCGCCCGCGTCCGCCTCACCGTCGCCGGGTGTGCGGCGGAGGCGCGCGCCTTCCTGCCGACGGGCCGGCTGCCGGTCTCCGGCGAGCGGTGGCGTCTCGCCGCGTGGCGTCGCCGCCATGGCGCCCGCGTCGTCGTTGCGGCGGGCCTCGCGTTCCAGCACTATGGCCGCGTCGACGCCGCGGCTTTCGACGCACTCTGGCCCGAGATCGAGCAGGAGACCGCCGCCCGGCTCGCTGCGAGCGCGCGGCCGAGATCGAGGCGAGGGGGGCTTCACCCGTCGCCGTGACGGGAGTGTCGAGTTCATCGAAGCAGCGGCGGTGACCCCCGGTCTGGCGGAGCCGATGCGACAGTGGTGACCGTATTGTCGCCACGCCCGGGTGATGCGGCTCGGCCACGCCATCGGGAAACCACGGCGCTGGCGCCCCGCAGCGCGCTTTCCCGGGTCCTCCGGTCGCCGCCCGGCGTTGACGCACGGGGCGCGAGCGTATAGACCGCCCGGGCGAAAAGGCGGGGGAATCCCGCCAAACGCGCTGCCCGAGGTTCCGACGAAGCCGCTGTCCAGATCCTGGGCTGTCGGGCTCGTCCCTTGCAAGTCCGCGGAAACCGCGCCAGGCCCGTCGGCCCGTCCGACCAGCCCGGCCAACGCCCGCGGCACCGAAGGGCGCGCAATGTGTGTCGAGCGCGACCGGCTCCCGCCGGCCGATCGGCCGAGAATGCAGGACGTGACGGACGATGTTTGCAGTGATCAAAACCGGCGGCAAGCAATACCGCGTCGCCGAAGGTGACCAGCTGAAGATCGAGAAGCTCGTCGCCGAGGCGGGCGAGATCGTGACCTTCGGCGAGGTCCTCATGGTCGGCGGCGAGGCCGGCACCGTCGTCGGCGCGCCGATGATCGAGGGTGCCTCCGTTGCCGGCGAAGTGGTGGAGCAGACCCGCGGCGACAAGGTGATCGTCTTCAAGAAGCGGCGCCGCAAGAATTCGCGCCGCCGCAACGGTCATCGCCAGCGGCTCACCGTCGTGCGCATCACCGGCATCGTGCCGGGCGCCGCGGCGAACGCCTGAAGTCGGAAAACGGGTCGGAATAGGAGAGCTCCATGGCTCACAAGAAAGCAGGCGGTTCGTCGCGTAACGGTCGTGATACGGCCGGCCGACGTCTCGGCGTCAAGAAGTTCGGCGGCGAGGCCGTCATCTCCGGCAACATCATCGTCCGCCAGCGCGGCACGAAGTGGCATCCGGGCACCGGCGTCGGCATGGGCGTCGACCACACCATCTTCGCCGTCGTCGAGGGCAAGGTGAAGTTCCAGGCCAAAGCCAACGGCCGCACGTACATTTCTGTACTTCCGACGGCGGAAGCCGCCGAGTAGAAGCCGGCCTTGGGAAGTTCCCGCGCCGGTGTCTCTTCAGACCCCGGTGCGAGGACGGTCCTAAAGACCGCGGGGGCTGACGGGATGACCGTCACTCTCCGGTGAGCGCGGAGGGGAGGCGGTCGAACGCCTCCCCTCGTGCGTTTCGGACCGGAGAGTTCCCATGTTCGCGGAAGACGAGAGTCTCGAAGACGACGACGAATGTCTGACCACCCGGCGCCTCGTGCTGGTCGCGCCACGCCGGGAGGATGCGGCTGCGCTGGCAGCGCTCGCCGACAATCCGAAGATCGCGACCAATCTCGCCACGATGCCGCATCCGTACGAGCGTGCCGACGCTGAGGCGTGGATCGCCCGCGTGACGACGCCCTCGCCGGGGCGCGGGCTGCTGGTGCGGCTGCGCCGTCCCGGCATGCCGGTGATCGGTGCCGTCGGCTTCGGCCCGCAGCCCGCGACCGGCGACACCGAGGTCGGCTACTGGATCGGCGAGCCGTTCTGGAACCAGGGCTACGCCACCGAGGCGGCGCAGGCGGTGATCGACCACGCCTTCCGCTCGAGCCCGCTCGACGAGGTGTGGGCGTCCTGCCGGATGACCAACGAGGCGTCGCGGCGGGTCATCGTCAAATGCGGCTTCCAGTGGGTCGGCACGGGCCTGCGCCACTCGAAGGCGCTGCGCGGCATGATGTCGGTCGAGCGTTACCGCCTCGACCGCAAATGCTGGCAGGCCCTGCGCGCCTGGGGCGACCACCGGGCAGCGACCGGCGAGAAGACGGCGGCGCCGGGTCCGGGTCCCCGCGACGACGGGGTGTGGCGATGAGCGACGCGGCCACTGGGCTCGCCGCCGTCCGCCTCGAGACGCCGCGCCTGCTGCTGCGGCCGCCGACGGCGGCCGACCGCGACGCGATCGTCACGGCCATCGGCCACTGGCCGGTGGTACGCTGGCTGGCGCGCGTGCCGTTCCCATACCGGCGCGAGGATGCCGACGCCTTCCTCGGCCTCGCCGGCGGCGACCTCGCGCGCGGTGCTGGCCTGCCGCTGATGATCTTTGATCACGATGGCCTCGCCGGCGGCATCGGCCTCGACGAGATCGGCCCGGCGCCGGAGTTCGGCTACTGGCTGACGCCGTCCCGCTGGGGCCGCGGCTATGCGACGGAGGCCGGCCGCGCCGTGCTCGCCCACGCCTTCGGCACGCTCGGCGCCGAGCGCGTCCGCTCCGGCGTCTTCGTCGGCAACCGCGCCTCGCTCGCCGTCCAGAGCCGGCTTGGCTTCGCGGTGACGGGCGAGAGCCGCGTGTTCTGCCTTGCGCGGGGCGCCGACCTCCCGCATACGGACACCCTGTTGACCCACGAGCGCTTTTCCGCGCTCGCTATGGCGTCGCGCGAGACGATCCAGTCATGAAGTTCCTAGACCAGGCGAAAGTATGCGTGCGCTCCGGCGCCGGCGGCGCGGGAGCGGTGTCGTTTCGCCGTGAGAAGTTCATCGAGTTCGGCGGGCCGGACGGCGGCGATGGCGGCCGCGGTGGCGACGTCTGGATCGAGTGCGTCGACGGCCTCAACACGCTGATCGACTACCGCTACCAGCAGCACTTCAAGGCCGGCACCGGCGGCCACGGCATGGGCCGCAACCGCTCCGGCGCCAAGGGCGCCGACGTCGTCCTGAAGGTGCCCGCCGGCACCGAGATCCTCGAGGAGGACGGCGAGACGCTGATCGCCGACATGACGCGCGTCGGCGAGCGCTTCCGCCTGATGAAGGGCGGCAATGGCGGCTTCGGCAACACCCACTTCAAGTCGTCGACCAACCAGGCGCCGCGCCGGGCCAACCCCGGCCAGGAAGCCGAGGAGAAGTGGCTCTGGCTCCGGCTGAAGCTGATCGCCGACGCCGGCCTGGTCGGGCTGCCCAACGCCGGCAAGTCGACCTTCCTCGCCACCGTCACGGCGGCGAAGCCGAAGATCGCCGACTATCCCTTCACCACGCTCCATCCCGGCCTCGGCGTCGTCCGCGTCGACGCGCGCGAGTTCGTGCTCGCCGACATCCCGGGCCTGATCGAGGGCGCCCACGAGGGCGTCGGCCTCGGCGACCGCTTCCTCGGCCACGTCGAGCGCTGCCGGGTGCTGCTGCACCTCGTCGACGGCACCGACGAGAACCCCGCCGCTGCCTACAAGGTCGTCCGCCGCGAACTCGCCGCCTATGGTGACGAACTCGCCGACAAGCCGGAGATCGTCGCGCTGTCGAAGGTGGACGCCCTCGACGACGCGACGCGTGACAAGCGCCTGAAGGCGCTCGGGCGGGCGGCGAAGAAGACGCCGCTGGCGCTGTCGTCTGCCTCCGGCGAGGGCGTCGAGCGCGCGCTCCGGGCGCTGCTGCGAACCATCGACGGCGCCAACGAGCCCGACCCGAGCGACCTGCCGGCGGAGCCCGCCGAGCGGTGGCGGCCGTGAGCACGGTCGCCGCGAGCGCCGTTCCGACGGCGCAGCCCGTCGCGACGGCGGTTGCGGACGGTCGCCGGCTCGCCGCCTCGCGCCGCCTCGTCGTCAAGGTCGGCTCGGCGCTGCTCGTCGAGGGCACGACCGGGCGGCTGAAGTCGACGTGGCTCGACAGCCTGGTGGAAGACCTCGTGGCGCTGCGCGCCGGCGGCACGGAGGTGATCGTCGTCTCCTCCGGCGCCATCGCGCTCGGCCGCGGCGTGCTGGGTCTGCCGCGGCGGGCGCTGAAGCTCGAGGAGAGCCAGGCGGCGGCGTCGGTGGGCCAGATCGCGCTCGCCCGCGCGTGGTCGGAGGCCTTCGGCCGCCACGGCGTCACGGCCGCGCAGGTGCTTTTGACCCTCGGCGACACCGAGGAGCGGCGCCGCTACCTCAACGCCCGCTCGACCTTCGCGACCCTCGCCCGCCTCGGCGCCGTGCCGGTGATCAACGAGAACGACACGGTCGCCACCACCGAGATCCGCTACGGCGACAACGACCGCCTCGCCGCCCGCGTCGCCACGATGGCGAGCGCCGACACGCTGGTGCTGCTCTCCGACATCGACGGCCTCTACACGGCACCGCCGGCACAGGACCCGACTGCCACGCATCTTCCCGTCGTGGACGTGATCACCCCGGCGATCGAGGCGATGGCGGGGGCCGCCGGCTCCGAGCTGTCGCGCGGTGGCATGAAGACGAAGGTCGACGCCGCCAAGATCGCGGTCGCCGCCGGCACGGCCATGGTGATCGCCTCCGGCAAGCGCCAGCACCCGCTCGCCGCCGTCGACGACGGCGGCCGCTGCACCTGGTTCCTCGCCGCCCGCTCGCCCGCCACCGCCCGCAAGACCTGGATCGCCGGCTCGCTCGACCCCCGCGGTGCCCTCGTCGTCGATGCCGGGGCGGTGACGGCGCTGAAGGCCGGCCGCAGCCTGCTGCCGGCCGGTGTCGCCGCCGTCGACGGCGCCTTCGAGCGCGGCGATTGCGTGCGCATTCTCGACGAGGCCGGCCATGAGCTCGGCCGCGGGCTCGTCGCCTACGACCGTGCCGAGGCGGAGCGCGTTGTCCGCCGCAAGACGGCGGAGATCGAGGCGATTCTCGGCTATGCCGGACGCGGCGAGATGATCCACCGGGACGACATGGCGCTGCACGGCCGCCACCGCGGGCAGGAGGACGAGACATGCTGACATCGCTCCGTCCGGTCGAGACCGGCACCAACGTGGCGGGCGACGACGTCGCCGCCATCATGGCCGACATCGGCCGTCGCGCCCGCGCCGCCGCCCGCACGCTGGCGCTGGCACCGAGCGAGACCAAGAACGCCGCGCTGCGCGCCATGGCTGCTGCGGTCAGGGCTGACCGCGAGGCGATCCTGGCGGCGAACCTCCGCGACGTCGCCGCCATGCGCGAGACCGGACAGGCCGGGTCCTTCATCGACCGCTCGACACTCGACGACGGCCGCATCGAGGCGATCGCCCGCTCGCTGGAGGAGGTCGCCGACCTGCCCGATCCGGTCGGCGCCGTCATCGCCGCCTGGGAGCGGCCGAACGGGCTTTCGATCGAGCGCGTCCGCACGCCGCTCGGCGTCGTCGGCGTCATCTACGAGAGCCGGCCGAACGTCACGGCGGACGCCGGCGCGCTCTGCCTGAAGGCGGGCAACGCCGTCGTGCTGCGCGGCGGCTCCGATGCCCTCGGTACCTCGCTCGCCATCCACGCCTGCCTCGCCCGCGGACTGGAAGCCGCCGGCCTGCCGGCCGACGCGATCCAACTGGTGCCGACGCCGGACCGCGCCGCCGTCGGCGCCATGCTCGCAGGCCTCGACGGCAATCTCGACGTCATCGTGCCGCGCGGCGGCAAGAGCCTCGTCGCCCGCGTGCAGACCGAGGCGCGGGTGCCGGTATTCGCCCACCTCGAGGGCCTCGTTCACGTCTACGTGCACGCGCCGGCCGACCTCGAGATGGTGAAGCGCGTCGTCGTCAACGCCAAGATGCGCCGGACCGGCGTCTGCGGCGCCGCCGAGACGCTGCTGTTCGACCGCGCGCTCGCTGGTACGCACATCGGACCCGTGCTCGATGCGCTCGCCGCGGCGGGCTGCGAGATCCGTGGCGACGCCGCGGTGCGCGCGCTCTATCCGGCGGCAATGCCGGCGAGCGAGGCCGACTGGACCACCGAATATCTCGACGCCATCGTCTCGGTGGCGGTGGTCGACGGCCTCGACGCGGCGATCGCTCACATCGAGACGAACGGCTCGCACCACACCGACGCGATCCTCACCGATGACGGGGCCGCCGCCGAGCGGTTCATGGCCGAGGTCGATTCGGCCATCGTGCTGCACAACGCCTCGACGCAGTTCGCCGACGGCGGCGAGTTCGGCATGGGGGCTGAGATCGGCATCGCCACCGGCCGCATGCACGCGCGCGGGCCGGTCGGTGTCGAGCAGCTGACGAGCTTCAAGTATCGCGTCCGCGGGCACGGCCAGACGCGTCCGTGAACGACGCTGCTGGGGCAGGGGAGGGGCGCCAGACGCCCGAGGCCGACTGGCTACGGGTGCCGCCCTCGGCGCCCGGCATGCGCATCGCCCTCTATGGCGGCTCCTTCAATCCGGCGCACCGCGCCCACCTCGCCGTCGCCGAGACGGCGCTGAAGCGTCTCGGTGTCGACCGGGTCTGGTGGATGGTCACCCCCGGCAACCCGTTGAAGACCCACGACGGCTTAGCGCCGCTGGCAAAGCGGGTCGCGGCCGCAAAGGCCCTGGCGCACGATCCGCGCATCGTCGTCACCGCCTTCGAGGCGGCCCGCCACTACACCTACACCGCCGACACCGTCGCCTTCCTGAAGGCGCGCCGGCCCGGCGTCCGCTTCGTCTTCCTGATGGGCGCCGACAACCTCGCCGGCCTCCACCGCTGGGAGCGCTGGCGGTTCATCGCCGGGCTGCTGCCGATCGCCTTCGTCGACCGGCCGGGGGCCACCTTCGCGCCCTTGTCGGCGCGGGCGGCGATCGCACTCGCCCGCTGGCGCGTGCCGGAAGCGGAGGCCGCAAGCCTCCCCGACCGCCGGCCGCCGGCGTGGGTGTTCCTGCACGGCCCGCGCGATCCGATCTCCTCGACGGCCCTGCGCGGCGCCGCGTCCCGTTGAACCCGGGCCTGGAAGCCTCTAGCTAGACGCCTCGTCCTTTCGCGGCACCGCCGCCCATCCCCAGGAAGCCCATGCAGAGCGCGATCACCTCCCAGGACGCCCTCATCTACACGATGGTGACGACGTCGGCGGCCGATCGGACGATGACCGACGCCGAACTCCGGCGGATCGCCGACGTCGTCAAGACGCTGCCGATGTTCAAGGATTTCGAGCCGCACCGGATCGCCATGGCGGGCGAGGCGTGCAGCGAGATCCTCGCCGACGAGGACGGGCTCGACCTGATGCTCGACCTCATCCGCGACGCGCTACCCGAGTCGCTCTATGAGACCGCCTACGCGCTCGCGGTTGATGTCGCTGCCGCCGACGTGATGGTCGAGCAGGAGGAACTGCGCTTCCTGCAGATGCTGCGCGACCGTCTCGAGGTCGCCCCGCTGGTCGTCGCGGCGATCGAGCACTCCGCCCGCGTCCGTCACCGCAAGATCGCCCAGCCCGAAGCGCACTGAAAAGCGCACTGAGCGCACTGGTCCGCTGAGCCTACCAGCCGCCTCCTCCGCCGCCGCCGCGCCCGCCGCCGGAGAAGCCGCCGCCGGACGAGCTCGAGCGCCCGGAGGCGCGGGCCGCCGCCGCTGCGATCGCCCGCGCACCGGCCTGGCTCGAGGTGCGGATGCGGCTCTCGAACGAGCGTCCGAAGTCGGTCGGAATGCCGCCACCCCGGCCACCGCTGTACCAGCCCGGATGCCAGCCGCCGCTGCCGACCGCACCGGCGGCCGCCGCGGTGACGGCGGAGGCGGCGATGAGGTCCTTGAAGCGCTCCGTCCACGGTGTCGCGAGGTCCAGCGCCACGGCATAGGGCAGCATCGCCTCGAAGTGGGCGAGGGTGCGGTCCGGCGGATTGTGGAACTTCAGCCGGTCGGCTTCGGCCACCGACAGATAGAGCCGCGTCCCCTCGATCTCGTCGAGCGCCGCCCGCCCGCGCTCCGTCGGGGCCGGCAGCAGCCGGAAGAACACTACGTTGACGACGACGGTGGCGACGAGCAGGAGCGCCGGCACGAGGCCGATCGTGCCGACGAGGCCCCACAGCACCACCAGGAAGCCGACCGCGAGGGGCACCAGCACCAGCGACCAGAACACCGCGGGGAGCAGAGACAGCCAGCGTCCCGCCCGCACGTCGCCCCACAGCGCCACCGCCTTGGCGCCGAAGATCGCCGTCATCACCGTCGTGACGATACCGGCGATGCCGAAGCCGATCAGCTCCTCGCTCGCTTGCGACACCGCCACCACTGCGACCCAGGTGAGGATCGTCAGCACCGCGCCGATCGCGTACCAGCCGAGATTGCCGCGGATGTGCTCGCCGAGCAGCTTGTTATTGAGGAACTTGCCCATCGCCCCCTCGGTCTGGGCGAGCCGCTTGTCCTCGCTTGTGCTGCCGAGGGTGATCGTCCCGGCGCCCCCCGGAAACAGCGCGGCGAGAACCGCCGCCTCGCTCGCCGCGGGCTCGCGCTGCGCCCCGTCGGTTCGACGCGTCAACGTCAGCCCGCCGCCGTCCGCCTCGGCGATCGTCAGGTGGCCCTTCACCGCGAGGTCGAGGAGGGCGGCCGCGAGGCCGGTGCCGTCGGCTCGCCGCTTCTCGAGGAAGCGCATCGCCGCCGGCGGCAGGCTCGGCGTGTAGACCGGGATGATGGGTCCACCCGGCGGGTCGATGCCGACGCGCAGCCACGCCCACAGGAAGTAGCCGAGCACGAGGAACAGCCCGCCGCCGGCGACGAAGGCCGGCATCGCCTGGGCGAGGAACCTGTCTGTCGCCGTCGGCTCTGCGACGAAGCCCTTCGGGAAGCCGACGGCGACTGTCAGCCCTTCGCGAGGGGCGAGCGGCGCGGTCGTCGTGAACACGATTGTGCCCGGCGAGGGTCGCGCGCTGGTGGCGTTCTCGTCGTCCGAGCCGAACGAGCCGGTATAGGCGCGGCTCTGCAGCACCGTCGCGCCCGCCGGCAGCGTCACGGTCGCCTGCACGCGCTCGATCGGAAAATCCCAGTTTGGTCCGGTGGCGTTCCAGTCGATCTCGTCGTGGTCGGGAAAGAAGCCGACCGCGTCGGAGAAGCGGTAGTGGATCTCGTAGACGTGGACGCCGCTCTCGAGGAAGACATCGCCGCTGCCGATGCGGATGCGGCGCGTGTTGCCGTCCCACTCGACCGAATAGGGCTCGTCCTCGCCGTCGCGCATCACGCCCTCGACGTCGAGGCTCGCGATGGATCGGCCGAACCCGCTGTCGACGGCCATCTCGATGTCGCGGAAGATGCCGCGGCGGATCTGGTCGCCGCGCGCCACCACGGCGATCGTCTCGACCACCTCGGCACTGCCGTCCGTCTCGACCTGGATCTTCGCGTCGAAGGCGAGGATGCGCTCCGGCCCGCCCGGATCGTCGATGACGGCGGCGGGTGCCGCGGCGACGAGCGCCAGCAGCGCCAGTCCCACGACCGTCGCGACAAAGGCCCGCCAGCCGGCCGTGATTCCGCCCATGCCCGCCTGCCCCACGATCCGCCACACGATCAGTTGAACGACACCTTCACCGGCTTCGAGGCGGCGGCGCGCTCGTCCTCGTCGAGCTCGAAGAACTGCGCCTTGGAGAACTTGAAGACGCCGGCAATCAGGTTCGAGGGGAACTGCTCGACCATGACGTTCAGGTCGCGCACCGAGCCGTTGTAGAACCGCCGCGAGGCGCCGAGCTTCTCCTCGGTCGCGACGAGTTCGTCCTGCAGCGCGCGGAAGTTCTGGTCGGCCTTCAGCTCCGGGTAGGCCTCGGCTAGCGCGAACAGCTTGCCGAGAGCGCCGGTGACGGCGCGGTCCGCGGCCGCCTGCTGCTCCGGCGTGCCGGTCTGCGCGACGGCGATGTTGCGCGCCTTCACCACCGCCTCCAGCGTCTCGCGCTCGTGCGAGGCATAGCCCTTCACCGTCTCGACGAGGTTGGGGATGAGGTCGTAGCGGCGCTTCATCTGCACCTGGATGTCCGACCACGCCTCCTCGACGCGGGTGCGCAGCGACACCAGGCCGTTGTAGATCTTCACCCCGTAGAGGCCGACCAGCACGACGACGGCGAGGACGATCAGCGTCTCCATAGAACCCCTCCGCATGAAGCCCGTCTGGGGACGCGCCCGAAAACGAGGGCGGACTGTACGGGGCTGGCGGGCGGCTGTCATGCTCGTCGTCCGGCCGCTTGCGCCGGCCGCGCGCCCTGCTAGCGTGCGCTCTGCAACCGCCACAACCTGACGTGAAACATGGACCTCACCTTCGAAACGATCCGCGGCGACCTGCCGGGCTCCGACTGGCGCATCAAGGTGCTGCGCCTTCGCGGTACGCGCGCCGACGGCGCCCCCACCGCCTACCTGCAGGCGGCGCTGCATGGCGACGAGGTGCCGGGGGTGGCGACCCTGCACGTGCTCGCCGCCCGGCTGCGGGCACTCGCGGCCCGCGGCGACGTCTACGGCGACATCGTCATCGTGCCCGTTGCGAACCCGATCGGCCTGTCGCAGAGCCTCGCCGGCGAGCCGACCGGCCGCTACGACCTCTCCAACCGCATGAACTTCAACCGCGACTTCCCGCTTCTCGCGGGGCCGGACCCGTCCACGCTCTTGCCCGACGACGCGCCGGTCACCGCCTCGATGCGCCTGAAGGCGCGGCTCGTCCGGCTCATGCTGCCGGCTGAGCTCGTCCTCGACCTGCACTGCGACGAGCAATCGCTGCCCTACGTCTACCTGCACGAGGCGCTGTGGCCGGCCTGCCGCGACCTTCTCGCCGCGATGCCCTCCGACGTCGCGCTGCTCTGGAAGGACGATGGCGGCGGCGCCTTCGAGGAGGCGGCGCTCGCCCCCTGGCTCGGCAGCGGCGCCGACCTCTCCGGCCGCACCGTCGCCACCGTCGAGCTGCGCGGCCGCGCCGACGTGTCGCCGACCTATGCGGAGGCGGATGCGGCGGGGCTGTTGCGCTTCCTCGCCGGCCGCGGCGTCGTCGCGGGGGAGGGGCCGGCGGAGTGGGACGGCCCGGTCGCCCCGCTCGACAATGTCGAGATGGTCCGCGCCCCGCGCGGCGGCATCGTGCTCTACCACTGCGACATCGGCGACCGCGTCGCGAGCGGTGACCGGGTGGCCACCATCCTGTTCGATCCGGCGGCGGACGACGGCGCCGTCGACATCCTCGCGCCGCAGGCGGGCCTCGTGCTGTCGCGACGCGACCAGCGCATCCTGCGGCCCGGCGAGGACGTCATGAAGATCGTCGCCAACGCCCCGAGCGCCACCGCGCGACCCGGGCCGCTCGAGAGCTGACGGCTCGCTCTCCGCCGAATCCGCTCCGCACGGGCTCGACAAGCGTCGAAAGACCGGCGAACAATTCGTCATCTGCGGCCAGGGGTCGGCCGCACAACGATAATTCCCAGAGGAGCATCCCTGCCATGAAGCTGTTCGCAACCCTCGCCGCCACGGCGCTCGTCGCCGCCGGAGCCCTCCTGCAGCCCGCGCTGCTGCAGCCGGCCGCCGCCCAGGAGGTCGTCCGCCTCGGCACGACGCCGGAGCCCTATCCGCCCTTCATCAACATCGACGCCAATGGCAAGCTCTCCGGCTTCGAGATCGAGATCGCCGAGGCGGTCTGCGCCGAGGCGAAGGTGAAGTGCGAGTGGGTGCTGCAGGCGTGGGAGGGCATCATCCCGGCCCTGCTCGAGAACAAGTTCGACGCCATCGTCGCCTCGATGTCCATCACCGAGGAGCGCAAGCAGGTCGTCGACTTCACCGGCAAGTACTACGACTCGCCGGCGATGTTCGTCGGCCGCAAGGACCAGGACATCGACATCACGGCCGAGGGCCTGAACGGCAAGACCGTGGCGGTGCAGGTCTCCACGGTGCATGCCAACTACGTGGAGAACAAGTTCAAGGACGTCGTGACGATCAAGTCCTACGACACCCAGGAGAACGCCAATCTCGACCTGATCGCCGGCCGCGTCGACCTCGTGCTGGCGGACTCGATCGCGCTCGAGGACGGCCTCCTGAAGACCACGGAAGGCGCCGACTTCGAGGTGAAGGGCGAGGCCTTCACCGACAAGCTGATGGGCGACGGCGTCGGCTTCGCCGTGCGCAAGAGCGACACCGCGCTGCGCGACAAACTCACCGCCGCGATCGCCGCCATCCGCGCGAACGGCACCTACAAGACGATCGCCGACAAGTACTTCTCCTTCGACATCTACGGCGGCTGAGGGCCGCCTCGGCCGGCTCGAGGATCGCGGCGGGTGGGGCGCTGAGGCGTCCCCGCCCGCCGCGCCTTTCCGGATTCGGGACTTGTCGTAGCGAGGGGGCGGCCGGCGCGTGGCGGAGACATTGGCGCTCATCGGGTTCGGCGAGGGCGCGTGGGGATGGGCGCTGCTCGGCGGTGCACTCGTCACCATCCAGATCGCCTTCGCCTCCTACATCGTCGGCATCGGCCTCGGGCTCCTCGGGGCCTGGGGCAAGATATCCGGCCCCCGCTGGGTGCGGGCGATCGGCGCCGGCTACACCTCGGTGGTGCGCGGCGTCCCCGAGATCCTCGTCATCTTCCTCATCTACTACGGCGGCACATCCGGCATCCGCGCCCTGACCGGGCTGGTGATGCCGGGCGTCAATGTCGAGATCGCCGCCTTCCCGGCTGCGGTCGGCGCCCTCGGCTTCATCGCCGGCGCCTATGCGACCGAGATCTTCCGCGGCAGCCTGCTCGCCATCGACCCCGGCCAGCGCGAGGCCGGCAAGGCGCTGTCGCTGCGCCCCTACCAGGTGTTCCTGCTGATCGTGCTGCCGCAGGCGCTCAGGCTCGCCGTGCCCGCCTTCGGCAACCTCTGGCTCGTGGTGCTGAAGGACAGCGCGCTGATCTCGGTGGTCGGCATCCGCGACCTCCTCGGCGTCGGCGCGACGGCGGCGCTGTCGACGCGCCAGCCCTTCACCTTCTACACGACGGTCGCCCTCGTCTTCCTCGTCATCTCGACCATCTCGATGGTCGCCTTCCATCTCGCCGAGCGGCGCCTCGGGCGCGGCCAGGCGAACCATTGAGGGAGGCGAAGCCATGACGATGGATCTCGAGTTCGCTGCCCGCATCTTCGGCCGGCTCATCGACGGCCTGTGGATGACGATCTTCATCGTCATCGCCTCCATGATCCTCGGCAATCTGCTGGCGATCCCCGTCGCGCTCGCCCGCGTCTCGGAGCGCTGGTGGCTGCGCTATCCGGCGGCGGCCTACATCCTGTTCATCCGCGGTACGCCGCTGATCGTGCAGATGTTCATGATCTACTACGGCCTCGGGCAGTTCCCGGCGGTGCGCCAGAGCTTCCTCTGGCCATTGCTGCGCGATGCCCTCGTCTGCGCCATCCTCGCCCTCAGCCTCAACACCGCCGGCTATTCGGGCGAGGTGCTGCGCGGCGCCATCACGGCGGTGCCGAAGGGCCTGAAGGAGGCGGGCACGGCGCTCGGCATGACGCGCGCCAAGGTGATGTTCCTCGTCACCCTGCCGCTCGCCTTCCGCCAGAGCCTGCCGACCTTCGCCAACGAATCGGTGCTGCTCCTGAAGGCGAGCGCCATCGTCTTCACCATCACCATCCGGGACATCATGGGCGAGGCGGTGATCATCCGCTCGCAGACCTTCCGCACCCTCGAGCCGCTGATCTCGGCCGCCCTCCTCTACCTCGTGCTCACCTTCCTGATCGTGCAGGGCTTTTCGCTGCTGGAGCGGCGCCTGAACGTGCACCGGAGACGGGCAACGGTGACGGAGCTGCTCGCCGGCATGCGTTGAGACATAGGCCGAAATTCACTCCGAATCCGTCTCGACAACGTCTCCCCGCCAAATTAGTGTCCCGCTCCGACGAAGCCGCCCCGTTGTGGCTTCACGCCGTTTTCCCCTGCAAACGGCAAGCAAGTGGTGTTTCACGCCAAAGGTGTGAGCGCGGGGGGATTCATGGCCGAGTACAGCTCGTCGTTCATCTATTTTCTCGTCTATGACGACGGCACGGGCGATTTCGGTCCCGTGGCTGGATTTTATGTCATTGCCGGCTTCGACGACCTGGGTCTTTCCGTCGGCGGCGACGAGGAAACCTTCTCGATCGGTGACATCATCACGTATGAAGACAGCCTCGGTCCGATCGACCTCGAATATTTCGGCTTTTCCGAGGGCGGATGGGTCGGCCGGGAAGAATGCGGCTGTGGCGAATATGATTACTACCTGATCACGAACGACGGGACGCTCGAGCCGGGTGATTTGATCACGGTCGTCGAAGAGAATTTCACCGTCTGCTTCCTCGCCGGCACGGCCATCGCCTGCCCGGGTGGCGACCGCCCGATCGAGGACCTCGCCGTCGGCGACCTCGTCCTCACGGCAGATGGAGGCGTGCGGCCGGTACGCTTCGTCGGCCGCCAGACCTTCGCCACCCTGTTCGCCGACCCGCGCCGCACCCGTCCGATCCGCATCGCCGCCGGAGCGCTGGGGGAGGGGCTTCCGGTTCGCGACCTCTGCGTCTCGCCCGACCACGCGCTGCTCGTCGACGGCGTGCTGGTGCAGGTGGGCGCCCTCGTCAACGGCACGACCATCGCACCGATGCTCGATCTGCCCGAGCGCTTCACCTACTTCCACGTCGAACTCGAGGACCACGCCCTGATCCTCGCCGAGGGCGTCCCGGCCGAGACGTTCGTCGACAACGTCACCCGCCGCCGCTTCGACAACCACGCCGATTACCTGGCTCTCTATGGCGAGACCAAGCCCATGATCGCCGAGATGGCCATCCCGCGCATCAAGTCGGCACGCCAGCTGCCGCATGCATTGCGCCGGCGGCTCGCGGCGGGGATGAGCGGCGGGAGCGGCTCGCTCGCAGCCTGACGGCCGGGCGTCCGGAGCGGCGCCCCTCTCGGATCGCGTCAGGCGCCGGCTTGCCGGCGGCGCCCCGCAGCGTGAAGGTGCCGGCGAGGGGACCCGTCATCAGGCGCGGGCGGGTTCGGGATCTGGGGGGCCTCATGGCCACGTTTGCATCGAGCTTTCTTTATTACATCGTCCCGGGCGCCGGAGCCAACTATACGGTTGCCGGAAAGCAGGTGATCGACGGGATTGCGGAGGACAGCGACCCGGATAGCCAGACCTTCGAGATATCCGAGCAGATTTCCTATCTCGATGACGCCGGAGAGATCGAGGCGGAGTACATCGGCTATTTCGGCGACGGCTGGGTCGGTTCGACAAATCTCGGTGGCTTTACAATCACCTATCTCTTCTCGACGGACGGGTCGCTGGCTGAAAACGACATCATCCAGGTCCAGGCCGTTGACTTCACCGTCTGTTTCCTCGCCGGCACGGCCATCGCCTGCCCGGGTGGCGACCGGCCGATCGAGGACCTTGCCGTCGGCGACCTCGTCCTCACGGCGGACGGGGGCGTGCGGCCGGTGCGCTTCGTCGGCCGCCAGACCTTCGCCACCCTGTTCGCCGACCCGCGGCGCACCCGGCCGATCCGCATCGCCGCCGGAGCGCTCGGAGAAGGCCTGCCGCTGCGCGATCTCTGCGTCTCGCCGGACCACGCCCTGCTCGTCGACGGCGTGCTGGTGCAGGCGGGCGCCCTCGTCAACGGTACGACCATCGCGCCGATGCTCGACCTGCCCGAGCGCTTCACCTACTTCCACGTCGAGCTCGCGGACCATGCGCTGATCCTCGCCGAGGGCGTCCCGGCCGAGACCTTCGTCAACAACGTCACCCGCCGCCGCTTCGACAACTATGCCGACTACGTGGCGCTCTACGGCGAAGGCACGCCCACGATCGCCGAGATGGCGCTGCCGCGCATCAAGTCGGCCCGGCAGGTGCCGCGGACGCTGCGCCGGCGACTCGCGGCCGCGGCGGGCGGCCGGTCCGCGGCGGCCTGAGCCCCCGGCTCGCCGGCATCGTTCCGGGCTGCCACCGCATGCCGAGAAGCTCGCGTCATGGTGGAAAAGTCATGGGCCTGCGCTATCCTGCCGGCCGACCGTCCGGGGCATGGGCTTCGGAAGCGAGGCGTGGGGAAAGGTGAAGCGCACGTGGCGTCTCCCGGTTCGGAAGCTGACGCCACGCCGGCGCATCCCGCAGCCCCGTCGAGCCCAGCGCCCTCCGCCGGCGCAGCCGTCAAGGCCGCCTTGCGGGAGGTCGAGACCCTGCTGGACGCTGGGCAACTCGACGAGGCGTCCCAGCGCGTCGAGCGAGCGCTCGCCGCTCATCCTGACACCGTCGGGCTCCTGGTGCTCGCTGCCCGCATCGCCGCGACAACCGGAAACCTCGATCGCGCCGTCCAGATCCTCGGGAGCGTCGCCGCGCTGGCGCCCGACCGGCTCGCCACCCACGCCGAGCTCGCGAAGCTCTACCGGCGGGCCGGGCGCCTCGACGCCTCCGACGCGGCTCTCCGGCAGGTGCTCGCCCGTGAGCCGGACCGGGCCTCGGCGCTCCGCGGCCTCGAGCAGAACGCGGCGTTGCGCCGACGCGCCGAGGACCGCCGGCGGTTGAGCCATGCCGGCGACGGGAGCGACCATGCGGCTCCGGGCATGCCGGCGACCGCCGCCATGCCGCCGGCCTCTTCTGCGGCGTTCGCGCCACCGCAGATCGCCGAGCTTCGCGAAGGCCCGGCGCCCACAGCCTCGGCGCCTGCCGCTCGGCCCCCGACAGCTCAGCCACCGCCCGAAGCGGCCGAGCTCGAGCGCCGGGCGGGGCAGGCACGATCGGCGGGTGATCTCGAGGGTGCGGTGGCGCTGCTGCGGCAGGCGGCGGACCTCGTTCCCGAGCGGCTGCCGCTCTGGCGCGACCTCGCGGCGGGCCTGCGCGCCCTCGGCCGCCTGGACGAGGCCGACGAGGCGCTGCGGCGCATTCTGGCCGTCGACCCCGCCCGCGTCTCCGCGCATGTGGGGCTTGCCGAAAACGCCCGCCGCCGTGGCGACGGCCGGGCTGCCGCCGCCCACTTCGCCGCCGCCGTCGCCCACCATCCGGGCGATGCGGCGCTGCGCCGGCGCCTGGTCGCGGCACTGCGCCACGCCGGCGACGCGACCGCCTCGGCCGCGGCCATCGCGATGGCGGATGACTTCCCGGACGACATCGAGGCGCAGGTCGCCGCGGCCGCGGCCGCTCGCGCCGACGGCCGGCCGGAGATCGTGACGGAATATCTGACGCGGGCCCTGGCGCTCGACCCTTCCGGCGCAGCCGCCGTGGGCGTGTCCGACGCCCTGTCGCGCGCGGGTCGCAAGCGCGACGCCCTCGCCCTGTTGTCCCGAGCCGCCGCCGCGGACCCTGGCCCGGACGTGCTGGAGCGTCTGGCCGCCGCCCACGAGGAGGCTGGCGACATCGACGCCGCCTGCGCCGCCTACGAGCGCGCCATCGCCGCGGCGCCGGGCCGGGTCGCCGCCTGGATCGCGCTCGCGGGCATCGCCAGGCGAACGGCCTCGGCCGCCCGGGCACGGCAAATCCTGCGACAGGCCAGGGCGGTAGCGGACGACACCTCGCCGATCGAGGTCGCCGAGTTCGACCTCCTGCGCCAGATCGGCCTCGACAACGAGGCCGGGCAGAGTCTCGACGCCCTTCGTGACCGCATGCCTGCCGACGCCAGCCTGCGGAGCCGACAGGCCACCTTCGACCTCGACCACGGCCGCTTCGATGCGGTCGCCGCCGCCGTTGCGGCGATGCCGGTTCAGACGGCGCGTGAACGGCTCGCCGCCACCATGGCGGCTGGCCGTCTCGCCGAGGCCCGCTGGCAGCTGCCGGAGGCCCTCGATGCCTTCAACCAGGCGATCGCCCTCGACCCGGCCAACGCCCCGGCCCACTCCGCTGCCGCCCGCGTGCTCGTCGGGCTGCTGCGCCCGCTCGAGGCCCGCCGCCACCTGTCCGAGGCGAAGCAGTTGTCGCGCGAGGGCCAGCTGGCGCGCGGTCGCTCGCTGAACCCGTCGCAGAGCCTCGTCGGCCAGCTGATGAGCGAGTGCTGGAGCAACCGGGCGGCCATGCAGCTCGGATCCGCCGCGATCGCGGCCGACCGGCTGGACGCGTTCCTGACCCTCGTCACCGAGGAGCCCGACTACACCCCCGGCGCCATTGCCTTCCTCGTCTTCCTCCGTCGCAAGGGGCTGCTCCGCGTGCGCGCGCCGCGGCAGGACGTCCCCGCGATGCCGCGCCGCATCCTGCAGTTCTGGGACACCGACGCGCTCGCCGACGACGTGGTCGAGCTGATGGCGAGCTGGCGGGCGGAGAATCCCGGCTGGGACCACGTCCGCCACACCGACCGCACGGCCCGGGCCTTCCTCGAGAGCCTGCCGGACCCGCGCATCCGCCGCGCCTACCGCGCCGCCCGCAAGCCGGCGCAGAAGGCGGACCTGTTGCGCCTGGCCCTGCTCTTCCACGAGGGCGGGGTCTACGCCGATGCGGACGACCGCTGTACGGCGCCGCTCGAGCCGCATCTGGCCGGCCGCACCCTGGTGGTGGCGCAGGAGGGGCGGGGGTCGATCGGCAACAACTTCATCGCCGCGGTGCCCGGCCACCCGCTGATCGGTGCGGCGCTGGAGCTCGCCGTCACCGCGATGCTGCGCGGCGACGCTGACACGATCTGGCTATCGACCGGGCCGGGTCTGCTGACGCGGACGATGGCCGTCGACCTCGCCGCCTCGGAGACGAGCCGGGACGCTCTCGGACGGGACGTGGTCGTGCTGGAGCGCTTCGAACTCCGCCGCTTCTGCTCGCCGAACTGCAAGGTCGCCTACAAGACCACCACCCGCCACTGGTCGAAGGAGGAGTTCGGCCAGGCGGTGTGACGGCACCGGGCGCCGGCCGGCGGTCGAGCTGCACCAGCGCGGGGCCCGGTCAGGCGTTGCCCGTGCCCTCTCGCGGCGCTGTTCGCGCGAGCCCGGCAAGCAGGGCCTCGATCACCGTGATCGCCGCCTCACCACCCCCGTCCCCACCCCCGTCCGCCGAGGCATCGAGGGCGGCCCGGTCGAACAGCGCCGACAGCAGCGAGGTCAGCGCCGGCAGTGGCAGTAGAGGAAGGTCTCCAGCCGCCATCGCCTCCGCTAGCCCCTCGCGCAGGGTACGCTCGGCGTGGCCGCCGTCGATCTCGCGAACCGCCGCCGCCCCCAGCACCGCCGGGGCCTCCACCAGCAGCAGCCGCGTCCGGCCCGACACCGACATCGCCGCGAGATAGGCCCGGGCCCCGGCGACGAGGCGCCGGATCGCCGCGCTGGGCGCTGCAGGGCCGTCGCCGTCGTGGCCCTCGTCGCCGTCCCCCGCGGCGGCGGCCTCGATCGCCGCCGCCACCGCCGCGGCCTCGGCCTCCACCACGGCTTGGAACAGCGCCTGCTTGTCCGCGAAGTGATGGTAGAGCGCGCCCCGCGTCACGCCGGCGGCCGTGACGATCTCCGGCGTCCCGGTGTCGGCGTAGCCCCGCTCGACGAACAGCGACCGGGCCGCCGCGAGCAGCCGCCGGCGCATCTCGGCCGTGCGCTCTGGATTGCTGCGACGCTCGCTCGGCACTTGCATACAGTCTGCCTGTTTGTTAATGACAAAAGCATGCAAACTGTATGCGAATGGCGCGAAGGAGGAAAGCGATGCGCGCGACGAGCTACTACCCGGTGCTGATGGTGGACGACGTGGCCGCGTCGGCCGCCTTCTATGTCGACCATTTCCACTTCACGGCGCTGTTCACGAGCGACTGGTACGTCCATCTGCAGTCGCTTGAGGACGCCTCGGTCAACCTCGCCATCCTCGACGGTTCGCACGAGACGATCCCGGCCGCCGGCCGCGGCCGCGCCTCCGGCGTCATCCTCAACTTCGAGGTGGCGGACGTCGACGCCGAATTCGCCCGCGTCGAGGCGGCCGGCCTGCCGGTGCTGCTGGCGCTCCGCGACGAAGCCTTCGGCCAGCGCCACTTCATCACCGCCGACCCGAACGGCGTGCTGATCGACGTCATCACGCCGATCCCGCCGACCGGGGCGTTCGTCGATCAGTACCTGCCGGCGGCGCTGCCGCGCTGAGGACGCCGGCCCATCGGCCGCCTCACGTCTGCGAGCGTGTCCGCATCGCATAGAGGGCGTAGGCGAGGCAGGCGGCGGCCGCGAAGATCGGCAGGCCGTGCTCGAGGCGATCCATCGCGAAGCCGGCGAGCGCCGGGCCGATGAGCAGCCCGCCGCCCCACGAAAGCCCCATCACCGCATAGACGCCGACGAGGTCGCTGCCGTGGAAGCGGCTGCCGACCACCGTCAGCATGATCGTGTAGATGCCGACAAAGGCGCCGCCCCACAGGAACAGCAGCGGGTAGGCGATCAGCGGGTCGTGCAGCACGAAAGGCCACGCCGCTGCGCCGATGGTGGCGATGATCGCCAGCAGCACCACGAGCTTCCTCCGGTCCATGACGTCGCCGAGATAGCCGACAGGCACCTGGCAGACGATGGCGCCGAACATCATCGTCGAAATCAGGCTCGCCGCGCCGGACTCGTCCCAGCCCTGGCCCATCGCATAGAGGGCGAGGAACGACAGCCCGGAGGATTCCAGCGCCGCGATCAGGATGGTCGTGGCGATGGCGAGCGGCGCCAGCCGCACATAGTGCAGCGGGTTGGAGATCTCCGGCTCCTCGAAGTGCGGCGCCTTCACCATCGGCACGGCGACGAGTACCAGCGCGCCGATGCAGAGCACCGTGCCGATCAGGTAGGGGAGCGCCCCCTGCGAGCCGACGATCGACAGGATCAGCGGCCCGAGCGCCATACCGAGCGACATCGCGATCATGTAGGCGGCCATCGAGCGGGCGCGGGTCTTCTCCTGGGCGAGCGAGTTCGTCCACGTCTCCGACAGCACGAACAGCACCTCGCTCGCCGCCCCCAGCACGAAGCGCAGCGGGAACCACAGCCAGAGCAGCGGTGAGGCCGGGAACAGCGCCAGCGTCAGAGCGGCGACCGCGAGCGCGATCATCACGATCCGGCGCGGCCCGATCTTGCCGACGAGCCGCGGCAGGATCGGCGCCACCAGCAGCGTGCCGAGCGCGTGCATGGCGGCGTTGAGGCCGATCATCGTCTCGCCGAAGCCGCGCTCGGCGAGGTCGAGCGCGATCAGCGCCGCCGACAGCGAATAGGTGAGGCCGAAGATCATCGCGACGGAAATCACCGCCGCCATGGAGACGAAGCGCACCCGCGGCGCCAGGACGAGGTCGGCCGTCATCGCTGCGTGTTCCTGTCGGTTGGCGTCATGCTTCGTTGGTTGCCATGATCAGACGAGGCCGTCCTTGCTGGCGGCCTCGATCTCGCGGCGCAGCTTCGCGAGCTCGCGCGCCTCGTGCCAGCGGCGGATGGTGTCCCGCAGGCGGCCGATATAGCCGCGGTCGAGCGGCTCGACGACGCGGCGGATGGCGCGCGCATAATCGAGCACCAGCCCCGGCGTCCACGTCATCGATTCGGCCCGGAAGCGCAGCGTCGCCGCAAACCAAAGATCCGGGTTGAGCAGCAGCAGGAAGAAGCGGCTCCAGACGAAGCGCGAATAGAGCGCCCCCTCCAGTGCTGCGTCGAGCGCCAGCGCCACCGCGATCGAGCAGTTGCGGTCGGTGAGGTTGTAGGTGTCGTCGCGGCGGTAGACCTCCCACCAGGCGGCGAGCTTGGCGGCGTCGTAGCGGCGGAACTTGACGTTGGCGTCCGCCTCGCACCACTGCGAGACCTCGTATTCATAGGACGGCTGGAACCGCCCCTTCACGTCGTTGTCGGCAGAAGCCTTCAGGAGCGCGCCGAAATCGTCCGGCGAATGGTCGATCTCCACCCCCGGATAGTGGCTGACATAGATGTCGGGCTGCAGCTCCAGCGAGGCATGGCCGGTCGAGATCACGCCCTTGCCGTCGACAGCGGCGATGTAGCGGTCGACCAGCAGGCGCCGCTCGGCGTCCTCGGCCGAACCGACCGGCGTCCAGACGTGCACGATCAGCGGAATGCGCGCCGCGCGCGCCACCGGCGTCGGCGCCTCCGGGGAATGGCCGCGCCAGGAGCGCAGCGTGAACATCGGCAGCGCCGACAGCGAGGCGTCGCGGCCGACATGGCGCAGCAGCAACCCGATCCGCAGGCAGTTCCAGCCGGTGATCAGCATGGCGACCGCGACGCAGAACGGCACGGTCTTGTAATAGGGGATCGGCCAGCTCGAGAAGCAGATGACGGCGAGCGCCATCTCGAGCAACCCGCCGATCGCCACCACCTGCCAGCGCCGGTAGCGGATCACCCACGCGGTCGCCACCCGCACGAACCCGTCGGCGAGGAAGGCGAGGCCGAACAGCACGCTGTTGGCGATGGAGTTCTCGAACGGGAAGTCGAGAATGAGACAGCCGAGCACGACGAGCCCGCCGGCGCGGGCGAGCAGCACCCAGTTGGTGCCGCCGGCGCCGATCATCATCAGGAGCGCCACGGCGCCCTCGATGACGAGGAAGTAGCCGAACACCCACGACGCCGTGCGGCTCGCGCCGTCGACCATGTCGGCGGCGACGACGACGGCGAGCACCATCCAGAGGATGCCGATGGCGGCGAGCAGCTTCCACTTGCGTCGCATCGCATCGGCGCCGACGAGCAGCACGGCGAGGCGGATCATCGGGCGGCGGACACGATATACGGCAGACGCGGCATCGGCGGTGGGCGCTCCGGTGCAGTGGCCTGCGCGACCTGACGGCAGACGTGCAGCGCAAGCGACCACCAAGCGCTAGCAACAAGCAGCGGTTGGCGCAACGGCGGCGGCGCGTCCCTCCCCTGCCAGGGGGAGGGACGGCACATCACCGTCCCCGTCACTTGAGCTATCACTCAAGCGACCTTTCTCACGCCGCCATTGCGGGACCGCGGCCGCTCCCGCATCGTCATTGTTCGTGAGTGGGGAGGAAGGCTGCCGATGGACGAGGTTTTTGCGCGTCGCGACATGATCGAGCCGGCACGGCTCAGGGCGCTCAGCGGCAAGTCGGACCTTGCCGGCTTCCTGCAGGTCGGCAGCCACCTCGGGGCGATTGCCGTCACCGGCACCGCGCTGTGGCTCACCTGGGGCACCTGGTGGGCGGTGCCGCTCTTCATCGTCCACGGCGTGCTCTTGAACTTCCTCTATGCCGGCCAGCACGAGCTCAGCCACTGGACGGTGTTCAAGACGCGGGCGCTGAACGAGTGGTTCGGCCGGCTGTTCGGCTTCATCGTCATCTTCCCGCGCGACTTCGACCAGCTGCAGCACTTCGCCCACCACCGCTATACCCAGGACTGGAACCGCGACGGCGAGCTGGTCCGCCCGCCCTACACGTTCACGTCCTACGTGCTCTACGTGCTCGGGCCGACCTACTGGTACTACCGCGTCCGCCGCATCGTCCGCTTCTCGCTCGGCATCGTCACCGAGCCCTACATCCCCGAGGGCCGAAAGGCAGAGGTGGTCCGCGAGGGGCGCTGGCACGCCGCCGGCTACATCGCCATCGCGGTGCTGTCGGTCGTCTTCCAGACGTGGGCGGCGGTGATCCTCTGGCTCGCCCCGATGATGGTGACCAAGGTGGTCCACCAGTTGCAGAACACCATCGAGCACCTCGGCCTCGCCCATGAGCCGAACATCCTCGAAAACACCCGCTCCACCCGCACCAACGCCGTCATGCGCTGGATGGCGTGGAACATGCAGTACCACACCGCCCACCACGCCTTCCCCGGCGTGCCCTTCCACCAGTTGCCGGAGCTGCACAAGGCGCTGTTCACCGAGAAGGGCCGCGAGCCCCACACGATGAGCTACCTCGCCTTCCAGTGGGAGGTGCTGAAGGCGTTTGCCGGCGGCCGCACCGAGGCCGACTTCCCCGACGAGGAGATGTGGATCTCCGACCACGCCGCCAAGGCGCGGGCGTCGGCGAAGGCGGCCTAAGGGAGACGGGAGACGCAGGTCACGACGGTTGCGACAGGAGGACTTGCCGCCGCCGGACCGTCGCTGCCCCAACCTTGTCCTCCGCATTCACCTCCGTCGTCATCTCTTTTTCGCTACCCCCTCCGTAGTCATTCCCGGCCTTGTGCCGGGAACCCATCCCTCTCGGCGTTCGCGGCGCTGAATGGGTTCTCGGGACAAGCCCGAGAATGACCAGCGGAGGGGTGTTGCACCAGAGTCCCCCCTCACTCCCCATCCCCCACCTCCCCCCGGAGCCGCCATGCAGACCCTCCGCTTCTACCAGTCGCTGTGGGCCACCGAGGAGCGGCGGCCGGGAGTGCCCGAGCGGCCGGTCGAGGAGCGCTTCGAGCGCGTCAGGGACGCCGGCTATTACGGCATGGGGATCGACCTCGGAGCGCTGGACCTCGATACGGCGAAGACGCTGGTGCCGCTCTATGCCCGCACCGGCCTCGGCGGCCTTTTGACGGCGTTCCCGAAGTCGGTCGAGGACCTGCGGCCGGCGCTGCACCTCGCCAAGGACATCGGCGCCCCCGTCGTCTTCGTCATCGGCCAGGTGATGCCGCTGTCGGTCGACGAAATGGAGGCACCGGTGCGCGGCTGGCTGAAGGTCGCGGCGGAGGAGGGCGTGCCGATCGAGCTCGAGACGCACCGCAACTGCCTGACGAACGACCTGTTCTCGACGCTGCTCCTCACCCAGCGCATCCCCGAGGTGCGGCTCTCGGCCGACCTCTCTCACTATGTCGTCGACCGCGAGATGCCGCACCCGATCCCGGAGTTCCTCGAGGCACACATCCAGGCGATCCTCGCCCGCTCGGATTCGCTGCAGGGGCGGGTGGCGACGCGCAACCAGATCCAGGTGCCGATCGGCTGGCCGCAGAACCGCAAATGGCTCGACACCCACCTCCAGTGGTGGACCGACGGCATGCGGATGTGGCGCGAGCGCTCGGGCGTCGACGACGCGATGATCTTCCTCAACGAACTCGGCCCCCGCGACTACGCCATGACCGGGCCGGACGGGCAGGAAATGTCCGACCGGTGGACCGAGGCGCTGGAACTGCGCCGCCTGGTGACGGAACGGTGGGACGCGCTGGCGGCGGCGTAGGGGGCGGCGGAGGGCGCGGCTCGTTCCGGAGCTTTGATGAGCCGCCTCATCGGCCACAACCCATTGTTCCAAAACGCAAACGCGCACCCTCCCCTTGAGGGGGAGGGTCGTCGCGCGCAGCGCGGCGGGGTGGGGTGACCGCGGGCGGGAGCCCGCGCGCGACTCTCCCCTGGCCGATATCGCAGTCCTTTCGGGCGCCTCCCGGCGCCGCCACCCCGCCCCGCCGCGCCTCCGGCGCGTCGACCCGCCCCCTCAAGGGGCGGGTGGCTCCCGGCGTGTGCGGTTGGCATGCCCTCTGGCGGCAACGCCGCAGCCGAGGCACGGAAACCCGCTTGACCGGCCGCGCCGCCGCGCTGTCTTCTCGGTAGCGATCTGCGACGGGAGGGGAGCGCGGTCGCGGCTCGACAACGCCCGCGTTCTCCAACGCCGGCCATGCCATGAACCCACTCCATGACCCTCGCCGCATGACCCCCACCCCATGACCGCGCCAGCGCTCGCCATCGATGGTCTCGTCGCCGGCTATGGCGGCAGCCGGGTGCTGGACGGGCTCGACCTCGCGGTGACGGCGGGCGAGGTGGTCGGGCTGATGGGCCGCAACGGCATGGGCAAGTCGACGCTGATGCGCGCGGTCATGGGCGTCGTCCCGCGCACCGCCGGCCGCGTCGCGGTGGCCGGCCGCGACACCGCCGGCCTCGCCCCGTTCACGATCGCCCGCCTCGGCGTCGCCTTCGTGCCGCAGGGCCGCGACCTCTTCGCCGACTTCACGGTGATGGAGAACCTCGAACTCGGCGTGCTCGGCCACGAGCGTCCGCGGCCGGGCTTCGCTGACGCGGTGCTGGCGCTGTTCCCGATCCTGAAGGAGCGCATCAGTCAGAAGGCCGGCACGTTCTCCGGCGGCCAACAGCAGCAGCTCGCCATCGCCCGGGCGCTGGTCTCGCGGCCGCGCCTCCTGCTGCTCGACGAGCCCTCGGAGGGCATCCAGCCCTCGATCGTCGCTGAGATCGCCGAGCGGCTCGCCGCCCATGCGGCCGAGACCGGTCTCGCCATCCTGATCGCCGAGCAGAACCTCGACATGGTGATGCGCATGGCGGCCCGCTGCGCGATGATCGAGAACGGCCGCATCACCGCCGACCATCCGATCGCGGCGGTGCGCGCCGCGCCCGATCTCGTCACCCGCCACCTCGCCTTGTAGGACCCCGCCGGTGCTGTTCGCCGCCCTCGACGGCCTCAACTACGTGCTCGTCATCGCGCTGGTCGCGATGGGGCTCGTCGTCGTCTTCGGGCTGATGAACGTCATCAACATGGCGCACGGCGAGCTGTTCCTGCTCGGCGCCTACACGCTGTCGATCACCGAGATGCTCGGCGGCTCGTTCTGGCTCGGCATCGTGCTCGCGCCGCTCATCCTCGCCCTCGTCGGGCTCGCCATCGAGGAACTGGTGGTCCGCCACGTCTACCACCGCTTCCTCGACACCATCCTCGCCACCTGGGGGCTGTCGATCGCCATCAAGCAGGCGGTGGTGCTCGCCTTCGGGCCGCAGTCGCGCACCGCCTCACCGCCGTTCGACTTCGCGGTCGAGATCTTCGGGGCGCCCTATCCGGCCTACCGGCTGTTCGTCATGGCGGTCTCGGTGGCGGTGATCGCCGGCACGTTCCTGCTGTTCTTCCGCACCCGCTTCGGGCTGACGGCACGCGCCGTCATCGCCAACCGCCGCATGGCCTCCTGCCTCGGCATCGATACCCGCCGCCTCGACCGCCTGACGTTTGCTTTCGGAGCCGCGCTCGCCGGGCTCGCCGGGGCGGTGATGGCGCCCCTGATGAGCGTCGACCCGCAGATGGGCCTCGGCTTCCTGGTACCGGCGTTCCTGGCGATCCTCGTCGGCGGCACCGGCCACCTCGCCGGCGTGCTCGCCGGCAGCGTGCTCGTCGGCGGCACCGACACGGTGATCGCCCGCCTGTGGTCGCCGGTGGTGGCTCAGATCGTCGTCTTTACGCTCGCGATCATCGTCATCCGGCTGTTCCCGCGCGGCATCGTCGGCGGGCGCGAGCGGCGATGAGCGTGAAGCCTTCCACGCTCGCCGGGCCGCTGGTGTTCGCCTTGCTGGCGCTCGCGCCGCTCACGCTCGACGACTGGCGCCTCGGCGAGCTCTCGCAGTTCCTCGCCTACGGCATCCTCGCCATGAGCCTCGCGCTGATCTGGGGGCAGGCGGGGCTGCTCTGCTTCGGCCAGGCGGTGTTCTTCGGCCTCGGCGCCTACGCCATGAGCCTCGTGACGCTCGGCATGGTGCCGGGGCTGTCAGCCGTCACCGCCACCTGGGCGGGTCTCGCCGCCGCGATGGCCGTGCCGGCGGTGGCGGCAAACGTGGTCGGCCGCTTCCTGTTCTACGGCCGCGGCCTGCGCGGCGCCTATTTCGGCATCGCGACCTTGGCGATCGCCGTGGTCGTCGAGCGGCTGTTCATCAACTGGGGCTTCGTCGGTGGCCTCAACGGTCTGATGAACGTCCCACCGCTCGATCTCGGCCTCGCCGGCTGGTCCTATGAGCTGTGGGAGCCGGTGCCGCTCTATGCGGCAATGCTCGCCGCCGCCGCCCTCGTCTGGCTGGTGCTGGAGGCCGTCGTTCGCTCGCCGTTCGGCAGCGTGCTGCGGGCGATCGCCGGCAGCGAGGAGCGCACGGCCGCCTTCGGCTACGACACGGCGGGCACGAAGCTCTCCGCCTTCACGCTGTCGGCGGCCGTCGCCGGCTTCGCCGGAGCGCTGTTCTCGGCGCAGTTCGCCTTCGTCTCGCCGCCGCTGATCGGCTTCGCGCTGTCGACCGAGGCCCTGATCTGGGTCGCCGTCGGCGGCCGTGGCGCCCTCATCGCCGCCTTCCTCGGCGCGATCCTGGTGAAGAGCGCCGAAGCGCGCCTGTCGGAGGCGCTGGGTGCGTCATGGCTCCTCGCCCTCGGCCTGCTGTTCGTCGCCTGCGTGGTACTCCTGCCCCGCGGCGTCGTCGGCGAACTGCTGGCGCGGCTGGATGCGCGGTGGGGGAGGGGGCGGAAGGATGGGTGAGGTCCTGATGAAGATGCCCCGCGCCGCACCCTGCGAAGCACCCTCCCCTCGAGGGGGAGGGTCGGCGGCCGAAGGCCGACGGGGTGGGGTGGCGCCGCCGGCAGGCGGCGGAAAAAGCGCGCAGCACCAGCGACGAAGCGGTTCGTGCGCGGGCTCCCGCCCGCGGTCACCCCACCCCGCCGCGCTTCGCGCGTCGACCCTCCCCCTCAAGGGGAGGGTGGGCGCTCGTTCGTCCGTCGGCGGCTCCCTCGCGACAGTCCAGCCCGCCACATGACCCCCCTCCTGATCGATACCGACACCGCCGCCGACGACGCCATCGCGCTATTGCTCGCCTTCGCCGAGCCGTCGGCGGAGATCGTCGCCATCACCGCGGTCGCCGGCAATTGCCGGGTCGAGCAGGCTGTGCAGAACGCCCTCTACGTCGCCGAGGTCTGCGGCGCCGCCGTGCCCATCTACGTCGGCGCCGCGCGGCCGCTGGCGGGCCCGCTCGCCACGGCCGAGATGGTGCACGGCGCCGACGGCATGGGCGATGCCGGCCTGCCGATCGGCGGCCGCGCGCCGGCGGCGGGCGACGCGATCGACGTCATCCTCGAGATGGCCGACCGACACGCCGGCGCGCTGACGCTCGTCATGCTCGGCCCGCTGACGAACCTCGCGCTGGCGCTCGCCCGCGACCCCGACCTCGTCGACAAGATCGCCCGCTGCGTCGTCATGGGCGGCACCGGCGACGGCGTCGGCAACGTCACGCCGGTGGCCGAGTACAACATCTGGGTCGACCCGGAAGCGGCGCGGGCCGTGTTCACCAGCGGCCTGCCGATCACCATGGTCGGCTGCGACGCCTCCCGCCGCGACGCCCCCTTCGACGACACGGACGTTGCGGCCTGGCGGGCGCTCGGCACCGATCGCGCGGCCCTCGCCATCGACGCCACCGCGGGCCTCCGCCGCTTTGTCCGCTCCCGGCGCAACACCGACGTCTTCGACCTGCCCGACCCGCTGGCGATGGCCGTGGCGCTGGACGCGACGCTGGTGACGAAGGCGGAGTTCCTCAATGTCGCGGTGGAAGTCCGCGCCGAGTTCAGCCGCGGCGCGACGGTGGTGGACCACCGCGGCCTCACCGGCCGCCCGCCGAACGCGACAGTGGTCCGCTCGGTAGACCAGTCGCGCTGGCGGTCGCGGCTGACGGTGGCGCTGGCGGCCGGTTAACCCGGTTAACCCTCGCCGAACACCCGGTCGATCGCGTCGCCCGTCGGCATCCCCGTCCGCGCCCCGGCCGCGCCGACCGACAGCGCCGCCGCCGCCACCGCGCGGGCGGCGGCGACGTCGAGCGGCAACCCCTGCGCCAGTCCAGCGGCGAGAACGCCGGCCAGTGTGTCGCCGGCGCCGGTGGTGTCGACGACGGTGACGCGGCGGCCGGGCACGTGGGTGACGGTGGTGCCGTCGGTGACGATCGCCCCGTCCGCGCCGATGGTGATCACCACGGGCGCCCCGCAGAGGGCGGAGAGCGCCAGCGCCGCGCCGGTGGCGCGGCCGTGGCTGTCGGCGGCGCTGGACATCTCGAGGAGGTGCAGGTCGACCAGCGTCGCCGCCTCGTCGCCGTTCAGCACGAGCAGCGGATGGGCCGCGAGGATGTCGTCGGCGAGCTTCCGCACCGGGGCCGGGGAGGCGACGACGCGGGCGCCCGCCCTGGCGGCGAGCCGCGCGGCGGCCGCGAGCGGCGCGTCGGGCACCTCGAAGCTCAGCGCGACGAAGCCGCCCGGCTTCAGCCGTTTCAGGGCCGCCTCGGCCGATGCCTCGTCGACCAGCGCGTTGGCGCCGGCGGCGAGCGCGATCTGGTTCTCGCCCTTGGCGTCGACGACGATCGCCGCGATGCCGGTGGCGACGCCCGGCAGCGTGCGCACCGCCGCGACGTCGATGCCCTCGGCCGCGAGATCGGCGCGCGCCTCGGTGCCGAAGGCATCATCGCCGACGGCGCCGGCAAAGCCCACCTTGGCGCCGGCACGGGCGGCGGCGACCGCCTGGTTCGCCCCCTTGCCGCCGAAGAAGCGCTCGAAGCGCGAGCCCGAGACGGTCTCGCCCGGCCGCGGCAGCGCGTCGGCGTGGACGACGAGGTCGACGTTGATCGAGCCGACGACGACGAGGTCGAGCGTGCCAGTCGCGTCGGTCATCGTGCCCCCTCCCGGTCGACGGCGACCACGAGCCGGACCGGTGCGGACCGCCCGCCCGGCACGTCGACGACGATGCCATCACCGTCCGCCCGCCACGTCGCCGGCTCGCCGCCGATCGTCGCCGCCACGATGGCGGTAGCGGGGACGCCCGGCAAGCGGAGGATGCCGCCCTCGGAGCCTGCCGGCAGCGTCACCGACAGCCCGCCGGCGTCGAGGCGCAGGTGGGTGAGGCGGCCGCGCACGTCGGTCGCGAGCACCGTCGCGCCGCCGCGCTGCAGCGACAGCACCGCCCCGTCGCTCTCGATCGTCAGCCGCCCGGCCGGCGTCTCCAGTGGCCCGAGCCGCACCGGCCGGCCGTCGTGGACGAGCGCGAACCCCTCCCACGGCGTCACGTCGCAGATCTCGCCGACGCCCATCGCCGGCATCAGCACGCCCCAGCCGTAGAAGCCCTCGGTGTCGGGCTGGTCGAGGGCCTCGCCGCTGTCGGCGTTGAAGTTTTCCGGGCAGAGCCGCAGCTCGTCCCACGACTGGGCGAACAGGGCGAGGCTCTTGCTCGCGAGCTTGGACGCCTCCGCGTGGCGGCCGACGCGCTTCAGCCCGTGCCAGGTGAGGAAGTTGAGCGGCGGCCAGATGCGGCCGCGCCAGTAGGTGTTGTCGGGGAAGGCCGGATCGTTCCGCGCGACCCCCGGCAGGCCGAAGCGACCCCCGAACAGGTCGGGGTCGTCGAGGTGGACGAGGAGCTTTTCCACCTGCTCCGGCGAGGCCGCGCCGGCGACAAGCGGATAAAAGCTCGTCGGTCCGACGCTCCGGACGAAGCGCCCGTCCCACAGGCGGTTGGCGAAGATGCCGCGGCTCTCGTCCCAAAGCTCCTCGCGGATCAGCCGGCGCGTCGTTTCGGCGCGGGCGGCGAACTCCGCCGCCCCCTCGGCGTCGCCGAGCTCGGCCGCGATCAGCGCCAGCATCTCGGCGTCCAGCGCCACGAGGCTGTTGAGGCCGACGTCCAGGCAGTCGAGCGTGCGCGTCGCCGGGTCGTAGCTCGTCTCGTCGTGGATCGGCGCGTTGTCCATGCTGGACTCGTTGCGCGCCCCGAAGTGGGTGCCCTTGTAGAGGCCCTCGCCGACGTCCGAGGTACCGTAGGAGACGAGGCTGCGGCCGCCCGGGTCGCGCACCCGCCACCACCAGCGCTGGTTCCGCGCCAAGGCGTCATAGGTGAGCGACAGCATCGAGCGGCTGCCGGTGCGGGCGAAGATCGACCAGGCGACGAAGGAGGCGACGGGGATCTGCGTGCGGTCGACCCAGCCGTCCATCGCGGTGATCAGGCAGGCGAGGTTGCCCTCCGGCGTGGCATTCGACAGCGAGACCGCGAGGTTTTCCCGCGCGAGCTCGGGGTCGAGCATGGCGGCGGCCATCGCGGCATAGAGCTGGTCGTCGAGCCAGACGCCGAAGCCGCCGAACTTGGCCACGTCCCAGTTGCGGCTGATCGCCGTGTAGGGGCGGGCGTTGATGCCGTCCCAGACGGTGTTCCAGGCGATGACGTCGCGCACCGCGTCGAGCGAGCCGGCGTTCGCCCCCTCCTGCGCCGGCGCCACCGGCGCCGCCTCGCTGGCGAGCGCCGCCTTGGCCCGCGCGACCGCGAGGTCCTCACGGTCGGCGACGGCGGCGGCGATGCGGGAGGTGCGCATCATCTCGAAGTTGAAGCGCAACGCCAGCACCGGTGCTGCGTCGGACCGGGCGGAGAGGTGCCAGTAGCCGTGCCGCTCGTACTCGCTCTTCAGGTCGGCGATCGTCGCGTGGCCGCTGACGAGCGAGGGCGCGTCGGCGGAGACGACGGCGACGAAGCGGTGGCCGACGCGCACCACGGTGGCGCCGCTCGCCGCGTCATGCCGGACGATCTCGCCGCCGTCGGCGGAAACGCACAGGCAGAACCAGAAGCGGAGGCCCCACTCGCCGAGCGTCGGCGCCGTCCAGGAGCCGACGACGGCATAGGGGTCGGGCTTCGTCCAGGTGAGGTCGACGTGGGTGCCGGCGTGGTCGAGGCCGATCTCGACCAGCGAGCCGTCGACGGCGTGGCGGCCATAGCGGGCGCCGCCGCCGGGCGGGAAATCTGTCGCCTGGCGGGTGCTCGCCGCATAGGCGACCGGCGTCAGCCGCACCCCGATCGGCAGGAACATCATCTCCGCCGGCCGCCGGCCCCAGGTGTTCCAGGCGCGGGCGAGCGGGATCGTCGTCGTGCCCGGCACGGCGGTTGGTGCGAAGGCGCCGCGCGGCGGCAGGTCGGAATCGGCGCTCATGGTCCCCAGACTTTCACGGGCGAGACTTACACGGGAAGAACGGCGGGCGGGTCAGCCCTGCCAGGCCTTCAGGACGTCGTCGGTGGTGGCGATCTCGACCTGCCGGTCGAAGCGCGGCAGCACGGCGTCGAGCGTCGCCCGGTGGCCCGCTTCCGACGACGACGCGAGCGCATCCGACACCGCGATGACGCGGTAGCCGCGGTCGATCGCCGGCAGCAGCGTGCCGAGCACGCAGACGTCGGTCTCGACGCCAGTGAAGACCAGCGTGTCGGCGCCGAGCCGGTCGAGCAGTTCGGCGAAGGCCGGCACCTCGAAGGCCGAATAGGTAAGCTTGTCGATGACGAGCTCCGGGTCGGCATGCGGCACCAGGTCGGGCACGAGGTCGACGAGGCCGGCCTCCATGTTGCGGCCTGTGAACTGATCCCAGTGCCGGTAGTAGTCGCGCCACATGCCCGGCGCGTCGTCGGCGTGGTGGGGCACGACGAAGCGCGTCCACACCGTCCGGCCAGGCTTGGCGTGGGCGAGCTTGAGCACATTCGGCAGGATCGCCGGGATCGCCGTGCACTGCCAGGCGGTGTCCTCGGCGAAGATGCGCTGCAGGTCGACCGCGACGTGCACGGTGCCGGGTCCGAGGGGGCCGAAGGGGAGCATGCCTCAGTCCTTGATCAGGATCGTCTGCTTCGGCGGGAAGGCGAGCGTCACCGCGGCGCCCGCTTCCGCCACCGGCCCGCCGGTGCGGTTCTGGGCGAAAACCGTCAGCGCCACCCCGCCGGGCCCGTCGAGGAGATAGGTCGAGGCGGCGCCGGCGTAGACCACCTGCCGCACCGTCGCCGGCACGGCGTTGGCGCCGGCCGGAGCCGCGCCCCACGCCGGCACCAGAGCGATCTTCTCCGGCCGTACGGCGAGCAGCGCCTTGGCGCCCGACGCCGGCAGGGCATCGTCGGTGCGCACCAGCACGCCGCCGACGATGACGCCGCCGTCCGCCACCACGCCCTCGAGGAAGTTCGCGTCGCCGAGGAAACTCGCCGCGAAGCGCGTTGCCGGCCGCTCGTAGACCTCGCCGGGCGACCCCGCCTGGACGATCCGGCCGCGATCGAGGATGGCGACGTGGTCGGAGAGCGCGAGCGCCTCCTCCTGGTCGTGGGTGACGAAGATCGTGGTGATGCCGACCTCGCGCTGGATGCGCTTGAGCTCCACCTGCATCTCCTGGCGGAGCCGCCGGTCGAGGGCCGACAGCGGCTCGTCGAGCAGCAGCACCCGCGGACGCGTGACGATCGCACGCGCCAGCGCAACACGCTGCTGCTGGCCGCCAGAGAGCTCCTTCGGCCGCCGGGCGCCGAAGCCCGAAAGCCGCACCATCTCCAGCGCCTCGCCGACGCGCCGGCTCGCCTCCGCGCCGCGCACGCCGCGGCGGGCGAGGCCGAAGGCGACGTTGTCGTCGACGCTCATGTGCGGGAACAGCGCGTAGGACTGGAACACCATGCCGATGGCGCGCTTCCACACCGGCACGTGCGTCACGTCCTCGCCGCCGATCAGGATGCGGCCGCGGTCGGCGGTGACGAAGCCGGCGACGATCCGCAGAAGCGTCGTCTTGCCGGAGCCGGAGGGGCCGAGCAGGCTGGTGAAGCGGCCGTCCTCGAAGGTGAGCGACACGTCGTCGAGCACCGCCGTGGCGCCGTAGCTCTTGCCGATCGTCTGAGCGTCAACGGCGGCCACTGACGCCTCCAACCTTGGTGAGCCGCGCGAAGATGATGATGAGGATCATCGAGGCGGCGAGGAGCAGCGAGGACACCGCGTTCACCTCCGGGGTGAAGCCCTTGCGGATCGAGGTGTAGATCTCCACCGGCAGCGTCGAGACGCCCGGCGTCGCCAGGAAGTAGGAGATGACGAACTGGTCGAGCGACACCGCGAAGGCGAACAGCGCCGCGGCGATCAGGCTCGGCATCAAAAGCGGCAGCGTCACCGCGAAGAAGGCGTGCAGCGGCGTCGAGCCGAGGCTCATGGCCGCCTCCTCGAGGTCGATGCGGGTGTTGTTGAGGCCGGCGCCGACGACGAGCACGACATAGGGGATGGCAAGCGCGACGTGGCCGAGCACCATCGCGTGCAGGCCGCGGCCGATGCCCGTCCAGAAGAAGAAGACGAGCATCGCCGTGCCGATGATCAGCCAGGGAATGGCGATCGGCGGCAGCAGCAGCAGTTGCAGCAGCGTGCGGCCGCGGAAGCGCCGGCGCGACAGCGCGATCGCCGCGAGCGAGCCGATGATGGTGGCGAGCACCGTCGTCAGGATGGCAATGAGCACCGAATTGCGGGTGGCGGCGAGAAGCTTGTCGTTGCCGGACAGCTCCTGAAACCAGTGCGTGGTGAACTCGAAGGGCAGGGCATAGAGCGGCGAGGCGTTGAAGGCCATCGCCACCAGCACCGCCACCGGCAGGTAGAGGAAGCCCAGCACCGCGAACAGGAAGAGCTTGCCCAGGGCCGTCATGCCGCCCTCACGACAGCGTCAGGCGGCCGCGCAGGGCGCGCGAGAACACGGCGAAGACGACGAGCACGACCGCCAGCATGATGAAGGAGAGCGCCGAGCCGAGCGGCCAGTTGAAGGCCTGGGTGAACTGGTCCTCGATGACGGTGCCGATGGTGACGCCCGCCGTGCCGCCGAGGATGCGTGGTTCCATGAACGAGCCGATCACCGGCACGAAGATCAGCACCGAGCCGGCGATCAGGCCGGGGGCGGCGAGCGGCAGCACGATCTTGCCGAACACCACCGGGGCGCGGGCACCGAGGCTGCGCGCTGCTTCCAGGATCTCGTCGTCGATGGCGACGACCGAGAGGTAGCAGGTGAGGATCATGTAGGGCAGGTAGGCGTGCACCAGCCCGACGACGATCGCCGGATAGCTGTAGAGGATGCCGATCGACGGCGCCCCCGCCCAGACCGTACGGATCAGGTCGTCGAGGATGCCGTTTTCGCGCAGCACCATGGTCCACGAGAACACTCGCACAAGTCCGTTCGTCCAGAACGGCAGGATGACCAGGAAGAACAGCACCTCGCGGGTGCGGCCGCGGAAGGCCCGCGACAAGGCGAGCGCCGCCGGCAGGCCGATCAGGGCACAGATGCCGGTCGTCCAGGCGCCGAGCGCCAGCGAGCGCAGCGCCACCTCGACGAGGTAGGGCCGGTTGTAGAAGACGAGATAGTGGGCGCCGGTGAACGAGACGGCGCGGTTGCCGAACGGCGCGGCGGTGAGGAACGAGAACACCAGCATGGCGACGAGCGGCAGGAAGATCGCCACCGTCAGCCACAGATAGGCCGGTGTCACCAGCGCCGCCGTGACGGCGCCGGGGGATAGGCCGCGCCGTGCCGGCGCGCCGCTCTGCGGCTCGCTCATGCCTGCCTCGCCTGCCGCCGGGGGAGTGTGGCGCCGGCCTGTCAGCCGGCGCCCTGTCGGATGTCTGTGCCTTTGAGCGCGCTCGCGCCTCAGGTGGCGTAGAACGCCTTCACCTCTTCCCAGGCGTCGACGAAGGCCTGGCGGCGGTCGTCGGGCATCGGCGACATGAACTGCAGGTTCTTCAGGTACTCGGTCTTGTGGATGAGCTTCTGCGGGTCGTCCGCCGGCAGCTGCTCCATCGCCTTGGCGTTCGCGGACGCCGGCGCGCCGACCTCGGTCGCCCACTGCACGTAGAACTTCGGGTCGATCATGTAGTTGATGAACGACACCGCCTCCGCCTTGTTCGGCGCCGAGGCGGGCACGGACAGGCCGTCGAGCCAGCCGATCGCGCCTTCCTTCGGCACGATGAAGTCGACCGGCAGCTTGAACGTCTTCTGCGAGCGGCCGGCCGCACCCGACCAGTAGATCGAGTAGTCGAACTCGCCGGCGGAGAACGCCTTGTTCCACTGGTCCTCGCTCGACCAGATCAGCTTGACGTTCGGCTTCATCGCCTTGAGCTTCTCGACGACCGCCTTCATGTCCTTCGGGTCGTTGATGCTCTCGCCGAAGAGGAGGGCGGCGATGCCGACCTCGGTGATGGCGTCGTCATAGAGCGCGACGCGGCCGACCGCCTCAGGCGACCACAGCACCTCGAGCGACTGCGCGCCGGCGGCCTTGTCCTTGCGGACGCCGAGGCCGTTCATGCCCCACACCCAGGCGACGCCGTAGGACTTGCCGTCGAAGGCGAAGTTCGAGCTGTCACGCAGCAGCGGGTCGAGGTCGGCGGAGTTCGGCACGGTGGCGAAGTCGATCGGGTTGAGCAGGCCTTCCTCGGCGATGCGGCTCGTCCAGGCGCTGTTGATCAGCGCGACGTCGTAGGCGCCGGGGTTGGTGCGCAGCTTGGTGAACATCTCCTGCTCGGAGTTGAAGTAGTCGTGCACCACCTCGATGCCCGTCTGCTCCGCGAACAGCTTCAGGGCCCAGCTTTCGTCGGTGCCGTAGCCCTGCCAGTTCAGCACAGTGATCTTGCCGGCGGCGCGGGCGCGCGGCATGCGGGCGCCCAGCGCACCGGCGGCGACGCCGGCCCCGAGCAGGAGGTTGAAGCGACGGCGATCGACGAGAGTGCGCATGATCGGACCCCTCCGATTGTTTGTATACGAACAGTTTGAGGCCGGGGCCCCGGCTCTGTCAACGCCGATGTGGTCAGCGCTCGCGGGGCTCCGGCGAAAGCCGGCCGACGCCCATCAGGAGATGCTCGCGGCCGACCTTGACGAGGTCGAACGGCACCAGGTTTCCGTCGGCGTCCGGCATCTCGTAGCGCACGATGTCGGCGGTGGCGTGGGTGCGGTTGATCTTCGCCGGGATGAAGCTGCCGGTGCCGACGACATCGACCGGGATGCCGAGATTGCCGAAGACGCGGCACTTCAGGACGTCGAAGCCGCTGGAGGCGACGATCGTCGGCGTCTTGTAGCCGGCATCGTCGAGCGCCTTGCGGAACCGCACGATGCTCGCCGCCGTGACGCCCGTGCCGAACAGGCACTTGTCGCGGATCTCGTCGGACGACAGCCCGTCGAGGTCGTCGATCATGAAGCCCTGGAGCGCGAGCTTGGCGACCTCACCCGGCGTGCCCTTGTGGGTCCAGCGCAAAAGCGTCTCCACCGAGCCGCCCCAGTCGAGGCCCTCGAGGTGGCGGCCGGCGTGGGTGTCGATGCGGAAGGCGAGCTTCTTGCCGCGATCCTGCAGCTGCGCCTCGCTGTAGAACCAGTGGCACACCGCCAGCGCGTCGGTGATCTCGCGCCCGTCATAGTCGACCAGAACCGTGTAGGTCGTCTCGTCGGGGAAGGTCTCGGCATAGAGCTTCGCCGCCTCGAGCGTGGCGCTTTCCACATCCGGATCGCCGCCGCGGGCGAGGATGCGCGCCTTGGCGTAGCCGATCAGGGCGTGCGGCATGGTGCCGAGCCCTTCAGTGGCGCCGAACAGCGGCGCGGCGATCGCCGTCGAGGTGCCGATGAAGGCGACGGCGCCCATCAGCTGCGCGGTGCGCGAGCCGACGCTCGCCCCGTAGGCGCAGGCGAGGTGCATGTCGTCGCCGGTGCAGTGGCGCGCTTCCATCGCGATGAACGAGGCCTTGGGCATCGCCTGGCACATGGTGAAGGCGTTCATCGCCGAGACGCAGGCAAAGCCGATGCGCTGCAGGAGCAGCGTCTCGAGCGGCGCCAGCGCCGTCATGCTGCCGCTGACGTAGAGGAGCGGCCGGCCGGACGCGAGGATGGTGCCTTCCGGTGCAGTGCGCCGCACCTCGATCGGCCAGGTGGCGTCGGCCGGGTAGAGCTCGTGCAGCAGCTCGACGGCACGGTCGACCGCGACGATGCAGTCGGTGCGCAGGAACACCGCATAGGTGGCGCGGCAGTCGCCGTGCGCCGCAACGATCGCCGCCGTCTTGAGGAAGTAGGCGTCGCTGCGTCGGGCGATGTCGGACTTCAGCTGGTCGCGGGCGGGGAGGTCGGTCTGTCGCATGGCGGGGCTCCTCCCGTCTCGCCGCAAACGTCGGCGCACGATCCGTGCCCCACTTCCCGTGGAGTTTCAACCGCTACCGGCCGCGGGATGGCGGTCGAGCCACGAAAGCGGGCTGCGGAGCATCACGCCGGTGCCCCCGGATGCCTGATGTCGCTGAACCCTTGTGCGTGACTATTTTCTGATCTCTTTTCCGCCTATTGTGTACAACACGTCTGGCGCTTCGCCGCGTCGCCGCTGTGGGGAGACCGTCTTGCGTCCCGTTTCCGTCGATCCCGCCACGACCGCCGTCGTGCCGAACCCGCCTCCCCGCAGCACCGGGGCGCGGCCGTGACGCTGCCGCGCGTGCCGTCGATCCTCGACTTCCTCGACGCCTTCGCGAGCGGCCGGCTGACGCCCGCGGATGCGATCGACCTCGTGCTCGCCCGCATCGCCGCCGGCGACCCGGCCGCCTGGATTGCTGTGCGCGACCGCGCCGACCTCCTCGCCGAAGTGGCGGAACTCGGACCCCGCGACGGCCGGCCGCTCTGGGGCGTGCCGTTCGCGGTGAAGGACAACATCGACGTCGCCGGCGTGCCGACCACCGCCGCCTGCCCGGCCTTCGCCTTCACCCCGGAGCGCGACGCCACCGTCGTCGCCCGGCTCCGGGCGGCGGGCGCTATCCCGATCGGCAAGACCAACCTCGACCAGTTCGCCACCGGCCTCGTCGGCGTCCGCTCGCCACACGGCGCGCCGCGCTCGGTGTTCGACGCCGACTACGTCTCCGGCGGCTCGAGCTCGGGCTCGGCCGTCGCCGTCGCCTCCGGCCAGGTGCCGTTCTCGCTCGGCACCGACACCGCCGGCTCCGGCCGCGTGCCGGCCGCCTTCAACAACATCGTCGGCGTGAAACCCTCGCTCGGGCTGCTGCCCACCACCGGCGTGCTGCCGGCCTGCCGTACCCTCGATTGCGTCTCGGTGTTCGCCACCACGATCGACGACGCCACGGCGGTCCGCCGCCTCGCCGAGGGCCTCGACGCCGGCGACGCCTATTGCCGGGAGGCGACGCAGCAGGCGCTGCCGGGCGGGCCGCTGCGCGTCGGCGTGCTCGCCGGCGCCGACCGCGAATTCTTCGGCGACGCCGAGGCCGAGGCCGCCTACGACGCGGCCATCGCCCGGATGACCGCCGCCGGCCACCGCACTGTTGCCATCGACTACCGCCCCTTCCGCGAGACGGCCGACTACCTCTACGCCGGCCCGTGGGTCGCCGAGCGGCTCGCCGCCATCGAGCCGTTCTACCGCGAGCACGGCGCGGCGATGGATCCGACCGTCCACACCATCCTCGGCTGGGCGCTGACGATGAGCGCGGCCGACGCCTTCCGCGGCCTCTACCGCCTCGCCGAATTGCGCCGGCGCGCCGAGGCCGAGTGGGCGCGGATGGACGTGCTGCTCCTGCCGACGACGCCCACCACCTACCGGGTCGCCGACGTGCTGGCCGACCCGATCCGCCTCAACGCCAACCTCGGCATCTACACCAACTTCGCCAACCTTCTCGATTGCTGCTCCGTCGCAGTGCCGGCGGGCTTCCGTGCGAACGGCCTGCCCGTCGGCGTGATGCTGGTGGCGCCGGCCTTCCACGACGACGCGCTCGTGGCGCTCGCCGACCGCCTGCACCGCAACGGTGGCTGTGGTCCGGGCATCGACGCCATCGGCAGCCTGGCGCCGCCGCAGGCGCCCGCAGCCGCATCGGGCATCACCGCTGCGGCGGCAAGGCTGCCGATCGTCGTCGTCGGCGCGCATCTCACCGGCGAGCCGCTGAACGGCGATCTCGTGGCGCGGGGCGGGGTGCTGGAGCGTGCCTGCCGGACGGCGCCGGACTACCGTCTCTACGCCCTCGACGGCACCGTGCCGCCGAAGCCCGGGCTGGTGCGGGCGCCGGGCTTCGCGGGGCCGGGGATCGCGGTGGAGCTGTGGTCGCTGCCGGCCGAGGCCTTCGGACCGTTCGTGGCGGCGATCCCGGCGCCGCTCGGCATCGGCAAGGTCCGGCTCGACGACGGCAGCGAGGCGCCGGGCTTCCTGTGCGAGCCGGGCGGCCTCGAGGCGGCCCGCGAGATCACCGACTTCGGCGGCTGGCGGGCGTTCCGCGCAGCAGGCTAGTCAAGGCCGGCCGGGAGGATGGCCGCCCTCAGGCGGCCGGGACGGCGGCGATCACGGCCTTCAGCCGCGCCATCTCGGCCTTCGTCGCCTCGCGATACTTCTCGATCGAGGTGTCGACGACGTGGCTGCGGTCGAACTTGCGGAATTCCTCGATGGCGCGGAACTTGTCCTCCGCCGACAGCGAGCGGCTCGGCCGGCCGCGCTCCGCCTTCACCAGCCACTCCTCGTAGCTCTTCGTGAAGTAGTGGTTGATCTGCGCGATCTCGTGGGTGCCGAAGGGCTGCCGCTTCGGCTGGATCGCCCGCTTCTTCTCGTTGAAGTAGAGCCCTTCCGACAGGATGCAGAAGTGCGGCTTCACCCGCACGATCTTGTCGATGCGGCAGATGCTCTTCGCCGAGCGGCCGAACAGCGGATTGCGCGCGACGTCCTCGCAGCGCGTGAAGCGCTCCGACACCAGCATGTCGTCGTTGCGCTTCTTGTGCCCGTCGGAGCCGAACAGCTTCCAGTGGATGGCGATGCCGTTCGCCTCGCTGTAGTCCTCGACGAAGTGGCGGACGTTGTCGTGGTTCTTGAGGACGAGGAACTCGTCGATGTCGATGAAGCCGATCCACTCGATCTCGTCTCGGTACTTCTCGACGGCGGCGGTGTAGCAGGGCACCTGCGGGCCCGTCTCGGCGTCCTTCGGCCAGACCCAGGTGTTGAGGTCGATCTCGCCCGCGGCGGCGAGCGCCCTCAGCATCGCCGGACCGTGGTCGGTGCTCTCGTTGTCGTAGATGATGATCTTCTCGAACCCGATGACCTTGCTGTGGGCGATCCACTCGAGGAGGTAGGGCCCCTCGTTCTTGGCGATCGCGCAGACGGCGATGGTATCGCTCTTCATCGGTCGGACTCGGGGGTTCGTGGGGATCGACGGCGTATAGCGGACCGCCCCGCGGGTGGCAACCGCGCGGCCGTCCGCAGGCCTTGGGTCAGCCGGGCGGAGCCGGCGCCGCGGGATCGAGCAACTGGTAGCCGGCGGGGTTGTCCGGGCAGAGGCCGCCGCCGCATTCGAGCACGGTCGACAGGCCGTTGCCGAGCGCCAGCAGGCCGGCGAGCGCCAGCGCCGCAGCGCCGAGCTTCGGCAGGCCCGCCGGCCGCGGCGGTTCGAACTGCCGGTCGAACAGCAGCATCACCGCGCTGCCGGCGACCATCGCGACGAACACCACGAAGGCCCAGGTGTAGAAATGCAGCCCGAACAGGGCCTCGCCGTAGGCGCCGGTGTTCGGGGCGACGTGCAGCAGCACCTGCCGGACCGCCGCCGTCGCCCCGACGAGCGAGGACAGCACGACGATCGCGTAGTGGCTCGGCCGCGGACCGAAGCGGATGTTGAGGGCGAGCCCCATTGCCGCGCAGACGAAGCCCGCCCGCTGCAGCAGGCAGAGCGGGCAGGGGAGTTCGGCATTGGCGAACTGGTCCCAGAAGGCGACCAGCAGGATCGCCGAGACCGCGAACAGCCCGGCGATGTTGAGGGCGCGGGAGATGTCGGGGGACATGGCGCGCCTCAGAAGTCGAGCGGCAGGCTGTCGGTGACGTGCAGGCGGAACAGCACGCCGAGCGCGATCAGCGAGATCGCCCACAGCCCGACGGCGATCCAGCGCCGGCCCGCCCAGACCGCCAGCATCGCCAAGGCGCACCCGAAGAACGGCACGCTCATCATGGCTCGTGTCTCCCCTTGGGACCGTTCAACTCGCCCCGGCCGTCCCCCGTCGCGCCTGCGACCGGCCGCTTGCATCCTGGGCCGAATCGCCGGCCGCCATGCCGGCACTGTACATCGCCCCTCACCCATCCCGAAGCCGCGGGCCGCCTCACACTCCCTCCCTCTATCGGGGTCATTCCCGGCCTTGTGCCGGGAACCCATTCGCTTCGGCAGGGAAGGGCCTCGCGAAGGGGGGGGTGGGCCGGCGTCGCATGGGTTCCCGGCACAAGGCCGGGAATGACTACGGAGAGGGACGAGCAGGAAGGTGTGGTGCACGGACGCTCGCCATTTTCCCAGCCTCTGCCTCTGCAAATCCGCAAGGTCCGAGTTCAGCGGCAGCCATGCCCTCCCGCCCACCACCCTTGCTCCACACCCCGCCTCAGAACTGCAGCGTGCCCGCGAAGGCCTCGTCGACCGGCACCTGCCAGGCAGCGACGAGGCGGTTCGTCTCGTTCGCCATGCCGACGACGGCGACGAGCTCGGCGAACATCTCCGCCGTCATGCCCTGCTTCGCCGCGCCGCGGGCGTGCGAGCGGATACAGTACTCGCAGGCATTGCTGATCGAGACCGCAAGGTAGATCATCTCCTTCGTGCGAGCATCGAGCGCCCCGGGAGCCATCACCTCCTTCAGGCTCTCCCAAGTGCGAACCAATGTCGGCGGATGGTTCGCAAGAGCCTTCCAGAAGTTGTTGACGTCCTTGACGCCACGAGACTGCTTGATGTCGTCGTAAATCCGGCGTACGTCCTCGCCCGCCTCGTCATACTCGATGAGCCGCCCGGTCAACATTGAATTCCCGTCCTTCTCCCAAGGGGCGGCGAAACCGCACCGGCGTGCCGTCGCCCTCCCAGCGGGTCCATCCCGCATCTGCCCGAAGAGCGCCCGGGTCCTCCCCCCGTGCGCCCAAGCTAACCCGGAGCCGTGTCTATGGAAGCCCTCGATCCGGCGTCGCTCGCCCTGTGGATTGGTGCGCTCGCGGCGGCGAGCGCCGTCGCCGGCTTCGCCGCCGGCCTGCTCGGCGTCGGCGGCGGCATCATCACGGTGCCGGTGATGTTTCAGATGTTCACCTTCATGGGCCTGCCGCCGTCACTCGCCATGCAGATGGCGGTCGGCACCTCGCTGATGACGATCATCCCGACCGGCTTCATGTCCGCCCGCAGCCATTCGAAGCGCGGCGCGGTCGACTGGAAGCTCATCCGCAGCTGGGGCCCGCTCGCCTTTGCCGGCGTGCTCGTCGCCGTCGTCATCGCCCGCCATGTCGACGGCAAGGTGCTGTCGGGCGTCTTCGCGGTGATCGCCCTCATCGTCGCCCTCGACATGTTCCTCCGTCGCAACGGCGGCCAGGTCACGGACGGCTTCCCGAACGCCGTCGTGAAGCACGTGATCGGCTTCTTCATCGGCGGCTTCTCGACCCTGATGGGCATCGGCGGCGGCACGCTCAGCGTGCCGATCCTGACCGCCGTCGGCTACCAGATCCGCAACGCTGTCGGCACCGCGTCGGCGCTCGGTCCGATCATCGCCATCCCCGGCGCCATCGGCTTCGTGGTGAACGGCCTCGACGTGGCGGGCCGGCCGCCGTTCTCGATCGGCTACGTCAACCTGGTCGCCTTCGCGCTGCTGCTGCCGGCCGGCCTGCTGCTGCCGTCCGTGGGTGCGCGGGTCGCGCACATGATCCCGCAGCGCTCGCTGAAGCTGCTGTTCGCCGCCTTCCTGTTCGTCACCGCCGTCCGCATGGGCTGGGGGATCGTGTTCGGGAAGTAGGCGAGGCCTCAGCCGCCGGCGAGCCCCGCGGCGATCTCGGCCGCCAGCGTGGCGTTGTTCTTCACGAGCGCGATGTTCGCCGTCAGGCTGCGGCCGGCGGTGAGCGCGTTGAGGCGATCGAGCAGGAACGGGGTCACGTCCTTGCCAGCGACGCCGGCCGTCTGCGCCTCGGCCACCGCGCGGGCGATCTCGGCGTCGATCTCCGAGCCGGAGAGCGCATCCGCCTCCGGGATCGGGTTGGCGACGAGCACGCCGCCGCCGCCGAGCCGCCAGTGCAGGGCCGCGGCAGCCGCGATCTCGCCCGCCCCGTCGAGGCGGTGCGGCACGCGCTCGCCGCTGTCGCGGGCGAAGAAGGCCGGGAAGGCGTCGGTGCGATAGCCGATCACCGGCACGCCCTCGGTCTCCAGAACCTCCAGTGTCTTCGGGATGTCGAGAATCGACTTCGCGCCGGCGCAGACGACCGCCACCGGCGTCCGACCGAGCTCGCGCAGGTCCGCCGAGACGTCGAAGCTCGCCTCGGCGCCGCGGTGGACGCCGCCGATACCGCCTGTGGCGAAGACGCGGATGCCGGCCATCGCCGCCGCCATCATCGTGGTGGCGACCGTCGTGCCGGCGAGGCGGCGGGATGCGAGCAGCACCGCGAGGTCGCGGCGGGAGGCCTTCGCCGCGGTCGCCCCGGCTTCGGCCACCCGCGTCAGCGCCGCCTCGTCGAGCCCGACCACGATGCGGCCGTCGAATACCGCGATCGTCGCCGGCACGGCGCCACCCGCCCGAACTACCGCCTCCACTGCCCGCGCCGTCTCGAGGTTCTGCGGGAACGGCATGCCGTGGGTGACGATGGTCGATTCCAGCGCCACCACGGCCCGGCCGGCGGCCAGCGCCTCGGCGACCTCGGGATGCACGGCCAGCAAGTCGTTCGGCAGCAAATCGTTCGGCGTCGTCATGCGATCCTCGTGTTCGGCGGCAGGCTCGCCGCCCGTGCCGCCACCGTCGCTGCAAGCGCCTCACGCGGCAGATCGCGGCGGACGCTGCCGGTCGCCTCCAGCGTCAGGGCCGCGAGAGCCGAGCCGAAGCGCACGGCGGCGTCAAGCTCGTCACCGGCCGCGAGCCGCCACAGCGTCGCGGCGATCAGGCTGTCGCCGGCGCCGGTCACCTCGGCGATGGTCGCCGGCGCCGCCGGCACCGCCACGGTCCCGGCAGAGTCCGTGACCAGCGCCCCATCCGCTCCGAGGGTCAGCACGACCGCCCCTGCGCCCCGCGCCAGCACGGCATCCGCGAGGGCGGCCGGCCCGGCCGTCATGGCCTCTGATTCCCCCATACCGATCAGGGCGCGCGCCTCGTCGGCGTTCAGGAACAAGACGTCGACGCCGGCGAGATCCGCCGGCAGGCGCCGCACCTTCGGCGTCGACACCGCATCGACGGCGAGGCGGAAACCGGCTCCTCGTCTCAGCGCGATCAGAGCGGCCAGCCCGTCGGCGGCGGCGTTGCAATCGGCGAACACCCAGTCGGCGGCCCGGAGGCGGTCCGTGTTTGCCGTCACCAGTGCCGCATCCAGCCGGTCGAGCACGGCCATCGCCGCGACCCCGATCACGAGGTCGCCATCGGGATCGGTGACGGCCGCGTACTCCGCCGTCGCCGCGCCGGCGATCGCCACTGTCCCCGCCGTGTCGACGCCGAGGGCGGCGAGATCTGCGAGCAGCGACCGGCCGCCCTCGTCGTCGCCGATGACCGAGACGAGCGACACCGGCGTCTCGAGCCGCGCCAGCAGTTCGGCGACGTTGCGCGCCACCCCGCCGGGGCTGCCGCCGACGGTCGCCGGGTTCGACGTGCCCGCCACCGCCGGCCCCGCGAGACGGTAGACGCGATCGACGGCGGCGCCGCCAAGGCAGACGATCCGGGAGGGCGGGGGCACGGGGGGCGACGGGGGAGGGGCTCAGGCCGCGGCGGACGAGCTGCCCGCTGCGGCCACCACCGCCTCGGTGTCGGCGATCCAGCCGAACAGGTTGTTCTCGGCGCGGATCAGCGTCAGCGCCGCCGCGTGCACCGCCGGCTCGAAGGCGGCGCAGGCGTCCGCGACCGTCAGGCAGTAGAAGCCGCGATCGACCGCCTCGCGCATCGTCGACTGCACACAGCACTGGGTGGTGATGCCGCAGAGGATCAGCCGGTCGATGCCGAGCGCGGTGAGCTTCGCCTGCAGGTCGGTGCGGTGGAAGGCGCCGAAGCCGGGCTTATCGACGACGATCTCGCCCTGGTGCGGCATGAGCTCCGGGATGAAGTCGTGGCCGGCCTCGCCGCGGATGAGGAAGCGGCCGAGCGGGCCGTCCCGCCCGGCGACCTTGCGCTCCCGCTTCATCGCCGAGGCGTCGGACATGTCGGGCGCGTAGCCCTCGCGGGTGTGGATCAGCGTCCAGCCGGCCCGCCGCGCGGCGGCCGACAGCGCCGCGACCTTCGGGATCGCCGTGCGCAGCAGCGCCACGTCGTCGCCCGCCGCGGCGCAGAAGCCGCCGTCCTCGAGGAAGTCGCGCTGCATGTCGATGGCGACGAGCGCCGTGCGCCCGGCCGGCGCGAGGAACACGCGACCATCCTCGCAAGCGATCTGCATGTCGTGCCGCTCCCTATCCCTCCGCCGATGCCGGCGGGCCGAGACGAGAAGCATGCGGCGCGCCGTCCTGGCAAGGGGCAGCTTCGAGGTCCTGCCGGATGAGCCGGCGACGGGCCGGCAACCGCTCTTGCCGCGTGGCAGCCGGTGGTGGACTGTCGTTGCCGGCGACCAGTGATGCGGAGGCGGCCCTGCCGGTGGATGAGCGCAGCGACAATGCGGCCGCAGGCCCCGTCGCGCCGGGCCGTGGCTTCCGCGGCGCCGTCTCCGACGTCGACCTGCGCCTCTTGAAGGTCTTCCGCGTCGTCGTCGAGCACGGCGGCTTCGGCCCGGCCGAGGTGGTGCTCGACAAGTCGAAGTCGGCGATCAGCCTCGACATCTCCGGTCTCGAGCAGCGGCTCGGCGCGACGCTCTGCACCCGCGGCCGCGGCGGCTTCGCCCTCACCGCGGAAGGCCAGGCGGTCTACGCGGCGGCGCGCCAGCTCTTCGACGACCTCGCCGCCTTCGGCGACCGCGTCGCCACGGCGACCGGCCGGCTCGGGGGCGCCGTCACCGTCTTCCTCGTCGACAACATCGTCTCGGTCGCCGCAGAACCGATCGCCACCGCACTCGGCGCCTTCGCCCGCCGCCACCCGCGCGTCGCGCTGACGCTCGAATCGGCGACGCCGGGCGGCGTCGAGGCGGCGGTGCTGGACGGGCGCGCCGACTTCGGCATCTCGGTGCTGCCGCGGGCGCTGGCCGAACTCGAGACGGTGCCGCTGTTCCGCGAGGAGCTCGTGCTCTATTGCGGCCGCGACCACCCGCTGTTTGCGCTGGCCGACGCGCCCGCCGACCTCGTCCGCACGCACGCGCTGGTGAAGCCGGCCGTCACCGACGACCCGGTCTTCGCGGCGATGGTCGACGGTTTCCCGCTCAGGGCGTCGGCGAGCAATCTCGACGCTCGCGTCCTGCTCGTGCTCTCCGGCGCTTATCTCGGCTTCCTGCCGCCGCACTACGCCGGGGCTTGGGTGGCGCGCGGCGAACTCGCCGCCGTGCGCCCGGATCTCTTCCGCACCGAGAACGAGTTCCGCCTCATCGCCCGCCGCGCCGCTCCGCACGCGGCCGCCGCCCGTGCTCTCAGGCGCGACATGCAGGCGGCCTTCCAGGCCGCCTTCGGCGAGGCGGACGAGCGGTAGCCAATGGCGACGGCGCCCGCCCCTGGGGAGGGGCGGGCGAGACGCGCCTCAGCCGGTCTGGACGCTGACGAACTTCGGCTGCAGGTAGGCGTTGAGGCCCTCGATGCCGCCTTCGCTGCCCTGGCCGGAGTCCTTGATGCCGCCGAACGGCGTCTCGGGCATGGCGAGGCCGGCGTGATTGATCGACACCATGCCGCTCTCCACCTCGCGCGACAGCTTGTTCACCCGGTCGGCGCGCGTCGTGAAGGCGTAGGCGGCGAGGCCGAAGTCGAGGCGGTTCGCCTCCTTCACGGCGGCGTCGAGGTCGCCGAAGCGCGACACCACCGCGACCGGCCCGAACGGCTCCTCGTTCTGGATGCGCGCCGACAGCGGCACGTCGGTCAGAACCGTCGGCTGGAAGAAGTAGCCCTGGTTGCCGATGCGCTCGCCGCCGGTCCGGACGGTGGCGCCGTGCTCGACGGCGTCGCGCACGAAGCCCTCGATGGCGTCGACGCGGCGGCTGTTGGCGAGCGGGCCCATCTGCGTGCCCTCGGCCATGCCGGCGCCCACCTTCAGCGCCGCCGCACCTTCCGCGAAGGCATCGACGAAGCGGTCATAGACGGCGTCCTGGACGAGGAAGCGCGTCGGCGAGATGCACACCTGGCCGGCGTTGCGGAACTTCATGGCGAGGCTCGTCTTGGCCGCGAGCGCCACGTCGACGTCGTCGCAGACGATCAGCGGCGCGTGGCCACCGAGCTCGAGCGTCATCCGCTTCAGGTGCTGCGCCGTCAGCGCCGCGAGATGGCGGCCGACCGGCACCGAGCCGGTGAACGACATCTTGCGGATCACCCGCGACGGGATCAGGTACTCGGAGATCTCCGCCGGCACGCCGAACACGAGGTTGATGACACCGGCCGGCACGCCGGCCTCCTCGAAGCACTTCACCAGGATCATCGCCGACGTTGGCGTCTCTTCCGGCGCCTTGGCGATGATCGAGCAGCCGGCGGCGAGCGCGCCGCCGAGCTTGCGGACGAGCTGGCTGACCGGGAAGTTCCACGGGCTGAAGGCGGCAACCGGCCCGACCGGCTCCATCACCACGGCCTGCGTCACCGAAGCCGCGCGGGCCGGGATCAGGCGCCCATAAGCGCGGCGGCCCTCCTCGGCGTTCCAGTCGATGTGGTCGGCGGAGATCAGCACCTCGACCTTCGCCTCGGCCACCGGCTTGCCCTGCTCGCGGGTGATCGCCTGGGCGGCCTCGTCGGCGTGGGCGCGCAGCGCGTCGGCCGCCTTTCGCAGCACCTTGCCGCGCTCGAACGGCGAGGTCGCCCGCCACACCTCGAAGCCCTTCTGGGCGGCGGCGAGCGCCGCATCGAGATCGGCCTTCTCGGCGAAGGCGACCTCGCCGGTGGCGGCACCGGTCGCCGGATCGAAGACGGTGCCGCGGCGCGTGCCGGACCCGGCCGTCCAGCGGCCGTCGATGAAGAGAGACGCGGTCATGGGATCACTCGTTCAGGTGGGGAGGAGGGGGACGGGAAGCCGTCGGTGCCCTTCTTTTAGCGCGTCGGGGGCGGAAAGTCCTCCCTGCCGCGACGCGGCTCTGCCTTGCCAGGGGGCGGGGGGCCGAAGTCCTCCCCTGGCGCGACGCGTCCCTCCCCTGTCAGGGGGAGGGACAGACCGCGCAGCGGTCAGGGTGGGGCCCGTCAATCCAAACTGCGCGCCAGTTAGGATTGACGGGCCCCCACCTGCCGCGCCTACGGCGCGGCTGTCCTCCCCCCTGGCAGGGGGAGGACGTGGCGTGCCCGTCGCCTAAGCCGCCGCCTCGACGTTCCCCGCCGGATCGAGCAGGTGGCACGCCGCGAAGCCGCTCCTCGTCGGGATCGGCTTCGGCGTCTCCACCCGGCAGCGACCGAAGGCCGACGGGCAGCGGGAGGCGAACGAGCAGCCGGGGGCGATGTCGATCGGGCTCGGCGGCTCGCCCTCCAGAATGTACTTCGTCGCGTCGAAGGGCTTCTCCTCCAGCGTCGGCGCGGCCGAGAGCAGCGCCTTCGTGTAGGGATGCTGCGGGTCGAAGAACAGGTCGTGGTTGTCGGCGAGCTCGACGATCTCGCCGAGATACATCACCGCGATGCGCGTGCAGACCTTCCGCACCATCGCGAGGTCGTGGGAGATGAACACGTAGGTGAGGTCGTTCTTCGCCTGCAGCTCGCCGAACAGCTCCAGCAGCTTCGACTGCTCGCCCTGGTCGAGCGAGGACAGCGTCTCGTCGAGGATGAGCAGCTTCGGCTCGAGCACCAGCGCACGGGCGATCGAGATGCGCTGGCGCTGGCCGGTCGACAGCGCCGTCGGCAGCTCGTGATAGAGGCTTTCGGCGAGGCCGACCTCTCCCATCGCCTTGCGCACCCGCGCCTCGATCTCCTTTTTCGAAAGCTCGCCGCGCAAGAGCAGCCCCTCGGCGATCATCCGGCCGACCGGCGAGCGCGGCGGCAGGCTGTTGTAGGGGTCCTGCAGCAGCAGCTGGAACTCGCGCCGCTTCGCCAGCAGCTCGCGCGAGGAGAGGGTGGCGAGCGAGACGCCGTCGAGGCGGATCTCGCCGGCGTCGGGCTTCTCGAGCCAGGCGAGCAGCCGCGTCAGCGTGGACTTTCCGCAGCCGGACTCGCCGACGATGCCGAAATTGTCGCCGGGGCGGATGTCGAAGGTGACGCCCCGCACCGCCATCACGCGGTTGTAGGCATTGAAGTGGCCGCGCCGGCGGACGAGGTAGGTGCGCTCGGCATCGATGACCCGCATCAGCGGTTCGGCGTTCGGGCGCGTCGGCCGGCGCTCCGCCTCGCCCTCGGTCCAGATCCGCGGCACCTCGGCGATGACGCGCTTCGTGTAGGCGGTCTTCGGTGACTTCAGCAGGGCCGCGATCGGCTGCTCCTCGACGATGCGCCCCTCGTGCAGCACGCCGACCCGCTCGGCGATCTGCGCGAGCGAGGCGAGCGAGGAGGCGAGGAAGATCAGCGCCATCTTGTGGCGCTCGCAGAGGTCGCGCAGCAAGAGCACGGTCTGCGCAGCGATCGTCACGTCGAGCGGCTGCACGACGTTGTCGGCGATCAGCACGGCCGGATCGGCGCAGAGCGCGTCGACGATCATGGCGCGCTGCATCATGCCGCCGGAATAGCGGTTGGGGTAGTCGTGGAAGCGCTCGCGCGGAGAGGGGATGCGCACCTCGGCGAGGAGCTGGATGATCTTCTCCGTCGCCTCCTTGCGCGACAGGTTCGGTCGCACCGACAGCAGCTTCTCGAGGATCTGCGGACCCACCGGCACCGTCGGGTCGAGCGCGCTCTGCGGCTTGGAGCCGATGTAGGCGATGTCGCGGCCGACGCGGAAGTCGCCCGCCTCGCGCGGATCGAGGATGTCGCGGCCGGCGAAGCGGATTCGTCCGCCGGTGTAGGCGAGGTTGCCGGGCAGCCAGTTCGCCAGCGCCCGGCTCAGCACCGTCTTGCCGGAGCCGCTCTCGCCGTAGACGCCGTAGGACTCCATCGAATCGACGGAGAACGAGATGCCGGAGAGGATCGGAGCGCCGCCGCCGACGGCGGCGACCGAGAGGTCGGAGACCTCGATGATCCGCGACCGTTCCATCACGCGCCTCCGTAGATCTTGTTGCGCGCCTTCTCGAGTGCCGCACCCATCAGGTTGATCGAGGTCAGCGCCACGGCGAGGAAGACGCCGGGGCTGGTGGCGATCCACCAGGCGTTGATGAGGTACTTGCGGGCGTCGGAGATGATCGTGCCGAAGCTCGGTGTCGGCGGCTGGATGCCGAGGCCGAGAAAGCCGAGGATCGCCTCGAAGATCATGATGCGGGCGATGTCGAGCACCGCCACGAAGGCGATCGGCGGCAGGATGTTGGGGGCGGCGAAGAGGAGCAGGATGCGCCAGTCGCCGGCGCCCACCACCCTGAGGCCGCGGACGTACTCCTTGCCGCGCTCGGCCACCGCTGCCGATCGCGCCACGCGGGCATAGAGCGGCCAGCCCGACAGCCCGAGCACCAGGATGATCGTCGGCACCGTCGGCTTCGAGACGCCGAGGATGGTGATCGCCAGGATGATCATCGGAATCGACAGCTGCGCGTCGGTCAGGCGCATGATCGCCGTGTCCCACCAGCCGCCCTTGAAGCCGGAGAGCAGGCCGAGGCCGCAGCCGACGATGAACATCAGGGCGACGGTGGTGACGCCGATGAACAGCGAGTAGCGCAGGCCCACGAGGCAGCGCAGCAGCATGTCGCGGCCGAGCTGGTCGGTGCCGAGCGGATGCGCCCACGACCAGTTCTCGCCGAGGAACAGAGGCGGCAGGAAGCGCGCCTTCATGTTCATCTTGGTCGCCTCGTAGGGCGAGATCTCCGGCACGATCGCCGAGGCGAGCAGGAGCAGCACGAACACCGTGAAGCCGATGCGGAAGCCAGTCGAGCGCCAGGCGGTGCCGAGGATCTGCCGGGCGATCGAGCCCTCGACGCGCTTGGGGCCGAGCTCGTCGGGGCCAATGGCGGCCATGGTGTCAACCATCGCTCAGAGCTCCACGCGCGGGTCGATCGAATAGGAGATCAGGTCGACGATGATGTTGACGAACACGAACACCGCGCTCGTCGTGATGGCGATCCCCTGGATGGTCGGGAAGTCGCGGTTGACGACCGAGTTGACGGTGAGGTGGCCGAGGCCCGGATAGTCGAAGATGTATTCGACCACGAGCACGCCGCCGATCAGGGCGGAGAGCTGGATGCCGAGGAGGTTCGCCAGCGGCACGGCGGCGTTGCGGAGCGCGTGGCCATAGACGATGCGCCGTTTCGGCAGGCCGCGCACGCGCGCCTCGTCGATGAAGTGGCTCTGCATGATCTCGCCGAGCGACACCGTCAGCGTGCGGATCAGGAAGGGCGCGATCTCCACGGCGAGCACGATCGCCGGCAGGATGACGTAGGCAAAGCCGCGGTAGCCGAGCGCCGGCAGCCAGCCGAGCTGCACGGACAACAGCAGGATCAGGATGATCGCCAGCCAGAAGTTCGGGATCGAGACGAACAGCGATTGGGTGGCGAAGGCGAGCATCCCCGGCCAGCCGTTCGGTCTGAGGCCGCCGGCGATGCCGATCGGGAAGGCGATCAGGCAGGCGAAGACGAGCGACACGCCGGCGAGCTGGAGGGTGAGCGGCACCCGCTCGAGGATGAGGTCGGTGACGGCCGCCATGTCGGCGCGCGTCGGGTCGACGTACTCGCCGCCCTGGGAGATCATGCCGCTTTTCGGGCGCAGGTAGGACTGGCCGAGGTCGCCCTGCAGCAGGCCCCACATGTAGCGGCCGTATTGCACGATGATCGGGTCGCGCAGACCCATCTTCGTCGCCACTTCCTCGACGACGTTGTCGGGCGCCATGCCGCCGACGATGAGGCGCACCGGGTCGCCCGGCACGACGCGCAGGAGCGTGAAGATCAGGAGCGACGTCAGGAAGATGATGACGAAGCCCTGAGCGATGCGCTTCAGGAGGAACTCGAGAATGTACATGCCGCTGCGGCCCCTACGCCATCGGTCGCATCGGGCCGTGTTGCGGCTCCGGAATTTGCGCAAGCCCGGTCGCGCGCGGGCGGCCCGGGAAGTCTCGCGGAAGGCGGGCCACCCGTAGGTGGCCCGATTTCGCGGGGCGGGGGTGGGGGCTCAGCCCCCACCATGCGGCAGTCCTCCGGCTCCGCCCGCCGATCGGCTCGGTCGAAGCGATCAGCCGAGGGTCGCCTTGTTCGCGTCCATCATGCCGTTCGGGTAGATGTAGAGGCCCTCGAGCTCCTTGCGGTAGGCATGGATGAACACCGAGGTGAACAGCGACAGCGCCGGCGCCTTCATGGCGATCATCGGCAGGGTCTCCTTCTGCAGGATGTCCTGGCGCTCGTTCACCGTGCCGGCGTTGCGCTCCTTGTCGAGCACCGCGTCGATCTCGGGGTCCTCGATGCCGCAGATGCGCTTCGACGAGGAGTGGAAGTGCGTGCGCAGCACGAGGTCGGGCTCCGGCGAACCGGTGCACCATCCGCAGTCGATCATGTTGCCTTCGCCGCCGCCGGGCTTGTCGTAGAGCAGGTTGCCCCACGCCGCGAGCTCGAGCACCTGCAGGTTCACCGGGAAGCCCTGTTCCTGCAGCATCGCGGCGATCACCTCGCCATATTCCTTCGTCTTCGGATAGAAGCCGACGGAGGTGTAGTAGGTGAGCTCGGGCAGGCCCTGGCCGTTCGGGAAGCCCGCTTCGGCGAGCAGCGCCTGGCACTTCTCCGGATCGAACTCCGGATAGTTGTCGACCTCGGTGTAGCCGAACTTCACCGGCGAGATGTGCGCCTTCGAATAGGTGCCGGAGACGCCGAGCACGTCGAGCAGCACGCTGCGGTCGATGGCGTGGCAGGCGGCCTGACGGATGCGGACGTCGTCGAAGGGCGGCTTCGAGCAGCGGAAGAACAGGTACTTGTTCTCCACCGACACCGCCCGGTTGATCTCGAAGCGGTCGTCCTTCTCGATCGTGTCGACCTGCTCCTGCTCGAGGCGCTCGATGATGTCGGCCTCGCCGTTGAGCAGCGCAAGCGTGCGGGTCGTGGTGTCACCGACATAGCGGTATTCGACGGCGGGGATGCCCGGCTTGCCGAGATAGAAGTCCGGGTTCGCCTCCATGAAGGTCGAATCGCCCTTCTGCTGGACGAAGCGGAAGGGGCCGGTGCCGTTCGGCTTCGCCGACAGCTGCGCCTTGTTGGCCACGTCCTTCGCCGACATGATCGGCAGGAACGATGACAGGTAGTAGAAGAGCGTCGCCGGGTAGCCGAATTCGCCGGTCTTGATGTGGCAGGTCAGGTCGTCGATCACCTCGACCTTCACCTGGCCCGGATACCACTGCGCCGGACGGTCCGGCTGGCAGCCGTACTCGTAGGTCGCCTTGACGTCGGCGGCGGTGAACGGGGTGCCGTCGTGGAACTTCACGCCGGGCCGCAGCTTCGCCTCGAGGGTGAAGTCGTCGATCGATTCGAGCGACGTCGCGAGCTCGAAGATCAGCTCGGTCGGGTTCTCCGGGCGCATCGGCGCGCGCGTCAGATAGCCGAACATGAAGCCCTCGGCGATCAACTGGCCGAGGTTCGTGTGGGTGGTCGGGTCCCAGTTTCCGGTCAGCGCCTCGGCGGCGAGGAAGCGCAGGGTCTTGGCATCCTGCGCGAAGGCCGAGGAGAACAGAAAGTCGGGATTGAGCCGCCCGATGCCGAACGCGCCGGCGCCGGCGAGCGTCCCCTGCATCAAAGTCCGCCTGGAAATCATCTGCCACTTCCCCTTGCAAGAAGAACGCTCGCGCATCGGCACGACTCCGGGCCGTCATCGGCCCGCATCGCCGTCCGCCCCGCCGGGCCGGCTCGCGACCTTTGCGCGGGCCGTTCCGCCCGCGCGTCGGATCGGCGGCCGCCGGTTTTCCTCCCCGATCGGCCTGCCTTCGACGAATTCTATCGGAACCCCTCCCGGCCAGAATTCCTGCCCGTCCACGATTCCGTTGCTCAGCGTGGCCGGCGCCGACGCGCCCCGTGGCCCCTCGGCAACGAGTTTCAGGAGGGTCGGCCATTCCGGCCGCCGCGCCGCCCTCTCTATGCTTCCTTCATCGCCGCGGCCGCGGCCCCTCGAGTGCAAGGACGCACCGTGACCGCACCCGCCCCGCTGCCGCCGATCCTCGGCGTCGTCTCCGACCTCGACGGCGTCGTCTATCGCGGCGCCGCCGCCGTCCCGGGCGCGGTCGAGGCCTTCCGCGCCTGGCACGCGCGCGGCATTCCCTATGCCTTTGTCACCAACAACTCGACGAAGTCCGCCGCCGCCTTCGCCGCCAAGATCGCCGGTCTCGGCATTCCGGTGGAGGAGGCGTGGGTGGTGCCGGTGGTGACCGCCACCGCCGACCTCCTCGCCCACCGCCTCGGCCGGGGCGGCCGCGTCTACGCTGTCGGCAACGCCGCGCTGTTCGAGGCGCTGGACGCCGCAGGCCTGGAGCGCACTTCCACCGACGTCGAAGCCGTCGTGGTCGGCCACGACGATACGTTCGACTTCGCCAAGCTGACGACCGGCGTGCGCGCGATGCTCGGCGGCGCCTTCCTCGTCGGCACCAATCCCGATCCGGTGACGCCGTCCGAACACGGCTTCGACCCGTGCGTCGGCGCGCTGCTGGCCGCCTACCGCACCGCCGCGCCGGACGCCGAGAGCCTCATCGTCGGCAAGCCCGAGCCGCACATGCTGCTCGACGCGCTCGCCCGCATCGGCACGCCGGCAGGCCAGACCGTGATGATCGGCGACCAGCTCGCCACCGACATCCTCGCCGGCCGCCGCGCCGGCCTCGGCACGGTGCTGGTGACGACCGGCGTGCCCAACCCCGCATCGCCGGACATCGTGGCGGACCGCACCATCGCGAGCCTCACCGAACTCCTGGACGCCTGAGGCGCGCGCCGACGAGGGTCTCCGCTCGCGCCGCATCACGTCCGGTCGCGCAAGAGTGAGCGCCGCCGCTCCGCCGCTCGGCTAGTCTCAGTGGCGTGGCTGCCGATGATTGCAGGGCGGCCCGCGTGAGCGACCGGCGCATTGCGAGGGACACGGGTCCCGCCACCGGTCGGGGGAGCCACCGATGTCGCCCGAAACCTCATCGCCCGCCGCCCGCCGGCAGCGTGTTCCGCGCCCGTACGCCTGCGCCGCTGCGACCGCGGCGCTCGCCGCTGCCGTGGTCGTCGCCACCCTCGGCGTCGCCCCGGCGCAGGCCGCCTCGAAAGTGCCCGGCACCGACTGCCTGTTCTTCCCGCCGGGCAACTGGTTCCAGGCCGACGTCAGCAAGCTTCCGGTGCACAAGCGCAGCGCGGCGTGGATGGAGAACATGTCGTCCGACCGCAACCTGCACCCGGACTTCGGCCCCTCCTTCGGCGAGATCCCGGTGCCCTACGGCATTCCGATCACCATCGTCGACGGCGACCACAAGCGCGTCGAGGTGAAGTTCTTCTACGCCTCGCAGAGCGACCGCGTGCGCTATCCGCTCGGCGGCGACACCAAGGTGGAGGGCGGCCAGTACAAGTCCGGCGACCGCCACACGGTGATCGTCGACCGCGACAGCTGCACGCTCTACGAGACCTGGGCGACCTCGAAGAAGAAGGGCAAGTGGTCGGCGGGCTCCGGCGCCGTCTGGGACCTCGACAGCGACAAGCTGCGCAAGGACGGCTGGACCTCGGCCGACGCCGCCGGCCTGCCGATCCTGCCGCTGCTGCTGCGCTACGAGGAGGTGGCGGCCGGCAAGGTCGACCACGCCATCCGCTTCACCACCGACGTCACCGACAAGAGCTACCTCTGGCCGGCACGCCACCAGGCCGGCTCGGTGAACGATCCCGATTTCCCGCCGATGGGCGCCCGCTTCCGTCTCAAGGCCTCGTTCAAGATCTCCAAGAGCCTGCGCAAGGACACCCAGGCGGTGCTGCGCGCCATGAAGAAATACGGCCTCGTGCTCGCCGACAACGGCTCGCCCTGGTACTTCCAGGGCACGTCCGACACCCGCTGGAAGAATGGCCTGATGGACGAGCTGAAGCAGATCCCGGCCTCCGCCTTCGAGGCGGTCGACACCTCGTCGCTGATGGTCTCGAAGAACTCGATGCTGGTGAAGACCCCCGACTGACGACGGATCTCGGCGCCCTGCGGCCACCGGTGCCTTGTCGCCCCGGCCGGCGTGGACTATAAGCCGGCCCGGTCCCGCACCCCTGGAGGCGGGCCACCGGGCGGCTTGCCGTCCGGCTCGAAGGCGGGCCGCCGTGGGCGGCCCGTTCGCGTCGGAGGGCGAGGTGCCCCCGACCGACAACTCAAGCAACCGGAGTGACCCAATGGCTCAGACCTATGAGCTCGTGGCCACGGTGCGCGATCGGGTTGGTAAGGGGGCCGCTCGTGCACTGCGTCGCGAACAGAAGATTCCCGCCGTCATCTATGGCGACGGCAAGACCGCCCTGCCGATCGCCCTGCCGCAGAAGGAAGTGTCGCTGAAGCTGCTCGCCGGCGGCTTCCTGACCACGGTGGCGACGATCGACGTCGGTGGCGACAAGATCCGCGTGCTGCCGCGCGACTATCAGGTCGATCCGGTGCGCGATCAGCTCATCCACATCGACTTCCTGCGCATCACTGCCGGCGACACCATCGCTGTCGAAGTGCCCGTGCACTTCCTCAACGAGGCGGCCTCGCCCGGCCTGAAGCGGGGCGGCGTGCTCAACATCGTCCGCCACGAAGTCGAGCTCGAGTGCCCGGCGGACGCGATCCCGGCCAACATCGAGGTCGATCTCACCGGCCTCGATATCGGAGATTCCGTGCACATCTCTGCGGTGAAGCTGCCCGAGGGCGTCACGCCGACGATCAGCGACCGTGACTTCACGATCGCCACGATCGCTGCGCCGGCCGTCCTGACGGCAGAGGAAGCAGCTGAAGACGCCGCTTCCGCGCCCACCGCCTGAGGCCTGGCGACGCGCTCAACGAACGTCGGCCGGCGGCGCCCCATGGCGTCGCCGGCTGCTGACCCGGCCGGCGCCCGTCGCGGCATCGTCCGGCGGTGCCACGGGGACGCCTCGCGAGGAGACTGCGCGTGTTCCTGCTCGTCGGCCTCGGCAATCCCGGCCCGCGCTATGCGCTGAACCGCCACAATGTCGGCTTCCTCGCCGTCGATGCGGTGCACCGGCGCCACGGCTTCGGCCCCTGGCGGCAGAAGTTCTCCGCCGAGATCGCCGAGGGCACGCTCGGCGGCGAGCGCACCATCCTCGTCAAGCCGCTCACCTACATGAACGAATCCGGCCGCTCGGTCGGCGAGATCGTCCGCTTCCACAAGCTCGCGCCCGGCGACGTGGTGGTGATCCACGACGAGCTCGACCTGCCGCCCGGCAAGGTTCGGATGAAGGTCGGCGGTGGCCACGGCGGCCACAACGGCCTGCGCTCGCTCACCGCCCACATCGGCGACGCCTACCGTCGCCTGCGCATCGGCATCGGCCACCCCGGCGACAAGGCGATGGTGCACACCTACGTCCTGCACGACTTCGCCAAATCGGATGCCGCGTGGGTCGACCCGCTGCTCGACGCCATCGCCGCCGACGCGCCGCTGCTCGCCGAGGGCAAGGATCAGACCTTCGCCAATCGCCTGCACCTGGCGCTGTCGCCGCCGAAGGGGGAGGGCGGCGAGCCGCGGCCGCCCCGGCCGCCGAAGCCGAAGGTGGAGGCGGCTGCGAGCGTTGCGACGGGCAATGATGCCGCTGATGCGCCCGCGCCGGCGTCGTCGTCCGAGCAGGTCTCGCCCGCCAAGGGACCCTTCGCCGCGCTGGCAAAATTCGTCCGGGGCAGTGGGGGCTGACACCCGCTCGCCGCCGGACCCCGGACGCGCGAAGGCCGGGCCGATTGCTCGGCCCGGCCTGGCGCCGGATGTTGCGGTCCGCGGGACCTCGCGAAAAATCTCCGGACCGCGTCTTCCGATTTCGCCGAATTACTGGGCGGGCGCCGGGGTCACCGGAGCCGGGGCCGGCGCCGTCGTGCGGGCCGGATCGTTCGCGGCGGTCGCGTCCTCGCGCTCCACCGGCTCGAACTCCGGCAGCGCCTCGATCTGCTCGGCGCTCATCGACAGCATCACCGAGCCGTCGTTGCCGTCGATGGTGAGGTCCTCCCACGGCAGCAGAACGGACTTCTGGCCCATGCCGAGGAAGCCACCGAAGCTCACCACGGCGCCGACGATGCGGCCCTGCTCGTCGATGACGAAGTCGTCGAGGGTGGCGAGATCCTCGCCGGCGGAGTTCTCGACAGGCTCACCCTGGAGCTCGGTGGCGAGCACGGTGCCCATCGGCTGCGTGCCGCCGACGATCGTCACCCGGTCGTCATCCATGCCCGTGCCGGTCGCCGCGGTACCCATGGTCCCGGTCGTTCCGGTGGTGCCCATCGTGCCGGCCGTGCCGGTGGTGCCCATCGTGGCCGGATCGTTGGCCTGGCCCATCATGGCCGGATCGTTGGACTGACCCATCGAGCCCTGCTCACCCTGGGCGCCCTGGATCGGCTGGTTGTCGATCTGGCCCGGCACCGTGGTGTTCGGATCGGGCGCGGTGCCGACCCCGGGCGCCGTCTCAGTGGCGGCGGGCGGCGTCGTCTGGGTGTCCTGCGCGAAAGCAAGCGGCGCGGCGGCGAGGCCGAACCCGAGCACAGCGATAGAAGTCGAACGAAGAAGAACATTGCGCATGGCGAAGCTCCCTTTTCTGAGGCAAAATCTGATGTCCCGATGCCGGTGAATGCTCTCGCGAACCTTCCGCATCGGGCTGCTCGGAAAACGTGTTCTCCGCCTATTCGTTCCATGGGTGTGGTGTGTTTTTGCGTGTCGCGATCGAAGGCGCACGGGCCGGGGCACACGAATGGCTGCCCCTTGACCGCCCTGCGAAGGACGGCCAAGAGATCGGCCGGCGTCGCCCCGGCTCCGCACTCAAACTGACGAAGGCGCGCTCCGTTCCGCCCGCCCTGTTCGCCCGAAGGACTTTCTTCCATGGGTTTCAAATGCGGCATCGTCGGCCTGCCCAACGTCGGCAAGTCGACGCTCTTCAACGCGCTGACCAAGACGGCGGCGGCGCAGGCCGCGAACTACCCGTTCTGCACCATCGAGCCGAACACCGGTGAAGTCGCCGTTCCCGATCCGCGCCTCGAAACGCTGGCGCGCATCGGCAAGTCCCAGCAGATCGTGCCGACGCGGCTCACCTTCGTGGACATCGCCGGCCTGGTGCGCGGCGCCTCGAAGGGGGAGGGGCTCGGCAACCAGTTCCTCGCCAACATCCGCGAGGTCGACGCCATCGCCCACGTGCTGCGCTGCTTCGAGGACGGCGACGTCACCCACGTCGAGGGCAAGATCGACCCGGTCGCCGATGCCGAGACGGTCGAGACCGAGCTCATGCTCTCCGATCTCGACAGCCTCGAGCGCCGCGTCGTGCCGTTGCGAAAGCGCGTCTCCGACAAGGAGGTGAAGGCGCAAGTCGAGCTGATGGATCGCGCCCTGACGCTGCTGCGCGAAGGCAAGCCCGCCCGTCTCGTCAAGCTCGCGCCGGAGGAACGGCGCGCCTTCGAGATGCTCAACCTCCTCACCGCCAAGCCCGTCCTCTATGTCTGCAATGTCGACGAGGCGTCGGCCGCGACCGGCAACGCCCTGTCGGAGCGCGTCGCCGAGATGGCGAAGGCCCAGGGTGCCGGCTGCGTCGTCATCTCTGCAGCCATCGAGGCCGAGATCGCGCAGCTGTCGACCGAGGAGCAGAAGGACTTCCTCGAGACCCTCGGCCTCGAGCAGCCCGGTCTCGACCGGCTGATCCGCGCCGGATACGAGCTTCTCGGCCTCGTCACCTACTTCACGGTGGGGCCGAAGGAGGCGCGGGCCTGGACGATCACCCGCGGCACCAAGGCGCCCGGGGCGGCCGGCGTCATCCACACCGATTTCGAGCGCGGCTTCATCCGCGCCCAGACCATCGCCTTCGACGATTATGTCACCCTCGGCGGCGAGGTCGCCGCCAAGGAGGCCGGCAAGGCGCGCGACGAGGGCAAGGAATATGTCGTCGCCGACGGCGACGTGCTGCTCTTCAAGTTCAACACCTGAGAGCCTGTTTGGGACTTGGAGGCGGTCGTGATGGAGCTCCGGCGAGTCGGATGCAAGGAGGAGTGGCGACGGCGATGCCGCGCATCGCGGAGCCGCTACGACGCTGCAGCCGGCCGCCGGAGCTCCACCTCCGGCGCGAGGAATTCGACCGCCCGCGGCGTCGGCGCCCTTGCCGATGCCCCCGGCATCGGCTGCGGCCACCTCCTGACGGATCGGGCGAATTGCTCGCGTCACGGCCGCCTCCAAGTCCCAAACAGGCTCTGAGACGATGATGGACGCGGGACTGCTCCACTACGAGGACATCGAGCTCGGCCGCGCCATCACCCTCGGCAGCCGCACCGTCACGGCCGAGGAGATCATCGGCTTCGCCCGGCTCTACGACCCGCAGCCCTTCCACCTCGACGAGGAGGCGGCCCGCGCGACGCCGCTTGGCGGCCTCGCCGCCTCCGGCTGGCATACGGCGGCGCTGATGATGCGCCTCTATGTCGACGGCCTGCTCGCCGGCATGGCCTCGATGGGTTCGCCTGGCATCGAGCAGCTCGACTGGTTCGCGCCCGTCCGTCCGGGCGACACGCTCACCGGCACCTTCACCGCCGTCGGCAAGCGCGTCTCGAAGAGCCGGCCGGAGATGGGGCTGCTGTCGATCGTCATCCACCTCGACAACCAGCATGGCACCCGAGTGCTGGAGATGCGGGCCACCGCACTCTGCGCGACCCGCGAGTGGGCCGCCTGATGTGGGTCTTCGAGGACATCCCGTTCGGCCACCGCATCGAGGTCGGCTCGGTGACCGTCTCCGCCGAGGAGATCGTCGCCTTCGCCCGCGAGTTCGACCCGCAGCCCTTCCATGTCGACGAAGAGGCGGCCGCTGCCAGCCACTTCGGCGGCCTCGTGGCGTCGGCCTGGCACACCTCCGCCTTGTTCATGCGCGCCCTCGTCGAGCGCGTCGACCGGCTCGCGGACGAGATCCGCGCGGCTGGCGGCGAGCCCGGCCGCCTCGGTCCGTCGCCGGGCTTCGAGGACATGCGCCTGCCGCGGCCGGTGCGCCCCGGCGACACGCTGCATTTCAGCGTGACGCCGCGCGACGGCCGACCGCTCGCCTCGCGCCCCGGCTGGGCGGTGGCGCACTTCGACAACACCGTCACCAACCAGCACGGCGAGGTGGTGATGACCTTCCGCTCCGCGGTGTTCGTCTCCCGCCGGCCGGATTGATTCCGGCGCCGGTCGGGCGCAGACAGGAGGACATCCGCCGCGCCGGGAGCCGCCGATGTCCGCCCTCGCCTTCGTCCCCGACCTGCCTGTCCTCGCCGCCTTCGTGCTCGCCTGCGTCGCCATCACGCTGACGCCGGGGCCGGACATGGCCTTTTTCCTCGGCAAGTCGGTGACCCAGTCCGCGGCGGCCGGATTCGCCGCCTTCGCGGGCTGCACGACCGGCCTCGTCGTCCACACCGTGCTGGTGGCGGCGGGCCTCGCGGCGCTGCTCGCCACTTCCGCCACAGCCTTCCTGGTGCTGAAGATCGTCGGCGCCGCCTATCTCCTGTGGCTCGCCTTCGAATCGGTCTGGAAGGGCAACGCCCTGTCGCGGCCCGTCGCCGGCGCCGCGCCGGAGCGGCTGACGCGCATCTACATGAAGGCGCTGACGGTGAACCTCCTCAACCCGAAGGTCATCGTCTTCTTCGCGACCTTTCTGCCGCAATTCGTCACCGCCGGCGACCCGGCGGCGAGCGGCAAGTTCCTGTTCCTCGGGCTGACGATGATCGTGGTGTCGACGCCGATCACGGTGGCGATGATCCTCGCCGCTGGCCGGGTGTCGGCGACGCTGCGCGGCTCGCGTCGGCTCGCCCGCGCCATCGACTGGCTGTTCGCCGGCGTCATGGGCGGCTTCGCCGCGCGGCTGCTGCTGGCGCGGGCCTGATGCCACTTGCCGCCAAGGCGACGGCTTACGCCGGCGGTGACAGCGCACGGCGCCAGTCGCCGGAGCGCCGGCCGGCGACCAGCCAGTAGACGAAGCCCGCGACGAACCCGGCCGCGAGCGCGGCGAGCATGGCGTCTTCCGGCGGCGCCGCCGCGGTCACCGCGAGACCGTCCGGCACCACCAGTGCCGCCCCCGCCAGCCCGCCGACGGCGAGCCAGGCGACGAGCGGCCGCAGCGACCATGTCTCGGCGGCGATCACCGCCACCGCCCAGACGACGACGAACCCCATCGTCGGAAATCCCGACAGCAGCAGCTGCACGAGACCGACGGCGAGGCGGCCGCCGGTCTCGCCCAGCCACAGCTGCGCGTCGCCGGTGATGCGCACGAGCTGGTGGCCGCCGATGTCGTTCCACGGCCCGGCGCTGGCGGCGAACACGACTGCTGCCGTGGCCGTCGCGGCGACGTAGCCGAAGCCGATCCGCAGCAGATGCCAGAGCAGGATCACGCGGGCCGCCGCTGCGGGGCTGGCGGTTCGGCTAGTTCAGCCCGTTCAAAATGTTGGGCCACAGCCCCAGCACGCCGATGATGATGAGGTAGGCCGCCACGGCATAGTTGAGGATGCGCGGCACGATCAGGATCAGCACGCCGATCACGATGGCGAGGAGGGGCTGCAGCGTCACGACGTCGATGGTCATCTCGGCTCTCCGTCTTCGGGCTTCTTTTCGTTCAACGCGCCCGGTGCGTTCCTGGTCTCGCTCACCGTGTCCGGCTCGTGCGGCGCGGCCGGAGCGTCCGCCGGCACCTCGGCCGCGCCGGTCCCGACGTCGGCCGGGACGGCGATCTCCATCGTGGCTGCTTCGGGGTCGGACGGTCGCGCCTGCACCACCGTCGGCTCCATCTCGAGATGCGCGTCGGCGGCGGCCGCGGCGTCGCTCGCCTTGCCGTCCGACACCTCTGCCTCGGCGTTGTCGATGTCGTCACCCGGCCGCGCCATGATGCGGCCAAGCCGGATCGCCGCGACGCGGTCGACCTCGGCGGCGATGTCCGGGTTGCGGGCGATCAGCGCCTTGAATTCGTCAGCCTCCAGCACGAGCAGCTGGCAATAGGCGATCGCCGTGACATCCGCATTGCGGCGCGCCCCGGTGAGGATGGCGAGCTCGCCGATGAAGTCGCCGCGGCCGAGGCGGATCGGGCCGGTGGCGGTCGACACCTCGACGGCGCCCGAGGAGACGAAGTAGACGGCATCGCCCCGCTCGCCGCGTCGGATCAGCCGCTCGCCCGGCACCGCGAAGCGCGGCCTGAGCAGCCTCGTCACCTGGGCGATCTGCTTGGGGTTGAGGTTCTGGAACAGCGGGAAGTGGCTGACGAGTTCCTGGGTGTTCAGCCGGAGGTCGAGCCGTGGCCGCGTCTCCGTCGCCGCCCGCGCGCCGGCGATGTCGCGCTGCAAATCGTGCAGAACCTCGGCGTTGATCAGCCGGTCGGCGAACAGCGTCTCGTATTCGAGCTCCTCGCGCCTGAGGCCCGTGCGCGCCAGGAAGCGCCGCTCGAGCTCCAGCGAATAGTCCGGATATTGCAGCTCCAGCGCATCGAGCGCCCGCCGCGTCGCCTCGCGACGCTGGGTCAGGATGTCCTCGACGATCTCGGCGACGCGGTGGCCGAAGACCGGGGCGATGCGGTCGCCGACGAACGGCACCAGTTCGCCGAGCACGATACGCTGCACCAGCAGCCGCTCGAAGCGGTCGGCGAGCGCCTCCACGAGGAAGCTGTCGATGCGCAGGTAGCGGTGGAGCCGCAGTGCGATGCGGAAGCCGGCGGAGTAGCCGATCATCCGGCGGGCGGCGCGATTGTACTCGACGCGGCCGCCCGCGCGCGCCCGCTCGCGCAATTGCCCGGTCTCGGCGAGCAGCCGCTCGATGATGCGCACCGACACCGTGCGCCGCCGGAAGTGCTGCTGCAGCAGCGCCCGCTCGCGGTCGGCGAGCGAGACGAGGGCGAAGGTGATGCGGTCGCGGTCGAGGACGTCGTCGTCGGCGCCGACGCGCTCGAGCACCTCGGCGATGCGGGTGTCGTAGCGGCTGATGACGTCGTCGGCGAGCGGCGCCGGCATTTCGGTCGATTCCGCCGTCCGCTTCACGGAATCCCGGACGTTGCGCAGCGCCAGGGCGAGGCCGCTGTCGCGCTGCGCCCGGTCGAAGGGCGACAGCTGGTCGAGCTTCAGCACCCGGATCAGCGGCCTGAGCGTCGTGCCGCTGACGAGCAGCGTGAACAGCGTGAAGCCCGTCGCCGTGGTGGCGATGAAGCGCTGTACCTCCGGCGGCACCATCGGGTTCTCGGTCACCGCCAGCGCCAGCGCCAGCGTCACCGCCCCGCGCAGGCCGCCCCACAGGATGACGACCTTGAACTTGTTGTCGACCATCGCGGACAGACGCACCAGCGTCAGCAGCGGCAGCAGACCGAACAGCGTCAGCGCGCGCGAGGCGAAGGCGGCGGCGATCAGCACGACGAGGGGCAGCACCTCCCACAGCTCGATGTTGCCGAGGAGCCGCGGCACCAGCAGCGAGGCGAGCACGAAAATCAGCGACGCCGCCCAGAACTCGAGCTGCTCCCAGATCTCGCGCAAATAGCGCCAGGCGTCGGGCGGCACCCGCGTCGGGCCGTTGAGGTTGATGGCGATGCCGGCGCCCACCACCGCGACGACGCCGGACAGCTCCAACTGCTCGCACCCGATGAAGACGAGATAGGGCAGGGCGACGCTGATCGTCACGATCGCCGCCGGGATGTCGCGCACGATGCGGAACAGCGAGGCCGTGACCCGGCCGGCGACATAGCCGACCACCGCCCCGCCGATGCCCTTCACCGAGAACGCCACCAGCGCCTCCGGGAAGCTCGTCGCCCGGCCGGAGATCAACAGATCGAGCAAGAGCACGAAGAGCGTGATGGCGGCGGCGTCGTTGAGCAGGCTCTCCCCCTCGACGAGCCGCGTCAGCCGTGCCGGTGCGCCGAGCTCGCGGAAGATGCCGACGACGGCGACCGGGTCGGTGGTGGCGACGATCGCGCCGAGCAGCAGGCAGACCACCAGCGGCTGGCCGGACGCCCAGGCGACGGAATAGCCGATGAAGACGGTGGCGAGCAGCACCGCCACCACGGCGAGCAGCAGCACGGGTGCTGCGTCCTCCGCCATCCGCCGCACGTCGAGCGTCAGCGAGGTCTGGAACAGGAGCGCCGGCAGAAAGATGTAGAGGAAGGTCTCCGAATCGACCGGCAAGTCGACGAACGCCCGTGCCACCTCGTTGAAGGTGTCTGTCAGCGGCGTGAACAACAGGTAGGTGGCGCCGACGCCGATGAGGATGCCGACGGCGGCGAGCAGCACCGACGGCGGCAGGCTCAGCCGGCCGGCGAGCGGCTGGATCAGCGCGATGATGACCAGCAGGACCGCGACCGCCGTGAGGACGAGCGGCAGCGTCATCCGGGCCGCAATGCCCCGGTCTCGTCCCGTGCTCCGCTGGTCATCCGAGTTCCTCGCTGCTGCGGCACCGCCGGCGATTCGGGACCGCCCGTCCGCCCGCGCCCTCTTTTCCAACGCCACGCCGGCCGGCGCAATCGGCCAATGTCGCACGGTACCCGGGCCCGCCCCGGCAGGCTCGCGGCAGATTGGGGCTTGATCGCGGCGTCCCCGACGCGCATGTCACGTCAGTCTCGAATGACTACAGACCGAGGATCGCGCCGTCTTGTCCACCGATCCGGGCCAAGCCCCGCCGGCCACGAAGTTCCCGCCGGCCACCGGCCCCGCCGCGCCGGCGCCCCGTCGCCACCTGAACCCGATCCTGAAGCTCGCGCTCGAGCTCGGTCCGCTCGGCATCTTCTTCTTCGCCAACGCCCGCTTCGACCTGTTCACCGCCACCGCCGCCTTCATGGTGGCGACGATCGTGTCGCTGTCGGTGTCCTACGCCCTGGTCCGCCGCGTGCCGGTGATGCCGCTGATCTCCGGTGCGCTGGTGCTGGTGTTCGGCGGTCTCACCCTCGCGCTCCAGGACGAGCTCTTCATCAAGCTGAAGCCGACCGTCATCAACCTGATGTTCGCTGCCGTCCTGCTCGGCGGCCTCGCCTTCGGCAAGCCGCTGCTCGGCTACGTCTTCGACGAAGTGGTGAAGCTGGACGCCGAGGGCTGGCGCAAGCTGACGCTGCGCTGGGGGCTGTTCTTCATCGTGCTGGCGGTGCTGAACGAGGTGATGTGGCGGATGTTCTCCACCGACACCTGGGTGACGTTCAAGGTGTTCGGCGTGATGCCGCTGACCCTCGTCTTCGCCTTCGCCCAGATCCCGCTGATGCAGCGCCACGCCCTGCCGGAGCCGCCGCCGAAGGCGTGACCGGGGCGACGCGGCGCCGCCTCAGTCCTCGTCGCTGCCCGCCACCATGGCTTCCAGCGCCAGGCGCTCGCGGGCGCGCATGCGCTGGCTCTCCGACTTCAGCTGCCCGCAGGCGGCGAGGATGTCGCGGCCGCGCGGCGTGCGGATCGGCGAGGCGTAGCCGGCCTCGTTGACGATGTCGGCGAAGGCCTCGATCGTCTCCCAGTCCGAGCACTCGTAACCCGAGCCCGGCCACGGGTTGAACGGGATCAGGTTGATCTTCGCCGGAATGCCCTTGAGGAGCCGCACCAGCGCGCGCGCGTCCGACGGGCTGTCATTGACGCCCTTCAGCATGACGTACTCGAAGGTGATGCGCCGCGCGTTCGACAGCCCCGGATAGCGCCGGCAGGCGTCGAGCAGCTCGGCGATCGGGTACTTCTTGTTGAGCGGCACCAGCACGTCGCGCGTCGCGTCGTTCGCCGCGTGCAGCGACACGGCGAGCGACACGCCGATCTCCTCGCCGGCCCGCGCGATCATCGGCACGACGCCGGACGTCGACAGCGTGATCCGCCGGCGCGACAGCGCGATGCCCTCGCCGTCGGAGGCGATCAGCAGCGCCGTCTTCACCTCGTCGAAATTGTAGAGGGGCTCGCCCATCCCCATCATGACGATGTTGGAGACGAGCCGGCTGCCCTCCGTCGGCACCATCGCTCCGTCCGGCGTGCGGCCGCCGGGATGGTCGCCGAGGCGGTCGCGGGCGACGAGGACCTGCGCGACGATCTCTTCGGCCGTGAGGTTGCGGACAAGGGTCTGCGTGCCGGTGTGGCAGAACGAGCAGGTGAGCGTGCAGCCGACCTGGCTCGAGACGCACAGCGTGCCGCGCCCGACCTCGGGGATGTAGACCGTCTCGACCTCGACCGGCCTCCCGGCGCCGCGCGCGGGCATGCGCAGCAACCACTTGCGGGTGCCGTCGGAGGAGATCTGCTCGGTGACGATCTCCGGCCGGGCGATGGTGAAGCGCTCCGCGAGCAGGGCCCTGAGGTCCTTGCCGACGTTGGTCATCGCGGCGAAGTCGGTGACGCCGTAGTGATAGAGCCACTGCCAGATCTGGTTGGCGCGCATCCGCGCCTGCCGCTCGGCCACGCCGGCCGCGACAAGGGCGCTCGCCAGCGCCGGCCGCTCCAGGCCGATCAGCGACGGCTTCTCGGCGGCGCGGGCCGCACTGGCCACGACAGGGGCGGGCGCCGGGCCCGCCACGGGGGCGTCGGCAGTCGTCTGGCGGGTGGCGTCGAGAACGACGGTCATGATTCCGGTCCGGCTCTCTGGGCCGCGCGGCCCGAAACGGCAGCGCCCCGGACAGGCCGGGGCGCTCCTTGGTCTTTGTAACGGGGCAACGCCTCGCCCTAATCTAGTGGATCGGCGCGCCGCCTGCCACCGCCGCGGTCCGCGCCGTCAGGCGAGATCAGGGGCAGGCCTTGTCGATCTCCCCCACCGAGGCGGAAATGCCGGAGAGCGAGAAGGTGTAGCTCGTCGGATTGCCGCGGCCCGAGGTGCCGGCGACGCTCATCGAGCGGCCCTTCTTCATCGCGGCGACGAGCGGCGCCTCCTGGGCGGCGTTCTCCACCCAGGCGCCGTCGCCCTTGGTGAAGAGCGTGAATTTCTGCCCGTCGATGTCGACGGAGACCCGCGACCCGTCCTGGAACGGATAGCCGACCAGGATGCTCGGCTCGTTGCGGACGCCCTCGCCGGGGCGGTTGGAGACGAAGAAGAACACGTCCCCGTGGTTGAGGTTCGGCGGCGTCTTCGCCTTCGGCGTCGTCATCGCGAAGCAGACCTTGCCGGGGCCTTCGCCGTGCGAAAAGGACGACCAGTCGTTGTTCTGCTTGATGAGGGCGGGCTCGCGGCCGGTCGTGCCCTGGGCGAAAACCGGGCCCACCGCAGCGAGGCCCGCGAGCACCGTGAAGGTCAACGTACGTACGTGCATCGTCTCCTGCCGCTCAGTGTTCCTGCCCGCCGCCGGGTCCACGCCGTGTCCCCGCTGCGCCACCGCTTGATAAAGCACCGCGTAGCGTTACGGAACCGTTGACGGTTCGGATTCCGCGAGCGACCTGCAGGTGCCGGCCGGGTGCTGTTCGTGCACGAGAGGCCGACGTGCAGGTGTCGCGTCCGTCCGATCGCCGCGTCGAGCCGGCCGGAACTGGCCGTTCGTCGTCCCCGAAGTGGGCGAACGCTGGCGGGAAAAGTTGGGCGAGAGTGTGACAGCGACCTGGCTGCGGCCGTCAGGCGGGCTGTCGCGGAAGCCGGCGGCGGGAGGCGGACGCATGTCCGGCCTTGCACATTGGCCGGCTTTCGGATTGCCTTCGGATTCGCCGGCACGCGTGTGGAGCCGGTTTGGCTTGGAACGGACGGCGAAGAACAGTGGCGTACGTTTCCGGCTCGGCCGGCGGCTCAGATGGGGATCGCTTCGCGAGTTTGGTGGAGCGGGTGGCGGAGCATCGCGACCGCGCCGCCTTCGTACAGCTGTTCGACCATTTCGCCCCGCGCCTCAACGCGCACCTCCGGCGCATGGGCGCCGACGCCGCCGTCGCCGAGGAGATCGCCCAGGAGGTGATGGTCGTGCTGTGGCGCAAGGCCGCCCTGTTCGATCGCACCAAGTCCTCGGTCGCCACCTGGCTCTACCGCATCGCCCGCAACCGCCGCATCGACCTTTTGCGCCGCGACCGCAGCGCTCTCCTCGACGCCGAGGACCCGGCGCTGCAGCCGTCGGGCGTTCCGGCCCCTGATGACGGCATCGACGCCCGCACCCGCGAGGACAAGGTCCGCGCCGCGATGCGTCTGCTGCCGCCCGACCAGCTTGCGCTGGTGCGGCTCGCCTTCTTCGACGGTCTCTCCCACAGCGAGATCGCCACCCGCGAGGGATTGCCCCTCGGCACCGTCAAGTCCCGCATCCGCCTCGCCTTCGGCCGCCTGCGCAAGCAGCTCGAAACCGACGCGGCGATCGACGTGGACTGAGGGCGGCGGGGCCGCTCGTCACCCGCCCGTACAGGCGGGGTCGATCTTCCCTCGTGCGATTCCCTCGAATTGCGTCCACGGGCAGGCGCCGCCCTCCATGGCACATCCCTCGATCGCCATGACCGATGAGGTCGGCGGGTTGTCGGGATCGAGCGGCCGCGCGTCGCGCAGTTGCTCGATCGTCTGGGCGCGATAGACGCTGCGCACCAGTTTCTCGCCCGCCGGCGTCGTCCAGAGCTCGAACGCGATGACGCCGCCGGGCGGTATCTGGTGCGGGTTGTAGCTCTCGAGCTCCCACTCGAGGCCGAGCATGCCGGCGAGATGCAGGATGATGGTGTCGTGGCTGAAGTAGGCGACGACGGGCGCGGACTGCGCCTCAGGTTTCGTCGCGAAGCGCTCCAGCGCGTGCAGCACGAGGGAAAGCGACTTCGAGCCTGGTGCTGTGCCGATCGCCGGTGGCATGTTGGTGGCGGCGAGCGACAGGGCGTGGATCTTGTTCACCTCGCTGACCGCCGCGCCGAGCGGTAGGCCGGCGGCGCCGGCGAGCCGGCCCCAGCCGACCTCGGCCTCGGGATAGCCGGCGGCGTACTCGAACAGGATCTGCTCCGCCGGCGTGCTCGCCATCTCGGGCGCCTTCGCCGGATCGGCGGTGCCGATCGAGCAGCCGGGCTCGAGACCGAAGCGGGCGCAGCCTCCGGGCGCGAACGGACCGAGCACCTCGTTCATCACCGCGAGCGGCCTGGCGAGGTCGCCTTCCGCACGCTTCGCCCACGAGCCGCCGACGAAGGCGAGCGCCGCCGCCGCCTCGGTCTCCCGGTCGACCGCGCAGGCGGGGCCGCCGGAGTAGGTCGCCTCGTCGGTGTGGATGGATGCCGCGCAGCCGGGGGCGAAGCTGTCGGCGAAGGCGCCGGCCGTCATCGTGGTGCGTTCGTCGTCGGCATAGAGCGTCGCCGCGTGCTTCGTCGCCGGGCAGCCGTCGGCCGGGACCAGCCTTTCCTCGGCATAGTGGCTGCGGAAGTAGGCCCCCAGCGCCCGGACGCGCGGGTAGGCCTCTGGCAGCAGGTTGCCGGCAACGACGCCGAAGTCCGGCCATGGGCGCGCGCTGATGTTGTTCATGCAGACGGCGTCGTCTTCGCTTCGGCAGAGCACCGGCTTGGTCGGCGAGCGCAGACTGTGGCGGCCGTAGAGGACGACGCCCTGCAACGTCCAGCCGTCTGGAACGGGCGCTTCCGCCCGCGGCGAGGAGACTGCGGCGAGCGTGGCTGCGGCGGCGAGAGCGACGACGAGAGTTCCGAGTTTCAAGATCCACCCCCCGGTTGATGGCCGACGGTGATCCGGGCCGCGCGGGCCTTCAATGCAGCACCTTGTCGCCCACCCGCCTCGTTGCGAGACGGGATCGCCAATGTCCGCTAGCCTCCGGCTGCGGCGCTGGCGCCGCGATCCGTCGGGAAGCAGGGAAGGGGACTGATGCGGGCCGTTCTCAGTCGCGAGCCGGGGCCCCCCGCGAGCCTCGCCGTCGCCGATGTCGCCGAGCCGGTGGCGGGGCCGGGCGAGGTCGTCGTGGCGGTGGCCGCCGTCGGGCTCAACTTCCTCGACACCCTGATCATCCGCGACCGCTACCAGTTCAAGCCGGAGCGGCCGTTCTCGCCCGGCGCGGAGATGGCCGGCACCGTCGTCGCGCTCGGGGAGGGGGTCGCGACGCTTGCCGTCGGTGATCGCGTCAGCGGCCACCTTGGCTGGGGCTGCTGCCGCGAGCAGGTCGTGGCGAAGGCCGCGAGCCTCGCGAGGGTGCCGGACGGCGTACCCCTCGAGGTGGCCGCCGGCCTCACCATCACCTATGGCACGACAATTCTGGCGCTGGACGAGCGTGCGAGCCTGCGCCCCGGCGAGACGCTAGCCGTGCTCGGCGCCTCCGGCGGCGTCGGCCAGGCGGCGGTGGAGATCGGCAAGGTGATGGGGGCGCGGGTGATCGCCTGCGCCGGCGGCGCCGACAAGCTCGCCTTCGCCCGCGACTGCGGCGCCGACGAGATCGTCGACTACGAGCGCGAGGACCTGAAGGCGCGGCTGAAGGACCTCACCGGCGGCCGCGGCGTCGACGTCATCTACGATCCGGTCGGCGGTGCCTATTCCGAAGCGGCGATCCGGGCGATCGCCTGGCTCGGCCGCCACCTCGTCATCGGCTTCGCCGCCGGCGACATCCCGAAGATCCCCCTCAACCTCCTGCTCCTGAAGAACTGCGACCTGCGCGGCGTCTTCTTCGGCGAGGCGGTGAAGCGCGATCCGGCCGGCCACGCGCGGTCGATGGAGCGCATCCACGGCTGGGTGGCTGAGGGCAGGATCAAGCCGCACATCGACCGCGTCGTCGGCCTCGACGAGGTGCCGGCGGCGCTGGAGGCGATCGCGGCCCGAGCGGTCAAGGGCAAGGTCATCGTGCGGCCGTGATCGCGCCCAGGATGTCGCCGCCATGACCGCGACCACAGCGCCACCGCCGACGGTCGAGCCCCTCGCGGCGAGCGCCCTCGTCTTCCACGACGAGCAACCGGCCTTCGTCGCGGCCCAGAAAACCATGATCACAGATCATTGGTCACGATCGGTGGCGGCGAAGCCGGCCCTCTTCGACGGCACCGTACTGATCGCCGAGGACCTGACCGTTGACGGCGGCCGGCTCGCGGCGACGCTCCGGCCGATCCCGTTCTCCGCCTTCCTCGCGTGGCGCGAATGGGGCTATCCGGTCGAAGGCCTCACCCACCTGTCCGCAGCCGCGGCGATCGTGGCCGCTGACGGCGCGGTGATCCTCGGCACGATGGGCGCCCACACCGCCAACGCCGGCCGCACCTACCTCGTCGGCGGCACGCCGGACCTCACCGACGTCGCACCGGACGGCACGGTCGACCTCGTCGCCACGGCCGCGCGCGAACTCGCTGAAGAAACAGGGCTTTCGGCCCCAGCTGCGATCGTCGAGGCGCTCGTCGTCCGCGATCACCCGCGTGCCGTCGTCGTCGCCGTGCACCGCTTTCCGATCACCGCGGACGAACTCGCTGGCCGGATCCGCCGCTTCCTCTCCGCTGATCCGGAGCCGGAACTGGCCGACGTCGTGGTCGTGCGGTCTCTCGCGGACCTCGATCCGCGGAGCGTGCCGGCGACGACGCGGGCGGTGGTCCGCCACCTGCTCGGCCCGTGAAACCCCCGTGAAACACCCCCGCGGGCCCGTGAAACACCCGTGAAACACGTCGAACGGAGCCGCCACCGTGCACCGTCTTCCGCCGACCGCCGAGGCAACCGTCCTCGACATCCGCCTGAGCCTTGATCCGCTTCAGTTTTCCCTCCGCGAAGAGGCACGGATCGCCGCCACCTTCGCCGCGGCGAAAGCCGGCAATCCGGCGCTCTTCGACGGGCCGATCCTGCTGTTCTCGCGACCGTGCATCGACGGTCCGTCACTGGCGGCCACCGCCTACCGCACCCGCTACTCGTCGCTCACCACCCTGATCGCCCACCCGGAGACCGGCCGCGACGCCGTCAACCTGTTCGGCGCGGCGGCGATCGTCGGCTCCGACGGCGGCGTCGTGCTCGGGCGGATGGGGCCGAAAACCGCCGGGGCCGGCGAGGTGAAGTTCCCCGGCGGCACGCCCGACGAGGAGGACGTGACGGCCGCGGGCGGCGTCGACATCGTCGGCTCGATCGTCCGCGAAATGGCGGAGGAGACGGGGCTTTCCGCGTCGGACGCGCGGCTCGACGAGACGCTGATCCTCGTCGACGACCACCCCTACTTCGCCGTGGTCGGCGTGCTGCGCTTCCCCGAGCCGGCGGAGCATCTGGCCGAGCGGGTGCGGGCCTTCCTCGCCGCCGATCCGGACCCGGAACTCGCGGGCGTCGAGGTGGTCCGCCCCGGCGCCTCGCTTGATCCGGCGATCGTGCCGGCCTACACCCGCGCCGCGCTGGCGCGCATTTCCTGAACCCCGACGGATCGGAACACCGCATGGCCCGCCGCTACGCCGTCCTCGACGTCTTCACCGACACCGCGCTTTCCGGCAACGGCCTCGCCGTCGTGCTGGACTCTGAGGGCCTGTCGGACGAGCGGATGCAGCAGATCGCCCGCGGCTTCAACCTGTCGGAGACGGTGTTCGTGCTGCCGCCGACGGGCGTCGGCCACACGGCCAAAGTGCGCATCTTCACGCCGGCGCGGGAGCTGCCGTTCGCCGGCCATCCGACCGTCGGCACCGCCGTGCTGCTCGCCACCCGCAAGCTCGGCGACGTCGCCGGCCAGTGCGACGCGATGATCGTGCTGGAAGAGGGCGTCGGCCCGGTGCGCTGCGGCGTCGTCCTGCACCCCGGCGCGGCGGGCTACGCCGAGTTCGACGTGCCGCGCAAGCCGGAGGAGGTGGTCACCGCCATCGACAAGGAGGCGGTCGCCGCCGCCCTCGGGCTGCTGCCGCGCGAGATCGGCTTCGAGAACCATGTGCCGACCGCCTATGACGCCGGCGTCCCCTACACCTTCGTGCCGGTCCACGGCCTGGACGTCATCGCTCGCGCACGCCCGGTCCGCGAACTCTGGAAGAGCGCGATCACTGACGGCCGGCCGAGCCCGGTCTTCGTCTATTGCCGTGAGACGGTGAAGCACGACGCCGCCTTTCACGCCCGCATGTTCTCGCCCGAGTTCGGCATCGACGAGGACCCGGCGACGGGGTCCGCCGCGGCGGCCTTCGCCGGCGTCGTGCAGCGCTTCGACGCGCCGACCGACGGCCGTCACGTGCTGCCGATCGAGCAGGGCATCGAGATGGGACGGCCGTCGCTGATCCGGCTCGAGATCGAGGTCGAGGGCGGCGCGCTGAGGGCCGTGCGCATCGGTGGCCACGCCGTGCTGGTCGCCGAAGGCGATCTGCATCTCTGAGGGCGACTGACCGCCCGCCGAAACGGGACCGCGCGGCGCCTTAGGCGCCGGCAAACTCCAGGACGCTGGCGGGAACCGCGGGCGCGGTTCGGTCGGTCTCGATACCGGCCGTCCCGCGGAAGGCGCCGAAGAGCTGGTCCAGCACCGGCGTCGCCTCGGCGACGAGGTCGTGGCCCTCCGGGTCCTTCAGCCATTCGGAAATGAGCCCGGTGACGGTGGCGTTCAGCGTGCGCGCGGCGACCGGCGCCGTCCATGGGCGGGCGAGGCGGCCGGCGGCTCCCGCCAGTTCGAAGCCGTCGGCGAGCGCGCAGCGCATGCGCTGCTTGGCCGTGTCCTGGCGGCAGAGGGCGGCGCCGATGTCGTCCACCGCCTCGCAGCGGTGGAACAGGATGGCGAAGACGCGGCGGCGCTGCGGGTCGGTGCCGATCAGCTCGATCGCACCGCGCGTGGCGGCCTCGATGACGGAGAGCGGATCGGGATGGCGCTCGGCGACGGCGCGTTCGACCATGTCCTCCTGGGGCAGGCGGATGCGCTCGAACAGGGCACCGATGAGCTCGCCCTTCGACTTGAAGTGCCAGTAGACGGCGCCGCGCGTCACGCCGGCGCGCGCGCCGATCTCGTCGAGCGACGTCCGGCCGACGCCCTGATCGAAGAACAGCGTCTCGGCGGCGTCGAGGATGGCCGTGCGTGTCCGCGCGGCGTCTTCCTTTGTGCGTCGCACCATTTCGTGAGCGTCACCTGCTTTACATACGTGTCAACACGTATATAAACGGCCTCCGAACGATCGTCGACCGGCATCGCGCCACACCCCCCGCTTTGGGCGCGACGGTCAGCGGGAATCCTGGATCAACTCCATGCTGGCTTCTGTTGTCCGTCGCACTTGGTGCGCTGCCGCGTTGCTGTCGGCCACGCTCGGCGCCACCGCCGCCCTTGCCCAGGGCGGCGCGCCGCCGCCCCCGCAGGTGACCACCGTCGTCCTCGAGACGACCCCGGTGCCGCTCTCCCTCGAGTATTCCGGCCGGATCTCGGCCTACCGGAACGTCGAGGTGCGCGCGCGCGTCTCGGGCATTCTCATCAGCCGCGACTTCACCGAGGGCGAGCCGGTGAAGGAGGGCCAGCTCCTCTATCGCATCGACCCGGCGCCCTATGAGGCCACGCTGGCGCGGGCGCAGGCGCTGCTGCAGCAGGAACAGGCGACGCTGGAGCGCCGCGAGAAGGACCTCGAGCGCGCCCAGGAGCTGCTCAGGCGCAAGTCCGGCACCGAGAAGGCCTTCGACGACGCCACCGCCGACGTCGCCCTGTCGAAGGCGCTGGTCGCCGCCGCCCGGGCGCAGGTCCAGACCGCCGAGCTCGACCTCGGCTACACCACGGTGAATGCGCCGATCTCCGGCACCACCAGCCTCGACACCATGGACCAGGGCAGCCTCGTCGGCACCACCGCCGACAACAGCCTGCTCACCCGCATCCACCAGCTCGACCCGGCCTATGTGAACTTCTCTTTCACCGACCGCGAGCTCGGCGAATTGCGGGAGCTCTGGGACAGCGGCCGCGCCGACCGCCCCGCCGACGGTGCGCTGAAGGCGGGCATCGAGTTCGGCGACGGCTCGGTCTACGACGAGGAAGGCACGATCACCTTCACCGACGCGACGATCGACCAGCAGACCGGCACGATCCGCGCCCGCGCCGTGGTGCCGAATCCCGAGCTCAAGCTCCTGCCCGGCCAGTTCGTCCGCGTCGTCGTCAAGGGCGTGACGCTGAAGGAGGCGCTGGTCGTGCCGCAGGCGGCGGTGATGCAGGGCCCGCAGGGGCCCTACGTCTACGCCGTCGACGCCGAGAGCAAGGCGGCGATGAAGCCGATCGAGCTCGGCCGCGAGGTCGAGGGCGGCTGGATCGTCGAGAGCGGGCTCATGAGCGGCGACCGCATCATCACCGAGGGCGTCATCAAGGTGCGCCCGGGTGCACCCGTCACCCTCGACGCGCCGGCCGCCGTCTCCGATGCGGCTGGTGCCGCTCCGGTCAAGAAGGCCGAGGCCGCAAAGGGCGAGACCGTCCAGTGACACCACGCTTCTTCATCGACCGCCCGGTCTTCGCGGCAGTCCTGTCGATCGTCATCGTCATCGCCGGCCTCGTGTCGATGCGGGCGCTGCCGATCGCGCAATATCCCGACATCGTGCCGCCGCAGGTGCAGGTGACGGCGAGCTATGCCGGCGCGAGCCCGCAGACCGTCGCCGATACGGTGGCGGCGCCGCTCGAGCAGCAGATCAACGGCGTCGACGACATGATCTATCTGGAGTCCGCGAGCCTCGCGAACGGCCAGATGACGGCGACGGTGACGTTCGAGATCGGCACCGACCCGGATCAGGCGACGATCAACGTCAACAACCGCGCCCAGCGCGCCCTGGCGGTGCTGCCGAGCGAGGTGCAGCAGACCGGCGTCACGGTCTCGAAGCAGTCGAGCGCCATCCTCAGCGTCATCACGATGTACTCGCAGGACGGCAACTACGGGCCGATCTTCGTCTCGAACTACGCCCTCCTCAACGTCGTGGACGAGCTGAAGCGGGTCGAGGGTGTCGGCGACGCCCAGATCTTCGGCGCCAAGGACTACTCGATGCGGATCTGGCTCCGGCCGGACAAGCTCGCCCAGTACGAGCTGACACCGAGCGATGTCGCCAACGCCATTCGCGAGCAGAACTCACAGTTCGCCGCCGGCCGCTTCAACGACGAGCCGTCGCCGGGCGGGCGCGCCTTCACCTACATCGTCACCACCACCGGCCGCCTGCCCGACGCCAAGGCGTTCGAGAACATCATCCTGCGCTCCGACCAGAACGGCTCGACGCTGCGGATCAAGGACGTCGCGCGCGTCGAGCTCGGCTCGATCGATTACGGCTTCGAGGCGACCTACAACGGCAAGCCGACGATCGCGATCGGCATCTTCCTGCAGCCCGGGGCCAACGCCCTCGACACCGCGGAAGCCGTGCGCGTGCGCATGGGCGAGCTCGCCGAGCGCTTCCCGGCCGGCATCGCCTGGGCGATGCCCTACGACACGACGAAGTTCGTCCAGATCTCCATCGAGGAGGTGATCAAGACCTTCATCGAGGCGATGATCCTGGTCGTGCTCGTCGTCTTCGTGTTCCTGCAGAAGGTGCGGGCGACGCTGATCCCGCTGATGGCGGTGCCGGTGTCGATCATCGGCACGTTCGCCGGGATGTACGTGCTCGGCTTCTCGATCAACCTCCTGACGCTGTTCGGCCTCGTGCTGGCGATCGGCATCGTCGTCGACGACGCCATCGTCGTGCTCGAAAACGTCGAGCGCATCATGACGACCGAGGGCCTGCCGCCACGCGAGGCGGCGATCAAAGCGATGGAGGAGGTGCAGGGGCCGGTCATCGCGATCGTGCTGGTGCTCTGCGCGGTGTTCATCCCCGTCGCCTTCATGGGCGGCCTCGCCGGCGAGATGTACAAGCAGTTCGCCGTCACCATCGCGGTGTCGGTGTCGATCTCCGGCATCGTCGCCCTGACGCTGACGCCGGCGATGTGCGCGCTCATCCTGAAGCCCGGCCACGACCGGCCGGCGCTGCCCTTCCGCATCTTCAACCGCGGCTTCGATCTCGCGACCCGCGGCTATGCGGCGGGCGTGCGCTTCTTCCTGAAGCGGGCGATCGTCGGCCTGCTGCTGTTCGCCGGCATGCTCTATGTCGGCTGGAGCCTGTTCTCGAAGATCCCGTCCTCGCTCGTGCCGAACGAGGACCAGGGCTACATCATCACCGCCGCCTTCCTGCCGCCGGCGGCCTCGCTCGAGCGCACGGAGAGGGCCACGACCGCCTTCTCCGAGGCGATGATGCAGCAGCCGACGGTGGCCGACATCATCACCTTCGCCGGCTTCGACATCCTCACCTTCGGCCAGAAGTCGAACGCCGGCGTGTCGTTCGTGCCGCTGACCGACTGGTCCGAGCGCATGGGGCCGGGGCAGGATTCACAGTCGATCGCTTACCAGGCGATGGGAATCGGCTCGTCGATCCGCGACGGCTTCATCCTCGCCTTCAACCCGCCGCCGATCTCGGGCATGTCGACGACCGGCGGCTTCGAGGGCTACGTCCAGGACCGCTCCGGCTCCGGCTCGCAGGCGCTCGCCGGCAAGGTGCAGGAACTGATCGCGGCCGCGGCGAAGCGCCCGGAACTGACGGGCCTCAACACCACCTTCTCGACCGAGATCCCGCAATACCGCCTCGACGTCGACCGCGAGAAGGCGAAGGCGCTCGGCGTGCCGATCGCCTCGATCTTCGAGGCGATGCAGTCGACCTTCGGCAGCCTCTACGTCAACGACTTCACCCTTTTCGGCCGGAACTACCGGGTGAACCTGCAGGCGGAAGCCGCCTTCCGCGAACGGCCCGAGGACCTCAAGCAGGTGTTCGTGCGCTCGGACGCGGGCAGCATGATCCCGATCGACACGCTGGTGACGGTCCACCGCACCATCGGCCCGGATACCGTGACGCGCTTCAACCTGTTCCCGGCGGCCAAGATTCTCGGCGGGCCGGCGCCCGGCTACTCGTCCGGCCAGGCGATCGAGGCGATGGAGGAGGTGGCGCGCGAGGTGCTCGGCACCGGCTACTCGCTCGGCTGGGTGACCTCGGCCTACCAGGAGACGGAGGCGGCCGGCACCGGCAGCCAGGCCTTCCTGTTCGCCATCGTCATGGTTTTCCTGATCCTCGCCGCCCAGTACGAGCGCTGGTCGCTGCCGTTCGCGGTGATCCTGGCGGTGCCGTTCGCCCTCGTCGGCGCGCTGGCGGCGATCTGGCTGCGGGGGCTCGACAACGACGTCTACTTCCAGATCGGCCTCGTGACGCTGATCGGGCTCGCGGCGAAGAACGCCATCCTCATCGTCGAGTTCGCGATCATGAAACGGCGCGAGGGCTTGTCGGCGGCGGACGCGGCGCTGGCGGCGGCGAAGCTGCGCTTCCGGCCGATCATCATGACGTCGCTCGCCTTCATCCTCGGCTGCGTGCCGCTCGCGATCTCCACCGGCGCCGGCTCGGCGAGCCGGCACTCGATCGGCACCGGCGTCATCGGCGGCATGCTGGCGGCGACGTTCCTGGCGATCTTCTTCATCCCGATGTTCTACAGCCTGATCGCCCGCAAGGCCCCGAAGCCGAAGCGCGGCGCACCGGCGGCGCCGGCGGGGCCGAGTGGTCCGGTGGATGGGGTCGGCCATGCGGCGCCGGCGCAGCCCGCACATCCGGCACCGGCGGAGTAGGAGGCGTCCGCCTCGACTTCGCCGGACATTCGTCGGATGATCTTCGCCGTGCCCGCCTTGCGGGCACGGGAGATTGTCATGGCCGGCAACACGAACCCGAAGTCCCCGACACCCGAGCGGATCCCGAACGCGGACGCTGCGGCCGAGCACGACGTGTGGTTCCGGGCGGAAGTGGAGATGGCCCTCGCCGAGGCGGACGATCCGCAAACCGAATGGGTGTCGCAGGACGAGGTCGAGCGCGGCTGGGGCTCGCAGCGCGCGGCGCTCGCCAAGGCGCCCCCCGCGCGCTCCTGACCGGTGAGTGTCGTCTGGATGCGCCGGGCGGTCGCGGAGCATCGCAGCCTCGTAGCCTACATCGCCACCTACAGTCCGCGTGCGGCTGTCCAGCAGGGTGATCGCATCGTCGAGGCCGCGAACGCGCTGGCGGACAACCCCGAGCGTGGACGTCCGGGGCGGGTGGCAGGAACGCGCGAGCTCGTCGTGCCGCGGACGAACCACATCGTCGTCTATCGCAAAGCAGCCAGCGGACGGATCGAGATCCTGCGGGTGCTGCACGGGGCGCAGCGGTGGCCGCCCGTCTGACCCTCGTTCACTCCGCGAGGTCGGGCAGGGGCGGCCAGGCGTAGCGGGCGGCGAGCAGCGGCAGGAGGCGGGCGATGAGCGCCTCGCCGTTCTCCGAGTTGGTCATCACCGCGCCGCCGCGCCCGAGGGCGGGGGCGACGACGAGGTGGCAGTGGAAGCCGAGATTGTGGCCGTCCTTGTGGAAGACGAGGGCCTCGCCGCTGCCCGAAACCGCGCCGCCGAGGCCGTAGCTGGCGCCGTCGACCGGCGTCATCATCTGCCGGACGAGATCCGGCCGGAGCAGCGGTCGCGGCGCGCCCTTGAGGGCGTCGCACAGCGCCACGGCGAGGCGGGCGAGGTCGGCCGGCGTCGACCACAGGCCGGCGGCGGCGAGCTCGGGCATCACCTGCGCGCCCGGAGCGAGCGGCGTGCCGTCGACGAGATGGCCTGAGGCGAGGTCCGGCTCGCGGGCAACGACGAGCGGCTGGTCGAGCGTCGACCCGCCCATCCGCGCCGGGCCGATGACGAGACCCGGGACCAGGCGGCCATAGGGGATGCCGACGGCGTCGGCGAGCACCGCCTCGACGATCTCGTAGCCGCCGCCGGAATAGAGGTGGCCGCGGCCGGGGGCCTGCACGATCGTCACCGCCGGCGTGTTCGCCGGCGGGCTGCCGTCGAGGATCTCGCGCAGCGACGGCAGCGGCGCGCCGGGGGCGTAGCCGGGAAAGCCCGGCACGCCGATGCCGGCGGTCATGGCGAGCAGGCGGCGCAGCGTCACGGCGCGGCCGCCGAAGCGGTCGGGCGGCAGGGTCCAGGAGCGCAGGTATTGGCGGACGTCGACGTCGAGGTCGACGGCGCCGGTCTGCACGACCGCGAGCGTGGTGACGGCGGCGAGCGTCTTCGAGATCGAGCACGCCTGGAAGACGGTCGCCGGCGTCACCGGCGCCGCCTCGCCGGCGCGGCGGACGCCCGCCGTCACCGTGGCGATGCCGTCCACCGGATCGAAGAGGGCGACGGCGAGGCCAGGGACGCTGTGCTCGTCGGCGAGCTCGGCCAGCGCCGGGGCGAGGGCGGCGACGTCGTCGGCGAAGGCGGCGCGGGCAGGGCGGACGCCGGCGAGGGCGCCCGCGGTGGCGGCGGCGAGGCCGGCGGCGACGGTGCGGCGGCTGGGGGGGCGCCCGCGGATCATCGGTCGGCCTCGGCTGTGTGCAAGTTCATCGCGATCTTTCCGAACCCCCGTGACGCTCCTAGTGTGCCGGGTCGGTGGCGCGGGTGCGAGTCGCTCGCGATGCCGCGGCGGCAACTGGTGGCGACGGGACCAAGGACGACGGTATGCGGGCCTATCTCGATCTCGTGCGCGACATTCTCGACAACGGTACCGAGAAGCGCGACCGCACGGGCACCGGCACGCTGTCGGTGTTCGGACGCCAGCTGCGCTTCGACCTCGCGGAGGGCTTCCCGCTCGTCACGACGAAGCGCATCCACCTGAAGTCGGTGGTGCACGAGCTCCTGTGGTTCCTCGCCGGCGACACCAACATCGCCTACCTCAACGACCACGGCGTGACGATCTGGGACGAGTGGGCGGACGCGCGCGGCGAACTCGGCCCCGTCTACGGCCGGCAGTGGCGCTCGTGGGCGGCACCCGACGGGCGCGTCATCGACCAGATGGCCGAGGTGGTGGAGGCGATCCGCAAGAACCCGGACTCGCGCCGGCTGATCGTCTCGGCGTGGAACCCGGCCGACGTGCCGGCGATGGCGCTGCCGCCGTGCCACCTCATGTTCCAGTTCTATGTCGCCGATGGCCGGCTCTCCTGCCAGATGTACCAGCGCTCGGCCGACGTCTTCCTCGGCGTGCCCTTCAACATCGCCGCCTACGCGCTGCTGACGCAGATGGTGGCGCACGTGACGGGGCTCCAGCCGGGCGACTTCGTGCATTCCTTCGGCGACACCCACCTCTACCTGAACCACCTCGAGCAGGCGCGGCTGCAGCTGACGCGCGAGCCCCGGCCGCTGCCGAAGGTGGTGCTCAACCCGGACGTGACGGACCTCTTCGCCTTCCGCTTCGAGGACATCCAGGTCGAGGGCTACGACCCGCATCCGGCGATCAAGGCGAAGGTGGCGGTGTAGTCATGGCCCTCACCATCCGTCCCGCCGTGCCCGGCGACGCCGGGATCGTGCTCGGCTTCATCAAGGCGCTCGCCGACTACGAGAAGCTCGCCCATGAGGTCGAGGCGACCGAGGCGTCGCTCGACGCGGCGCTGTTCGGGCCGAGCCCGCGGGTGTTCGCCGACATCGCCGAGTGGGACGGCGAGCCGGTCGGCTTCGCAATCTGGTTCTACAATTTCTCGACCTTCCTCGGCCGGCACGGGCTGTGGCTCGAGGACCTCTACGTCGTGCCGGAACAGCGCGGCCGCGGCATCGGCAAGGCGCTGCTCGGGGTGCTGGCGAAGCGCTGCCTCGACGAGGGGCTCGGCCGGCTCGAGTGGTGGGTGCTCGACTGGAACACCCCGGCAATCGAGATCTACAAGGCGCAGGGCGCGCGGATGATGGACGAGTGGACGGTCTGCCGGACCACCGGCGAGGATCTCGCCCGCCTCGCGAGCGCCGCACCGTGACCTCGGGGCCGGAGACGGCACCCGTCGTCGAGCCCCGTGACGCGCCGGCCGCGCTTCCGATCGTCTTCCTCGTCGCGATGGGCGAGAACGGTGTCATTGGGCGTGACGGCGACATGCCGTGGCGGCTGTCGACGGATCTCCGCCGCTTCAAGGCGCTGACGCTCGGCAAGCCGGTGATCATGGGCCGGCGCACCTTCGCCTCGATCGGCCGGCCGCTGCCGGGCCGCGAGATCATCGTGGTGACGCGGCAGCCTGACTTCGCGGTCGACGGCGTCACCGTCGCGGCGAGCCCGACGGAGGCGGTCGCGGCGGCGCGCCGCATCGCCGCCGGCACCGGTGCGGCCGAGATTGTGGTGGCCGGCGGTGGCGAAATCTACCGGGCGCTCATCGGCGAGGCGTCGCGGCTCACCGTCACCGAAGTGCACGCCCGGCCGGACGGCGACGTGCGCTTCCCGGCGATCGATCCGGCGGTGTGGCGCGAGGTCGGCCGCGAAGGCCCGGTGCAAAGCGAGCGGGACAGTGCGGCGATGAGCTTCGTCGCGTACGAGCGCCGGACGACGGGTGGGGCGGGGACAGGATGATCGAGACGGATGTCGTCGTCGTCGGCGCCGGCGCCGCCGGGCTCGCCGCCGCCGGGCGGCTGCAGGCGGCCGGCGTGCCGTTCGTGCTGCTCGAGGCCAAGTACCGGGTCGGCGGGCGGGCCTTCACCGACAGCGCCACCTTGGGTGTGCCTTTCGATCGCGGCTGCCACTGGCTGCACTCCGGCTCGCTCAATCCGTTCGCTGCGATCGCCGACCGGCTCGGCTTCCACTACCAGCGACATCCGGCGAGGAAGCGCCGTCTGTTTCTGGCCGGCCACGAGGCGGACGATGCGACGCGCGATGCCGCCGGAGCGGCGATCGCCAACGCCTTCGACGTGACGATCGCCGCCGGCGAGGCGGGCCGCGACGTGGCGATGTCCGAGGTGATCGAGGTTCCTCCGCGGTGGAAACGCCTCGTCGACCACTGGACCGGGCTGATGTCCTCGCTGCCGCCGGAGGAGATCTCGACGCTCGACTTCGCCCGCTACCGCGACACCACCGAGAACTGGCCGGTGGACGAGGGCTTCGGCGCGCTGGTGGTCGCCGCCGGTGCTGGCGTCCCGGTCTCGCTCGGGGTTCGCGTCCGCTCGATCGATTGGTCGGGCGCCGGCGTCGTGGTGGCAACGGACGCGGGGGATATCCGCGCGCGGCGGGCGATTGTCACGGTGTCGACGACGGTACTGGCGCGCGGCGGCATCCGCTTCACGCCGGCCCTGCCCGACGACCTCGCCGAGGCCATCGAGGCCTGTACCCTCGGCCACGCCGAGAAGATCGTCTTCCGCTTCGACCGGCCGGTCGAGGGCTTCGCGCCGACGAGCTACGCCGAGGCCTACGAGCCGGACGAGCCCGGGCGCGCGCCGATCAACTTCGTCGTCAATCCGTTCGGGCGTCCGCTCGCGGTCGGTCACGTCGGCGGCCGGTTCTCCGCCGAACTCTCGCGCGCGGGCGAAGCCGCGATGATCGATCTCGGGCGTGCCGCCCTCGCCGACATCTTCGGAAGCGGCATCGCCCGGCGGATCGTTGCCGCCACCGTCACCACGTGGTCGGAGGACCCGGACATCGGTGGCGCCTACTCCAGCGCCCGGCCGGGCAAGGCGGCGGCGCGCCAGCTGTTGACGCTTCCCGTCGGCGACCGCCTGCACCTCGCCGGCGAGGCCTCGGCCGGGCCGTTCTACTCCACCGCCCACGGCGCGCATCTGTCTGGCCTCGCGGCGGCGGAGTGGGCGATCGGTCGCGTCGGAGAATCGCCGGCCGGCCGTTGACGGGATGGGCCTTCGTGCCCATTTGCGGCCGGGAACAGATCGGCGCCGTTCGTTGAAAGGCCGGGGGGAAGCCCCTATAACCGCGCTCTGCTCCGGACCCTGTCCGGGCCGCGGTCGAGGCTGAGAGACGCCGCGGTGCGGCACGGCACGGCCGACAGTTGAGGAGTGGGGATGCCCTGGAGCAATCAGAACGGTGGCGGTCGCAAGGGTGGCGGCGGCCCATGGGGAGCGGGTGGTGGCCCGTGGGGTAGTGGCGGTGGCGGTGGCGGCGGCGGCGGTGGTGGCGGCCCTTGGGGCAGCGGCCCGCAGCGTCCCGGCCCCGGTGGCGGCGCCCCCGATCTGGAAGAGCTTCTGCGGCGCAGCCAGGATCGCCTGAAGCGCGCGCTGCCGGGTGGTGGCGGCTCGCTTGGTGTCAAGGGCCTGGCGATCGCCTTCGTCGCCATCGTTGTGCTGTGGCTGGCGACCGGCTTCTACCGCGTACAGCCGGGTGAAGTGGGCGTCGAGCTCGTGTTCGGCCGCTTCGTCGGCCAGACGCAGCCGGGTCTCGATTACAACTGGCCCTATCCGATCGGCTCGGTCGAGACGCCGGACGTGCTGCGCGTGCGCGAAATCACGGTCGGCCTGCGCGAGAGCGAGGCGGCCCGCGGCACCCAGTCCGCCCGCGACGTTCCCGAAGAGAGCCTGATGCTGACGGGTGACGAGAACATCGTCGACGTCGACTTCAAGGTGTTCTGGCGGATCAACAACGCCCCCGACTTCCTGTTCAACATCCAGAACCCCGAGGGCACCGTGAAGGCGGTGGCCGAGGGCGCGATGCGCGAGGTGGTCGGCCGCAACAACATCCAGCGCGTCCTCACCGACCAGCGAGAGCGCATCCAGATCGACGTGCAGACGCTGATGCAGACCGTCCTCGACGGCTACGGCGCCGGCATCGAGATCACGCAGGTGCAGATGCTGACGGTAGATCCGCCACAGCAGGTCATCGACGCATTCCGTGACGTGCAGGCGGCCCGCGCCGACCAGGAGCGCGTGCAGAACGAGGCGCAGGCCTACGCCAACCGGGTGATCCCGGAAGCGCGAGGCGAGGCGGCGCGCATCCTCGAAGGCGCTGCCGGTTACCGTGACCGGACCATCGCCGAAGCGCGCGGTCAGGCCGACCGCTTCATCAAGATCTACGAGCAGTACGCCGAGTCGCCGGCGATCACCCGCGAGCGCATCTATCTGGAGACGATGGAGCAGGTGCTGGGCAAGACCGACAAGATCATCATCGACGGCAGCATGGGCGGCTCCGGTGTCGTGCCCTACCTGCCGCTCGACCGGCTGGACCGCGGTGCGCCGACGGCGCAGCCGGCCGCCCCGCGCAATGGGAGCCAGCCATGAGGTTCGGCGTCATCGGCATCGTCGTCGCCGCCGTCCTGGCGGTGCTCGCCTACGGCTCGCTGTTCATCGTCTATCCAACCCAGCAGGCCCTCGTGCTGCAGTTCGGTGAGGTCAAGCGCCCCATCACCGAGCCCGGCCTCTATTTCAAGGCGCCGTTCATCCAGAACGTCGTCTATCTCGACAAGCGCATCCTCGACCTCGACGTGAACTCGCTGGAGGCGATCGCCTCCGACCAGAAGCGCCTCGTCGTCGACGCCTTCGCCCGCTACCGCATCGACAATCCGGTGCTGTTCTTCCAGACCGTGAACAATGTCCAGGAAGGCAGCCGGAGGCTCGCGACGTTCGTGCAGTCGGCGGTGCGCGCGGTGCTGGCCGATACCACCTTCATCTCGGTGGTGCGCGACAGCCGTCCGCAGCTGATGGAGCGCATCCGCAGGGACGTCGAGGCCCGCGCCGAGGGCATCGGCATCAAGGTGGTGGACGTGCGGCTTCGCCGCGCCGACCTGCCGGAGGCGAACAGCCAGGCGATCTTCCGCCGCATGCAGACGGAGCGCCAGCGCGAGGCGACCGAGATCCGCGCCCAGGGCGAGGAGGCGGCCCGCCGCATCCGCGCCACCGCAGAGCGCCAGGCGATCGTCATCACCGCCGAGGCGAACCAGGAATCGGAGACGATCCGAGGCGATGGCGACAGCCAGCGCGGCCGCATCTTCGCCGAGGCCTATGGTCGGGATCCGGAGTTCTTCGCGTTCTTCCGCTCGATGCAGGCCTATGGCGCGACGCTCGCCGACGACGGCACGCGCTTCGTCATCTCGCCGGACACCGAGTTCTTCCGCTTCCTGAACGATCCGTCGGGATCGATCATGGCGGAGCCGGCGGCGCCGGTCACTCCGTCGGCGCCGTCGACGCCGGGTGACGCGGCGGCGACGCCGGGTGATGCGGCGGCTGCTCCGGCGGCGGCCGTGCCTGCGGCTGCCGAGCCGGCGGTGCCGGCCGAGCCGACGGCGACCGCCGCGGGGCAATGAGCGACCTTCTGGTCGCGATCGGCCTCGTGCTGGCGATCGAGGGAACGCTCTACGCGTTGGCGCCGCAATCGCTGAAGGCGATGATGCGCGCCGTGCTCGATCTTCCCGACGCGCAACTGCGCGTCGCGGGCGTAGGGGCGCTGGCTGTCGGGGTGCTGGTGGTATGGTTCGTGCGTGGCTGACGCCGCAGGTGGCGGCAGCGCTGCGCCGCGCCACGAGGAATGGAGACCGACGATGACGCAGTTCTTTCGCCCCCGGGCGATGACAGGGGTGGCGTTGGCCCTCGTGCTGTCCGCCACGGCGGGCACGCCGCTGGCGATGGCACAGGATCAGGCGCCTGCCCAGGGACTGCCGCAGACGCCGGCGCTGTCGCAGACACCGCGCGGGGTACAGGGGCCGGAGTCGGTCGCCGACCTCGCCGAGGGGCTGCTCGACGCGGTCGTCAACATCTCGACCTCGCAGCGCGTCGAGGGGCGGCGGTCGGTTCCGATCCCGCAGGTGCCGGAAGGCTCGCCCTTCGAGGAATTCTTCGACGAGTTCCTGAACCGCCAGGACCAGGGCCAGGACAACCAGCCGCGCCGGGTGCAGTCGCTCGGCTCGGGCTTCGTCATTGACCCGAGCGGCATCATCGTCACCAACAACCACGTCATCGAGGGCGCCGACGAGATCACCGCCAACTTCTCGGACGGCAGCAAGCTCAAGGCCGAGCTGATCGGCACCGACAAGAAGACCGACCTCGCGGTGCTGAAGGTCAGCCCCGAGAAGCCGCTCGTGGCGGTGCCGTTCGGCAATTCGAACGAGATCCGCGTCGGCGACTGGGTGATGGCGATCGGCAACCCGTTCGGCCTTGGCGGCACGGTGACGGTCGGCATCGTCTCGGCGCGTAACCGCAACATCAACGCCGGCCCGTATGACGACTTCATCCAGACGGACGCGGCGATCAACCGGGGCAATTCCGGAGGCCCGCTGTTCGACATGGAAGGCCGTGTCGTCGGCATCAACACGGCGATCATCTCGCCCTCGGGCGGCTCGATCGGCATCGGCTTCGCCATTCCGGCCAACATCGCGACCTCCGTGATCGCGCAGCTGCGGCAGTTCGGCGAGACCCGCCGCGGCTGGCTCGGCGTTCGCATCCAGGAGGTCACCGACGACATCGCCGAGAGCCTGTCGATGCCGAAGGCGTCGGGCGCGCTGGTGGCCGGCGTCACCGAGGGCGGACCCGCCGCAGCCGCCGGGCTCGAGCCGGGCGACGTCATCGTCACCTTCGACGGCCGCGAGGTGCCGGAGATGGACGACCTGCCGCGGATGGTCGCCGACACCGCGATCGGCAAGGCCGTCGATGTCGAGGTGCTGCGCAAGGGCGAGCGCAAGACGATCAAGGTCGAGCTCGGCCGCCTCGAGGACGGCGAGACGGCAGCCGCCAGCCCCGCCTCCACCACGCCTGCAGAGCCCGCGGCACCGACTGCCGTGCTCGGGCTGAAGCTGTCGGAGCTGACGCCGGCGCTGAAGGAGCAGTTCAAGCTCGCCGACACCGTCAAGGGCGTCGTGGTCACCGAGGTCGACCCGGCGAGCGCAGCCGCCGAGAAGCGCATCCAGGCCGGCGACGTCATCGTCGAGGTCGCCCAGGAGGCGATCACGACGCCGGCCGATGTCGCCGCCAAGGTGGACGCGCTGAAGAAGGACGGCCGCAAGTCGGCGTTGTTCCTGCTCTCCAACGCCTCCGGCGAAGTGCGCTTCGTCGCGGTGCGTATCGACGGCTGAGCCGCGCACGCCACCGGCCGCCGGCGCGCTTCGCCCAATGGCGGGTTGCGCCGGCGCGGGGTTCCGGGCTGAGATGACGACTTCACCCTGACCCGGAGCCGATGATGGCGAACTACGCGAATTTCGGCGGCCTCGTGGGCGCGTGCATCACCGGCGTGGCGCACTTCCTCACCGACCTGCGCAAGGGCCCGGCGCTCGCCGAGGAGGCGGGCTACGGCGCGGCGCCGAACCTGCCGAAGCCGAAGCCGACGCTGATCCCGATCATGAAGATCGCCCCGGCCGTCGGCTGGCCGCCCGGCCGCAAGCCGAAGCCGGCCCCGGGCTTCACGGTCGAGGCCTTCGCCGGCGAGCTCGAGCATCCGCGCTGGGTCTACGAGCTGCCGAACGGCGACATCCTCGTCGCCGAGACGGCGGCGCCGCCCTCGAAGGCCACGGGCTTCAGCCTGCGCTGGTGGGCGCAGGGCTTCGTGATGACGCGTGCCGGCTCAGGCGTGAAGAGCGCCGACCGCATCACGCTCCTGCGCGACGCCGACGGCGACGGCGTCGCCGAGGTGAAGCTCCCCTTCCTCGAGCACCTGCACTCGCCGTTCGGCATGGCGCTCGTCGGCGACACGCTCTACGTCGCCAACGCCGATGCCGTCGTGCGCTTCCCCTACGAGGCGGGCACCACCCGCATCACCGCTGCGCCGGTGAAGGTCTGCGACCTGCCGGCCGGGCGCAACCATCACTGGACGAAGAGCCTCGTCGCCAACAAGGCCGGCACGAAGCTCTATGTCGGCGTCGGCTCCAACTCCAACGTCGCCGAGTTCGGCATGGAGGAGGAGGAGATGCGCGCCAACATCCTCGAGGTGGACATCGCCTCGGGTGCCGTGCGCGTCTTCGCCGGCGGCCTGCGCAATCCGGTCGGCATGGACTGGAACCCGGTGACGGGCGAACTCTGGACCAGCGTCAACGAGCGCGACGAGATCGGCGACGACCTCGTGCCCGACTACATGACCTCGGTGAAGGACGGCGCCTTCTACGGCTGGCCCTACAGCTACTGGGGGCAGGTGGTCGACGAGCGGGTGAAGCCGCAGCGTCCGGACCTCGTCGCAAAGGCCCTGAAGCCGGACTATGCGCTCGGCTGCCACACCGCCTCGCTCGGCCTCTGCTTCGTCGACGACGACCGCTTCGGGGCGCGCTTCCGGAACGGCGCTTTCATCGGCCAGCACGGCTCGTGGAACCGCAATCCGCCGTCGGGCTACCGCGCGATCTTCATTCCCTTCGAGAACGGTGTCCCGGCGGGGCCGCCCGAGGAGATCCTCGGCGACTTCCGGGTGGACGGGAAGGCGCTCGGCCGGCCGGTCGGCGTCATCGTCGACCGCCGCGGCGGGCTCCTCGTCGTCGACGACGTCGGCGACTGCATCTGGCGCGTCACCCAGGCCTGAGCGGCGGCGGCTACGTCGTCTCGGTCGGGTCTTCGCCGACCGGGACGGCCATCGCCTCGGGGCGCCGGGCGGCTTCCGCCAGACGGGCGGCGAGCGCCGGCCAGCGGCCGGTCAGGACGTTGAGATCGGCCTCCGGGATCATCAGTAGCCGCACGCGCGTGGTCGCCCTGACCAGGAGGGCGCTGCGCTCGGCCTCCGGCGTCAGGAAGGCGCCGAAAGCCGAGCCGGGCGGGCGATTGTCGCGACCGGCGGGGCTCTCGATCTCGACCGTGCCGGCGGCCGTGACATAGAGCGAGGTCGCCGGTTCGCCGCGCCGGAGGATCAGGTTGCCGGCGTCGAAGGACTGCGCTCGGACCACCGCCAGCACCTCGCCGATGATCGCCGGCGAGAGACCGGCAAACAGCGGCAGCCGGGCGAGCGTCGCCCAGTTCACCACGAAGCCGCGGCGGCGGATCACCTCGGCGAACGAGGTCGCGACGATGGCGATCGGCAGCGCCAGCACGATCAGGCCGGCGACCATCGTCATGGCGCCGATCATCCGGCCGAGCGGCGTCTGCGGGACGACGTCGCCGTAGCCGACCGTCGTCAGCGTCACGATCGCCCACCACATCGCCGCCGGGATCGAGCCGAACGCCGCCGGCTGGTTGTCGCCCTCGGTGATGTAGAGCAGCGTCGCCGCCGTGATCACGGCGACGAGCAGCACGAACAGGCACGAGATCAGCGTGTGGCGTTCGGCATAGATCGCCTCGAACAGCGCCGTGATGCCGGTCGAGTAGCGCAGCAGCTTGAAGATCCGCAGCAGCCGCAGCAGCGCCAGTGTGCGCAGGTCGACGGAGAACAGCCGCGCGATGATGAACGGCAGGATGGCGATGAGGTCGATGAGGGCGCTCGGCGAGCGCAGGAACCGCCAGCGCGCGCGCATCGCCGGCATCTCGCTGTAGCGCGGATCCTCGACGCTGACCCAGATGCGCACGGCGTACTCGATGGCGAAGATGACGAACGACACCGCCTCGACGCCGCGGAAGATGAGGGCGTGCTCGCCGGTCTGGAACTGCGGCAGCGTCTCGATGATGGCGAAGCCGACATTGATGACGATGGTGGCGATGATGACGAAGCGCGTCACCAGCGTGACGGGGTCGCGCGTGTCGTCGCCCTCGAGGATCTCGTAGAGCCTTCGTCTCAGTGTCACGCGCCTCATCCCCCGCCCGGTACGCGGTGCGACGGTGGCGCGCCGGATGGCGGCGGGTCAAGCGGCGGACGCGGGGCGATCACGTTTGCCACCCGGCTTGCGCCGGCCGGGCGGGTGGAGGAAGGTCGGGGCGATTCCATGAACGGGGCGGCAGACGATGACGGAGCGGACGATCGCGATCCTCGAGAAGCTCGTCTCGTTCGACACCACCAGCCGCAACTCGAACCTCGAGCTGATCGACTGGGTGGAGGCCGAACTCGCCGCGCAGGGCCTGTCGTCGGTGCGCACCTACGACGATGCCGGCGTCAAGGCGAACCTCCTCACCACCATCGGGCCGACCGAGGCGCCCGGTTTCGTGCTCTCCGGCCACACCGACGTCGTGCCGGTGGACGGCCAGGCGTGGACGAGCGACCCGTTCCGGCTGACGCGGCGCGGCGATCGCCTCTACGGACGCGGCGCCTGCGACATGAAGGGCTTCCTGGCGAGCTGCCTCGCCGGCGTGCCGCGGATGCTGGAACGGCCGCTGGCGCGCCCCATCCACATCGCCTTCTCCTATGACGAGGAGGTCGGCTGCCTCGGCGTGCCGCGGCTGATCGCGCGGATGGGCGAGGCGGGTCTGGCGCCGGCGGCGTGCTTCGTCGGCGAGCCGACCAGCATGCAGGTGGTGGTCGCCCACAAGACGAAGGTGAGCTACCGCGCCGTCGTCACCGGCAAGTCGGTGCACTCGGCGCTGGCGCCGCAGGGCGTCAATGCCGTCGACTATGCCGCACGGCTCGTTGTCCACCTCAACGAGATCGGCCGACGGCTCGCGGCCGGGCCTTCGGACGCTCTGTTCGACGTGCCGGTGTCGACCGCCCACACCGGCGTGATCGCCGGTGGCACGGCGCTCAACATCGTGCCAGAACACTGCGAATTCCTGTTCGAGTTCCGCACCTTGCCGGATGTCGACGTCGACGCCCTCGTGGCCGAGGTGGCAGCCTACGCCCGCGACGTGCTGGAGCCGGAGATGCGGGCGGTCGATCCCGCGACCGGCATCCGCCTCGAGTGGCTGTCGGGCTTTCCAGGCCTCGACACCACGCCGGAGGCCGAGGTGGTCGGGCTCGCCAAGCGCCTCGCCGGCCGCAACGACCACGGCAAGGTGGCCTACGGGACGGAGGCCGGGCTGTTCTTCGCCGCCGGCGTGCCGACGGTGGTGGTGGGGCCGGGCTCGATCGAGCAGGCCCACAAGCCGGACGAGTACATCGAGGTCGGAGAGCTCGCGCGCTGCGACGCCTTCGTCGACCGGCTGATCGACCACTGCGCCGCCTGACGCAGCGGCTGATCCGATTGGCGGTTTTCGCGTAGGGAAGGTGTGTGCGGTGCGATAGAGTGTACGGACCGCCTGTCCCAGCGGCCCGCAGCCTCTCGTTCTGCCGGCACTGCACCCTCGGCGCCGTCGGCCGCCGACCGAACCGGAGTACCGTATGCGTCCGTCGGTCATCGCGATCGCCATCCTCGTCGCGTGCGGCGCCGGTGCCTATGCCTATATGAACGACCACCTGCCACCGGTGGTGAGCGACCGCATCGACGCGGCACTCGCCCAGGTGGCGGTGTTGCGTGGCGGTGACGCGTCCCGGCCGGCGGGCACGGGTGCACCCGGCGGTCAACCGCCGGCGGGCCAGGCTTCCACGGGCCAAGCGCCTGCGGGTCAGGCCCCAGTTGGCGGGCCTCCGGCGGCGGCAGCGGGCGGTGCGCCAGCCGCGGGCGGGCGTCCCGGCGGCCGCGGGCCGACACCGGTCGAGGTCGCGCAGGCCGAATCCGCCGAGCCGCTCGAGGAGATCCGCTCAGTCGGCAACCTGCTCGCCGACGAATCCGTGCAGATCGCGCCCGAACAGGCCGGCCGCGTCGCCGCCATCCGCTTCGAAGAGGGCCAGGCCGTCGCCGAGGGCGAGGAACTCGTCAAGCTCGACGACACCCTGCTCGCCGCCGAGGCGCAGGAAGTGCAGGCGCGCGCCGAACTCGCACAGGCGAACTACGACCGCGCGAGCTCGCTGTCGCGGACGGGTTCGGGCACACAGCGCACGCTCGACGAGGCGCTGGCCGACCGCCTCACCTCCAACGCTCTCCTGCTGCTCATCGAGTCGCGCCTGGAGAAGACGTCGATCAAGGCGCCGTTCCCCGGGATCATGGGGCTGCGGTCGGTGTCGGTCGGCGCCTATGTCGAGCCCGGCCGCAACATCGCGACGCTCGACAAGATCGACATCGTCAAGGTCGAGTTCACCATCCCGGAGCGCAATCTGACTGACGTGCGCGTCGGCTATGCCGTCGAGGTCCGCGTCGACGCCTATCCCGACCGCGTCTTCCGCGGCGAGATCTACGCGATCGACCCGCAGGTCGACGTCAACGGCCGCTCGCTCAAGGTGCGCGCGCGGCTGCCGAACCCGGACCTGTCGCTGCGGCCGGGCCTGTTCGCCCGCGTCGTCGTGCAGGGCGCCTCGCGCGGCGAGGTGGTGCTGGTGCCGGAGGGGGCAATCGTGCCGCGCGGCGGCGAGAGCTTCGTCTACAAGGTCAGCGACGGCAAGGTCGAGGAGGCGAAGGTCGAGCTCGGCCGCCGTCGCGCGGGTCTGGTGGAGCTGACGACCGGAATTGCCGCCGGCGACACCGTCGTCGTCGCCGGCCACGCCCGCCTGAGGAACGGCGCCCCGGTGGAGATCGTCGTCCGCCAGACGGACGCGGCGAGCGGCGGCTGAGCCGAGAGGGAGCCCGCCATGCGCATCTCCGAGATCTGCATCGAGCGCCCCGTCTTCGCGACGGTGATGAGCCTCATCCTCGTGCTCGTCGGCATCGTCTCCTACGACCGCCTGAACGTGCGCGAGTACCCGGCGATCGAGGAGCCGACGGTGTCGGTGGTGTCGCGCTATCCCGGCGCCTCCGCCCGCATCATCGAGACCCAGGTGACGCAGGTGCTGGAAGGCTCGATCGCCGGCATCGAAGGCATCGACGTCCTCGAGTCGACCAGCCGCTCGGAGACGAGCCGCATCACGGTGCGCTTCAAGCTCGGCGTCGACCCCGACGTCGCCGCCTCGGACGTGCGCGACCGCGTCAGCCGCGTGCGCGGCCGCCTGCCCGACGAGATCGACGAGCCGGTCATCTCAAAGGTCGAGGCCGACGCCCAGCCGGTGATGTTCCTCGCCTTCAACAGCGAGACGCTGAACCAGCTCGAGCTCACCGACTTCGTCGACCGCTTCGTGCTCGATCGCCTGAAGACGCTGCTCGGCGTCGCCGACGTGCAGATCTTCGGCGAGCGGCGCTACGCCATGCGCATCTGGGTCGATCGCGAGCGGCTCGCCGCCTACAACATGACCGTCCAGGAGGTCGAGAACGCCATCCGGGCGCAGAACGTCGAACTGCCGTCCGGGCGCATCGAGAGCGTCGACCGCGAATTCTCGGTGTTGTCGAAGACCGGGCTGACGACGCCGGAGGAGTTCGGCGCGATCGTCGTCAAGCTCGCCGACGGCGGTCATCAGGTCCGCCTGCAGGATGTCGCGCGGGTGGCGCTCGGCGCCTATGACGAGCGCCGCGCCAGCCGCTTCTCGGGCAAGCCGGCGGTGGCCGTCGGCATCATCAAGCAGGCGACCGCCAATCCGCTCGACGTCTCGAAGGCGGTGCGCGCCGAGCTGCCGGCGATCGAGGAACTGCTGCCCGAAGGCGTCAGCGTGACGATCGGCAACGACCAAGCCGTCTTCATCGACCGCTCGATCCAGGCGGTGTTCATCACCATCGCCGAGGCGACCGTGCTCGTCGTGCTGGTGATCTTCTTCTTCCTGCGGACGGTGCGCGCCTCGGTCATCCCGATCGTGACAATCCCGGTGTCGCTGATCGCCACCTTCACGCTGATGTTCGCGCTCGGCTTCTCGATCAACACGCTGACGCTGCTCGCGATGGTGCTCGCCATCGGCCTCGTCGTCGACGACGCCATCGTCGTGCTCGAGAACATCTACCGCCACGTCGAGGAGGGCATGCCGCCGAAGAAGGCGGCCATGGTCGGTGCCAAGGAGATCGGCTTCGCCGTCGTGGCGATGACCCTGACGCTCGCGGCCGTCTATGCGCCGGTGGCGTTCGCGCCGGGGCGAACGGGGCGCCTGTTCCTCGAGTTCGCGCTGACGCTCGCCGGCGCGGTGCTCGTCTCCGGCTTCGTCGCGCTGACGCTGACGCCGATGATGTGCTCCAAGCTCCTGAAGCACAATCCGAAGCCGAGCCTGTTCTTCCGTGTGCTGGAGAGCGCCTTCCGCGGCCTCGAGCGCGGCTATCGCGGCGCGGTGAAGTTCGCCATCGCCGGCCGCTTCCTGGTGGTGCTGCTCGCCATCGGCGTCGCCGGTGCGGCGGCGTTCTACTACACGAGCCTGCGCTCTGAACTCGCGCCGATCGAGGACCGTGGCACCATCTCCGGCTTCGGCACGGCGCCGGAAGGCTCGACCATCCAGTACACCGAGCGCTATGCGCGCGACCTCGAGGCGATCCTCGCCGAGGTGCCGGAGGTGCGTGGCTATCTGACGGTGATCGGCTTCCCGCAGTCGACCAACATGATCGCCTACGCCAACCTCGAGGACTGGGAGGACCGCGACCGCAAGCAGCAGGACATCGTCGCCGAGCTGTTCCCGAAGGTGTCGCGCATTCCCGGCATGCAGGTGTTCGTCTCGAACCCGCCCTCGCTCGGCCAGCGCGGCTTCGGCAAGCCCGTGCAGCTCGTCATCCAGACCTCGGGCACCTACGAGGAGCTCGACCAGTACGTCGACCGGGTGTTCGCCCGCGCCGCCGAGAACCCCGGCCTGACGGGTCTCGACACCGACCTCAAGCTGAACACGCCTGAGATCACCATCGGCATCGACCGCCAGAAGGTCGCCGACCTCGGCCTCGACGTCTCGGTGATCGGGCGGACGCTCGAGACGCTGCTCGGCGGCCGCCAGGTGACGCGCTTCGAGCGCGATGGCGAGCAGTACGACGTGATGGTGCAGCTCGATGCCGACGCCCGCACGACGCCGCAGGCGCTCGAGACGATCTACGTGCGGGCGCCGACCGGCGAGATGGTGCAGCTCTCGAACGTCGTCACCATCGAGGAGACGGTGTCGCCGCGCGAGCTGAAGCGCTTCAACCAGCTGCGCTCGGCGGAGGTGCAGGCGAACCTCGCCCCCGGCTACACGATGGGCGAGGCACTGGAGTTCCTGACGACGGTCGCCCGCGAGGAGCTGCCGCAGACCGTCCAGCTCGACTATTCCGGCCAGAGCCGCGAGTTCGTCTCCACCGGCCAGAGCCTCGCCTTCGTCTTCGTGCTGGCGCTGGTGTTCATCTATCTCGTGCTCGCCGCGCAGTTCGAGAGCTTCGTCGACCCGTTCATCATCCTGTTGACCGTGCCCCTCTCGATGACGGGGGCGCTCGCGGCGCTCTACTACACGGGCGGGACGCTGAACGTTTACTCGCAGATAGGACTGATCACACTCGTTGGGCTGATCACCAAGCACGGCATCCTGATCGTCGAGTTCACCAACCAGCTGCAGGAGCAGGGCCGGGAGCGTCGCGAGGCGATCATCGAGGCGGCGACGCTGCGCCTGCGCCCGATCCTGATGACGACGGGCGCGATGGTGCTCGGCGCGGTGCCACTGGCGCTCGCCACCGGCGCCGGTGCCGAGAGCCGCCAGCAGATCGGCTGGGTGATCGTCGGCGGCATGACCTTCGGGACGCTGCTGACGCTGTTCGTCGTGCCGGCGGTGCTGGCGATCGTCGGCCGGAGGCGCAAGCATGCCGTGACACCGGCGGCGCCCGCGGAGCCGCACCCCGCCCCGGCGGAGTGAGGGCGGGGACGCTTTAGCTCGGGCCGTCTTCGCCCCGTTCAACCCTCTCGAGCGCAATCGCTCGTGTTGAGCGCCGCGCGCGCGGACAGGGATGGGTTCCCGGGACAAGCCCGGGAATGACTACGGAGAGGGAGGAGGGGAAGGGCGGACGCGAGAGCAGTCGTCGCCGGGGTTGGGCGTGCGGGAGGAGAGGCGGGTCGGGCCGGTCAAGCGGCCTTGCGCCGCCGCTCAGGCCGCTTCCGACACCGGGCTCGACTCGTCGTCGGAGTCGCCTGCCATCACCTCGACCACCACTTCCATGCCGGTGAAGGCGCCGGCCGGGCCGCTGTAGCTGCCTGCAATCGGGATCGCCTGCGACGGGTCGCGGGTGACGGCGACGCGGATCAGGCTGTTCGAGCCGATCAGGCCGTTCGTCGGGTCGTATTCGACCCAGCCGGCGCCCGGCAGGTAGACCTCGAGCCAGGCGTGCGTCGCGCCCGAGCCCTGGATGCCGCTGTTGGCGGCGGAATCGAGGGCCGGGTCGTAGAGATAGCCAGAGACGAAGCGCGTCGCGAAGCCGAGCGAGCGCAGCGCCTCCATCATCAGGAGCGCGAAGTCGCGGCAGGTGCCACTGCCGAGGTGCAGCGTCTCGAGCGGCGCCTGCGTGCCCTCGTCGGCGCGGGCCTGGTAGGTGAAGCCCTTGTGGATGCCCGAGTTGATGTCGGCGAGCAGGGCGAGCGTGTCAGTGACGTCGCTCGCCACGAACCCCTTCGCCCACGTCGCCACTTCGCCCTTGGGATCGGAGTGCTGCAGCTCGAGCAACCGGCCGAGATCGGCGCGGTCGTCGGCGCTGTAGATGAACGGGTAGCGCTCGGCCGCCGGGTCGATCGGCGGGCGGGGCCCCTCCAGCGCGTAGCGGTCGAGGACGAGGACGCTCTCGACGAGCAGCTCCGTCGCCGGCTCGTCGAAGGTCATGAAGGCGACCGAGTTGCCGAAGACGTCGTGCGCCCAGCGCACGTGGGCGCCCGGCGACAGCGTCATGCGCGCGTCGACGAGGCGCAGGTCGTGGCTGTCGCGCGGGCGCAGCATCATGCGGTGCTCGCCGAACTCGACGGGCACCGCGTAGGAGTAGGTGGTCCGGTGGCGGACGGTGAGGCGCTTGGCCATGGGAAGAGACTTTCGTTGCGGCGGGCGGAGGCCGATGCTCTCCGCCCATATGGGGTCCCTCGACCCCGTTTGCCTGCGCCCGGACTACTTCGGCCCGAACAGCAGCCAGAGCAGCAGGCCGAGAACCGGCAGCACCAGAATGACGAGCACCCAGATGACCTTGGCCATCGTCGACGCGCCGGAGTTGATGATCTTGATGATGGCGTAGATGTCGAACGCCAGAATGATGAGGCCGAGCAGGCCTCCGACTTCGATCCCCATGATGATCTCCATGCACCGGGTCGGCGCGAGGTGCGCCGTCAGAGCCCCGTTAACGCCGCCGGGCCGCGCCGGTTCCGGCCTTTCGCTTGCCCCCGGCCGGGGAAGAAGTTAAGAGAGCCGCGTCGCGACCCGCTGCCGAGCCATCGGCGGCGGATGCGGCGTTGCGGTGGTCTTCGCCAAGGCGGAGCGGGCCGCGGTGCCGCGCGGGTGGTGGGACGGCCGGGCCGTCCGTTGCCGCCGGTCGCGACGAGACTGAGCGCCGCCTCGTCAGATCGCACGCGCCGGGCCGCCGGGAGAACCGGCGGCTGCCCCGCGGCCGCCGCGTCCCGTCAAGGGACGGCGGGCGCCGGGCCGGTTCGACGGACGGCCCCATCAACGCGAACCCAGCCGGCGCCTGGCCGACAGTGGCCTACGGAGACCGAATGCCCGCTCTTTCCACCATGAACCCCTCCCGCGACGATTTCGCGGCCCTGCTCGACGAGTCCTTCACCCGCAACGAGATGCACGAAGGCTCGGTGGTCAAGGGCATCGTCGTCGCGATCGAGAAGGACCTCGCCGTCATCGACGTCGGCCTGAAGGTCGAGGGCCGCGTCGCCCTCAAGGAATTCGGAACGAAGGCCCGCGACGGCCTGCTCAACGTCGGCGACGAGGTCGAGGTCTACCTGGAGCGCGTCGAGAATGCGCTCGGCGAGGCCGTGCTGTCGCGCGAGAAGGCGCGGCGCGAGGAGAGCTGGGTCCGCCTCGAGGAGTTCTTCAACAAGGGCGAGAAGGTCACCGGCCAGATCTTCAACCAGGTCAAGGGCGGCTTCACCGTCGACCTCGACGGCGCCGTGGCGTTCCTGCCGCGCTCCCAGGTCGACATCCGCCCGGTGCGCGACGTCGGCCCGCTGATGAACACGCCGCAGCCCTTCCAGATCCTCAAGATGGACAAGCGGCGCGGCAACATCGTCGTCTCCCGCCGCGTCGTGCTGGAAGAGACCCGCGCCGAGCAGCGCTCGGAGCTCGTCCAGAGCCTCGAGGAAGGCCAGATCATCGAGGGCGTCGTCAAGAACATCACCGACTACGGTGCGTTCGTCGACCTCGGCGGCATCGACGGCCTGCTGCATGTCACCGACATGGCCTGGCGCCGCGTCAACCATCCGTCCGAGATCCTGACGATCGGCCAGACGGTCCGGGTGCAGATCATCCGCGTCAACCACGAGACGCACCGCATCTCGCTCGGCATGAAGCAGCTGATGGCCGATCCGTGGGACGGCATCGAGGCGAAGTATCCGGTGGATGCGCGCTTCAAGGGCCGCGTCACCAACATCACCGACTACGGCGCGTTCGTCGAGCTGGAGCCGGGGATCGAGGGCCTCATCCACGTCTCCGAGATGAGCTGGACGAAGAAGAACGTCCACCCCGGCAAGATCGTCTCCACCTCCCAGGAGGTCGAGGTGATGATCCTCGAGGTGGATCCGGTGAAGCGCCGCATCTCGCTCGGCCTGAAGCAGACCCTGCACAACCCGTGGGAGGTCTTCATCGAGAAGTACCCGCCGGGCACGGTGGTCGAGGGCGAGGTCAAGAACAAGACCGAGTTCGGCCTGTTCCTGGGCCTCGACGGCGACGTCGACGGCATGGTGCACCTCTCCGACCTCGACTGGAACCGTCCGGGCGAGCAGGTCATCGAGGAGTTCCGCAAGGGCGAGATGGTCAAGGCGCAGGTCCTCGACGTCGACGTCGAGAAGGAGCGCATCTCGCTGGGCATCAAGCAGCTCGCCGGGGACCCCTTCGCCGACGCCGGCGAGATCAAGAAGGGCCAGATCGTCACCTGCGAGATCACCGACGTGAAGGAAGGCGGCATCGAGGTGAAGCTGATCGGGACCGATCTCTCCACCTTCATCCGTCGCTCCGATCTCGCCCGTGATCGTGGCGACCAGCGGCCGGAGCGGTTCGCCGCCGGCGAGAAGGTCGACGCCCGCGTCATCCAGTTCGACCGCCGCGCCCGCAAGGTGCAGGTGTCGATCAAGGCGCTGGAGATCGCCGAGGAGAAGGAGGCCGTCGCGCAGTTCGGTTCGTCCGACTCGGGCGCCTCGCTCGGCGACATCCTGGGTGCTGCCCTGAAGGCCCGCCAGGAAGGCGAGAAGTAAGATCCGACGACAAGGCGGCGGCCGGGCACCCCGGCCGCCGCTGCTTTCCCCTGAGTTATTGCGGAGCTAGCGCCCGATGGCCCTCGACGCCGATGCGATCGTCGACCGGCGGCGCCTGCGGCGCTCGCTGACCCTCTGGCGGACCCTCGCCATCCTGCTCGTCGCCGCCGCGATCGGCGTCGCCGCCTTCGCCTTCGGCGGCAGCGACTGGCTGGCGCGGCACGAGCCGCACATCGCCCGCCTCACCATTTCCGGCGTCATCACCGACGATCGCCGCCAGGTCCGGCTCATCGAGCGGATGGCCGAGAGCCCCTCGGTTGCCGGCGTCATCGTCTCGATCAACAGTCCCGGCGGCACCACGGTCGGCGGCGAGGTGCTCTACGAGGCGCTGCGCAAACTGGCTGAGAAGAAGCCGGTCGTCGCCCACATCGCCACCCTCGGCGCCTCCGCCGGCTACCTCACCGCGATCGCCGCCGACCACATCGTCGCTCGCCGCAATGCCATCACCGGATCGATCGGCGTCCTCTTCCAGTACGGCGACGCCGCCGGCCTGCTCGACACCCTCGGCATCCGCCTCGACGCCGCCAAGAGCGGCAGCCTGAAGGCCGAGCCCGCCCCGTGGGCGCCGGCGAGCGAGGAGGCGAAGGCAGTGCTGCAGGGCGTCGTCGAGGACAGCTTCGTCTGGTTCCGGGACCTCGTCGTCGAGCGGCGCGGCCTCGACGCGGCCGATGTCACCCTGTTCTCCGACGGCCGCATCTTCACCGGCCACCAGGCGGTCGAAGCCGGCCTCGTCGACGCTCTCGGTGGCGAGGACGCGGCGGTCGACTGGATGGAGCGCGAACGTGGCGTCAACGCCGACCTGCCAGTGCGCGACTGGCGCCTGCCGTCGGAAGGCTCGGGCGTGCCGTTCCTCTCGGCCCTCGGCGAGGGCTTCGGCCGCTCGCTCGCGCGGACGTTGCTGGAATCGGCGGGATTTCCGATCGTCGAGGGGGAGGGCCGCCTTGACGGTCTGAGGTCGCTTTGGCAGGCTCCGGCCCTGGAGCGAGGCGATCGCTTCGAGGGGGCGACACGATGATCAAGTCCGAGCTCGTCCAGAAGATCGCCGAACGCAACCCCCACCTCTACCAGCGCGACGTCGAGAACATCGTCAACGCCATCCTCGACGAGGTGGTGAATGCGATGGCGCGCGGCGACCGGGTGGAGCTGCGCGGCTTCGGAGCGTTCTCGGTGAAGAACCGGCCGGCGCGCACCGGGCGGAACCCCCGCACCGGTACGCAAGTTTCGGTGGCGGAGAAGTACGTGCCGTTCTTCAAGACCGGCAAGGAAATGCGCGAGCGCCTCAACGGCGGCCGCGACGATTGACCCCGTGCCGGCGGCCGCGCGTGCCGCCGACGGCGGAACGCAGGGAGAGACGATCGGCATGAAACGCTTCCTCGCCGTCCTCATCTTCGGACCGCTGGCGATCCTGCTGGTCGTTCTCGCCGTGGCGAACCGGGCGCCGGTGCGCCTGTCCATCGACCCGTTCAACCCCGGCTCCGACGCGCTCTCGGTCGACCTGCCGCTGTTCTTCGTCGCCTTCGGTGCGCTCGCGATCGGTGTCATCCTCGGCGGCGTCGCGGTGTGGCTGAACCAGGGCCGCTATCGCCGCTCCGCCCGCCGCGAGCACAATGATGCCGTGCGCTGGCAGCGCCAGGCCGAGCGTGCCGAGGCGCGCGCCGCCGCGGCGCCGGCATCCACACCCGCCGGGCCGGCGCTGCCGGCTCCTGCCGGGCCGCCCGCCCTCGGCCGCCGCGCCGCCTGACCGGCCCGCGCGTGCGCTTCTTCACCGCCGCGGATCTAGACCGCCTGATCCCGCCCACCGTTCTGGTGGAGGCGCTCGCCGATGCGTTCCGCTCCGGCGCCGTTTCACCCGAGCGTCATCATCACGCCGTCGAGCGTCCCGGCGCCGCCACCGCGACGCTGCTGCTGATGCCGGCCTGGCGCTACGGTGACAGCGCCGAGGACGGCGTCATCGGCGTCAAGGTGGTCACCGTCGTCCCCGACAATGCGAGCCGCGGCCGACCCGCCGTCGCCGGGACCTACATGCTGATGTCGGGTGCCACCGGCGAGCCGATCGCGCAGTTCGATGGCCTCGCCCTGACCGTGCGGCGCACCGCCGCCGCCTCGGCGCTCGCCGCGAGCCATCTCGCCCGCGCCGACGCCTATCGCATGGTGATGGTCGGCGCCGGCGCGCTCGCGCCTTTCCTGATCGCCGCCCACGCCAGCGTCCGCCCGATCGCCGAGGTTGCAATCTGGAACCGCTCGCCGGCGGCGGCTGAGGCGCTGGTGGGGCGCTTCCACCGGCCCGGTCTCACCGTGCAGGCCGTCACCGATCTCGAGGCGGCGGTGCGCGAGGCCGACCTCGTCTCCTGCGCCACCCTCTCCACCGCACCGCTGGTGCGGGGCGACTGGCTGAAGCCGGGCGTCCACCTCGACCTCGTCGGCGGTTTCCGCCCCGACATGCGCGAGGCCGACGACGCCGCCGTGGCGCGGGCGACGGTGTTCGTCGACACCCGCGCCGGGGCGCTCGCCGAGGCGGGCGACCTGTTGCAGCCGATCGAGCGGGGCGTGTTCCGGCACGAAGACATCGCCGCCGAGCTCGCGGAGCTCTGCGGCGGTGGCCACCCGGGCCGGCGTCACGCCGAAGAGGTGACGCTGTTCAAGTCCGTCGGTGCGGCGATCGAGGACCTCGCTGCTGCCGAGGCGGCGCTCGCCGCGGCCTGAGCGGCCGGGCGGCGCCGCCGCTTCAGCCGCCGAGCCGCTCGGCGAACAGCGTCGCCACCACCAGATCAGCCGTCGTGCCGGGATTGAGGCCGCGTCGCTTCAGGTCGGTGTCGAAGGCGAGCAGGCCGACCTCGTGCGGCCGCGGATCGCGCCCGATCACCCGCAGTATGTCTGCCGCCTCCGCCCTCAGCGCCTCCGCCGCCGCCGTACCGTGCTTGCGGGCGACGTGGGTGTCGGGGATCGCCGCGAGCAGGCCGAGATGCAGGAGCGTCGTCGCCGCCGCCCGGTCGCGCAGGACGGTGACGGCGGTGCGGAACAACGGCAGGGCGGTGGAGAACACGTCGGCGAAGCCGGTGACGTACTGGTGGGCGATGCGGTCGCGCGGCGCCGCCACCGCCATTGCGGCGCGCAGGTCGATGGTCGCGGCATCTGCAACGTCGTAGCCGGGCACCTCGCCGAGGCCGGCCGGGGCGGCGAGCCGGATCGCCCGGAAGGCCGCGTCGGCATCGTCGACCGTCAGGGCGGCGAGCACCGCCTTCAGCCGCTCGCGCAGCAGGCCGGGGCCTTCCGCCGCGGCGGCGAGCGGCGCGCACAGCAGCACGATGCCGAGGTTGGTGTTGGTGCCGACGGCCGCCCGGGTCGCCTCGACGGCGGCGAGGATGCGGGTCCCGACCGAGGTGCCCGCAGTTGCGAGTACCGGTGCTGCCGCCTGGGCCGAGGCCTCGAAGTCGGCCACGGTCATGCGGTGGCCGTCTGCGAAGCGGTGGACGTTGCCGGGCTTCAGCGCCGCGAGTTCGTCCTCGCAGGCCGCGACGAAGGCGGCGGCGATGATCTCCGGGGCGAGGGCGGGACGGCGCATCGGCGTGGGCTCACGGGCCGACGGCGCGCAGCGGTGCGCGACCGAGGCCGGTGCGGGCGGCGACGTCGGCGAGGAACGCATCCACCATCGCCCCGGTGAGGTCGAAGCCGGTGACGGTCTGCAGGCCCGACCAGGCCGGCATGGAATTCACCTCGAGCACCAGATAGCCGCCCGCGCCGTCGGCGATGAGATCGACGCCGGCATAGTCGGCGCCGACCGCGGCGGCGGCGGCGACCGCCAGGCGCTCCGCCTCGGCGTCGGGCGCCCACCCTTCGGCCCTGGCACCCTGCTTGATGTTGGTGATCCAGCCGGTGCCGCGGCGGATCATGCCGGCGAGCGAGCGGCCGCCGGCGACGAGGACGCGGTGGTCGTGGAAGCCTGCCGTGCCGGACGCCGGCCCGATGAAGCGCTGCAGATAGTAGACGCCGGAGACTGCCTCCGGCGGAGGCAGGTCGTCGGCCCCGGTCACGAGCCGGAGCGCCTTGCCCTGCGAGCCGAACAGCGGCTTCAGCACCAGCGGCCGGTCCGCCGTCGCCTCCGCCGCCACCAGCGCGCTCGCCGCTTCGTGGGACTCGAGCGCCCAGGTGGCAGGCGTCGGCAGGCCGGAACGCTGCAGGCGCCAGGTGGTCTGGGCCTTGTCGACACACGCCTCGATCGCCCGCGGCGCGTTCCACACTGGAACGCCCGCGGTGGCGAGCGCGTGCAGCAGCCCGAGGCGCAGCGTCACCGCCTCGAAGCTGCCGGCGTCGATGGTGCGCACGAACACGGCGTCCGGAAGCCGATCCGGGAAGCCGGGGATGTCGAGGCCGGCGGGATGATTGGTCGAGAAGCGGCAGCGCGTCAGCGACGTGCGCGTCACCGCGGCGCCGGCGGCGCGCAGCGCCAGCACGAGCCGGCGGGCGTGCCAGTCGGCCCCCGAGATGAACAGTGCGACGTCCGGCCCGGTGCCCATCGTCAGCCGAAGGAGGCGTCGAGAAGGGCGAGGTCGATCGCGCCGGCGTGGTGGCTGACGCCGCTGTCGAGGTTGGTCACGATCACCGAGGCCGGGCTGAACAGCATCGGGTCGATCTTGTAGAAATCGCCGCCGAAGCGCTTGAAGATCTCGGCGAAGGGCGCGCCGTAGTCGCTCGCCGTCCGGCTCGGCAGGCGGGCGGCGAGGTCGGCCGCCGCCACGTCGTCACCGGTGACGAAGAGCTGCACGCGGCCGCCATAGATGATGGCGTCGTTGGTGCGCCCCATCGCGGCGACGAAGTCCGGCACCGGCGGCGCCATCGGCGCCGAGGCGATCCCGTCGACGATCCGCTCCAGCGGGAAGTGCAGCGTGTGGGCCTTGTGGAGCGCCACCTCGAGCACCCGCGCCACCACCTGCACGGAGCCCGCGAGGCTCTGGGTGGGGGCGTAGAGGAAGGTCAGCCGGTCCGGCGTCAGGCCCGTCTCGGCAGCGATCTTCTCGACCAGCGGCGGCGGCGGCGGGGCGTCGGACTCCAGCACCAGCACGGCACGATCGGAGTCGTCGCGGTAGCCGAGCTCGGCGAAGAGGTCCTCCACCGCGGCACGGGCGCGGCCGGGGCCGGAGCCGAGGACGAAGTAGTTCTCGTGCGACAGGCTCCAGCCGGCATACTGGCTGCCGAGGCAGGCCAGCACAGGATCGAAGGTGCGCACCGTCAGGGTGAACGGCCAGCGCGGCGTCGCCGAGGAGCTTTCGACCGTGACGCGGCCGAGCCCGCCGAGGCAGATCTCGGCGAGGCGGAGGCCGGCCTCGATGCCGCCCGGGGCTTTCGCGCCGGCGTCGATCAGCGTCTCGCCGAGCAAACCCCTGGAGACCGCGACGCGCAGCCGCGCGGCGTCGGCGACGAGCGTGGCGACCAGCGGCGCGACGCTCTCTCCGACGCTCGGCCGGTCGCCGCGCCCGCTCGGACGCGGTCGGCTCTCGGCCCCTTCATGCGCTTCTGCCACGGTCGTCTCCCTCGAGTGTCTCGTTGTTCTTCTAGGGCGCTCTAGTGCTTGGTCTTTTCGCCGAACGCCAACGTCATGGCGGAGCGGGCGCGGAGTTCAAGAAGGGTGGTGCGTGCGCCGGCGTCGTCGCCCTCCGCCCGCACGGTGCAGATCGGTGCGCCGGCCGGGATGGCCGTGCCGGGAAGCGGGCGGTCGGCAACCCAGTCGGGCCAGTCGGCGGCGACGGTGACGCCGTCCGCCGGCGCGTAGACGAGGGCGGTGGCGGCCGTCGTCGCGGGCGGTGTCCAGGCGGGCGCCGCGGGTGTCGCCGATCCCTCACCGGTCGCGGATGTCGCCTCGCACGCCGCGATGTGCAGCGCCATCAGCGGCGGCATACCGCGGTCGAGCACGTCCAGCGCCACGGTCGGGCGGGGGTTCACCTCGATCAGCCACCAGCGCGCGCCGTCGACGACGAGGTCGAGGCCGACCAGGCCACGCAGGCCTGCGGTCCGCGCCAGCCGATCGGCGGCGGCGGTGATCTCTGCGGCAAGGGTGGTGGCGACGGCGACGGGGCCGGCGAGGCCGCCGAAACGGTAGGGCGCTGCTGGCGTCGGGGCGAAGGCGGCGGCGCAGACGCCGATGAGGCGAGCACCAACACGGTCGCAGAGGATCGTCGCCGACATCGACCGGCCGTCGACGCGACGCTGCCAGTAATGGCCGTCGGCAAAGCCGGTTGCCGCCACTACCGTCGCTGGCACGACGTGCGCCCCGCCGCTGCCGCCGGCGCGTTTGACGACCCAGCCGTTGGGGTCCGCCGGCGACGTCGCGGCGATCTCCGGGTGCGGGATCGACAGGTCAGCGCAGAGGGTGGCGAGACGGCCCGGGTTCTTCACCGCCGCAACCGCATCCGGCGGGCAGCCGAGGAGGGGCCAGCGCTCGCCGAGTGCCGCCAGCGCGTCCGGCCGGTGCTCGAAGCCCGAGCCGACGACGACGCCGGCCGGTTCGCCGTGCGCGGCAGCGAGGCGCTCGCCGGCGGCGATCACGGCGGCGAGGTCCGGCCCGTCGTCGAGCGAGCCCGGCACCACGGCGTGCGCGGTCGCAGCGGCGCGCGTGTCCGCGTCGCCGAACAGGTCGACGGCGATGACGGGGCGGCCGCTTCGGACGACGGCCTCGGTCAGGGCGCGGGCGGACACGGCGACGACCAGGATCGGCCCGTCAGCCGACGATCTCGCGGGCGAGCGCGAAGGCATCGCGGAAGTCCAGGTTGAGCACCTCGTCGGACGCGATCATGCGCTTGAACAGGCCGGATTCGGTCTTGTACTTGACGTCGCCGATGGCGAGCGGCCCGACGCCGACGGCCTTCGAGCCTGGGATCGGCGCGCCGCGCGCGTCGATGGCGAGACCCTCGATGCCGGCTGGCGGCACGGCGTTGACGTCGGCTGCGACGAGCAGGTTCGGCGCGGCGGCGAGATCGGCGGCCGATAGCACCTGCACGCCGGCGGCGGCGGCGCAGAACACCACGTCGGCCTCGGCGACCACGGCGCGTTTCTTCTCGGCGCTCGATCCGTCGGCGCCGCGCGCGGGCGCGCCGAAGCGGATCTTGATCTCGTCGGCGAGGCGGCCGACGCGGGTCGGGCCGTCGTAGCCGACGAGCGTCACGTCGGCGCCCTCGAGCGCGGCGATGACGCCCGACGAGGTGCCGACGACGCCGGTCGCCCCGAAGATCGCGATCTTGGCGCCCTTCAGGCTGCGGCCGTGGCGGCTCTTCAGCTCCGCCTCGACGATCGCCACCATCGCGGCCGCCGTGGTGAAGGAGCCGGCCGGGTCGGCGAAGATCGACAGCTGGAACGGCCCGACCATCGCCTCCTGGGCGGCCTCCGCCATGTCGAGGGCGAGGCTGGCGTTCTTGCCGGCGATGAACAGGCCGGTGCGGGAGGCGTCGGACGGCGAGCGCGAGAAGATCGCGTCCTGGACGAGGCCGCGCACCTCCTCGAGCGTCACCTGGGTGTAGGGGATGACCGCGTCGAAGCCGGCATCGAGCGCCATGTTCACGTCGAACGGGCTCATGTGCTTCAAGGGCGTGATCATGTGAAGGATGTGGGGATTGCCCATCGAACGCCTCCCGTCGGCCGAACGATTGGACCCGCGCGTGCGAGCCCAGCGCTGCTGGTGATTTTCTGGTTGCGACAGGCGGTCCGGCCGAAATCGGCCGCGCCGCTCGCCTGTCGGCCGCCGGCTGCACGCCGGCGGTGGTGCGGTTTCGAAGGTGGAGCCGGGGAGGCCCTACCGGACGGTGATGCGTGCGCCGGTATTGCGGCCGCGCACCACCGCGAACGAAAGCTGAGGCCGATGTGCGTAACGGCCCCGCGCCGTCTCCGCAAGTCGTTCGGCCGCCGCGGCGTCTGGGACGAGGCAGAATCCCGTCGGTCCCCACGAGGTCTGGCCGAGGCCGGCGTGACCCTCGCGGCCGAGCCAGGCGAGGACCTCGGCGACGTCGGCGCTGGCGAAGCGGCCGCCGCCCTGGGCGGGGGCGAAGTGGTCGCCGACGCGCGCCTGCAGTTCGCCGATGACGGCGGCGAAAGCGGGGAAGTCCTCCTCCGCGAGGGCGGGAAGGGCGCGCACCAGCACCAGACGGCAGAGCGCCGCGCTCGCTTCCTCGGGGAAGGGCGGCAGCGTCGCGAAGGCGGCACGCTCCTCCTCGCCGTGCACGCCGACGCGGGCGCCGTCGAAGATCAGCAGAACGCGCCAGTCGTCCGGGAAGGGGAGCCGCGAGATGATCGGCGGCACCTCGGTGGCGGGGCCTCGGCCGCCGTCCAGCACGACGCCGCCGGCGCGGAAGGCGGCGAAGCCGATCGCCGAGCGCTCGGCGCGGCCGAGCTCGCGGGCGAGATGGGTCGCCTCGGCGGCCGGAGCCTCGAGCGCCGCATAGGCGGCGGCCACCGCGAGCGCGAGCTGCGTGCCGGAGCCGAGTCCCGCGTGCGGCGGAATGGCGCGCTCGATCGTCAGGCGGAAGCCTGAGCGGGCGCCGTGCTCGGCAACGAGGCGGGCGAGATGGTCGCGGGCGCGCAGGCTTTCCGGCCCCTCGGCGCTCAGTGTCCCGTCGGGGGCGCGGGCGAGCGACAGCACGGTCGCGGGCGAGTCCACCGCCATGCCGAGCCCGACGAAGCGGCGGCCGAGCGAGAAGTTGAGGTCGAGGAAGCCGAAATGCAGCCGCGCCGGCGCGCTGACGCGGGCGGTGGTGGCACGCCTGGCGGCGCGGTCGGTGAGGTCCGGTACGAAGCCGCGCGCGAGCCGGCGCAGCAGCGCCATCGGGTCGGATTCGGTGGCGTCCGGCGCCGCGTCGGCGGCCGGGGCGGCGATGTCGTCCATGGGTGTCGTCGACCTCGCTCCGCCGTCGGTGCTCGCCTCGACCCGACGTCGCGGCCCGGGATCACCCTAGACGGCTTGCGACGAACGACTAAGATCGGCCGGCAACAATGCCCGTCCGCGGGCGCCACGAGTGTGGCAAAGCCGCGGGCGCGAGGCAAATCACGGCCGCCGGGCGTTTGGGAGCGTCCGTCGTCCGTGCAGCCGGCGCCAGGCCGAGGGAGGATGGATCGCGATGTCCGACGCGAGGAAAGAACGCGTCTACACGCCGGAGGAGGTGACGGCGAAGCTCGCCGCCGAGCTGCCGCAGTGGCGCTTCGAGGACGGCTGGATCCGCCGCACCTACAAGACCGCCTCGTGGAAGGGGACGCTGATGGTGATCAACACCGTCGGCCACCTCGCCGAGGCCGCCTGGCACCATCCCGACCTCACCGCGTCCTATGCGTGGGTGGAGGTGCGGCTGCAGACCCACTCGGCCAAGGGCATCACCGACAAGGATTTCGCGCTCGCGAAGAAGATCGAGGAGGTGGTGCAGTGGCAGCCCGGCACCGAGGGATCGGGCCTCGAGGGCACCCCGCAGGGCGACCTCCGCTTCGCCTACGTCAAGTACGACACATGACCGGCCTCCGAGATGCGGGCGCGGGCGCCCGGCCACGGGCGCCCCACCGCTGCGCGTGCACCGCGGGGAGCCCGCGCCTGCCATGAGCGTGCGCATCGACGGCGAGGCGGCGAGCTTCGAGGACGCGATCGAGCGGGCGGCGGCGGTGCTGTCGGCCGGGCGCGCGCCCGTCGTCGCCGGGCTCGGCACCGACATTGCCGGCGTGCGGGCGGCGCTCAAGCTCGCCGAGCACCTGCGCGCCGCCGTCGGCCACAGCGCCGGTCCGGCGCTGGCGCGCGACATCGCCGTGCTGTCCGAGACCGGGCTCCTGTTCGCCACCCCGACCGAGGCCGGACGGCGAGCCGACACCGTGCTGCTCGTCGGCGATCTCGCCGCCCGCGCCGGCTGGCTCGCCGAGGTGTTCGGCCGGGATGGTGCGCCGACGCGGACGGTCGTGAGCCTCGCCGCCTCGGCGAAGGCTGCGGCGGCGCTGGACGCGGGGGGAACGCTGCTCGCGCTCGACATCAAGGGTCTCGGCGTGCGCGACACGCTGCTGGCGCTGAAGGCCCGCGTCGGCGGGCGACCGGTGGACGCGGCGCGTCTCGGTCGCACCGGCCTGCGTGATCTCGACAAGGCGGTGAAGACGCTCGCGGCCGCCCAGTACGGCGTCGTCGTCTGGGACGCGGCCGATCTCGACGGTCTCGCCGTGGAGGCCGCCGCCGGCCTCGTGCGTGATCTCAACGCCGCCACGCGCTTTGCCGCCGTGCCATTCCCAGGCGACGACAACGCCGCCGGGACCGTGCTCGCCTGCGCCTGGACGACCGGCTTCCCGCCGCCGCTCGGCTTTCCCGGCGGCATCGCCACCCATGATCCGTGGCGCTTCGACGTCGACCGCATGGTGGCGAGCGGCGAGGCCGACGCGGCGCTGTGGATTTCCGCGATGACGCCCGGCGCACCGACGTGGACGCAGTCGCCGCCGACGGTGGCGCTGGTCGCCGCCGGCACCCGCTTCGCCACGCCGCCGGCCGTCGTCATCGAGGTGCGCCGGCCCGACCGCACCGCTGACGCCGTTCTCCACGACGCCCGCACCAACACGCTCACGCCGGTGGCGGCGCCGCGCGGCAAGGCCGCCGCCGATGGCGCGCCGACGGTGGCGGCGGTGATCGAGGCGATCCATCTCCGGCTCTCCGGCAAGGGTGGCGCGCCATGCTGATCCGATTGAAGGGCGGCCGCGTCATCGATCCGGCGCATGACCGCGACGAGATCGATGACATCTGGATGCAGGACGGCCGCATCGTCGCGCGGCCGCCGCGCGGGACCGAGCCGGATGCCGTCCACGACGTCTCCGGCAAGGTCGTCATGGCCGGCGGCATCGACATCCACAGTCACGTCGCCGGCGGCAACGTCACGCTGTCGCGGCTGCTGCTGCCGGAGCTGCACGAGGGCACCGAGGCGCCGCCGGAGGGCCAGCCGTTCGGCACCGCCCGCTGGTCGAGCTACGAGACCGGCCGGCTCTATGCCCGCATGGGCTTCACCACGGTCGTCGAGCCGGCCGTCGCCCCGTCGCAGGCGCTGCAGGCGCACCTCGAGCTCGCCGACCTGCCGATCCTCGACAAGGCGACCCTGTCGGTGCTCGGCAACGACGAGGTGCTGCTCGGGTTGATGCGCGACAAGGCCGGCCGCGACGCCATCGCCGACTATGTCGGGCTGGTGGTGGCGAAGAGCCGGGCGATCGGCGTCAAGTGCATCAACGCCGGCGGCTCGGCCGCCTTCAAGGACAACGTCCGCACCTTCGGCCTCGACGACGTCATCCCGTCCTACGGGCTGTCGTCGCGGCAGATCTTCAAGGCGCTGCAGCAGGCGGTGGTCGACCTGCGCATCCGCCATCCGCTGCACCTGCACTGCAACAATCTCGGCGTCGCCGGCGCCATCGAGACGCTGACCGAGACGATCGAGGCGGCGGACGGGTTGCCGCTGCACCTCGCCCACGTGCAGTTCTACGCCTATGGGCGCGAGGGCAAGCGCGGCTTCTCCTCCGGCGCGCAGCAACTGATCCGCTCCCTCAACCTCAACCCGAACGTCACGGTCGACGTCGGTCAGGTGATGTTCGGCCAGACGGTGACGATCTCGTCGGATTCGCTGCGGCAATACTCCGCCCACGCGCTCGCCAGCCCGAACAAGTGGATCGTCTGGGACGGCGAGGGCAACGGCGGCGGCATCGTGCCGTTCCACTACAAGGCCTCGAACGTCATCAACGCCCTGCAGTGGGCGATCGGGCTCGAGATCTTCCTGTCGGCGCACGACCCCTGGCAGGTGTTCTTCACCACCGACCATCCGAACGGCGCGCCGTTCACCACCTACCCGAAGATCCTGCACCTCCTGATGGACCGCGACGAGCGCGCCCGCTACATCGCCGGCCTGCCGAAGGCGGCGATGGCGCTGTCGGCGCTGCCCTCGATCACCCGCGAGTTCACGCTTCAGGAAGTGGCGATCATGACGCGCGCGGCACCGGCGCGCCTGCTCGGCCTGACCGACCGCGGCCACCTCGCGCCCGGCTCGATCGCCGACGTGTCGGTCTACACCGACACTGCCGACCGCACCGCGATGTTCGAGAGGGCGGCGCTGGTCTTCAAGGACGGTCATCTCGTCGTCCGCGATGGCGAGGTGACCGAGTACCGCTTCGGCCGCGCCGAGACCGTCGAGCCCGGCTTCGACAAGGGGATCGTGCGAAAGATCGACGGCCGGCTCGGCGACCTCTACGGCACCGACACGCGGCAGTTCACGGTGCCGGCCGGCGCGATCGGCCGCGACGAACCGTTCCGGGTGCATCCATGCCGAAGCTGAAGGTCAACGGCATTGGCATCGACGAGGGCTTCGCCGAGGCCTTCGATATGGCCGCCACCGGCGTCGTCATCACCGCCGACACCCTCGAGTGGGCGCGCGTCGCCGCGGTCTCGATGACGGGCTTCGCCACCTCCGTCATCGCCTGCGGCTGCGAGGCCGGCATCGAGCGCGAGCTTACGCCCGACGAGACGCCGGACGGCCGCCCGGGTGTGCGGGTGCTCCTGTTCGGCTTCTCGCCGCAGATCTGCGAGACGCAGATCGTCACCCGCGTCGGCCAGTGCGTGCTCACCTGCGCCGGCACCGCCTGCTTCGCCGGCCTGCCCGACGGCACGCCGATCAAGCTCGGGGCGAGCCTGCGCTACTTCGGCGACGGCCACCAGATCGCCAAGCAGATCGCCGGCCGCCGCTACTGGCGCGTGCCGGTGATGGACGGCGAGTTCCTCGTCGAGCACCACACGTTTGCGGTCGAAGGCGCTGTCGGCGGCGGCAACCTCCTGTTCCTCGCCACCTCGCGGGCCGGCGCCCGCGCCGCCGCGGAAGCGGCGGTGACGGCGATGCGCGACGTGCCGGACGTCATCATGCCGTTCCCCGGCGGCGTGGTGCGGTCGGGCTCCAAGGTCGGCTCGAAGTACAAGGGCCAACCCGCGTCCACCAACGACGCCTACTGCCCGACGCTGAAGGGCGGCGTCAAAAGCGCCCTCGATCCGGAGATCGAGGCGGTGCTCGAAATCGTCATCGACGGGCTGTCGTTCGCTGCCGTGCAGGAGGCGATGCGCGCCGGGCTGCACGCGGCGGCGGCCCTTGGCCGTGAATCGGGTCTGCGCCGCATCGCCGCCGGCAACTATGGCGGCAAGCTCGGTCGCCACCACTTCCATCTGAAGGACCTCGTCTGATGGGCGCGCTCACCTTCACCCTGAAGGCGCCCCCGGCGGTCCGGGTCGACCTCGCACCGCTGACGCCGGAAAAGCTCGCGGGGCTGAAGCCGCGGGAGATCGCGAAGTGGCCGCTGGTCGGCGGTCGCGACGGCCTCACCGTCGGCGATCTCTTCACCGTCCGCGCCGGTGACGCCGAGACCATCGTCATCGACGGCGGCTCGCTGCTGTTCGATTCGGTCGGCGCCGGCATGGGTGGCGGCGCGATCCGCGTCGTCGGCGACGTCGGCGCCCGCGCCGGCGCGGGCATGCGCGGCGGGCGTCTCGATGTCGAGGGCTCGGCCGGACCCTGGCTCGCCGCCGGGCTCACGGAGGGGCGGGTGTCGGTCGCGGGCGATGCTGCAGAGCGCGCCGGCGGGGCGCTGCCCGGTCGCATGGCCGGCATGGCCGGCGGCATCCTCACCATCGGCGGCACGGCGGGGCCGCGCTGCGGCGACCGCATGCGCCGCGGCCTGATCGTCGCCGGCGCCTGTGGGCCCGAGGCCGGATCGCGGATGATCGCCGGCACCATCCTCGCCACGCGCTTCGGAGCCGACGCCGGGGTGCTGATGAAGCGTGGCACGCTCATCGCCGGCGCTCTCGATGCACCGCCGCTGCCGACCTTCGTGTCCTGCGGCGAGCACGACCTGCAGGTGCTGCCGATGCTCGCCGCCTGGGTCGCGACGCTCGGCCTCGCCGCTCCGCCGGCGGTGCCCCGCCGCGTGCTGCGCCTGCAGGGCGACATGGCTGCCCTGGGCCTGGGCGAGATTCTGCTCGCCGCCTGAGCATCCGGGACGCCTTCGGCAGAGATCCCGCGACGGCATCACCCCCGTGGCGCTCCGGCCGGGCCCGGGACCCAATCCGTCCACCTCGCATCCGCCCCAGGCGACACCGTGCGCGGCGATGCAGCGCCGTCGCCCGCGGCCGGTCTGCTGCCGCACGGTGACGGTTGCTGCAGGCTGCTCGCGCGATCGTGAGGGCTAGCTGGCATTCTTCCTGCAGGTTCTTAGGCACGAGACAGCGGTTCCCGCGAAGAACGGGGCCGTCGTGGCGGGGCGGTCTTGGACCAGCCCCCCGGGGGAGCGAGACGCGCGAGGTCAACCCGGCCGCCGAGGCTGTTCGACCAGCCGGCGGTCCATGGAGCGACCTGCCGTGGAAATCGTCATCACCGTCTGTGCCCTGCTCGCCGCCCACCCCTGCGAGGACCGCTCGATCGGCCTCGATCCGGAGGCGCGAATCACGCCGGCCACCTGCATGATGCAGGCGATGCCGATCGTCGCGCAGTGGGCGAGCGAGCATCCGAAGCTCGTGGTCAAGCGCTGGCGCTGCGCCGACCGCTCACGCAAGGAGTGGCCGGTCTGACGGTCCAGTCGCAGGGATGTGATGTCGCAGAGGGCATCCATTCCCGCCGAGGCGCGTAAAAGTTCCCGTCAAACCCGGCGATCGGCGGGCTTCGGCGCGGCACTCACGGCTAGCCGCGCCCGCTCCGCGCAGCGACCGCTGCCCGAGGGGAAAGCCCGTGGAACTCATCGTCTTCGTCTGCCTCGTCGCCAATGCCGCCGTCTGCGAGGAACAGCACCTCTCGGTCGCGCTGGAGCCCGTGCCGCAGTCGCTCTGCATGGCGAAGGCGATGCCCCATCTCGCCCAGTGGGCCGGGGATCATCCGCAGTTCGTCATCAAGAAATGGCGTTGCGCCATTCCCGGCATGGACGGCCGCGAGATCTGAGACGCCCGATCGTCGCCCGGTGACTCGGCGGGTGAGGCGGGGCCTGGCAGGCTCGACCGTCGTTTGCGGGCGCTCGGCACGGTGATCTTCGGGGCATTGTTCCCGGGGGGCTTGGCGTGACGGCCGCTTTCGGCCTCTACTGCGCCGCGGGTGACGATCGCCGCCGCCGGCGGTGATACCCCCACGGATCGGGAGCCGTGCGGCACGCACCACGAACCTGGCCTCGCCGCGTCCCGGCGACGGAGCGCCCCTGCGCGGGTGGCCGGCGGCGATGAGGCGCGCGCTCACCCTGCTGCGCTCGCTGCGCGCCCGCTTCCTGCTCGCCGTCGGCCTGCTCGCGCTGGTCGCCATGGCGGCGGCGGTGGCGCTCGTCGTCGGCATCTCGGCGGCGACGCGCGACATCGACACGGCGGCGGCGGCGCACCGCCGGGTCGAGCTCCTCGGTGCGCTGTCGGCCCGCGTCTCCGACTATGCGGTGCTGCTGCTGCAAGCGCTGGCGCCGGCCGCCACGGCGCCGCAGGGCGGCGGTGCCGACGTCGCCGGGACGCGCCTCGACAGCGCCCGCGTCCAGGTCGAGCGCGCCTTCGTCGACCTCGACGGCGCCCTGCGCGCCGAGATCGACCGCACCCCGGACGCCGACGGCAAGACGATGGTCGCGACGCGCTCGATCGTACTCGCCCGAATGCGCGCCCGCTTCCAGTCGCTCGACCGCCAGGTACAGCCGCTGGTGTTCGGCCACGCCGGCGACCCCGCCGCCGATGCCGGCCGGCTGCGCGCCATGCTCGACACCTTCGCCACCTCGTTCGCGCCGCTGCTCGCCGAACTCATCGATGAGGAGCGCCGCACCTCATCGCTCGCACAGACCGAGACGAAGTCTCTGCGCGGCCGGCTGACGATGCTCGGCGTCGCCGCCGTCTGCGCCGTGCTGCTGCTCGCCGGCTTCGTCTATCTCGGCATCGTGCGGCCGGTGGCCACGCGCGCCGCCGCCGTCGCGCGGGCGGTGGGCGACATCGGCGCGGGCCGCTTCGACACCCGCCTCGCGATCGGCGGCCGCGACGAGCTCAGCCTGCTGATGCTCAGCGTCAACCGCATGGCGTCGCGCCTCGCCCGGCGCGAGGCCCGCGTCGACGCCGACCGGGCGCGGCTCACCGAGATCATCGAGGCGAACACCGCCGACCTGCGCGCCGCCAACCGCGCGCTCGAGGAGACCGACACCGCCCGCCGGCGCTTCTTCGCCGATGTCAGCCACGAGTTGCGCACGCCGCTCACCGTCATCCTCGGCGAGGCTGACGTGACGCTGCGCGCCGCCCAGAACCCGGAGCCGGTCTACCGGGCGGCGCTGACGACGATCCGTCAGCGCGGCCGCCGCCTCCGCCGCCGCGTCGAGGACCTGTTGCGCGTGGCGCGCTCGGAGAGTGGCCAGATCGAGCTCGCCGACGCCGATTTCGACGTAGCCCGGATGGTGTCGGAGGCCGTCGAGGACGTCTCGGCCCTTGCGCGGGCCGCCGGCGTCCGGCTCGAGGCGACGCTGCCGCATAGCGGCTGCACCGCTCACGGCGATGCCGACTGGCTGCGGCAAGTCGTCGCCGGGGTGCTGGAGAATGCCGTCCGCCACTCGCCGCCGGGAGGCACCGTCGGGGTCCTCGCGCGCGCGGGCGGGGATACCATCGCGGTGACTGTCGTCGACGAGGGACCCGGCATCGCCGCGGAGGTGCTGCCGCACGTCTTCGAGCGGTTCTATCGGGGCGGCGACAGTGCCGAGCGCGGGCTCGGCTATGGCATCGGCCTGTCGCTTGCCAAGTGGATCGTCGATCAACATCATGGCGCCGTCGAAATCGAGAGCCCCGCGCGCCCGGATGGGTCGCAGGCGGGGACCGGGACGGACGGCGCGCAGTCCGTGTCCTCCGGCGAAGCGGGATTGGGAGCCCGCCCGCCGGGAACACGGGTCACACTGCGGCTGCCGGCAGTCCGTCCGGCCGATCCGTCGGTCATGGTGATGGGAGGACAGGCGTGATGAGCGTTTCCGGCATCGGTCCGGGGGCTTCGGCGCGCGCGGACGTCCGGTCGGATCAGGCCGGACCGACGCTCGGCGGTGGCCGTTCTGTGCCGCCCGTCGCGGGCGATACCGCCGCCATCCTCGTCGTCGAGGACGATCCGGACATCGGCGGCTTCCTGCAGCGCGGCTTCCGGGCCGAGGGCTTCGCCGTCGAGCTCGTCGAGAGCGCCGACGCGGCGCTGGCGCTGGCGCTGCACCAGTCCTTCGACGCCGTCATCCTCGACGTCATGCTGCAGGGCTCGTCGGGCCTCGATCTCTGCCGTTCGCTGCGCCAGATCGGCGTGACGAGCCCGATCCTGATGCTGTCAGCGCGCACCGCCGTTCCCGACCGGGTGGAGGGGCTCGCGGCCGGGGCGGACGACTACATCGCCAAGCCCTTCGATTTCGACGAGCTGCTCGCCCGCCTCGCCGTCCAGCAGGTGCGCCGTCGCGACGACGATACCGGGCGGCTCGCGGTCGGCGACCTCGTGCTCGAGCTCGGCACCCGCACGGTCGTCAGCGGTGAGCATCGGGCGACGCTCACCGAACGCGAGGCGGAGCTCTTGGCGCTGCTGATGCGCAACGCCGGCAAGCCGCTGACGCGCGGCCAGATCTTCGAGACGATGTGGGCGGGCCAGGGCGGCGCCGCCGTCAACGTCGTCGACGTCTACATCGGCTACCTGCGCCGCAAGCTCAGCCCCAACGGCGGCTCCGGCGAAACCCCGATCCGCACCATCCGCGGCCGCGGCTTCCTGCTCGCCGCCGACTGAACCGCGGGCGGCCCGGCCGCAGCGAGCGCACGCGCGCCCGCTGCGATGCCGACCGCTCGACCTGTCCGACTGGAGTACCCGATGCGCCTGACGATGAGCACCCTGATCGCCGCCGCCCTCGCCGCCACGTTCGCGGCGGCGCCGGCGAAGGCCGCGGAGGCGACGGCGACGTCGCTCCTGTTCGAGAATGCACACTTCAACACGCTGCCGGACGGCACGGTGCTGTCCTACCGTTATGAGCGCGACACCGTCGACCCGGCCAAGCTCGGCGGCGCCTTCGAGGACGACATCAAGCTGACGCTCGGCACGCCGGGTCCCGACGGTCGGCGGGAGATCGTCGTGCAACTGTTCTCCGGCGATCGCCGCAAGCCGGCCGGGCCGTTCTCGCAGATGCTCGGCAATCCGCTGGTGATGCTGTTCCTCGAGGCGGACGTGAACGTCATGAAGGAACTCGTCGGCGGCAATCCGCGCTATCTGCGCAACAAGATCCGCGCGGCCTTCCGCGACGCCGGCAACGTCGAGGCGACGACGGTCACCGTCGACGGCGTCGAGGTGCCGGCGGAGCGCATCCGCCTGAAGCCGTTCGCCGACGACGTCCATCGCGCCGAGCTCGGGGCCTTCGTGGAGAAGACCTATGAGTTCGTCGTGTCCGACAAGGTGCCGGGCTCGCTCGTGCTCCTGCGCGCCGTCACCCCCCAGCTCGCCGGAACGGGCGAGCCCTATCTCGAGGAGGAGATCCGCTATGTCGGTGCCGCTCCCAAAGGCTGAGGCGCTCGGCGCCGTCCTCGTCGCGCTGGCCCTCGCCATCGCCGCACCCGCGTCCGCCCAGTCCCCGACGGACTTGCCGAACGACTATCCGACCATCACCCGCGCCGACTATGTGTTCGGCTGCATGGCAGCGAACGGCGAGACGCGGACGGCGCTCGAGCGTTGCTCGTGCTCGATCGACGTCATCGCCTCGGTGCTGCCCTATGATCGCTACGTGCAGGCCGAGACGATCCTCAGCGTCGGCCGCGTCGGGGGCGAGAAGACGTCGATGTTCAAGTCTTCGCCGGTGATGAACAAGATCGTCGCCGAACTGCGCCGGGCCCAGGCGGAGGCGGAGATCCGCTGCTTCTGACGCCCATCGCCGCTCCTCCGCCTCCACGGCGCCGCCGGCCTCCTCCGGCGGTGGCCGTGCCCTGCCTTCGCCCCGAGCCGCCGCCCGCCGCCGGGCCGCGGCACAGGATTTCCCCATGACCCGCATCCTGCGGCTCGGCCGGCTGGATCATCCGGTCGGAACGCGCACCCTCCTGATGGGCATCCTCAACGTCACGCCGGACTCGTTTTCCGACGGCGGCCGCCACGCCGGCGTCGAGGCGGCCGTGGCGCACGCGCGGCAGATGGTGGGCGAGGGTGCCGACATCATCGACGTCGGTGGCGAATCGACCCGCCCTGGCGCGACCGAGGTCGGTCCCGAGGAAGAACTCGCCCGCATCACTCCGGTCATTCCGGCCGTCGCGGCCGCCGTTTCCGTGCCGATCTCGATCGACACCTACAAGGCGGCGGTGGCCGAGCGGGCGCTGTCCTTGGGGGCGAGCGTTGTCAACGACGTCTGGGGCCTGCAGCGCGAGCCGGAGATCGCCCGCGTCGCGGCCGCCCACGGCGCCGCCGTGATGATCATGCACAACCGCACGACGGTCGACGCCACCCTCGACATCGTCGACGAGGTGCGCCGCTTCTTCCTGCGCTCGCTCGTCATCGCCGAGAAGGCGGGCATTCCCGACGACCGGATCGTGCTCGACCCCGGCATCGGCTTCGGCAAGACGCTCGAGCAGAACGTCGAGCTGATCGCCCGCCTGCCGGCGATCCGCGCCCTCGGGCTGCCGGTGCTGGTGGGCGCCTCGCGCAAGTCGCTGATCGGCAAGCTGCTCGACCAGCCGATCGGCGACCGGCTCCATGGCACGCTCGCGACCCACATCCTCGCGGTCGCCGGCGGCGCCGACATCGTGCGCATCCACGACGTGCGGGCCCACTTCGAGGCCTGCCGTATCGCCGACGTGATCTCGCGCGGTGACTTCAAGGGAACACACGCGCGATGAGCGACCAGATCACAGACCAGATCACCCTTGCCAACGTCGCCTACTTCGCCCGCCACGGCCTGCACCCGGAGGAAGAGCGGCTCGGCCAGCGCTTCTATGTCGACCTGACGGTGGACATCGACCTGTCGGCGGTGGGGCGAAGCGACGATTTCGCCGACACCGTCGGCTACGACAAGCTGCTCGACGTCGTCGGCGAGGTGGTCGCGGGCGAGCGGGTGAGCCTCATCGAGGTCCTGGCCGACCGTATCGCCCGCGCGGTGCTCCTGCGCTTCGACAAGATCACCGCGAGCGTCGTCACCGTGCGCAAGCCGAGCGCACCGGTCGAGGGCATCCTCGACCACGTCGCCGTGACGGTCCGCCGGCGGCGCGAGGCTCCGGGCGGCTCCGATGCCGCCTGAGCCGGTGAAGGTGGAGGCGGCGATCGGGCTCGGCGGCAACGTCGGCGACAAGCGGGCGAACATCGACCGTGCCGTCGAGCGGCTGGCGGCGGTGCCGGGCGTGCGCGTCGTCGCCCGCTCCGGCTACTACCGGACCGAGCCGTGGGGCATCACCGAGCAGGACTGGTTCCTCAACGCCTGCCTCGTCGTCGAGACGACTTTGTCGCCGGCCGACCTGCTCGCCGCCTGCCTGGCGGTCGAGACTTCGCTCGGGCGCCGGCGCGCCGAGCGCTGGGGGCCGCGCATCATCGACCTCGACATCCTCACCTTCGGCGGCCGCACGATCGACGAGCCAGGTCTCGAGGTCCCACATCCGCGACTGATGGAACGCGCCTTCGTGCTGGCGCCGCTCGCCGAGCTGCGGCCGGATCTCAGCGTCGGCGGTGTGCGCGTCGCCGATGCGCTCGCCACCGTCGGCGCCGGCGGCGTCGAGCGCCTCGACTGGGACGTGCCGCCGGCGTGAACCACCGTGCCTTCCCGGATGTCAGCCCGTCGTGATTCGGGCACAATGACGGGACGTGATAGGAATAACTCCACGACAACGACGACGACCGGGGCAGTGGCATCCCGGCGCGAGGAGGGAACATCATGACGGCGACCGGGCGAAACCTTCAGAGTGCAGCTCTGGCGCTGGCGCTGGTCGCCGGTGGCCTCGGCACGACCCTTCTCGTGGCACCCGCCTCGGCCCAGGAGGTAGCTCAGCCGGCCGCCCAGGAGCCGGCCGAGACGACTTGGGAGGCGATCCGGGCCGATGTCGTCGGCGACACGGCGATCACCGCCGGCGAGGGCATCGTCGAGATCGAGGCGCCCTACCGCGCCCATGACGCCGCCATCGTGCCGATCGACGTCACCGCCCGGCTGCCCGAGGGGCGGACGGTGAAGCGGATGACGCTCGTCATCGACGAGAACCCGGCCCCCGTCGCCGCCACCTTCACCTTCGGCGAGCCGCAGGCGGAGATGGCGGTGTCGACGCGCGTGCGCATCAACTCCTACTCGTGGGTGCGCGCCATCGTCGAGGCGGATGACGGCTCGCTCTACATGTCGCGGCGCTATGTGAAGGCCTCCGGCGGCTGCTCGGCGCCGGCCCTGAAGGACGCCGACGCGGCGCTCGCCCAACTCGGCAAGATGAAGGTCCGCTTCCCCGAGGGCGCGGAAAAGGCGGCGACCTCGACGCCGGTTGCGGTGCCGTCCGCCAGCACCACGGCGGATGCGGGCGGAGCCAAGCGCCTGAAGGCGCAGATCATGATCCGCCACCCGAACTATTCGGGCCTGCAGATGAACCAGCTGACCCAGCTCTACATCCCGGCCCATTTCGTCAACGACATCGAGATCAGCCAGGGCGGCCAGATGCTCCTGAAGATGGAGGGCGGCATCTCGCTGAGCGAGGATCCGACCATCGCCTTCGATTTCGTCTCGAACGGCTCGCCGGTGCTGGACGTGAAGGCGATCGACACCGACGGCCAGGTCTTCTCCGGCGCCTTCCCGGTGGACACGGGCCGCTCGTGAGGCACGCTCTCGCCGCCGCCTCCCTGGCGGCGGCGCTGATGGCGGTGGCGCCGGTCGAGGCCGTCGCCGCCGCGGACGGCGCCCCGGCCGCCGGCACAGCGAGCCCCCCGGGGGCGTCCGCCCCTCCCACTTCAACCACCGTCGCCCCTCTCGCGGTCGCAGAGGTGGCGCCCGGCGTGTTCGTCCATGAGGCGCCGTTCGCGCTGATTGCGCCGGCAAACCGCGGCGACATCGCCAACCTCGGCTTCATCATCGGCGACGACGCGGTCGCGGTGATCGACACCGGCGGCAGCGTCGCCGTGGGACAGGGGCTGCTGGCGGCGGTGCGCGCTCGCACCGACAAGCCAGTGCGCTACGTCGTCAACACCCACGTCCACCCGGACCACCTCGCCGGCAACGCCGCCTTCACGGCCGAGGGGGCGAAGATCGTCGGTCACCACAAGCTCGCCCGTGCGCTGGCCGCCCGCGCGCCCTTCTACCGCGAGCAGGCCGACCGCCAGCTCGCCCCCGCGGATGCTGCGCAGAGCGACTTCCTGCCCCCCGACCTCGCCGTGGAGGGAACGATGCGCCTCGATCTCGGCGGGCGCGAACTGGTGCTCGAGGCTCATCCGACGGCGCACACCGACGCCGACCTCTCCGTGCTGGACGTCGAGACCGGCACCTGGTTCCTCGGGGACCTGCTGTTCGCCGGCCACCTGCCGACGATCGACGGCTCGCTGACCGGCTGGCTGGCCGAGATGGACCGCCTCGCCGAACGCCCGGTGGCGCGTGTCGTGCCCGGCCACGGCCCGCGCGTGATGGCCTGGCCGGAGGCGCTGGCGCCACAGCGGCGCTACCTCGCGCGAATCGCCTCCGACGTCCGGACGCTGATCGCCGAAGGCCGTTCGATCTCTGCTGCGGCGGAGACCGCCGGCCTCAGCGAACGCGAGATGTGGGCGCTGTTCGAGGAGTTCAATCCGCGCAATGCGACGGCGGCTTTCCAAGAGCTGGAGTGGGAGTAGTTCCCGTGCTGAAAGGCAAGAACCCCTCGATTTCAGAGCCGATATAAGGGGATTGTCACCGGCCTAAGCCTACCATAAGATCGCTTCAGTTTCCGACTGCAGCGGCGACCCGTTTGGGAGCGGGCCGTCCGGTTCGAAGGCCGAGCGGGCGCCATGCCCAGCGACAATGACCGGACAAAGTCCGGCAGGCCGTGACACGCTGTCGGGAGCGTTGGTCCCAATAACAGGAAGTCGGCGGGTGTGCGCCTGTGCGTACGCGCGTGTCGACTCTCGGGAAAACGCAAGGAGGAACTGGCATGAGGCGATCCGCTTGGTCGTCCATGGTGGCGGCCCTGCCGCTCATGGTCACCGCGCCTGCTCTGGCGAACGACGACCTGATGAAGCTGATCGACGACCCCAACCAGTGGGTCATCCAGACCGGCGACTACGCCAACACCCGCTACTCGAAGCTCGACCAGATCAACAAGAGCAACGTCAAGGATCTTCAGGTCGCCTGGACGTTCTCGACGGGTGTGCTGCGCGGTCACGAGGGCTCGCCTCTCGTCATCGGCAACATGATGTACGTCCATACGCCGTTCCCCAACATCGTCTATGCGCTCGACCTCGACAAGGAAGCGCAGATCGTCTGGAAGTATGAGCCCAAGCAGGATCCGGACGTCATCCCGGTGATGTGCTGCGACACCGTCAACCGCGGTCTCGCCTATGCCGACGGGCAGATCTTCCTGCACCAGGCCGACACCACCGTCGTGGCGCTCGACGCCAAGACCGGCAAGGTCAACTGGACAGCGGTCAACGGTGACCCGAAGAAGGGCGAGACCAACACCGCCACCGTGCTGCCGGTGAAGGACAAGATCATCGTCGGCATCTCCGGCGGCGAGTTCGGTGTTCGCTGCCACGTCACCGCCTACGATCAGGCGACCGGCAAGCAGCTGTGGCGCGCCTATTCGACGGGCCCGGACAGCGAGATCCTCTTCGATCCGGCCAAGACGACCGAGCTCGGCAAGCCTGTCGGTGCCGACTCCAGCCTGAAGACCTGGGAAGGCGACCAGTGGCAGATCGGCGGCGGCTGCACGTGGGGCTGGTATTCCTACGACCCGCAGCTCGACCTGATGTACTACGGCTCGGGTAACCCCTCGACCTGGAACCCGGCCCAGCGCCCGGGCGACAACAAGTGGTCGATGACGATCTTTGCCCGTGATCCGGACGACGGCATGGCGAAGTGGGTCTACCAGATGACCCCGCACGACGAGTGGGACTACGACGGCGTCAACGAGATGATCCTGGTCGACCAGGATATCGACGGTCAGCCGCGCAAGATGCTCGTCCACTTCGACCGCAACGGCCTCGCCTATACGATGGACCGTGACAGCGGTGAGCTGCTCGTCGCCGAGAAGTACGATCCGGTGGTGAACTGGACCACCGGCGTCGACATGGACAAGAACAGCCCGACCTATGGCCGTCCGGCCGTGGTGGCGAAGTATTCGACGGAACAGAACGGCGAGGACGTCAACTCGACCGGCATCTGCCCGGCGGCGCTCGGCACCAAGGACCAGCAGCCTGCGGCGTTCTCGCCGAAGACCGGCCTGTTCTACGTGCCGACCAACCACGTCTGCATGGACTACGAGCCGTTCCGCGTCAGCTACACCGCCGGCCAGCCCTATGTCGGGGCGACGCTGTCGATGTATCCGGCTCCGGACAGCCACGGCGGCATGGGTAACTTCATCGCGTGGGACGCGACGAAGGGCAAGATCGTCTGGTCGCTGCCCGAGCAGTTCTCGGTGTGGTCGGGCGCTCTCGCGACGGCTGGTGACGTGGTCTTCTACGGCACCCTCGAGGGCTACCTGAAGGCGGTCGACTCCGAGACGGGCAAGGAACTCTACAAGTTCAAGACCCCGTCCGGCATCATCGGCAACGTCATGACCTATACCCACGGCGGCAAGCAGTATGTCGGCATCCTGTCCGGCATCGGCGGCTGGGCTGGTATCGGTCTGGCGGCCGGCCTGACGGATCCGCAGGCGGGTCTCGGTGCGGTGGGCGGCTACGCGTCGCTCTCCAACTACACCGCGCTCGGCGGCCAGCTGACCGTGTTCGCCCTGCCGAACTGAGGCTGCGCCTCACCGGCAAGCGACCTTCTGGAACCCGGCGCAGCTCAGGCTGCGCCGGGTTTCGCTTTTTCAGGCCCGCCTCCTTGAGCCCGGCGCAGGCAAGTTGGCGCACCATCGCCGTAAGTGTTGATGCAGTTGGCGAGCGATGCTATCGGTCGTTAAAGGCAAAGCCGACGGCAATGCTAAGTGTATCATAAGTATGAGGAGGAAGATGATGCGGAGGATAGTCCTGGGCAGTTTGGCCATGGCCGGCGTGCTCTTGAACCTGGCGGGCGCCGCTGCACAGGATCAGGCTCTTCCGGACGGCAAGACGGTGGAGAACGGCAAGTATTTCGACGCCGATGGAAACCCGACCTACTACATCACGGACGACGGCGTCGTCGACTGGTACACGTACTCCGGCTTCCGTCGCTACCATTCCGAGTGTCACGTCTGCCACGGCCCCGAGGGCCTCGGTTCGAGCTACGCGCCGAACCTGACGGAATCGCTGAAGCGGCTCGATTATCCGGCCTTCCTCGAAGTCGTCGTCAACGGCCGCAAAGTCGTGTCGAGCTCGCAGGAAAGTGTCATGCCGGCGTTCGGCGACAACCTGAACGTGATGTGCTACATCGACGACATCTACGATTACCTGAAGGCGCGCTCCGACGGCGTGCTCGATCGCGGCCGTCCGGCCAAGCGCGCCGACAAGCCGCCGCAGGCGACGGAGGACGAGAACGCATGTCTGGGCCGCACCTGACGGCCGGCGGGCGGGCGTGATGAACGCGCCGCTGCCGGGCAGCGCCCGGCCCCGTGCACACCGCGTGGGCTGGTGCGCACGGGCCTTCGCGGCCGCGGCGATCGTCGCCGTGGCCATCGCCGGGAGCGGGGCGGCTTCGGCCCAGACCTCGGACCTCGTGACACGCCAGGCGCTGCGCGTCTGCGCCGACCCCGCCAACATGCCGTTCTCCAACACGGCCGGCGAGGGTTTCGAGAACAAGATCGCCGAGCTCATTGCCGGCAAACTCGGTGTGCCGGTCGAGTACACGTGGTTTCCGCAGGCGACCGGCTTCGTCCGCATGACGCTCGGCCTCAACCGCTGCGACGTCATCATCGGCTTCGCCCAGGGCGACGAACTCGTCCAGAACACCAACCATTACTACCGCTCCACCTACGTCTTCGTGACGAAGGCGGACGGTCCACTGGCCGGCGTCACGACGCTGTCGGACCCCTTGCTCAAGGACAAGCGCATCGGCGTCATCGCCGGCACGCCGCCCGCCACCGTGCTCGCCCAGAACGGCCTGATCGGCAAGGCGAAGGGCTATTCGCTGATGGTCGACCGGCGCTTCGAATCGCCGACCGAGGAGATGATCGCCGACATCGTCTCCGGCACCATCGACGGTGGACTCTTGTGGGGGCCGATCGGCGGCTACTACGCCAAGCAGTCCGACGTGCCGCTGAAGGTGGTGGCGCTGCCCAAGGAGCCGGGGTCGCGGATGACCTACCGCATCACCATGGGCGTGCGCTTCCACGACCAGGACTGGAAGCGCCAGCTCAACCGGCTGATTCGCGACAACCAGGACGAGATCAACGCCATCCTGGCGGACTATGGCGTGCCGCTGCTCGACGAGCAGGACAACGCCGTCATCGTCGAGACGAAGTGATGCGGCGGGCAGCCGGCGACGCGGCGGGCCGGCGCGGCAGCACCGCCGGTGTCCTTCGACCGGCTGGTCTGCTGGCGGCCATGGTGTTGCTGCTGGCGGCGGGATCCTGGATCGCACCGGCCACCCTGGCTGCCGATGTTCCGGAGCCCGACGGCTACCGGATGGAGGAGTACCGCGCGCCGGTGCCCGATACGCTTGCCGGCGCCACCGTGCTCGACACTGCCAGGGCGGAAGCCTTGTGGAAGGGCGGCGCGGCGATCTTCGTCGACGCCATGCCGCGGCCGGTGAAGCCGGCCAACCTGCCGGCCGGCACGGTCTGGCACGACAAGCCGCGCACCTCGATCGAGGGTAGCCACTGGCTGATCAACACCGGCTACGGCCAGCTGCCGCCGGAGGCCCAGACTTATTTCGAGGGCCGTCTCGCGTCGCTGACGAAGGACGACAAGGCGACGACGCTCGTCTTTTTCTGCGAGCCCGAGTGCTGGATGTCGTGGAACGCGGCGAAGCGCGCGCTCTCGCTCGGCTACACCGACGTGCGCTGGTATCCGGGCGGCGCCACCGAGTGGGCCGCCGCCGGCCTGCCGACGGCGCAGGCCTCGCCGGTCCCCTGAACCGGTCGCGGCCGCGTGCCGCTCGGCCCTGACGCCTCGTCGGGCCGAGCCTCAGCTCCGCCCGAACACCCGCTCGAAGATCGTGTCGACGTGCTTGAAGTGGTAACCGAGGTCGAAGAGCTCGGCGAGCTCGGCCTTCGACAGCGACGCCGTCACGTCGGCATCGGCCGAGAGGTTCTCGAGAAAGTCGCCGCCGCGCTCCCACACCGGCATGGCGTTCCTCTGCACCAGCCGGTAGGCGTCCTCGCGCGACACGCCCTTCTGGGTGAGCGCCAAAAGCACGCGCTGCGAGTGGACGAGCCCGCCGAGCCGGTCGAGGTTCGCCTGCATCCGCGCGGGATAGACGAGCAGCTTGTCGATCACGCCCGCGAGCCGCACCAGCGCGAAGTCGAGCGTCACCGTGGCGTCCGGGCCGATCATCCGCTCGACGGAGGAGTGCGAGATGTCGCGCTCGTGCCAGAGCGCAACGTTCTCCATCGCGGGGGCCGCATAGGCGCGCACCATGCGGGCGAGGCCGGTCAGGTTCTCCGACAGCACCGGGTTGCGCTTGTGCGGCATCGCCGAGGAGCCCTTCTGGCCCGGCGAGAAGTACTCCTCCGCCTCCAGCACTTCCGTCCTCTGCAGGTGGCGCACTTCCGTCGCCAGCCTCTCCACCGACGAGGCAACCACCGCCAGCGTGGCGAAGAACATCGCGTGGCGGTCGCGCGGGATCACCTGGGTCGACACCGGCTCCGGCGCGAGGCCCATCTTCGCCGCGACGTATTCCTCCACGCGCGGGTCGATGTTGGCGAAGGTGCCGACGGCGCCGGAGATCGCGCAGGTGGCGACCTCCGCCCGCGCCGCCTCGAGCCGCCGGCGGGCGCGGGCGAACTCGGCGTGGGCCTGGGCGAGCTTCAGCCCGAACGTTACCGGCTCGGCGTGGATGCCGTGGCTGCGGCCGATCGTCGGCGTCAGCTTGTGCTCGAAGGCGCGCTTCTCGAGGGCGGCGAGCAGCAGGTCGACGTCGGCGATCAGCAGGTCGGCGGCGCGGGTCAGCTGCACGTTGAGGCAGGTGTCGAGCACGTCCGACGAGGTCATGCCCTGGTGGACGAAGCGCGCTTCCGGGCCGACGATCTCGGAGAGGTGCGTCAGGAAGGCGATGACGTCGTGCTTGGTCTCGCGCTCGATGGCGTCGATGCGCTCGACATCGAAGACGGCCGGCTCGCCCATCCGCCAGATCGTCTCGGCGGCGTCCCGGGGGATGATGCCGATCTCCGCCATCGCGGTGGCGGCGTGCGCCTCGATCTCGAACCAGATGCGGAAGCGCGTCTCCGGCGTCCAGATCCGCACCATCGCGTCGCGGGAATAGCGGGGGATCATGGGCGGGGCCTCTGAGCGGGGTTCGGGAACGCGGCGGGGAGTAGCAGATGCGCGGGGAGGGGGCTAGGGGCGGGGAGCGGCCACTGGTCCGCTGGCGCAACCGCGCGTAGCATGGTTGCAACTCGGATGGCGGAGGGCGACCGTGCCGGAAACGGCCATCATTTACATCGTGCTCCCGTCTGCGGCGAGTTTCGCATCGGCACTGGCACTTTGGCTTCTATCGCGTCCCGCCGCTGCGCGCGCTCGCGCCGAGCGCGGCTGGATGTACCTGGAAGCAGGCAGATGGCAATTCATCGATCTCGTCATGTCCTATCTTATGCCGGCGTTTTTCTTGGCGATTTATTTCTCAGGCAGTTCCCAGACCGCTTCGGATGGCATTTTGTCTAATATATGCATAATTTTATTCACCCTATATGCCGTCTGGAAATCAAACGAAATCTTCTTTACGATCATTCGCTGGAACAACATGAGAATTTGCAAGACGGGCGTCTTTTCGCGAGCGAGATGCTTGGAATTCCATGACCTTTCATCCATCGATGTGGTGGAGGGTGGTGAGGCGACCCTTCGTTTCAGGCAAGGGGAGCACCTCAAGCTCGACAGCAGACTTCGTGGTGCCCCGGAACTGATCGAAACCTGCCGCCGCCACATTGCTGCGAACACGGCGGCCACGGCGAACTCACCCGGCTCGGCGCCGACGCCGGCTCCAGGTTAACGAAATCCCATTTGCAGCAGCGCGTCTCACCTCACCCCGCCGCCGCCGCCTCCGCCTCCCGCTTCAGGTTCGCGAGCCCCTTCTCGAAGTCCTGGCCGATCATCGCGTCCGCATCGAAGAACAGACACATCACCTTGAACGGGAACGAGCTCTCCCCCTCCATCGCCCAGGTGACGAGCGTGCCGTCGCCGTCCGGGGCGAGCGTGAAGAGGGCGGTGTTGTTCGCCTCGAACGGCTCGGTGAAGGCGAGGTCGATGACGACGCGCGACGACGGCGCGGCCTCGGTGATGCGCATCGTGCCGGCGCCGGCCTGGCCGTTGCCAGCCCAGGCGTAGGTAGCGCCGACGCCGCTCGGCGGCCCACCGATCTCGCGCTTCATGGCCGGGTCGAGCGTCTCGTAGGGCGACCAGACGCTCCATCGGTGGAAGTCGGCGATCAGCGGGTAGATGCGGTCCGCCGGCGCCTTGATGGCGAGCGAGCGGGCGATGCGGAAGCTGTCAGGCTGCATCGCCGCCGCGACAAGCACGCCCGCGATCGCCACCACGACGACCGCCAGCAACCCTAGTAGGACCTTTTTCATGGCCGTTCTCCCGCTGCCGCGGCGCTCCGCCGGCGCCGCCGAAGGGTGTCCGTGCCGCGGTCGCCGATGCCGCGGAACGCCGTGCCGGGCCCTCACCGCCGCGCGCCGTCCCGCGCCGCCGCCTCCGCCTGCAGGCGGTCGAGGTGGGCGCGGATGTGCTGGGCCTCGGCGGGCGAATTGGCGAGGGCGATCGCCCGGCAGTAGGCCTCCGCCGCCTCGTCCGCGCGGCCGAGCTCGGAGAGCAGCGCGCCGCGCAGGCCGTGAAAGTGGAAGTAGCCCGACAGCCGGTCGACGAGGGGCTCGATCATCGCCAACGCATCAGCGGGCCCACGCAGCTTCGAGACGGCGACGGCGCGGTTGAGTGTCACCACCGGCGAGGGCGCCAGGCGCTCGAGTGTCGAATAGAGGAGGTCGATCTCCGCCCAGTCCGTGTCTTCCGGCCGCCGGGCGCGGGCGTGCAGGGCCGAGATCGCAGCCTGCACCAGGTAGGGGCCCGGCCGGCGGTGGCGGACCGCCTTGTCGATCAGCGCCAGACCCTCGGCGATCATCGCGGCGTTCCAGCGCGAGCGGTCCTGCGCGTCGAGCAGCACGATGGCGCCATCGGCGTCGAAGCGGGCCGCGGCGCGGGCGTGCGAAAGCAGCATCAGGGCGAGCAGGCCCATGATCTCGGGCTCGGCCGGGAACAGCCGCAAGAGCAGCCGGCCGAGGCGGATCGCCTCCTCGGCGAGCCGGCCGCGCGCCTCCGCCGTCTCATGGCTGACGGAGTAGCCCTCGTTGAAGACGAGGTAGACCATCGCCGACACCGCGGCGAGCCGCTCCGCTCGCTCGACCGGCCCGGGCGCCTCGAAGGGCACGTCGGCCTTGGCGATCTTCGCCTTGGCGCGGGTGATGCGCTGCTCCATCGCCGCTTCGCTGACGAGGAACGCGCGGGCGATCTGGCGCACCGACAGGCCGGAAACGATGCGGAGCGCGAGCGCGATCTGCTGGGTCGCCGGCAACTCGGGATGGCAGCAGACGAACAGGAGACGGAGGATGTCGTCGCGGTAACCGGCATCGTCGAGGCGCTCGGCGATGCCCGCCTCCGCGTCGTCGAGATCGGAGAGCACCGCCTCGTCGGGCAGCGGCGCGAGCCGCTTCTGGCGGCGGGTGTGGTCGATCGCGACGTTGCGGCCGACGAAGACGAGCCAGGCGGCGGGGTCGCGCGGCGGGCCGTTCTTCGGCCAGTTGGCGAGTGCCCGGAGGCACGCCTCCTGCACCGCTTCCTCGGCGAGGTCGAGGTCGCGGAAGTGGCGGAGCAGCGCCGCCACCGCACGCGGCCGGGCGGCCGCGAGCGCCGCCTCGATCCACGCCGCGCTGATGCCCGCCGCCTCGCTCACGCCGAACCGCCTCCAGCGGGGAGGTCCTGGGGCGGGCGGCTGTCGGGGTGGTAGCGCTCGACCGGGCGGATCTCGTAGGCGCCGCCGGGGTTCGCCCGGGCGAGATCGCGCGCTGCCTCGATCGCCTGATCGAGCGAGGCGCACTCGATCAGGTAGAAGCCGAGCAGCTGCTCCTTCGTCTCGGCGAAGGGGCCGTCGAGGACGACCGGCGGGTCGCTGTCCTTGCGCAGCGTCGTCGCCGCGGTCGTCGGCAAGAGCCGCGCCACCGGGCCGAGCCGGCCCTCGCGGGCGAGCTTGCCGTGCACGACGGAGAGGCGCGCCATGACGGCGTCGTCCTCCGCCTTCGACCAGCAGCCGACGACGTCTTCGTCATGGTAGCAGAGAATGGCGTAGAGCATCGGCGCTGGCCTCCCGGTTCAAGGACGCCCGACTATGCCCCGTTCCGACACGCCCTCGCGAGCGGGGGCGGCCTTTTCGTCAGGCGGCGCAGCGCGATGGTGCCACCGCCCGGACCCCGCTGCTTGGTCTGCCCAGGGGCAGCCGCCGCTACTCCGTAAAACCCTGGATGTTGCAGACGCCAGCCTGTGCGGCTCCGAAGCTGGCGAGCAGGATCCGCAGGCGCTCTCCCGCCGGCACCGTGATCGGCTCGGCCCAGGCGGCGATCGCCACCTCCGTCGTTCCGTCGACGGCGCGCGACAGGACGGGGATGAAGACACCCTGCACGTCGTCGAAGAAGACGCTGCCGAGCTGCATTTGCCCATTATTGCTGGACAGGCCGCAATTGATGGCAGTAACCGTCCGCGTCTTGTTTGCCTTCTTGCCGAAATCGACGAGGCAGCTGGAGCCGACGCAGGCTCCATCGGCGCGGACGGTGAAGGGCTTTCCCGTCGCCGCGACGGGAAGGGCGCGCTCGCCGGCCTTGCCGGAGCCGGGCTGGAACGGGTCGGCCGACGCAGCGAGCGGCAACAGGGCGCATGCGGCGATCAGGGCCGTGACGACGAGCGGGAGTCGGCTGACTGGCATGGATCGTTTCCCGGCTGGTGCCGGCCGCGTCTGTGCCGGCGGCACTTCCCGCGGTCTCGCCGAAGCGCCGCGATCGCGGCAGCTTGCCACATTTGCGCGCTGCGGGCGTCAAACTCGCCGTGAAGTGGAAACGGTCGCCGCCGTCCCGCCGTGCACGACGAAGTGACGCCGGCCGACGTCGCCCCGTGTCACACTCTTCGCCGGCCCCGGTGCTCACAGGAGACTCCGCCATGCGGTTCCCGATCTCGCTCGCGACCGTCCTCGCCGGCTTCGCCCTGCTCGCCACCCTTTCCGGCACCGCGAACGCCCAGGCGACGCGCACCTGGGTTTCCGGCGTCGGCGACGACGTCAATCCTTGCAGCCGCACGGCTCCCTGCAAGACCTTCGCCGGCGCCATCTCCAAGACCGCCGCAGGCGGAACGATCAGCGTGCTCGACCCCGGTGGCTACGGGGCCGTGACGATCACCAAGGCGATCTCGATCCAGAGCGATCCGAGCCTCGGCAGCATCCTGAACACCACGATCAATGGCATCACCGTCAACGCCGGCGCCAACGACTCGGTGTTCATCAGCGGCCTGATCATCGACGGATCGACGGGAGCGTCGACGGGCCTCAACGGCATCCGCTTCCTCGCCGGCAAGTCGCTCGTCATGCGCGACTGCATCATCCGCGGCAACCTCGCAGCCGCCCCCAACGGCAACGGCTTCCTGATGGCCAACAGCGCGGGGAACGCGACCGCGCTCCTCTCGAACTGCCTGATCACCAGCAACCGCGTCGGCGTGCAGGTCGCGCCGACCGGTGGTGCCCTCGCCAAGGTGACGCTCGACCGCGTCGTCATCGAGGGCAGCACCGCTGCCGGCGTGCTCGCCGGGCAGGGCGGCTCTGCCCGCCTGACGAACGCCGTGCTCACCCGGAATGCGCCGGGCCTTTCGGCGACGGGCAACGGCAAGATCATCTCGCTCGGCAACAACACGGTGATCAACAACAACCCCGACGGCGAGCCGACGGATCTGGTGCCGCTGAAGTAGCGGTTTGCTGCCGTCGAACCCGCCGGCACACTCGAGCGCCGGCGGGGCTGCTGGAGCTGCGCGTCGCACCGGTGACAGCGGCGCGAGGGCCGGCTAAGCATCGTCGCGGGGGCACGTTCCGGCCGCCGGCGTCCTCCCCGCCGGGCGCCGCGGCGGGTCTCTGCCCGACCCTGCCGGACGCGACCCCTCCCGCATGCCGCTCGAAGACGCCGCCCTCCTCGCCGTCGCTGTCGCCGCCGTCGCACTCCTGACGGCCTGGCGGCGCATCGACCCGTTCCTGGCGCTGGTGGCCGCCACCATCGGCTTCGCGCTTGTCGAGGGCATGTCGGTCGCCCACGTCGGCAAGGCGTTCGGCACCGGCTTCGGGCTGACGGCGGCCGCCGTCGGGCTTGCCGTACTTGCTGCGGCCATGCTCGCCGAACTCGCCAACGTCAGTGGCGGCTCCGCCCGCCTCGCCGCCGCCTGCCGGCGGCTGCGGGAGCGCGCCGGTGCGGCGGTACTCGCCCGGCCGCTCGGCTTCGTCGCCGGCCTCGGCGCCTCGGCGGCTGTCGCCTACGCCATCACCGCGCCGTTGCGTGGTGCGCTGTCGGGCGCGCCCGCGACCGGCGCCGAGACGATGCCGGCATCGGCGCGCCGTGCCGCGCTGTCGGCCGGGTTGTCGCTCTCCGCCGCCCACGCGCTGGTGCTGCCGGCGCCGCCGATGATCGCCGCCGTCTCGATCCTCGGCGCTGGCTGGGCGACGACGCTGACGTGGGGACTGCCGCTCGCCGTCGTCACGGCCGTCGTCGGTCTCGTCTTTGTCCGTTTCGCCGCAGCGCCCCTGCGCGATGCGCCGCCCGTCGAGGCGGCCACTGCAGTCGCCGGAGCCGAGCCGCGCGGCCTCGGGCCGGCGGTGGCGGCGGTGGCGCTCGTCGCCGTCACGCTGACGATCGTCGGCCTCACCATCGTGCAGTCGCTCGGCGACATTCCGAGCGAGCCGTTCGGCGGCGGCCGCGCCCGCGAGACGCTGCTCGGCGCCGGCCGGCCGCTGGTGCTCATCGCCCTCGCCGTCGCCGTCATGGGCCTCGCGACCCTCGCCTTTGTCGGCCGCCGCGACGGCGCCGCCACCGGCTGGGCGACCCGCGCCATGCGCGCGGCGGCGCTGCCGATGCTGCTGGTCGCCGCCGCCGGCGGTCTGCAGACGGTGACGCAGCAGCCCGGCATGGCCGAGCTCCTCGGCGAACGGGTGCTGGCGCTGCCTTATGGCGTGCTGGTGCCGTTTCTGGCCGCCGCGATCGTCAAGACGCTGCAGGGCTCGACACTCGTCGCCGCCATCACCGCCGCCGGCATGACCGAGGCGCTGCTCATGCCGCTCGGCCTCGACGGCGAGACGGGGCGGGCGCTCGCCGCACTCGCCGTCGGCGCCGGCTCGGTCACAATCGGCCACATCAATGACCCGTTGTTCTGGCTGATCGCCGGCGAGGCGCGGCTGAAGCCGTGGCAGGGGCTCGCTCTGGTCACGGGCGGGCTCGCCGTGCAGGGCGCGGCCGCCGCCGCCATGCTCATGGCGCTCGCCGCCCTGCTCGCCTGAGGGCGGACCAACGACGGAGACGAGGATGCGCAGACGGGACGTGCTGATCGGGACGGCGGGGCTTCTGGCGGGAGCGCTGCCCGTGCCGCGGGCTCAGGCGCAGCCGGTGCCGACGCTGCCGCGCGACTTCCTCTGGGGCGCCTCCACCTCGGCCTACCAGATCGAGGGCGCCGTGAAGGAAGGCGGCCGCAAGCCGTCGATCTGGGACACCTTCTCCCACACCCCCGGCCGCATCGCCGACGGCACCACCGGCGACGTTGCCTGCGACCACTATCACCGCTACCCCGAGGACATCGGCCTCCTCACCGGCGCCGGCTTCGAGGCCTACCGTTTCTCGATCGCCTGGCCGCGCATCCTCCCCGACGGCACCGGCGTGGTGAACGACGCGGGCCTCGACTTCTACGACCGCCTCGTCGATGCGCTGCTCGCCGCCGGTGTCGCCCCGTGGGCCTGCCCCTATCACTGGGACCTGCCGCAGGCCCTGCAGGACCGCGGCGGCTGGACGAACCGCGAGAGCGCCGACTGGTTCGCCGACTATGTCCGCGTCGTCGTCGCCCGCCTCGGCGACCGCGTGCCGAACTGGGTGATGCTGAACGAGCCGAACGTCCACGCGATCTTCGGCCACGCCGTCGGCATCCACGCGCCCGGCCTGACTGGCTTCCCGAACTACGTCTCGGCCCAGCACCACATGAACCTCGCGCAAGGCCGCGGCCTCGTCGCCGCGCGGGCGGAGCGCTCCGGGCTCACTCTCGGCACGGTGTTCTCGTTGCAGCCGATCCGGCCGGCGTCCACCAGCGAGGCCGACCGCGCGGCGGCGGCGCGCTTCGACGCCATCTGGAACCGCATCAACCTCGACCCGCTCTTCCACGGCCGCTACCCGGAGCTGTTCGCCGCCGACTTCGAGCCGCTGGTGAAGGTCGGCGACCTCGCGGCGATCCAGCAGCCGGTCGACCTCCTCGGCGTCAACTATTACGGCCCCTCCTACATGAAGGACGACCCCGGCGGCGTCCTCGGCGGCACCGGCTACGGCGCGCTGCCGCCGGGCATGCCGGTGACGGCGCTCGGCTGGCCGATCGACCCGGAGGGCCTCGTCGAGGTGCTCGGCGATCTCAGGAGCAACTACGGCAACCCGGTCACCTACGTGACGGAGAACGGCGCCTGCTACGACGACCCGGCGCCGAAGGACGGCGTCGTCGACGACCCGAAGCGCGCCGCCTTCATCGCCTCCCACCTCGCCGCCGCCGCCCGCGCCATCGAGGCCGGCGCGAACCTCAAGGGCTACTTCGCCTGGTCGCTGCTCGACAACTTCGAGTGGGCGGAGGGTGAGGCCAAGCGCTTCGGCATCGTCGCGGTGGACTTCGAGACCCAGGTCAGGACGCCGAAGACGTCCTACCGGTACCTGAAGGATGTGATCGCGCAGCACCGCTGAGGGGTGGGGGGCGGCCGCGGGCTCGGCCACCGTCCCTCCCCTGCCAGGGGGAGGGACAGACCGCGAAGCGGTCAGGGTGGGGCCTGTCAATCGGAGGCTCGACCTCGACTGGCGTCGCATCCCGGATTGACGGGCCCCCACCTGCCGGCTGCGCCGACTGTCCTCCCCCCTGACAGGGGGAGGACGCGCTGTGCTCGTTCATGCCCCCGGCCGGCTCCGCCCCCGCTTCCCCCACCTCCGGCCACGCGCTAAGCCTCGTCGATGCGCATCGCCATCATCGGGGCCTATGGGCTTGTCGGCTCCGCCATCTCCGCCCGTCTGGTGGCCGACGGTCATGCGGTCGTCGGCGTCGGGCGCGACGTCGTGGCGGCCCGGCGGCGCTTTCCGGCGCTGGAATGGCAGCGCGCCGATCTCGCCACGGCCTCGGTCGCCGACTGGACGGCCGTGCTCGCCGGGGTCGAGGCGGTGGTCAACTGCGCCGGCGCCCTGCAGGACAGCCCGCGCGACGACCTCCGGGCCGTGCATGTCGACGGGGTCCGCCGTCTCGTCGAGGCGTGCGCAGCCGTCGGCGTCCGCCGCTTCGTGCACATCTCGGCGGCCGGGGTCGCGGCGGGACGGGGCACGGCCTTCAACACGACGAAGCTCGAGGCCGAGGCCCTCCTGGCCGAAGGCCCACTCGACTGGATCATCCTGCGCCCCGGCCTCGTCTTCGGCCCGGCGGCCTATGGCGGGACGGCGCTCCTGCGCGGCCTGGCCGGCTTTCCCGGCGTCACCCCCGTCGTCTTCGGCGACAGCCTGATCCAGGTGATCGGGACCGAGGATCTCGCCGACGCCGTCGTCCGCTGCCTTGCACCGGAGGCCCCCACCCGCGTCAGCCTCGACCTCGTCCACGCCGAGGCGCTGACGCTGGTCGACCTCGTCGGCCGCCTGCGCGGGTGGCTCGGCCTGCCGCCTGCGCCCACGCTCCGCCTGCCGCCCGTTCTCGCCCGCCTGACCGCCGCCGCAAGCGATGGCCTCGCCTTTCTCGGCTGGCGCAGCCCGATGCGCACCGCCTCGCTCGAGCAGTTGCGGATTGGCGTGCGCGGCCGATCCGAAGACGCCGACCGGCTGGGGCTCACGCCACGCTCGTTCGACGCCGTGCTCGCCGCCGCGCCGTCGGGCGTGCAGGAGCGCTGGTTCGCCCGCGCTTATTTCGCCAAGCCCGCCATCCTCATCTGCCTGTTCGGCTTCTGGCTGGTGTCAGGGCTGATCGGGCTGACGGTCGGCTTTCCGGCGGCCGTCGCCGAGCTGACCGCCGCCGGAATGTCCGCCGGGCTCGCGGCCGGGGCGGTGATCGGCGGCAGCCTCGTCGACATCGCGCTCGCCCTCCTGCTCGCCTGGCGGCCGACCGCCGCCCGCGCCCTGCAGGGCATGTTGCTCGTCACCGCCGGCTATCTCATCGGCGCGACGCTGGTGCGCCCCGACCTCTGGCTCGACCCGCTGGGACCGCTCGTGAAGTCCATCCCGGCCGCCTTCCTGGCGCTCGCCGCGCTCGCCACGCTGGACGAGCGCTGATGGACCTCTACACCCTCCTCAAGGTCGCCCACGTCATCGGCGCGGCCGTGCTGCTCGGCACCGGCGCCGGCATCGCCTTCTTCATGCTGATGGCCCACCGCGCCCGCGAACCGGCGCTGATCGCCCACACCGCCGGCGTCGTCGTCCTCGCCGATACGCTGTTCACCGCCTCGGCGGTGATCCTCCAACCGGTCACGGGCGCGGCGCTCGCCCACCTCGTCGGCTATCCGCTGTGGTCGGGATGGATCGCCTGGAGCCTCGCCCTCTATGTCGTCACCGGCCTCTGCTGGCTGCCGGTGGTGTGGATCCAGCTCCGCCTGCGCGACCTCGCCCGGGAGGCCGTCGCCACCGGTGCGCCGTTGCCGGCACGCTACTTCCGGCTGTTCCGGGTGTGGTTCGTGCTGGGCTTTCCGGCGTTTTCGGCGGTCACCGCCATCGTCTGGCTGATGGTGGCGAAGCCGGATCTGTGAGGCGGGCAAACGAGTGCGACGCCCGGCGCCCCGTCCCTCCCCTGCCAGGGGGAGGGACAGACCGCGAAGCGGTCAGGGTGGGGCCTGTCAATCAGAGGCTCGACCTCGACTGGCGTCGCAATCTTGATTGACGGGCCCCCACCTGCCGGCTGCGCCGGCTGTCCTCCCCCCTGGCAGGGGGAGGACGGCGTCGCGCCAGTCCGACCGCCCTACTTCCTCGCCAGCCAGATCACGTGCCGGGCGCCGCCGCGCTTGCCGAGCGCCCGGGCGCGGACCTCTTCGACCGTGAAGCCCGCCTGCTTCAGCCGGCGCGTGAAGGCCGCGTCCGGGCCCGCCGACCACACCGCCAGCACACCGCCGGGTCTCAGCGACGCCCGCGCCGATCCGAGGCCGCCGGCGTCGTAGAGGCGGTCGTTGCCGGGGCGCGACAGGCCGTCGGGGCCGTTGTCGACGTCGAGCAGGATGGCGTCGAAGGCGCCGCTCGCCTCTCGGATCAGCCCGCCGACATCGGCCTCGGCGACCGTTACGCGCGGGTCGTCGAGAGAGCCGGCGAACACCGCCGCCATCGGCCCGCGCGCCCAGGCGACCACCTCCGGCACCAGTTCGGCCACCGTCACGCGGGCGTCCGCCGGCAGCACGGTGAGCGCCGCACGCAGCGTGAAGCCCATGCCGAGTCCACCGATCAGCAGGGCCGGCGCCCTTCGGCCTGCGATCCGTTCGCAGGTGGCGGTGGCGAGCACCTCCTCAGAGCCGCCGGCGCGACTGTTCATCAGCTCGTTGCCGCCGAGGCGGATGGAGAACTCGTCGCCGCGCCGCATCAGCCGCAGCCGTGCGCCGCCCGGCACCGTCGCGGCATCGACCTCGATCCACGGAATCATCGCGAGAGGCTCGGGATCATCGCACCATCCTCGGGATCGTCACCGGCGCTGGGGAACTGGTCCGCCCGGCGGACCCGTTGCAGGTCATCGCCCGGCGCGCCGCATGGCTCGTCCGCGCCGACGGCCCTCGTCGGCGGCGGCCCGAGCGTGTACTGGCGGGGGCTGCCCAAGTCCACCGGATGCCTCGACGATGCAAGCCCCCATCCTGCAAGCCTCCACCCTGCCGTCGATGAAACTCGATGCCCGCCACCGTCGCCTCGACCTCGACCCGCGCGACGACGCCTTCGTGCAGGACCCCTATGGCGCCTATGCCGCCGTGCGGCCGGAGGCGCCGGCCTTCTTCTGGGAGCAGTACGGCTTCTGGTGCTTCGCCTCGCACGCCGGCGTCTCGGCGCTCCTGCGCGACAGGCGGTTCGGGCGGTACGTATTGCACGTCGCGACGCGCGCCGAGCTCGGCTGGCCGGAGCCGGACCCGCGGCTCGAGCCCTTTCTCCAGCTCGAGCGCGGCTCGATGCTCGACGTCGAGCCGCCGCAGCACACGCGCCTGCGCGGCCTCGTCAACCGTGCCTTCGTCTCCCGCGAGGTCGACCGGCTGGCGCCGCGCATCGCAGCGCTCGCCCACGACCTGATCGACCGCTTCCCGGCGGGCGAGGTGGACCTCCTGCCGGCCTTCGCGACGCCGATCCCGCTGACGCTGATCGCCGAGCTCCTCGGCGTGCCGACCGAGCACGGGCCGGACCTGCTCGCCTGGTCGCACGCCATGGTCGGCATGTACCAGTTCGGCCGCAACGCCGAGGTCGAGGCGGCGGCCGTGGCGGCGAGCGAGGCGTTCGCGGCCTTCCTCGGCGACCTCGTCGCCGAGCGGCGCCGCTCGCCGCGCGAAGATCTGCTCACCCGCCTGGTCACGGCGGAGGTCGACGGCGAGCGGCTGACCGACGGCGAGATCGTCGGCACCGCGGTGCTTTTGCTCAACGCCGGCCACGAGGCGACGGTGCATGCGATCGGCAACGGCGTGAAGGCGCTGCTGGAGACCGGCGTGCGGCCCGAGCCGGGGGCACACGCTGCGGCGGTGGTCGAGGAGGCGCTGCGCTACGACGCGCCGCTGCACCTGTTCACCCGCTTCGCCCTCGAGGACCTCACCTACGACGGCATCGACTTCAAGCGCGGCGACAAGATCGGCCTGCTGCTCGGCGCCGCCAACCGCGATCCGGCGCGCTTTGCCGAGCCGGATGCCTTCCGGCCGGAGCGGTCGCCGAACCCGCACGTCGCCTTCGGGGCGGGCATCCACTTCTGCCTCGGCGCGCCGCTCGCGCGCCTCGAGATGCAGGTGGCGCTGCCGATCCTGTTCGAGCGGCTGCCGGGGCTCGCCTTCGCGGCGCCGCCGCGCTTCCGCGACACCTTCCACTTCCACGGCCTGGAGGAGCTGCGGCTCGGCTGGTGAGGGTGCCGCGGCGCGCTCGGCTCAGTCGCCCTCCGTCGCGGGCGGTCGGCCCGCCGCCTCCCACAACAAGGGCAGGTCGCGGGCGAGCACGTTGTCGGCGGTGTCGCGCTTGCGTGGCACGGCGAGCCCCTCGGCCGTCATCAGGGTGAGCAGCCGGGCGCGGATCTCGGCGCGGCTCTGCGGCCAGCCGTGGACGTAGCTGTCGCGGATGAGGAGCTGCACGCCGGCGTCCCAGTCGTACATGTCCGGCGAGCCCGGCCGCCGCAGGCGTGGCGGCGGCAGCGCCTCCGCCGCGCTTCCCGCCGCGCCGTCGGCCATGACCTCGACGGCGCGGTAGTGCGTGCCGCGGCTGCGGACCTCGCCGATCACCGATTCCGGCGCGTTCACCCGCTCGAAGGTCTGCCATCCGCCGTCGGGGATGCGCTCGCGCGGCCCGTCGAGGCCGCCGCGGCGGCCGTAGGCGGCGAGCCCGGCGCGCTTCAGCGCGTCGCGGAAGGCGATGAGCAGGGCGCGCAGCGCCTCCCGCTCGACGGCGACGGCGCGCGCCCAGCCGGGGTTCTTGTCGCCGGCGACCGTGCGGCCGGGATCGAGATAGGAGGTCTTCGGGAAGTGCGTCGGCTCGCGCTTGCGGGCGTCGACGGCCTCGCACCAGGCGGTGAACTCCGCCGGCACCAGGTGCACCATCGCCTCTTCCAGCGCCCACCGCTGCCCCGCCGAGGGGCTCCGCTTCTCCTCGGTCATCCCGTCGTCCGTCGCTCTCACCGTTCCCTCGATCTCGCCGGCGCCGCCGCCCAAGGTGTGTTGGGAGCGCCGTCGGCGAGTCCAGCCGCCGTCGTGGCGCCCGGGGCCGCCGGCACGCTACAACCGGGGGCGGCGCGCGCCAACCGGCGCCCGCTCCGGCCCGCCCGCGCCGCGCTGCGCCGGGGCGAACCGCGGGGAGACCCAATTGCGGGCGGGGGTCGCACCATGATGCGGCGAACAGCGAATCGTCTCCGCTGACCCGCCACGTTCCGCTGGAGCCGCTATTGTCCACGCCTCGACCCACAGCGGTCGACGGCAAGCTGAGAGTTTCGGAGCCCGCGATGACCGAGCCGATCGCCCCATTCACCTTCGACACGCCGCCGAGCCTCGTCTTCGGCTTCGGCGCCGCCGGCCGGATCGGCGAGATCGCGGCGGCGCGGCTCGGGTCTCGCGTGCTCCTCGTCACCGACGCCGGCGTTGTCGCCGCCGGCCTTGTGGACCCGGCGCTCGCGGCGCTGGCGGCGGCGGGGGTGGAGGTCGTGGTGTTCTCCGAGGTCGTCGCCGACCCGCCGGAGGCGGTCGTTCGCGCTGCGGCCGCGGCGGCCGTGGCGCATGGGGCGACGGGTGTCGTCGGCCTCGGCGGCGGTTCGTCGCTCGACGTGGCCAAGCTCGCGGCACTCCTGGCGGTCGGCCGCGAGGACCTCGCCGACATCTACGGCGTGCGGCGCGCCAAGGGCCCGCGGCTGCCGCTACTACTCGCCCCGACAACTGCCGGCACAGGCTCGGAGGTGACGCCGATTGCCGTCGTCACCACCGGCGCCCACGAGAAGATGGGCGTCTCCTCGCCCGTCATCATCCCCGACGTGGCGCTCCTCGATCCGGAACTGACGCTCGGCCTGCCGCCCGCGGTCACCGCCGCCACCGGCATCGACGCGATGGTGCACGCCATCGAGGCCTATGCGTCCGCGAGCCCCAACAACAACCCGCTGTCGCGGGCTCTCGCCTGCGAGGCGCTCAGGCTGATGGGCGGCGCGATCGAGCGGGCGGTCCACCAGGGCCACGACCGGGCCGCCCGCGCCGACATGCTGTTCGGCGCCATGCTCGCCGGCCAGGCCTTCGCCAATTCGCCGGTCGCCGCCGTGCACGCGCTCGCCTACCCCCTCGGTGGCCACTATGGCGTGCCGCACGGTCTGTCGAACGCGCTGGTGCTGCCGCACGTGCTGCGCTTCAACGCCGAGACGGTGCCGGCCCCCTACGCCGCGCTCGCCCCGCACGCGTTCCCGCAGCTCGCCGACATCGGCGAGCAGGGCCGGGCCCACGCCTTCGCCGACGCACTGGCGGCGCTGTCGGCCCGCTGCGGCCTCGTCGCCCGCCTGCGCGACGTCGGCGTCGAGGAGACGGCGCTGCCGCATCTCGCGACCGACGCCGCCCGCCAGACGCGGCTACTGGTGAACAACCCGCGCCCGCTCCACGAGGCCGACATCCTGGCGATCTACCGCCGGGCGTGGTGAGGATTGTCCCGGACCTTGTCGGCGATCGCCCTTGCCGTTCGTCCTCCGGTCGGCCGCGGTGCCCGCGGCTGAACAGGAGGAGCCCCGCCATGACCGATCAGCCCGAGGCCAGTCCCAAGGCCAGCCGGATGAGCCCGCTCTCGCCGCACCTCGTCATCGACGGGGCGGCTGAGGCCATCGATTTCTACGTGAAGGCCTTCGGGGCCGAGGAGATGGCGCGTTTGCCGGGGCCGGACGGGCGGCTCATGCATGGTTGCGTCAGGATCGCTGGCCAGACGGTGATGCTGGTCGACGAGAACAGGCAGTACGGGATGCTGTCGCCGTCGGCGCTCGGCGGCTCGCCGGTCACACTGCACCTCGATGTGCCGGACGTCGACGCGGCGTTTGCCCGGGCCGTCGCCGCCGGGGCGACGGTGACGATGCCGGTCGCCGACCAGTTCTGGGGCGACCGCTACGGCGTTCTGAAGGACCCGTTCGGCCATTCCTGGTCGCTCGCCACCACTGTCCGCGAGGTCTCGCTCGAGGAGGCGAAGGCGGCGATGGCGACGATGACCGGCGGCTGCGCCGCCTGAGCAGCGGCAGATCGTGCTGGATAGCCCGGACGGGCTTCCGCGCCGGCGGCGTGCGCCGGCGCGGGCCGTGGAGGTCGCGACCCCGCCTCAGGTCTTCAGGAGCGCCGCCATCTCGCGATCGAGGCGCTCGGCATAGGTGCCGAGTTCGCCCGAGACCGTGCGGATGTCGTTGGCGGCGCCGCGGATCTGGCTGACGGCCGACGAGACGCCGGTGATGCTCTCGCTCACCGAGCGGTTGGTCGCCGACTGTTCCTCGACGGCGGCCGAGAGCGCCACGAAGACGTCGCTCAGCTGGCCGACGCCACCGGTGATGTCGCTGACGGCGCCGGCCGCGCCGGTGCTCGCCAGCTGCAGGGTCTCGACCTGCTGGCGGATCTCCTGCGTCGCCTTGGCGGTCTGCAAAGCGAGCGCCTTCACCTCCTGGGCGACGACGGCGAAGCCCTTGCCGGCCTCGCCGACGCGCGCCGCCTCGATGGTGGCGTTGAGGGCGAGCAGGTTGGTCTGGCCGGCGATCTTCTCGATCAGGCCGGTGACGCTGCCGATCTTCTGGACGCTCTCGGCGAGGCCGGCGACTTCCTTGTTGGTGTCCGCCGACTTGACGGCGAGGTCGCTCGCCATCTCCGAGGCCCTATGGATCTGGCCGGTGATCTCGTCGAACGAGGCCGACATCTCCACCGCCGAGGCGGACACGGTCGAGGCCATGCCCTCGCTCTCCTGCGAGAGGGTGAGCAGGGTGCCGCTGGAGGCGGAGGCGGCGTCGGCGGTGTGGCTCATGTCGCGCACGACGTCGGTGACGCGAGTGGCCACCGCGACGTTCTCGGTGATGATCGACCAGGTGAGCATCGGGCCGTCATAGCTGCCGTCGGCCTTCGTCATGGCGGAGACGCGCAGGTCCAGCGTCTCGGGGCCGACGCGGATGCGAGCGTTGTGCGGCAGGCGGCTGGCGTCGGCCAGCATCTTGCGCTGATGCTCGGGGTGCTTGTGGAAGATGTCGATGGAGGCGCCGACCAGCTGGCTCGCCTTGATCGGCAGGTGCTGCTCGATGCGGGCGAGCGTGTCGAGGCTGGTCTTGTTGGCGAAGTCGATCTTGAGCGTGCCCGGCTCGCAGGTCATCACGTTGATCGGCATCTTCTCGATCATCTGGAAGAGACGCTGGTTGCGCGTCTCCGCGGCGATGAGATCGGTGCGGTCGGTGACGAGCAGCTGCGCGTATTCATAGCCGCCGCGCGGGCCGGTGACGGCGCTGGCGTCGACGTTGATCGTCCGCTCGCCGAGCGTCACCGTGAAGGTGCGCGGCAGGGCGGAGGCGTCCGTCAGGCGCTGCCAGGCCTGGCCGTCGGACAGCGGCAGCACGGAGATCGGGCCGCCGACCACCGCGTCGGCGGCGACGGAGAGGGCATTGCCGAGGTCGCGGAAGAGCTGCAGGGCGCGCTCGTTCGCATACCGGACGATCAGGGTGGAGGGGTCGCAGAGCAGGACCGCGGCCGGAAGAGTGTCGAGCCAGCGGTTCTCGACAGCACCAGCCTGCGGCCCGCGCCGCAGGATGCGCACGGAGCCAGTCGCCATGGTCAGTTTCCTTCGCGCGCACGGCCGCGGACTGTCATGTTGAGGTCGGTGGGCGCGCCCAGAGTTCTTCGTCCGCGCTTGCACCGTGGCCGGGCCACCTTGCTCGAAACTGTCGTCGCTGGCGCTGAAGTCGATTTTGCCGGGCCAATGTCGGTTGTCGTGCTTCTCACGCGTCCTAGGTCTGTCCGCTTGCCTTGTTGGCCGGCTGGGAGAGGAGACCGCGCATGCCCAAGATGATCTTCGTCAACCTGCCCGTCCGCGATCTCGCCGCGGCGACCGCCTTCTACGAGGCGATCGGCGCTGTGAAGAACCCGCAGTTCTCAGATCACACGGCCGTCTGCATGGTCCTTTCCGAGACGATCTACGTGATGCTGCTGACGCATGAGAAATATCGCGGCTTCACGACGAAGCCGATCGCCGACCGCTCCGTCAGCGAGGTGCTGATCGCGCTCAACCACGACAGCCGCGGCGAGGTTGATGCCGTGCTCGACCGCGGCGTCGCCGGCGGTGGCCGCGCCGACCCGAACCCGGTGCAGGAGCTGGGGTTCATGTATTCCCGCAGCCTCGAGGACCCCGACGGCCACGTCTGGGAGATGTTCTGGATGGATCCGGCCGCCGTCGCCGGCAGTGAGCCGGAGCGGGCAACGGCCTGACGGCGCCCGGCCCCGCGGCGCGGCCGCGGGTCGTCGCGGGCCGCCGGTGGAGCGGGTCTGGCAGACCATCGCCCCCGGGTCCGTCGCGCAGGGGGGAGAGACGCGACGTCCTCGGGGGCGGGCCGGCCGTGCGGCCGTCAGGCGGCGCGCACGGTCGTGAGGAAGCCGCGCATGCGGTCCTGCAGGTGGCTCGCCTGCTGGGTCAGGCGGGCGGAGGCGTCGAGCACCTGGCCGGCTGCCGCACCCGTCTCGTCGGCGGTGCGGGCAACGTCGCCGATGTGGGCGCTGACCGAGTTGGTGCCGGTCGCCGCCTGGTCGACGTTGCGGACGATCTCGCGGGTGGCGAGGCCCTGCTGCTCGACCGCGGTCGAGATGGTGGTGGCGATGTCGCTCATCCGGCGGATCTGTTCGCCGACGCCCTCGATCACCCGCACGGCCTGCTTGGTCGTCTCCTGGATGGCGCCGATCTGCGTCTCGATCTCCTCCGTCGCCTTCGCCGTCTGGGTGGCGAGCGTCTTCACTTCGGAAGCGACGACGGCGAAGCCCTTGCCGGCCTCGCCCGCCCGCGCCGCCTCGATGGTGGCGTTGAGGGCGAGCAGGTTCGTCTGCGAGGCGATCGACGAGATCAGGCCGATGACGTCGCCGATGCGCGACGCCGCCTGCGACAGCTCCCGGATCACCTCGCCGGTCGCGGCCGCCTCGCTGACGGCGACCGCCGACATCTGCGCCGACTGCTTCACCTGGCGGGCGATCTCCTCGACCGAGTAGCCGAGCTCCTCGGCGGACGAAGCGACGACGACGACGTTGGTGGAGGCCTCCTCGGCCGCGGCGGCGACGCTGGTCGACTGTTCCGACGTGGTGCGGGCGGCCTTCGTCATCTCGAGCGCGGTGACGTGCAACTCGGACGAGGCAGTCGACACGCTGCCGACGATCGAGCCGACGGCGCCCTCGAAGTCGTCTGCGAGCGCCATCATCGTGCGCCGGCGTTCGTCCTCGGCGGCGCGGCGCTCCTCTTCGGCGGCCCGCTCCATTTCGGCGTTGCGGCGCAGGCCGTCGCGGAAGACGAGGAGCGTCTTCGCCATCGAGCCGATCTCGTCGCTTCGGGTGGTATCGGGAACCTCGACGTCCAACTGGTTGCCCGCGACCATCTCCATAACGCGGGTGAGGCGGGTCATCGGCACCGTCACGCGGCGCACCACCACCACCAGGCCGAGGCCGGCGAGCAGCAGCGACAGCGCCAGCACGACCGCATAGACGACAGCGGTGCGCCCGGCGGCGGCCTCCGTCGCGGCGGCCGTCGCGGCGAGGCTGTCGACGGCGGTGCCCGACACGTTGGCGATCGAGGCCAGCGGCTCGACGACGCGCGCCCGCCAGTCCTGCAGCGGCACCGGTGACGGCTCGCCGGCGGCGAGCGCCTTCAGGATGCCGTCCCGGTACTCCTTGAAGGCACCAGAGAAGTACGTCGACTGGGCGGTCTCGGCCGCCGCCTTCAGGGCTTCCGGTGTATTGCCGGCGAGCGCGATCTCGCGGGTCGTCGCCCAGGCGAGGTCGGCGCGGGCGTCGTTGGTGGTGATGGCGACGATCTCCTCTGCCGTCGCCGGACGATCCTCGGACAGGATGGCGTTGAGGGCGAGGGTGCTGACGCCGGCATAGGTGCGCGAGCCCCACGACATCGCCCGCGCGAGGATGAGCTGCGACAGGCGCGGATCGATCGTGCGGATCTCGGCCTCGACCTCCGTCGTCAGGGCGGTAAGGGCATCGAGGAGCTTGCCGCCCTCCGCCATCATCGTCTTGCCGACTGTGGCGTCGCGCTGCTCGAGGGGGAGCGCCTGGGCGGCGTCGATCTTCTCGCGGGCGGCCTTCACCACCTCGTACTGATCCTGCAGCCGGGCAGTGAGTTCGGCGAACCTCGGTTCCGACGCCTCGGCGAGGCGTGCGAGGCCCGTATCCATGGCGGCGACGACTGTGGCGCGGCGCATCTCGACGTTGCGGGCGAGCTGGGCGCTCTCGCTGGCCGGCTGTGCCACCAGCAGGGCGCTCTCGCCACGCTCGAAGCGGAAGTTCGATACGGCCTCGAACAGGTTGCGATCGATGTCGGCGAGGACCGTGACGCGCTGGGCAGCCTGGAGGGTGCCGTACGCGCCGTGGAGTGCGGTCGCGCAAAGGGCCGCGACGATCGCGCTGATGGCGCAGAACAGCGCGACCAGCGTGGTCCGGATCGAAATCTGCATAGGAGTCCCCGTATTGCCTGCGGCGGCACAATCGTGGCGGAGGCTTGCGCGAGGCTCGCGCAGCGGAACCCATCGGGCGGTTCCGGCGCACAGCACACCGGGGTTTTGCGGCGGCTGGCGGAGCGGCTATGGTGCCGCCGCGGGGACCGTCGGCGCGAGGCGACATCTGATGACGACGATGCTCCTCCTCTTCGCCTTCCTCATCGGCATCGTCGCCGGGCTGCGGACGATGACGGCGCCGGCAGCGGTCGCCTGGGCGGCGCATCTCGGTTGGCTCGACCTCGGCGACACGTGGCCCGCCTTCCTCGGCTGGCAATGGACGCCGTGGATCTTCACGGCACTGGCGCTCCTCGAGTTTGTCGCCGACAAGCTGCCGTCGACGCCGAGCCGCACCGTGCCGACACAGTTCGGCGCCCGCCTCGCCAGCGGCGCGCTCACGGGTGCCGCGATCGGCGTCGCCGCCGGCAATCTCTGGGCCGGCGCCGGCCTCGGCGTCGCCGGGGCGGTCGTCGGCACGCTGCGTGGGCGGGCGGCGCGTGCCCGCATGGCGAGCGCGTTCGGGAGTGACACGCCGGCCGCGCTGGTCGAGGATGCGGTGGCGATCTTCGCCGCCGTGCTGATCGTCACGGCACTGCGATGACCCGCCGCTTCGATGCCATCGTCGTCGGCGCCGGTCAGGCGGGGCCGGCGCTCGCCGGGCGGCTGACGGCAGCGGGCCAGACGGTGGCGGTGATCGAGCGCCACCTGTTCGGCGGCACCTGCGTCAACACCGGCTGCATGCCGACGAAGACGATGGTGGCGAGCGCCCGGGCGATCCACCTCGCCCGCCGCGGCGCCGAGTACGGCTTCTCGATCGACGGCGAGGTCCGCGTCGACATGGCCCGCGTGCAGGCACGCGCCGCAACCGTCTCGGCGAACGCCCGCGCGAACGTGCGCACGTGGCTCGACGGCATGGACGGCTGCACCGTCATCGAGGGCCACGCCCGCTTCGTTTCGCCAGACACGCTCGCCGTCGGCGAGGAGCGGCTCTCGGCGCCACGCATCTTCCTCAATGTCGGTGGCCGCGCGGCGGTGCCGCCGCTGCCCGGCATCGACCAGGCGCCCTTCCTCACCAACACCGGCATCCTGCAGTTGACCGAGGTGCCGGAGCATCTCGTCGTGATCGGCGGCAGCTACATCGGGCTCGAGTTCGCGCAGATGTTCCGCCGCTTCGGCGCCCGCGTCACGGTCGTCGAGAAGGGGCCGCGGCTGGTCGCGCGCGAGGACGAGGCGGTGTCTCAGGCGATCCGCGAGATCATCGAAGGCGAGGGGATCGCGGTGCGCACCGGCGCCGCGTGCATCCGCCTCGCCCCCCACGCCGAGGGCGCCGCCGTCGGCGTCGACTGCACCGAGGGGCCGCCGGATGTCGTCGCCTCGCACGTGCTGCTGGCTGTCGGCCGCCGGCCCAACACCGACGACCTCGGGCTCGACGTCGCCGGCGTCACAACGGACAGAAGGGGCTACATCACCGTCGACGACCACCTCGCCACCAGCGTCCCCGGCATCTTCGCCATCGGCGACTGTAACGGCCGCGGTGCCTTCACCCACACCGCCTACAACGACTTCGAGATCGTCGCCGCCAACCTGCTGGACGGCGCCGACCGCCGCGTCTCCGACCGCGTGCCGGGTTACGCCCTCTTCATCGATCCTCCCCTCGGGCGGGTGGGCATGACGCTCACTGAAGCCCGCGAGACCGGCCGGCCGCTGCTCGTCGCCAACCGTCCGATGAGCCGCGTCGGCCGCGCGGTGGAGATGGGCGAGACGCAGGGCTTCATGTCCGTGGTCGTCGACGCCGGGACGCGCCGCATCCTTGGCGCCGGCATCCTCGGGGTGAACGGCGACGAGGCGATCCACGGCCTGCTCGACGCGGTCAATGCCGGCACGCCATACGACGTTCTGCAATGGTCGGTGCCGATCCACCCGACAGTGTCGGAGCTGATCCCGACGCTGCTCGGCAGCCTCGCCCCGGACCGTCCGACAGGCTGACGGCACGGGCGAGCCGCCGTTTGCCCCGGCCTCCGCCTCCACGCTCCGTCGCGCCTCGACTTGCCCCTCCGACACGCCTAGAACAAAATTCGAACGTGCGAATCGGAGACCGGCATGCAGCGGACCGCAGAAGCGACCAACGGCAAGCCGCCGCGGCACACGGTGTTCGTCGTGCAGCCCTTCGAGATCAAGCGTCGCGGCCGCTCGATGGGCCTCGCGCCGACGCCGGCGCTGGCCGCCCGCGACGAGGCGCACGCCCGGCTTCTGCTCGAGCGCGCCCCGCATCGCACCGGCATCGTCGGCGCCGTGGCCTTCAGCCGCTCCGGCGATCCGGAAAGCGGCGACTATGACGAGCCGGTCATCCTCGGCAAGATCGGCGACGTCCCAGACGAACTGATTTGAGGTCGGATCGGCCCCCGTCGATCTGATGGGAAGCCAAGCCGCGTCGACGTCGCTAGGGTAGCGTCATCGGCCGGACGCACCCGCGTGATCTGCATCAATGCTGGCGGGCGGCCCGGACGGTAGGCGTCGGCCATGCGCTGAGGGCCGCCCGTCGATCGAGCCGTCGCGCGGAGTGATCCGATGCACAGACGTGTCCTCATCTCCCTCGCCGTTGCCCTCGTGCTCGCTGCGTCCGGCGCGCCGGCTGTCGCCGACAACGGCAACGGCCTCGGCGCGAAGCTGAAGGCGCTGTGGGGCCGCGTTGCCGGCGATGGCCTGCCGGACGACATCGTCGTCACCAACGGGCGGATCGAGGCCGAGCAGGTGCTCGTCGCCGCCAAGTTCGCCGGCCGCGTGCTGGAGGTGCTCGTCGAGGAGGGCGACACCGTCGAGGCCGGCGCCGTCGTCGCCCGCATGGACACCGCCGAGCTCGACGCGCAGCTCACCGGCGCCGAGGCAGAGGTGCGCCGCACCGAGCAGGCGATCGCCGAGGCCGAGGCGCTGATCGCCCAGCGCGACAGCGAGAGCCTGCTCGCCGCCCAGGAGCACGAGCGCGCTGAACAGCTGCAGAAGCGCGGCCACGGCACCATGCAGGAGCTCGACCGGCGGCTGAGCCAGCTCAATGCCGCCACCGCCGCCCACCGCGCCGCCCAGGCCCGCCTCGACGTGGCGCTCGCCGCCGCCGACACGGCGCGGGCCGACGTCGCCCGCATCCATTCGCTGCTGGACGACGCCGTCTTGAAGGCGCCACGCCGCGGCCGCGTCGAGTACAAGCTGGTGCAGTCCGGCGAGGTGGTCGGTGCCGGCGCGCCGGTGGCGACGCTGCTCGATCTCTCCGACGTCTACATGACGGTGTTCCTCGCCGCCCGCGCCGCCGGCCGGGTGGCGATCGGCGACGAGGCGCGCATCGTCCTCGACCCGGCGCCGGAATACGTCGTGCCGGCGATCGTCGCCTTCGTCGCCGGCCAGGCGCAGTTCACACCGAAGACGGTCGAGACGGCCGACGAGCGCGAGAAGCTGATGTTCCGCGTCAAGCTGCGCATCCCGCCGGCGCTGCTGCGCCAGTACGAGAGCCGCGTGAAGATCGGCGTGCGCGGCCTCGCCTATGTGCGCACCAGCCCGACGGCGGCGTGGCCGGAGGCGCTGGCGATCAAGCTGCCGCAATGACGGCGCCCGCCGTCGCTCTTGAAAAGATGACTGTGCCCGCCGTCCTGCTCGACGGCGTCACCCACCGCTACGGCCGAACGATCGCCCTCGACGGCGTGACGCTGTCGGTACCCGCGGGTGTCACGGCAGGGCTCGTCGGTGCCGATGGCGTCGGCAAATCGACGCTGCTCGGCCTCGTCGCCGGCGTCACCCGCATCCAGACAGGCGGCGTCACGGTGCTCGGCGCCGACATGGCGACCCGCGGCGCCCGGCGCGCCAACGCCGCCCGCATCGCCTACATGCCCCAGGGCCTCGGCCGCAACCTGACGCCCACCTTGTCGATCGCCGAGAACCTCGAGTTCTTCGGCCGCCTGTTCGGTCTTCCACAGGCCGAGCGCCGGGCGCGGATGGACGAGCTCCTCGTCGCCACCGGCCTCGCCCCCTTCCGCGACCGGCCGGCGGGCAAGCTTTCGGGCGGCATGAAGCAGAAGCTCGGCATCTGTGCCGCCCTGCTGCACGATCCCGACCTCGTCGTGCTGGACGAGCCGACCACCGGCATCGACCCGCTGTCTCGCCGGCAGTTCTGGGAGCTGATCGACCGCATGCGGGCGCGCCGCCCGGCGATGACAGTGCTCGTCGCCACCGCCTACATGGAGGAGGCCGAACAGTTCGAGTGGCTCGCGGCGCTGGACGCCGGCCGGCTGCTTGCCAGCGGTTCGCCCGCCGACGTGCGCGCCGCCGCCGGCGATGCGGCCACGCTGGAGGAAGCCTTCGTCCGCCTGATGGCCGATGGTGGCGCCGCCGTTCCGCCGCCACCGCCGCCCCGGGCCGCGGTCGCGGCCGACGGCGTGCCGGCGATCGAGGCGGAGGGGCTGACGCGCCGCTTCGGCACGTTCACCGCCGTCGACCACGTTTCCTTCCGCATTCCGAAGGGCGAGATCTTCGGCTTCCTCGGCTCGAACGGCAGCGGCAAGAGCACGACGATGAAGATGCTCACCGGCCTGTTGCCGGCGAGCGAGGGTGAGGCGCGGCTGTTCGGCAAGCCGCTCGACGCCGGCGACCTCGAGACCCGCCGGCGCGTCGGCTACATGTCGCAGGCCTTCTCGCTCTATGGCGAGCTGACGGTGCGCCAGAACCTCGTGCTGCACGCCGAGCTGTTCGGCCTGCCGCGCGCCGAGCGCGGCCCCCGGGTCGCCGAGATGCTCGCCCGCTACGACCTCGAGGACTATGCCGACCAGCGCCCGGACGGCCTGCCGCTCGGCATCCGCCAGCGCCTGCAGCTCGCCGTCGCCGTGCTGCACCGGCCCGAGATCCTCATCCTCGACGAGCCGACCTCGGGCGTCGACCCGGTCGCTCGCGACGGCTTCTGGCGCAATCTGGTGGCGCTGTCGCGCGACGACGGGGTGACGATCTTCGTCTCCACCCACTTCATGAACGAGGCGGAGCGCTGCGACCGCATCTCGCTGATGCACGAGGGCCGCGTGCTCGCCGTCGGCACGCCGGCGGCGCTGAAGGCCGAGCGCGGCATGGCGAGCCTCGAGGACGTCTTCATCGCCGTGCTGGAGGAGGCCGGCATGGGGCGCGGCGAGGGAGCGGTGCTGGCGCCGGCGGTCGAGGCCGCACCGGCCCGCTTGCGCCGCTTCGATTTCCGCCGCCTGTGGGCCTACGCCGTGCGCGAGGCGCTGGAGGTGGCGCGCGACCCGGCGCGGCTCGTCTTCGCCTTCCTCGGGCCGATGCTCCTGATGCTCGCCTTCGGCTATGGCATCTCCTTCGACGTCGAGAAGCTGTCCTTCGCCGCCCTCGACCAGGACCGCACCACCCAGAGCCGGCAGTTGCTCGAGGGCTTCCAGGGCTCGCGCTACTTCGAGGAGCACACGCCGATCCTGACGCCCGACGAGATGCAGGCGCGGTTGAAGAGCGGCGAACTGACGGTCGCGATCGAGATCCCGTCCGGCTTCGGCCGCGACCTCGCCCGCGACCGCACGCCGTCGATCGGCGTCTTCATCGACGGCGCCATGCCGTTCCGCGCCGAGACGGCGCGCGGCTACGTCGTCGGCCTCGCCCAAGATTACTGGAGCGACGCCCATCGCCGCGAAACCGGCACCGGCGCCGCCTCAGCCCCCGTCGAGCTCGTCACGCGCTTTCGCTACAATCAGGCCTTCGTCAGCGCCAACGCCATCGTGCCGGGCGTCATCATGATGCTGCTGGTGCTGATCCCGGCGATCATGACCGCGCTCGGCGTCGTCAAGGAGAAGGAGACCGGCTCGATCGCCAACTTCCGGGCGACGCCGGTGACGCGGTTCGAGTTCCTGCTCGGCAAGCAGCTTCCCTATCTCGCCATCGCCTTCGCCGGCTTCCTCGTGCTCTATGCCGAGGCGCGGCTCGTCTTCGCTGTGCCGTTCACCGGCTCGTTTCTGGCCCTCGCCGTCGGGACGGCGGCCTATGTCTTCGCTACCACCGGCTTCGGCCTGTTGGTCTCGAGCTTCGTGAAGAGCCAGGTGGCGGCGATCTTTGCGACCGCCATTCTCGCGATCATCCCGGCGGTGAACTTCTCCGGCCTTTTGGTGCCGGTGTCCTCGCTCACCGGCGGCGCCCGCATGGTCGGGCTCGGCTTCCCGTCCGCCTGGTATCAGCCCGTCACCGTCGGCACCTTCGCCAAGGGCCTCGGCTTCGAGACGCTGTGGCCGAACATCGGCGTGCTCGCGCTGTTCGGCGTCGGCTTCCTCGCGGCCTCCGCGCTCGCGCTCCGCAAGCGCGCGAAGTGAGGAGCGACCTGCCATGATCGCCCGCCTCGCCCGCATCGTCCGTCTCGGCGTCAAGGAGCTCTACAGCCTGCGCGCCGACCCGGTGATGTTGTTCCTGATCGTCTACACCTTCACCTTCGCCATCTACACGGTCGCCTCCGGTGCCCGTTTCGAGGTCGAGAACGCCGCCGTCGCCATCGTCGACGAGGACGGCTCGCGGCTGTCGGCCCGCCTGAAGGACGCGCTGCTCGAGCCGTTCTTCCAGACGCCGACGATGGTCTCCGTGCGCGAGGTCGATGCGGCGCTCGACGCCGGCCGCTTCGGCTTCGTCGTGCAGATCCCGCCGAAGTTCGAGGAGGACATCGTCGGCGGCCGCTCCCCCGCCGTCGGCATCGAGGTGGACGCCACCGCGATGTCCCAGGCCGGCAACGGCGCCCGCTACCTGCAGGAGATCGTGCAGCGCGAGGTGCTGGCGATGTTCCCGGCCGCCGCCACTGACGCACCGGTGGAGGTGGTGGTGCGGGTCGCCTTCAACCCCAACCTCAAGTCCGGCTGGTTCATGGCGGTGATGCAGGTGATCAACAACGTCACCATGCTCTCGGTCATCCTCACGGGCGCCGCCCTCATCCGCGAGCGCGAGCATGGCACCATCGAGCACCTGCTCGTCATGCCGGTGACGCCGATCGAGATCATGCTCGCCAAGATCTGGGCGAACGGGTTCGTCATCGTCGTGGCGGCGACGCTGTCCCTGATCTTCGTCGTCGAGGGGTTGCTCGGCGTGCCGATCGCCGGCTCGATCCCGCTCTTCGTGCTGGCGACCGTCATCTACCTGTTCTCGGTGACGGCGCTTGGCATCCTGGTCGCCACCATCGCCGGCTCGATGGCCCAGTTCGGCCTCGTCGTCATGCCGGTGCTGATCGTCATGAACCTTCTGTCCGGCTCCTCGACGCCGCTCGAGAGCATGCCGGACTGGCTGCAGACGGCGATGCAGGCTTCGCCCTCGACGCATTTCGTCAAGCTCTCGCAGGCCGTCCTCTACCGCGGCGCCGGGCTCGACATCGTCTGGCCGCAGATGGCGGCGCTCCTCGTCATCGGCCTCGCCTTCCTGGCGCTCGCTGGGATGCGCTTCCGCGCCGCGCTTCTGAAGGCGCAGTAGGGGAGAGCGCCAGCCGCGCCCCTCCGCAATTGTCCCTACGCAATCAACCGCAGTGGGACATGACACCCTGCGCCCGCATCGTCGCGCCGCAGCATCCGAGCGAGCTTGTGAGCCCGGCACTCGCGGGGCGTCCGGCACGCAGCAGAACGAGGACTGGTCATGGCGAAGATGATGAAAGCCGCGATTTTCGTCGAGGCGAACCGCATCGTGCTCGACGACAAGCCGATCCCCGAGGTCGGGCCGCTCGACGCGCTGATCCGCATCACCACCACGACGATCTGCGGCACTGACGTCCATATCCTCAAAGGCGAGTACCCCGTCGCCCGCGGCCTCACCATCGGCCACGAGCCGGTCGGCATCATCGAGAAGCTCGGCTCCGCCGTCTCCGGCTACAGCGAAGGCCAGCGCGTCATCGCCGGCGCCATCACTCCGAGCGGTTACAGCAACGCCTGCCTGTGCGGCTGCCACTCGCAGGACGGTGCCGGCACGAAGCACGGCTTCAAGCCGATGGGCGGCTGGCGCTTCGGCAACACCATCGACGGCTCGCAGGCCGAATACCTGCTGGTGCCCGACGCGATGGCGAACCTGTCGCCGGTGCCGGACGGGCTCACCGACGAGCAGGTGCTGATGTGCCCGGACATCCTCTCAACCGGCTTCTCCGGGGCTGAAAGCGGCAAGGTGCGCATCGGCGACACGGTGGCGATCTTCGCCCAGGGGCCGATCGGGCTCTGCGCCACCGCCGGCGCACGGCTGATGGGGGCGACCACCATCATCGCCGTCGACACCGTGCCGGAGCGCCTCGCCATCGCCCGCCGGATGGGCGCCGACCACGTGGTCGACTTCGGCGCCACCGACCCGGTCGAGGAGATCATGCGCCTCACCGACGGGCGTGGCGTCGACGTCTCGATCGAGGCGCTCGGCCGGCAGTCGACGTTCGAGGCGGCGCTGAAGGTGCTCCGGCCGGGCGGCACGCTGTCCTCCCTCGGCGTCTATTCGGGCGACCTCCACATCCCGCTCGGCGCCTTCTGCGCCGGCCTCGGCGACCACACCATCGTCACGACGCTCTGCCCCGGCGGCAAGGAGCGGATGCGGCGGCTGATGGACGTCGTCGCCTCCGGCCGCGTCGACACCCGACCCCTGGTGACGCACCGCTACTCGCTGGATGCCATCGAGGAGGCCTATGCGCTGTTCGCCAACCAGCGCGACGGCGTGCTGAAGGTGGCGATCACGCCCTGAGGCGCGCCCTCAGCGCAGGGCGCGCAGGGCGTTCAGGATGACGGCGACGTCGATCGCCTCCTGCAACAGCGCGCCCTGCAGCGGCGGCAGGTAGCCCGCCGCTGCGGCCAGCATGCCGGCGACCGACAGGGCGATGCCGGCGACGACGCTCTGCAGCGCGATCTGGCGCGCGCGCTTCGCGATGGCGATGCCGTCGGCGAGCCCGTCGAGGCTGTCCGACAACAGCACCGCATCCGCCGCCTCGGCCGAGGCGGCGGCGCCGCGCACGCCCATGGCGATGCCGACATCGGCCGCCACCAGCGCCGGCGCGTCGTTGACGCCGTCGCCGACCATCAAAACGGGACCGCTGGCGCGGGCCGCCGCGATCACCGCGATCTTGCCCTCCGGCGTCAGGCCGGCGTGGATCTCGTCGAAGCCGAGCCCGCCCGCCACCGCCTCGGCGATGTCGGCGCGGTCGCCGGTGGCGAGCACGATGCGGCGCATGCCGAGACCGCGCAGCCGCGCGAGTAGCGCCTCGGTGCCGTCGCGGATTCCGTCGGCCAGCAGGATGCGGCCGGCGAGCCGCCCGTCCACCGCCACCGAGACGACGACGCCGACGCCCGCCGGCAGCGGTCGCATCGGTGCCGTCTGCCCGTCCGCCAGCGCCGACAGAACATAGGCGCGGCCGCCGACGCGCACCCGTCGGCCTTCGACGATGCCGTCGACGCCCTCGCCGGGCGCCTCCGTCGCTGCTTCGGGCGTGGCGAGCGCAAGACCGCGCTCGGTGGCGGCGGCGATCAGGGCCCGCGCCACGACGTGCGGCGAGGCCTGGTCGAGGGAGGCGGCGAGCCGCAGCACCTCGTCGGGGTCGAAGCCCTCGAAGACCTCGATGTCGGCGAGCCGCGCCTCGCCGTGGGTCAGCGTGCCGGTCTTGTCGAGGACGATGACGCGGACGCGGGCGAGCGCCTCGAGCGCGCCGCCGCCCTTGACCAGCACGCCGCGGCCGGCGGCGCGCGACAGGCCGGCGACGATCGCCACCGGCACGGCCAGGATGAGCGGGCAGGGGGTCGCCACCACCAGCACGGCCACCGCTCGCACCGGGTCGCCGGAGATCGCCCAGGCGGCGACCGCCAGGATCACCGTTGCGGCGAGGAAGCCGAGGGCGAAGCGGTCGGCGAGGCGCGCCATCGGGGCGCGGCCCTCGATGGCGTCGCGCACCAGCCGGACGATGCCGGCATAGGTGCTCTCGGACGCCGGCCGCGTGGCGAGCAGCGTGAAGACGTCGCCGACATTGGTGGTGCCGCTCATCACCGGGGCGCCGTCGGCGACGTGGCGCGGCAGCGATTCCCCCGTCACCGCCGCGGTGTCGATCAGGGCCCGGCCGCCGGCGATGGTGCCGTCGACAGGCAGCACGTCGCCGCGGCGGATCATCAGGCGGTCGCCGGGGCGGATGACCTCGATGTCGACGGTCTCGAGTTCGGCGCCGCGGTGGCGCACGGCGGTGCGCGGGGCGCGGGCGAGGAGCGCCGTCATCTCCCGCTTGGCGCGGCCGTCGGCGTAGCTCTCGAGCGCCTGGCCGCCGGCATACATCAGCGCCACCACGGCGGCGGCGAGGTTCTCGCCGACGGCGAGCGCACCTGCCATCGCCAGCGCCGCGACGATGTCGAGGCCGAACTGGCCCCGCCGCAGGCTGGCGATGATCGAGACGACGAGGGTGGCGAGAACGGCGGCGGTGCCCGCCCTGTAGGCGAATGTCGCGAGCTCGGGCCTTCCAAGCGCCGAAAGCACCAGCCCCGCCGCCAGCGCCACGGCGATCGCCACGACGAGGAGGCCCTGGCCCGAGCGGAGGAAGGCGATGGCGCCGGACACGGGGATGGGGCACTCCTGTCGGCGGCGGCGCCCGCGGCGCCGTCCCGGTCCGCTGCGCCAACCCGCAGGCGGCCCTTAGTTTAGAATTACTACAGCAAATGCGCCGGCCGGCATAGGGGCGCGGCGCCGTCCATCGCACCAGGAGAGCCGCATGAAGGCCGTTGGTTTCCACCGCCCGCTGCCGATCGACGATGCGCAGGCGCTCGTCGATCTCGACTTGCCGACGCCCGAGATCGGTCCGCACGACCTTTTGGTGCGCGTCGAAGCGATCGCCCTCAACCCGGTCGACGTGAAGCAGCGTTTGCGCACCACCCCGCCGGCCGGCACGGCGCGCGTGCTCGGCTTCGACGCCGCCGGCACCGTCGAGGCCGTCGGGCCTGAGGTGACGCGCTTCAAGGTCGGCGATGACGTGTTCTACGCCGGCGCGCTGCAGCGGCCGGGCTCGAATGCCGAACTGCAGGCGGTCGACGAGCGCATCGTGGGCCTCAAGCCGAAGAGCCTGTCGTTCGCCGACGCGGCGGCGCTGCCGCTCACCTCGCTGACCGCCTGGGAACTGCTGTTCGACCGCCTCGGCCTGCCCTATGGCGACAAGCGCGGCGGCGACGCGCTGCTGATCGTCGGCGGCGCCGGCGGCGTCGGCTCGATCCTGACGCAGATCGCCCGCCGGCTCACCGGCCTCACCGTGATCGCCACAGCCTCGCGGCCGGAGACGGTCGACTGGTGCCGCAAGATGGGCGCCCACCACGTCATCGACCACCGCACGCCGCTGAACGAGGGCCTCGCCGCCATCGGCCTGCCGCAGGTGCGCTACGTCGCCGGCCTCACCGCCACCGACCGGCACCTGCCGGCGATCCTGGAGTCCCTCGCTCCGCAGGGCGCCTTCGCGCTGATCGACGATCCGGAAAAGCTCGACATCCTGCCCTTCAAGCGCAAGAGCCTGTCGGTGCACTGGGAGCTGATGTTCACCCGCTCGCTCTACGAGACGTCCGACATGGCCGAGCAGAACGCCATCCTCGAGGAGGTCTCGGCGCTGGTCGATGCGGGCGTCTTGCGCACCACCGCCAACGCCCACTTCGGCACCATCAACGCCGAGAACCTCCGCCGCGCCCACGCCGCGGTCGAGGCCGGCACCAGCATCGGCAAGATCGTCCTGTCGGGCTTCTGAGCCCCATCGGCCGGCGCTGCGGCCTGTGCTGCGCCGCCGTCGCCCGACGCCGCGGATGACGCCTCAGCACGTCGGCCGCGGTCCTCCCGCCGGGGCCGAACGGTCGCCGGGGCTTTCGAGGATGATCAGCCCCGGGACGCGCTGCCCGGTCAGCCGGGCGACCGCGACGTCGTCGCCGGCGTGCCACATCCGCTCGACATTGCGGAAGCCGAAGCAGCGCGCGAGCCGGGCCGGAGCGAAGGCATAGCCTCCGACGGTGCGGGGCGCGTCGTGCTGCCGTCCGAGGGCCGCGATGGTCCGCCGGAGCTTGCCGCCCTCAGGCGGCTCGGCCGAGACTTCGAGGATCGCGGTGTCGAGCCCCAGGCGCCCGTAGAGCGCGTCGGTGCGCCTGGCCAGTTCGTCATAGGCGACGATCGTGCCGATGTCGTCGATCCCCTGCCGCTCGATCGCGCCGACGGAGCCGACCGGTCCGCCGTGCCAGACGACGAGGCTGTCGGGGGTGGCGAGGACGGTGTCCGCCAGTGGCACCATGTAGTTCGCGCAGCTCGACATGCAGGCATCGTCGACGACGAGCAGCCCGACGCGGCCGACGAGGTGCTCGGCGAGGCCGAGCCAGACGGGAACCGGCCCTCCGGTCGAGCGGACGACGATCGCGAGCGACCCCGGCCGCCGCCGCAGGGCGGCCGCGACGTCGGCGACCCGGACGGCCTCCAGCGTGCCGGTGAGGCAGAGGACGTCAATGGAGCCGCTGCGGACGAGGTTCCAGCCGCCGGGGGCGTTCGGGTTGGGCGCGCCGACCTCGTCTTCGGCCCGGCAGGCGGCGATGGGCGGCGCGATCCGGTCATCCGGGTGCGCGGTCATGGCCTGGCAGCCCGCAACCGCCATGCAGAGCGACACCGTCGCCGCGCCGAGCCATGCAGCCGCTGCGAGGCCGGGATGGCGGCGGCGGACCATCAATCGAGCTCGACGATGATTTTCTTCGTGCTGAGGATGACGGGGATCTTGTTGCGCTGCAGTTCGATCTGCTGCCGGCGCGTGACGATCTCGCTTTGGTCGAGATCGGATCGCAGCGTCAGCGACTTCACCTCGCTGTCGAGGCGGCTGATCTCGGCCGCGTCCTCGATCGACACGGAGACCTTGACCGCCTCGGTGACGACGCCGATCCGGCACGATCCGAAGGGGTCGCGCCGGTGCTCGGGGCAGAAGTCGACCTTCTGCTTCACGATGTACGTCGTCACCGCCTCCGTGCGCGCACCGAACAGGAACTCGACGCGGCGATTGCGTGCCTTGCCGACCCGGGTCTCGTTCGAGGCGATCGGCACGTGCTCGCCGAACGAGACCCGGTAGATCGCCGCCTGGTAGACGCCGCGGCGGACCAGCGCCGAGGCGACGCGGTCGGCCCGGGCGAGGCCGAGCTCCATGTTGTACGCGTCCGACCCGTCCCAGTCGGTGTGGCCGGCGACGAACAGCGCGACGTCCGGCGGCTCGCGCTTCAGGCTCTCGGCGATGATGTCGAGCAGCGGCAGCGCCTCGGCGCGGATGACGTCGCGGCCGCTGTCGAAGAACACGTTCTGGCGGGCGACGATGCGCAGGATCGGGATTTCGGTCGGGAAGTTGGCGAGCCCGTGTTCCTGCGGCGTGATCGTCTCCTCGAAGAACTCGAAGCCGACGCGCCGGTCGGCGAGGCGGTGCAGCCGCGCGACGCGGTCGCGATGCTCGAGCCCGACCGTCTGCCACGGCTCCTGCACGCACGGCAGGCCGCCCGGCGTCCCGCACGCCGGCTGGGCGCGCGACGGTCCACAGGCGAAGACCGCGAACCCGGCGAGAACCGCCGCCGCGAGGCAGGCGAGACGGCTAGAAGATCCCATTCGGCACGCGCTTCATCTCGAATTCGAGGCCGTCCTCCTTGCCGGCGACGTAGCAGCCGGAGTCGGTGATCTTCCCCGAGAGCCCGTCGCCATTGATGCGGAAGCTCAGCTCCCGCAGGCCGGCGAACGGCATCCATGCCTCGCACTCCGGGTCCGGATCCGGCTTGTCGCTCCAGATCTGCGCGAAGACGCGGTCGCCGACATAGTCGCAGTCGTTCGGCCCGGTGCAGTTGAGCAGGCCGGCGAAGGGCACGAAACGGGCGCGGTCGGACTGCACCTCCAGCCACGAGTGGATGACGGAGCCGTTGCGGTCGCGGGCGAGGCGCATGCGCACGGGATACTCGCCGTCCGGGTAGGCGACGGAGCCCTGGTAGACGTCGACGACGATCGGCAGCTTGTTCGACGACGGCGTGCCGCCGAGACCGCCGGTGGTTTCGAGCTTGCCCTTGGCGGCGAGGAAGAAGGCCGAGAGATAGGCCGCCGTCGCGTCCGTCGCATCCGGGCCGACGCTGAAGAAATTGACCTCCGCACGCGCGAGGTCGAGCCCGGAGGCCTCCGCGTCGGCGCGCGCCTGCCGCCGCGCCGCCTCGACGGTGCCGCTCGGGAACTCGTAGAGGCCGACGTTGGTGACGATGACGAGCCGCGGCAGTCCCGCCTCCAGCGTGAACCCGCGGAACTTCGCGAGCGAGCGGACGAGGCCGCCCGAGGCGAACGGCTGCCGCGAGGGTGCGCCGACCTTCGCGCGGCCGACACCCTCGACGAGCGACAGCCGGGCCGAGCGCGCGAAGCTCTCTGCGAGCTTGCCCTGCTGGCTCCGCCAGTCGGTGCCGAAGAAGGTCGCGACGCCCGACGTCTCGCCGTCGAGGCGGGCGGCCTGTTGTGGATCGACGAGCGGCACGCAGCCGCCGAACAAGGTCGTCAGCCCGGAGCCGTCGGCGTTGGCGATGGCGATGGTGAGCCGCTCGGCCGGACCGACGAGCTGCTGGATCACCGGGTTCTCGGCGTCGACGAACAGCGACACGAAGTGCCGCCACGGCCGGTTCGCTTCCGACGGGCCCTCCGGGCCGTCCGGCACGACGATGCCGCCGTCGACGACCAGCACGGTCTGACGCCGGTGCTGGTCCGGCGCCGATGCGCGGCAGGCGCTCTCGTCGACGAGCGTCTGCGCGCCGGCGGAGACGGGGAGGATCGCGCTGAGCAGCGCGAGGAGCGCCAGGGCTCGCATCGGGCTCTCCTCAACCGTACTTCATGACGATCGGCTCGGCCGCGTACTGGTCGGCGTCGAGCGTGCCCGCGGGCTGGGACGGAAGCTCGGCCTGCTTGCGGAACACGATCGGGTTCTCGCGGGCGCGGCTGCGCAGCTTGCCGCGATAGGCGTCGATCACCGACAGCACCCGCGCGTCCTGCTCCTTGATGCGGGCGAAGAGCTTGCGCCCCTCGGCGTGCCGGGGCGAACTCGCCAGCGACTGCTCCTTGGTGCGCAACTGGCCGATGTTGCGGTCGGCCTGGGCGTCGACGCTCTCGAACTGGCGCTGGATCGGCTGGTTGATGCGGTTCTGCAGTGCCCGCAAAGCCTTCTCGGCCTTGTTTCGGTCGTTCAGGGCGACCGGATACATGTGATCCTCGTCGTGGGCGAAGAAGGCCAGGATCACGCCGACGATCCAGACGACCATGTTCATGATCATCGAGCCGCCGACGATCGAGATCCAGCTCGGCGCCGCCCCGCCGATTACCGCGATCTCGATGAGTTCGTCGGCGAGGTAGCTCGTCCGCGCGTACCAGACCGAGCCGAGCACGACGGACAGGCAGAAGGTCCCGAGCCCGAACATCCGCGCCGCCGCGGCGCGGTCGCCGTCGCGCCGGTGCGGGCCGAAGCGGGATTCCACTTGCCGAAGGAACGTCCCGTAGAGGTGGGACGAGAAGGCGAGGGCGGCGGCGACGACGATCGTCGCACCGGTGGCGATCGCGGGCGTGAAGAACTTCACGGCCGCGAAGCTCTCGTAGTTCACCAGCATTTCCGCGGCGCCGATGACAAGGAGCGAGGGGATGTACCACCACGACGGCAACCGCGCCTCCCGGCCGTGGCGAGCGTGCAGCTCATCGTAGGCGTTGCGCGCCTTCTGCCAGCGGATGCGCGCCTCGGCGAGCCGCTCGTAGTCGGCCTCGTTCTTCTCGCGGTGCGCCTTGACGACCTGCCGCTTGCCGGCGAGCCGCAGATCCTCGGCCCGTGAGATCTCGCGTTCCAGGAACGTGCCGCGGGTGCCTGCTTCGGCATCGTTCTCGCCGAGCACGGCGGCAACCTGGTCGAGCGCCGCGCTGCGTGGTCCGGCGACGTGGGCCGCGTACCAGCGCGCCATCGCCGGGGTGAGGTTGCTCGGCAGCGGACCGACATGGTCGGTGAGCTGGATCGCCTTGTTGCGCGCCTCGTCGTCGACCTCGGCGAACAGGCTCCGCGCCGGCTCGCCATCCGGTGACAGGTCGATGGCGACGTAGGTGTCGACGGCGCTCGGCAGTTGCGGATAGGGCGGCGGAGCGAGGAGGGACACGGGCGCGCTCCTACGACTTGATCGGTTGCCAGTCGCCGGTGTCGAGCCGGCACCACAGCTGCTTGCCGCTGCCGGCGGACTGTCCGTCGACGGAGATCGTCTGCTCGGAGTAGCGGCAGTTGGTGAAGGCCGCCGGCGGCTCGGAGGAGGCCACGGTCGTCGTCGTCCCGCCGTCCGCCGGCGGGGCGCGGGGGATCGGGGCCGCGGTGACCTTGGTGGTGACCTCGGCGGTCTTTCCGGACTTGGTGCGGATCGTCTTCGAGCGGCTGGCGTTCGCCAGCACCGCTGCGCGTTCCGCCTCGCGGATCTGCCGCTTGTCTTCCTCGTCGGCCACCTGCAGCAGCACGGCGCACGCGCCCGCGCCGACCGCGGCACCGACCAGCGCCCCCGTGCCGGCGCTGTTGCTGCCGCCGATGGCGGCGCCGATCAGAGCACCGACGCCGGCGGAGATGATCAGGCTGGCGGCGCACTGGCCGATCGCCTGCTCCGTGGCCGTCGAGCCGGCGACCCCCGGTGCGCCCGACGTGGTGGCGCAGCCCTGCAGCGCGATCGAGGCGACGACCGTGCCGATCAGCACGGTCCGCAGTTTCCCGGTCCCCGCCATTGCGCCCCGCTCCTCCCCCCTGGGGTGACGAGGCCACTTTCCATCACAGGATGCGGACGAGCAAGTTAAAAGTGTATTACTGCATTGATACACGAAAAAAGTGTAGTCGGCGCCGTGCCCTCTCTACGCCAACGGCCGCCGATCGGGTGATCGGCGGCCGCGGTCAGACTCTGATGGTGTGGCGGAGTGGCCGGCCCTTCAGGGCGCCTTCGATGCCGGGTCGTAGTGGGCGAGCGTCGCCGCGAAGCGGCCGTTGACGTAGTCGCCGGAGGTGATCGGCTCGTACTTCGCCGGCCGCTCGGCCGACACGCAGGACGGCAGGGCCTCGACGAGGGTGTCGTAGTCGGGCCCGAAGAAGAACGGCACCGAGTAGCGCTCGCGGCCGGAGCGGTTGATCGCCCGGTGCACGGTCGAGGCGAACAGGTCGTTCGTCCAGCGCGCCATCTGGTCGCCGATGTTGACGACGAAGCAGCCCGGGATCGGGTTCGCCGCGATCCACTCGCCCGACTTCGTCAGCACCTGCAGGGCGGGCACGCCGTCCTGGGCGAGGATGGTGAAGCACTCGTAGTCGGAGTGGGCGCCGATGCCGATCTGGCGGTCGTCGATCTCGCCGAACTGTGGCGGGTAGTGCAGCACGCGCAGCGTCGCGAGCGGCTTCTTCACGAAGCCGTCGAAGTAGGTCTCCGGCAGGTCGAGGGCGAGCGCGAAGGCGTGCAGGAGATGATGCGACAGCGCGATCATCTCCTTGTGGTAGGTCTCGAGCGCCGTGCGGAAGCCAGGCTCGCCCGCCGGCCACTGGTTCGGCCCGTAGAGCACCTTGCCGGCGAGCACGTCGGGATCGTCCGCCGGCACTTCGAGCGCGATGTCGAAGGATTCGTGCAGGTCGCCGCGCGCCGTCGGGTCGGTGTTTTCTTCCAAGAGAGCCGCATAGCCGCGGTTGTTGCGCGACTTGGCGACGTGGGTCGCCATCTTCGCCTCTGTACCTTGGGCGAAGTAGCCGTGGGCAGCTGCAAAAATGCCGTCGATCGCCGCCTGGGGAACGTTGTGGTTGCGGATGTAGAAGAAGCCGGAATTCGTGCACGCCTGGCGCAACGCGGCGGCAAGTTCCGCCTTGCCGGCCGGGCTGTTGGTGAACATCGGCTCGAGGTCGAGGATCGGGATCTCCTCGCGGCTCGCCTGGCGCGGCTCGAGCCCCGCCGACACGGCGCGGGCGCCGTTGCCCGTCTGCAGAACCTTCATGCCACTCTCCTTTCGGGCCCCGTCGTCGCTGGCCCTTTCATGTCCGGCCCGCTCAGGGCCTCGAAGTAGTATTCCGGCCCGTCGAAGGCGAACTCCGGCCGGAAATAGTCGGCGCAGAAGTCGCGGAAGGCGGCCGACTTGCGCGAACTGTCCTGTCCCCGCGGGAAGTAGAGGTGGACGAAGCGCTCCTCCGACAGCCAGTCCGGCAGCACCGGCACGAGATGGCCGCGGGCGCATTCCATGCGGGTGAAGAAGCGCGGCAGGTAGGCGATGCCGTCGCCGCCGACGGCGAAGTACTTCACCGTCCAGTACTCGTTGGCGACGAGGTCGTCGGCCGGCAGCACGTCGACCGTCTCCTCGTCCCTGCAGAGCCGCCAGCTCTGAAGGCCGGTGGCGGTGCGGTAGAGCACGCCGCGGTGGCGGCGCAGGTCCGCCGGCGCTTCCGGCACGCCGGCCTCGGCGAGGTAGGCGGGGTTCGCGAACAGCCCGAAGCGCGTCGACGACAGCCGCACGCTGTCGTGGCCGCCCGCGCCGACGGCGTCCCAGGCGACGATGGCGTCGATCGCCTGCAGCCGGTCGAGGTCGAACAGCGTGCTCGCCGAGAAGAACACGAGGTCGAGCTTCACCTTCGGGTGGCGGCGGCGGAAGGCGTAGAGCATCTGCGCGTTGAAGGCGGTGCCGAACTCGCCGGAGAAGCCGACGCGCAGCGTGCCGGCGATCTCCTCGCGCACCTCCGCCACCGCCGAGCGGGCGCTCTCGCAGGCGGCGAGGATGGCATGGGCGTGGCGGAGCAGTTCCTCGCCGGCGTCGGTGAGACGCAGCGCCCGGCCGTCGCGGCCGAACAGGTCGGAGCCGACGTCGGCCTCGAGCTGGCGCAGCTTCAGGCTGAGCGTCGACTTCGGCAGCCCGTGCAGCTTCGCCGCCGCGGAGATCGACTGACCCTCCGCGATCCGCACGAAGCAGCGCAGCGCCTCGAAGTCCATGCCACCGTCCATATTTTTGGCCGAAGTGATCAAAAAACGAGCTTGAGAAGCTCCAATGTGTGGACGATCATAATCTCAAGGTGGGGGCCGCCGCAAGCGGTGACGGCAACAATGTCAGGCTATATCGTCCGAATTCGACAGCAGTGATGTCCGGTTCCGCAACGCTTTCGGCTCGTGATCGCAGCCTCCGATGAAGAGGCGTTCGATCTCAAAGAAAAGGGGAAAGAGATGGTGAAGTCATTTGCGTCCGGCCTGCTGGCGCTTGGCGCCACGGCGACGCTGCTCGCGGGCACGGCGACCTCGGCCTGGTCGTTCGAGCTGAAGGCCGAGCCGAAGGTCGCGTTCATCTACGCGGCGGCGGCGAAGGACGGCGGCTGGAACGAGGCGATCGACGCTGGCCGCGCCGCCGTCGAGAAGGACCTCGGCCTCACCGTCGCCGTCGCCGAGAACGTGCCGGAGGACGCCACCAAGCTCCGCGCCGCGATCGACCTGTTCGTCAAGCGCGGCTTCAACATCATCGTCGGCACCACCTACGGCTATTCCGAGCCGATCGCCGAGGCCGCCAAGGCCTATCCCGACGTCGCCTTCCTGAATGCCTCGGGCACCACCAACGGCGCCAACCTCGAGAGCTTCTACGCACGCACCTACCAGGCCTGGTATCTCGCCGGCATCGCCGCCGGCTCGGTGACCGAGTCGAAGAAGCTCGGCATGGTCGCCGGCTTCCCGGTCGGCGTCGTCAACTGGGACGCCAATGCCTTCATCCTCGGCGCCCGCTCGGTCGACCCGTCGATCGAGACGGTCGTCGTCTACACCAACTCCTGGTGGGACCCGGTGAAGGAAGGCCAGGTCGCCGAGGCGATCCTCGACCAGAATGCCGACGTGATCGCCACCGACCTGTCGTCGACGGCACCGCTCGCCGCCGCCGAGCGCCGCGGCGCCTCGTCCGTCGGCTACCAGCTCGACATGAGCCACGCGGCGCCCGAGGGCATCCTCACCTCGGTGGTTTTCCACTGGGACCGCTACCTGGTGCCGACCATCAAGTCGATCACCGATGGCACCTGGACGCCGCAGGAGTACGGTGCCTTCGAGGGCATCGACAAGGGCGTGATCGGCCTCGCCCCCTTCGGCAAGCGCGTGCCGGACGCCGCCAAGGCGAAGATCGAGGAGGTCCAGGCGAAGATGGTGGCCGGCGAGTTCGACCCCTTCACCGGACCGATCGAGAAGCAGGACGGCTCGGTCGCCGTGCCGGCCGGCGAGAAGGTCTCCGACGAGGCGCTGTGGTCGATGGACTACTTCGTGAAAGGCGCCATCGGAACGATGCCCGCCGCGCAATGACGGAGACGGCCATCGCCCATCCCGCGGGCGACGGCCGCCCCGTATCCTCTGGCGTCGGCGCTCCTCCGGGGACGCCGCCGGCGCTGGAGCTCGCCGGCGTCCACAAGGCCTTCGACGGCAAGCCGGCGCTGATCGACGCCGGCTTCACGCTCCGCCGCGGCGAGGTGCACGCCCTCGTCGGCGAGAACGGCGCCGGCAAGTCGACGCTGATGAACGTCGCTACCGGTGTCTATGCGGCGGACGCCGGCCGCGAACTCGTCGATGGCGAGCTCGTGCGCATCCGCGGGCCCGTCGATGCCGCCGCCGCCGGGCTCGGCATGGTCCACCAGCACTTTCGGCTGGTGCCGCGCTTCACCGTCGCCGAGAATGTCCGCCTCGCCCTCGGGCGCCGTGCCGGCTCGCCGGCTGCCGCCGCTGCCCTGGTCGCCGCCAAGGCCGCGGAGATCGGCTTCCCCGTCCGCCCGGACGCCCGTGTCGCCGACCTCTCGGTCGCCGAGCGCCAGCGGGCGGAGATCCTGAAGGTCCTGCTGCTCGGTGCCCGCGTGCTCATCCTCGACGAGCCGACGGCGGTCCTCACCGAGCAGGAGTCCGACGCTCTCCTCGCCTTCACCGCCCGCCTCGCCGCCCAGGGCGGCTCGGTGGTGCTGATCACCCACAAGCTGCGCGAAGTGGCGGCGCGCGCCGACCGCGTCACCGTCATGCGCCAGGGCCGCACCGTCCTCGATGGCGCGCCGATCGCCAGCGTCACGCCGGCGGAAGTGGCACGCCTCGCCGTCGGCGCCACGGTTGCCCCGGTGGCGCGGCCGCGCCGGGCGCCCGGCGGACCGGCGCTGAATGTCGATGGCCTCGCCCACCGCCGCGACGACGGCGGCGTCACCCTCGACGGACTGACACTCGCCGTCCGCGAAGGCGAGGTGCTCGGCCTCGCCGGCGTCGGCGGCAACGGCCAGAGCGAACTCGTCGCCTGCCTCGCCGGCCTCGCCACGCCACGCGCCGGCAGCGTCGCGCTCGCCGGCCATGACGTGACGACTGCCTCGCCTGCGGCGCGCCGCGACCTCGGCCTGCGCGTCGTGCCGGCCGACCGCTTCGCCTTCGGCCTCATCCGCGGCTTCACGGTGGCCGACAACCTCGCGCTCGCGGCTCTCCGACGTGGCCGCTACGGCTCGCCGCTCGGCGTCGCCCGCCGCCGCATCCGCCGCGACGCGGAAGCGGCCATCCGCGACCACGAGATCCACGGCGCCACCCCCGGCCGCTCGACGGGCCTGCTCTCCGGCGGCAACGCCCAGAAGGTGCTGCTCGCCCGCGAGCTCGACGACGCCGTGCGCGTCCTCGTCGCCCACTCGCCGACCCGCGGCCTCGACGTGCGCGCCGCCCAGGCCGTGCAGGCGGCGATCGCGACTGCTGCCGAGCGCGGCGTCGCCTGCCTTCTGATCAGCGAGGACCTCGAGGAACTGATGGCGCTCGCCGGCCGCATCGCCGTGATCAACCGCGGCCGCATCGTCGGCGAGATGCCCGTCGAGGCGGCCTCTGCCGCGGCGCTCGGAGCCCTGATGGTCGGCCATGCTTGACGGTCTCGTCATCACCCGCCGCTTCGACACGCCGGCCTGGCTGTCGGCGCTGGTCTTCCTCGCCGGCATCGCCGCGGGCCTCGCGATGGCCACGGCGCTCCTCGTCGCCATCGGCGTGCCGGCCTCGGCGCTGTTCGACGAGGTGATCGGCGAGGCCTTCATGACCGCGTCCGGCCTCGCCCAGACGCTGACCTTCGCCACCCCGCTCATCTGCGTCGGGCTTTCGGCGGCGGTGGCGCTGCGCCTGCGCTTCTGGAACATCGGCATTGAGGGCCAGCTCTGGCTCGGGGCGCTCGGCGCCACCGCCGTGGCGCTGGGAGATGTCGGCCCGGAGGCGACGCGCCTGCCGCTGATGCTTCTCGCCGCGGCGCTCGCAGGTGCTGCCTGGATCGCGCTGCCGCTGGTGCTGAAGCTCCGCCTCGGCGTCAACGAGGTGATCACGACGCTGCTGCTCGGCTCGATCGCCTTCCTGTTCGCCCAGCACCTGCTGTTCGGTGCCTGGCGCGACCCGGCCACCGGCTTTCCGATCTCGCTCGCCTTCGATGCCGCCGAGCGCCTCTCCGCCCTCGGCTTCGGCCGCACGCACCTCGGCCTGCCGATCGCGCTCGCCGCGGCGCTGCTCGTCTGGTTCCTCGTCGACGTGACGCGCCTCGGCTTCTACGGCCGCGCCGTCGGCGAGAACATCGAGGCGGCGCGGGCGGCGGGCGTTCCCGTCATCGCCGTCACCTGCGCCTTCGTGCTCCTCTCCGGCGCCCTGTCCGGGCTCGCCGGCGGGCTGATCGTCGCCGGCACCGAGCACCGGATGAGCCTGACGCTCGGCGCCGGCTACACCTTCTCCGGCATCGTCATCGCCTTCCTCGGCCGCTTCCGGCCGCTCGCCACCGTGGTGGTGGCGGTGATCATCGGCGGCGTCTTCACCGCGAGCGACGTCTTCAAGGTGTTCTACGGGATCTCGGAGGCGGTGGTGGTGCTGCTGCAGGGCCTCGTGCTGTTCGGCGTGCTGGTGGCGCAGTTCTTCGGCGCCTACCGCATCTCGCGGGCGAACTGGGGAGCCACCCAATGAGCGGCTTCCTCGTCGGCTGGCTCGCCGCGATTCCCGCCTACGCCGCACCGCTGCTGCTCGCCGCCCTTGGCCTGATCCTGTCGGAGCGGGCGGGCGTGCTGAACCTCAGCGCCGAGGGCGTCATGGCGATCGGCGCGATGACGGGCGCCGCCGTCGTGCTGAGCGGCATCGCGCCGACGCTGGGCATTCTCGCCGGCGTCGCCGCCGGGGCCGGGCTGTCGCTCGTCTTCGCGATCGTCGTCGTCGTCTTTCGTGGCGACCAGACACTCGCCGGCCTCACCACCGTCGCCGTCGGCATCGGCCTCGCCGGCGTGCTCGGGCGCGACTTCGTGCAGAAACCGTTCCCTGGCATCGAGCGCTTCGGCGCCGACGCGGCGCCCGCCACCAACGCCTTCGAGCGCTTCTTCCTGCAGCAGGACCCACTGATCCTGGTGGCGCTGGTGCTGGTCGTCGCCGTCTGGTGGTTCCTCGAGCGCACCCGGGCGGGACTGCAGCTGCGCGCCGTCGGCGAAGACCCCGGCACCGCCGACGTCGCCGGCGTCGATGTCCAGATGGTCCGCATCGGCGCGGTAGTGGCGGGTGGTGCGCTTTGCGGCCTCTCCGGCGCCTATCTCTCGGTGGCGGCGAGCCACGTCTGGGTGGAGGGGATGATCGCCGGCCGCGGCTGGATCGCGGTCGCGCTCGTCATCTTCGCCCGCTGGGACGCCCGCCGGGCGCTCCTCGGCGCGGTGATCTTCGGCGCCGCCGAGGCCTTGGGCCCGCGCCTGCAGGCGGTCGGCGCGCCGGTGCCGACCTACCTGATGATGATGCTGCCCTATGCGCTGACGCTCATCGTGCTGGTGCTGTCGAGCCTGATCGGCCGCCGCGACACCGCCGAGCCGGCCGCGCTCGGCTCGATCTACCTGCGCCAGGACAAGAGCTAGAGGGGCAGGGGAGGGGCCGCTCTACCCCCCGCCGCGCCGCGCTCCGGTCGCGACCGCGAGCGCCATCGCCAGCGCCAGCGTCGCCGACAGCGAGCGGAACGCCGAAAAGTCCGCCTCCGCCACCTCGAACTGCACCGTCGCGCTCGGGCGGAGCGGCGAGAACGGGCTGTCGGTGATCGCCACCACCGGCACGCCGATCTCGGCGGCGCGGGCGGCGAGCTCGATCGTCGTCGGCGTGTAGGGCGAGAACGAGATCGCCACCACCGCGTCGCCCGGCCGCGCGCCGCCGATCTGTTCCGGCGCCAGCGCCGCGACGTGGTCGACCAGCACGGCGCGCAGGCCGAGCTTGCCGAGCGCATAGGCGAGGTAGGCGGCGACCGGGAAGGCACGCCGGAGCCCGAGCAGGAAGATCGTGTCGGCGCCGGCGAGGATGCCCGCCGCCCGCTCCACCTCTTCCGCCGAGACGGTGTCGCCGAGCCGCTCCAGCGACACCGTTGCGCTCTCCACGAAGCCCGCGAGCAGGGCCGCCGCGCCGCCGCCCGAGGCCTGCGGCCCGTCCACCTTCAGCCGCGCGAGGCGCTCGCGGTAGTCCGGCCAGCGCGAGCGCAGCTGCTGGCGGAACACCTCCTGCAGGTCGGAAAAGCCGGCGAACCCCAGCTGCTGGGCGAAGCGGATCAGCGTCGAGGGCTGCACGTCGGCCTGCTGGGCGACGCTCGCCACCGTGCCGAAGGCGATCTCGTCGGGGTTCTCCAGCGCGAAGGCGGCCACCTGGGCGAGCCGCCGCGGCAGGCTGTCGTGGCGGGCGAGCAGCAGCTCCTTCAGCGCCTCGAAGTCGCGCGGTGGCTCGGTCGTCTCGCTCGCCATCGGCGCCCCCCTGTCGTGCCGCCCGCCGCGGCACCGTGCTCTGGCCCCACGCTACCCTTGACAGCCGGCGGCGGGTAATGGAATAAAAGTTCCAAGAGAAGAATAAATGGGTCCATTCATTCTGTCCAACGCCGCCGGGAGGGACCGGGCGGCCGCGGGCAGGGAAGGGCCCAGCCCGGCAGGAACGCCCGCCCCCGGCCACCCTTTTCGGCCGCCGTCACCGGCGCACCTCGCCGTACACCGCCGCGCCCCAAGGGTGCCGCGCGGGGGAGGCCGGCGGCCGCGTGCGCGGCCCCGGGAGCGACACAAGGGAGGAGACAGCCATGACCACCGCCATCATCCGCACCATCGCCGCCGCCGCAGCCCTGGCGCTGCCGTTCGTCGGCCTCGCCGGACCGGCCCATGCCGACGGCGAGCGCTTCGTCTTCGTCAGCCACGCGCCGGATTCCGACTCGTGGTGGAACGTCATCAAGAACGCGCTGAACAATGCCGGTGCCGACCAGAAGGTCTCGGTCGAGTACCGCAACCCGCCGACCGGCGACCTCGCCGACATGGCGCGCATCATCGAGCAGGCGACCGCCACCAACCCGAACGGTCTGATCATCACCATCGCCGATTACGACGTGCTCGAGGGGCCGGTGCAGGCGGCGATCGCCAAGGGCATCCCGGTGATCACCGTCAACTCCGGCACCGCCGAGCAGTCGAAGAAGCTCGGCGCGCTCGTCCACATCGGCCAGCCGGAGTACGACGCCGGCAAGGGCGCCGGCGAGCGGGCAAAGGCGGCCGGCGTCACCAAGTTCGTCTGCGTCAACCACTACATCACCAACCCGGCCTCGGTGGAGCGCTGCCAGGGTTACGCCGACGCCCTCGGTGTGCCCCTCGGCGACCAGATGATCGATTCCGGCATCGACCCGACCGAGGTCTACAACCGGGTGAAGGCGCACCTCGCCCAGCACCCGGACACCAACGGCATCCTGACGCTCGGGCCGAACTCCGCCGAGCCGACGCTGAAGCTGCTGAACGACACCGGCTCGGCCGGCAAGTACAACTTCATCTCCTTCGACCTGTCGCCGGATATCGCCCAGGGCATCAAGGACGGCGTCGTCGAATCCGCCATCGACCAGCAGCCCTACATGCAGGGCTACCTGCCGGTCGTGTTCCTCACCATGAACGCCCGCTACGGCCTCGTCCCGGCCAACGACATCAACACCGGGCCGGGCTTCGTGACGAAGGACAATATCGGCCTCGTCGAGGAGTTCGCCGGCGAGTTCCGCTGAGAGTGGGCGGGCAAGACGCGTGCTTCCGTCCCTCCCCTGACAGGGGGAGGGACAGACCGGCGCAGCCGGTCAGGGTGGGGCCCGTCAATCCCAATGCGAACCTGCGTTTGGATTGACAGGCCCCACCCTGGCCGCTTCGCGGCCGGTCCCTCCCCCTGGCAGGGGAGGGACGTGCTCCGGCAAGCTTCGAGACCTGAGTCCCAGGAGGACATCGCATGGCAAATCGCAGCGATGCGGCGGACGTGGGGATGGTGGCGCCCGCCACCCAGGCCACCCCTGCCACCCCGGCCGACGAGCGCCTGCGCCGCCAGACCGGCCTGCGCCGACTGATGGCGCGCCCGGAGCTCGGCGCGCTCGCGGGCACCATTCTCGTCTTCGCCTTCTTCGCCGTCACGGCGTCCGGCACCGGCATGTTCGCCGCCGACGGCATCCTCAACTGGACGACCGTCTCGGCGCAGCTTGCCATCATCGGCGTCGCCGCCGCCCTCCTGATGATCGGCGGCGAGTTCGACCTCTCGGTCGGCTCGATGATCGGCTTCGCCGGCATGATGATCGCGATCCCGACCGTCTACTTCGGCTGGCCAGTGGAGGCGAGCGTCCTCTTCGCCTTCGTGGGCGCGCTGTTCATCGGCTACCTCAACGGCATCATCGTCGTGAAGACGCGGCTGCCGTCGTTCATCGTCACGCTCGCCTCGCTGTTCATCCTGCGCGGCCTGACGATCGCGCTGTCGATCATGTTCACCAACCGCACCATCGTCTCCGGCGTCCGCGATGCGGCGGGAGACTCGTTCGTCGCCTGGATGTTCGGCGGCAAGATCGGCGCGCCCGTCTTCGTCTGGCTCGCCGACGCCGGCGTCATCGGCCGGCTGCCGAACGGCGCCCCGGTGGTGAACGGCATTCCGATGGTGATCGTCTGGGCGCTCCTCATCGCCATCGTCGGCCACGTGGTGCTGACGAAGACGCGCGTCGGCAACTGGATCTTCGCCGCCGGCGGCGACGCCAATGCGGCGCGAAACGTCGGCGTGCCGGTCGACCGGGTGAAGATCGGCCTGTTCATGGCGACCGCCTTCTGCGCCACCATCTACGCCGCCTGCCAGGTCTTCGAGTTCGGCTCGGCGGCGGCCGACCGCGGCATGCTGAAGGAGTTCGAGGCGATCATCGCGGCGGTGATCGGCGGCTCGCTGCTCACCGGCGGCTACGGCTCCGTCATCGGCGCCTGCCTCGGCGCGCTGATCTTCGGCGTCGTGCAGATGGGCATCCTGTTCACCGGCGTGCCGAACGACTGGTTCCGCGTCTTCCTCGGCGCCATGCTGCTGGTTGCGGTCCTCTTCAACAACGTCATCCGCCGCCGCGTCACGGGGGAGCGCTGAGATGGCCGCATCCATGCAGACCGCTGCCGTCCGCACCGCCGCGCACGCTGCCGCCACGGCCGCGCCGCTGATCGAGGTGCGCGACATCACCAAGCAGTACGGCCCGGTGGTGGCGCTCGCCGGCGTCTCGCTGACGGTGCGCGCCGGCGAGGTGATGTGCCTGCTCGGCGACAACGGCGCCGGCAAGTCGACCCTCATCAAGACGCTGTCCGGCTGCCACCGCCCGAGCGGCGGCGATTATCTGGTCGAGGGCCGGCCGGTGGCGTTCGCGAGCCCGCGCGAGGCGCTCGATGCCGGCATCGCCACGGTCTACCAGGACCTCGCGATGATCCCGCTGTTGTCGATCTCGCGCAATTTCTTCATGGGCCGCGAGCCGGTCAGGAAGTTCGGGCCGTTCGCGTTCATGGACATGGCCCACGCCGACCGGGTGGCGCGCGAGGAGATGGCCCGCATCGGCATCGACGTGCGCGACGCCAGCCAGGCGGTCGGCACGCTGTCGGGCGGCGAGCGGCAGTGCGTGGCGATCGCCCGCGCCGTCTATTTCGGCGCCAAGGTGCTGATCCTCGACGAGCCGACGTCCGCGCTCGGCGTCGCCCAGACCTCGATGGTGCTGAAATACATCCACCAGGTCCGCCAGCGCGGCCTCGGCGTCATCTTCATCACCCACAACGTCCGCCACGCCTATGCCGTCGGCAACCGCTTCACGGTGCTGAACCGCGGCCGCACCCTCGGCACCTTTGACAAGGCGGAGATCGACATCGACGCCCTGCAGCAGCTGATGGCCGGCGACAAGGAACTGCAGGACCTCTCGATGGAGCTCGGCGGCACCGTCTGAGCTCCGGACACCCTCCCAAACTCGGCCGCCGCACGGACTGCTCGCGGCAGGCGGCGGCCGCTTTTTCTTTGCCCACCCCATGCGCTCCTTCCCCCACCGAACAGGCTGACGACAGATGAAGCGACCCGGCCTCGGCCTCATCGGCACCGGCTTCATGGGCAAGTGCCACGCGCTCGCCTACGGCACCGTGGGCGCCACCTTCGAGGGCCTGCCGCGGCCGCGGCTCGCCGTCCTCTGCGACGTCGAGGCCGGCCACGCCGCCGCCACGGCGGCTGCCTGGGGCTTCGAGCGCTCGTCGACCGACTGGCGCGCCGTCGTCGCCGATCCCGACGTCGACATCGTCTCGATCACCACGCCGAACGCCGTCCACGCCGAGATGGCGATCGCGGCGCTCGAAGCCGGCAAGCACGTCCACTGCGAGAAGCCGATGGCGGTGAGCCTCGAGGACGCCGAGCGCATGGCTGCCGCTGCCGCCACCGCCGCCGGCCTCACCCGCCTCGGCTACAACTATACGGCCAACCCGGCGCTCTCCCACGCCGCCCGCCTCGTCGCCGATGGCACCCTCGGTCGCCTCGTCCATGTCCGCGCCCTCTATGACGAGGACTACATGGCCGACCCGGAGCTGCCGTGGTCGTGGCGCTGCCGGCGCAGCGAGGCGGGGCTCGGTGCCCTCGGCGACATCGGCTGCCACGCCGTCGCCATCCTGACGATGCTCGCGGGCCCCATCGACGCCGTCGTCGCCGACATGGCGACGGCGCACCCGACCCGGCCGATCGCTGGCAAGCCGGGCGAGCGCGGCGTCGCCGACAATGACGACGTCGCGAGTGCGCTCCTGCGCTTCGCCTCCGGCGCCACCGGCGTGCTCACCACCAGCCGCGCCGCCCATGGCACCAAGAACGCCATCCGCATCGAGCTGCACGGCACCCGCGGCACGCTCCGCTTCGACCAGGAGCGGATGAACGAGCTGTCGCTGTTCCTCGCCGAGGGCGACGAGGCGACGCGCGGCTTCCGCACCATCCTCACCGCCCCGGTTCACCCGCCCTATGGCCGCTTCTGCCCGGCGCCCGGCCACGGCCTCGGCTTCAACGACCTGAAGGTGATCGAGTTGGCCGACTTCCTCGCCGCCATCGCCGGCACCCGCGCCCCCGCCTTCGACTTCGCCGAAGGGCTGAAGGTCGAACGGGTCATCCACGCCGTCGCCCGCTCGGCCGACAGCGGCGCCTGGGTGACGATCTGAGGCACGCCCAGCACCGTCGATCCCGGCCCGCGTTCCCGCCCTTGGCCGCCGCACCGGCGGCGCGCTAGTCTCGCGCCCGCTCTCCCGCGGCGGGAGGGGCGGACAGGGAGCCCGGCTTGACCATCCTCGAGAGCGCCATCGACACGGCATCCGACGGCTTTGCCGCCCAGGCGGCGGAGATGCACGCCCTCGTCGAGACGCTGCAGGCCAAGCGCGCCGAGGCGGCGCTCGGCGGCCCCGAGAAGTCGCGCGCCCGCCACCTGAAGCGCGGCAAGCTGTTGCCGCGCGAGCGCGTCATGCGCCTGCTCGATCCCGGTAGCCCGTTCCTCGAGCTGTCGCCGCTCGCCGCCCACGGCCTCTATGACGACGCCATCCACGGCGCCGGTCTGATCACCGGCATCGGCCGCGTCATGGGCCGCGAGGTGATGGTCGTCTGCAACGACGCCACCATCAAGGGCGGCACCTACTACCCGATGACGGTGAAGAAGCACCTGCGCGCCCAGGAGATCGCGCTCGAGAACCGGCTGCCGTGCGTCTACCTCGTCGATTCCGGCGGCGCCAACCTGCCGAACCAGACCGAGGTCTTCCCCGACCGGGACCACTTCGGCCGCATCTTCTACAACCAGGCGCAGATGTCGGCGGCCGGCATCGCCCAGATCGCCGTCGTCATGGGCTCCTGCACCGCCGGCGGCGCCTACGTGCCGGCGATGTCCGACGAGACGATCATCGTCCGCCGCCAGGGCACGATCTTCCTCGCCGGGCCGCCGCTCGTGAAGGCGGCGACCGGCGAGGAGGTCTCTGCCGAGGACCTCGGCGGCGCCGACGTGCACGCCCGCATCTCCGGCGTCGCCGACCACTACGCCCTCGACGACCTGCAGGCCCTCGACCGCGCCCGCCGCATCGTCGCGACGCTGAACACCGCCAAGGCGCCGGACCTGTCGCTCGCCCCGCCGCGCGCCCCCCTCTACGACCCGGCCGAGCTCGACGGCGTCGTGCCGGTCGACCTCCGCCGCCAGTACGACGCCCGCGAGGTCATCGCCCGCCTGGTCGACGGCTCGGAGTTCGACGAGTTCAAGGCGCTCTACGGCACCACGCTCGTCTGCGGCTTCGCCCGCATCCACGGCATGCCGGTGGCGATCCTCGCCAACAACGGCATCCTGTTCTCCGAAAGCGCGCTGAAGGGCGCCCACTTCGTCGAGCTCGCCTGCCGCCGCAAGGTGCCGCTGTTGTTCCTGCAGAACATCACCGGCTTCATGGTCGGCCGCGACTATGAGAGCCGCGGCATCGCCAAGGACGGGGCGAAGCTCGTCACCGCGGTCGCCTGCGCGGCCGTGCCGAAGATCACCGTCATCGTCGGCGGCTCCTATGGCGCCGGCAACTACGGCATGTGCGGCCGCGCCTACTCGCCCCGCTTCCTGTTCCTGTGGCCGAACGCCCGCATCTCCGTCATGGGCGGCGAGCAGGCGGCGAGCGTGCTCGCGACCGTCAAGCGCGACAACATCGAGGCCGACGGCGGTACCTGGAGCGCCGAGGAGGAGGCCGCCTTCAAGGCGCCGATCCGCGACCGCTATGAGGCCGAGGGCAACCCATACTACGCCACCGCGCGGCTCTGGGATGACGGCATCATCGCCCCCTCGGAGACGCGCCGCGTGCTGGCGCTCGCCTTCGCGGCGACGCTGAACGCCCCGATCCCGGAGACGCGCTTCGGCGTGTTCCGGATGTGACCGCGGCGACAGGCTCCGGAGACCACCCATGCACGCCCTGATCGTCGGCGCCGGCATCGTCGGCCTGTCGACCGCCCTGCAGCTTACCGAGCGCGGCTGGACCGTCACCGTTCTCGACCGCGGGGCGATCCCCAACCCGACCGCCTCCTCCTTCGACCACCACCGGCTGATCCGCCACCACTATCCCGACCGCCCGGTCTATGCCCGCCGCATCCCGGAGGCGTTTTCCGCCTGGGAGCGGCTGTGGGGCGTCCTCGGCGAGCGCCACTATGTCGAGACCGGCGTCTTCGCGCTGTCGCGCGCGGACGGTGACTGGACCGACCGCTGCCGGCCGATGATGGAGGAGCTGGCCGTCGCGCACGAGATCCTCGATCCCGTGGTGATCTCGGCGCGGCTGCCCTTCGTCAACGCCGCCGGCGTCCGCTACGCCCTCTTCACGCCCGAGGGCGGCGCGCTGATGGCCGAGGCGATCCTCGACGGGCTGGTCCGCTTGCTCACCGCGCGCGGCGCCGAGCTGCGGCCCGACACGCCCGTCGCCGCCATCGACGGGGAGGGCGGGGCGGTCGTCACCGCCGCCGGCGAACGCCTCGCCGCCGACCGCGTCATCGTCGCCGCCGGCGTCGGCGCGGCCAGGCTCGCCTTTCCGGGCAAGCCCGAGCTCGTGCCCTACCGCACCACCGTCCTCTATGCCGACCCGCCGGAAGACCTCGCCTCGTTCTGGGAGGGCGCGCCGTCGTGGGTCGACCTCGGCACCGACGAGGAGCTGTGGGGCATGCCTCCGGTCGCCGGGCTGTCGCTCAAGCTCGGCGCCGGCGAGCGCTCGCGGGGGGGCGACCCCGACCACGAGCGCGGCACCTTGCCGGCCGACGTCTCCGGCGTGCGCGCCGCCTATGGCGGCCGCTTCCACGGCATCGAGCGCTTCACCGTGCGCTCCGCCCCGACCAACTTCTGGACGATGGCGCCGGAGGAGCGCTTCGTGCTCCTGCGCGACGGCCGCGCCGTGTTCGTCAGCGCCTGCTCCGGCCACGGCTTCAAGTTCGGCGCGCTCACCGGCGAGGACGTCGCCGCGGCCGTTGACGGCGGCGACTTCGACGCGCTTGCCCAGCGACTGGCGGGCCACGAGCCGTGACCTGCGCGACCATTCGCGGCGCCGTCGCGGCCGCCTTCGCGCTGGCAACCCTGGTCGCGCCCGCGGACGCCGCCCGCATCGGCGACCGGCACTACGTCGTTCAGTACGACCACGACCAGAACAAGTTCTCGAACGCGCTGCGCACCGGCGCCGACTTCCTCGCCGGCGGGTCCGGGCGCAGCTTCCAGATCATGCTCGACGGCTACGGCGTGCTCTCGGCGGTCCGCGGCGTCGCGGTGGTGCAGCGCGAGTACATGGAGATCAAGCGCAAGCACCCCGATCTCGTCGTCATCGTCTGCAAGGAATCCGCCGACAGCCTGGCTCGTGCCAACAAGGGCCGGCGCGTGCCCTATCTGCCGGGCATCCGCATCGCCCCGTGCAACGGCCTGCGCGCCAAGCTCGAGAAGGACGGCTGGCGCCCGGCGCTCGGCTTCTGACGGCGGGCCGACCCGCTCAGAGCCAGCCGACGGCGTGCCTCAGCAGGAAGATCGCGCTCACCACCATCGCATAGACGACGCCGGCGACGACGAACACCGACACCGCCGCCGTCACGTAGCCGATCAGCACGGCGACGCCGTCGCGCTCCAGGATCGCCAGCGAGAAAATCGAGATCGCCAAGGCCGGCAGCATGTTGCCGAGCGGGATCGGCAGGAACAGCACGATCGCCAGCAACAGGCAGACGAAGCCGATCAGCCGTTCCGCCGGCGGCCGCGCCAGAGTTCCGAGCCGCGGCTTCAGCAGCCGCTCGGCGCGGGCGATCCACGGCACCACCCGCCGCACCACCGCGCCGAACTCTGCCGCCGGCAGCGAGCGCCGGGCGATGAACTTCGGCAGCCACGGCGCCGGCCGCCCGAGCGCGAGTTGCAGCGACAGGAGCAGGAGCGGCGCCCCGAGCACCGAGGAGACGCCGGGCGGCGTCGGCAGCACGTTCGGAATGGCGAAGATGAACATCAAGACGCCGAAGGCGCGGCCCTGCATCGCTCCGACGAGTTCGCCGATGCCGATGCGCGTGCGGGTGCCATCGGCCACCAGCGCCGCCAGGATCGCCGACAGCCGCCGCTCCTCGTGTGGCGGCGCTCCGGCGAGGCCGTCGGTGTATTCGTGAGAGGTCATCGGACCCGAGCCGCCGCGGTGCCGCCGCACGCCTGCGCGCGAAGCGCACTGGGGAGGCCGATCCTCCGGCCCCTCGGGGCGCCGCCTCTGGTCTGGTCGGGCGTCAGGATGTCCGGTCCCTTCACGGTGCGTAGCAGACCTCAGGATGCGACAGGGCCATGGCCACCGCGGCTGACCCTGAAGTCGTGATCTTATCGGCTGCCAGCGTAACGGAACTGTTGCACGAGAGGATGACGTTGATACGGGAGAGAGGGTTCCGCACGCCCCCTTCGCCTCACGCACCCATTGCCCGCCCTTTCGACGCCAGCCTCCTCCCCCTGAAGTGGCGTCGCGCTTTCAACCCTGCAAGGAGAAACACCCTTGACCGACGTCCAGCCGCTCCACCTCGTCACCCTGCTCGGCAGCCTGCGTAAGGGCTCGCTCAACGCCGCCGTCGTCCGCACCCTGCCGGAGCTCGCGCCGGCCGGCATGACATTCGCCGCCCTGCCCTCCATCGCCGGCTACCCGATCTACGACGCCGACCTGCAGGCCGAGGGCATCCCAGCGGTGGTGGAGGAGGCGGGCGAGGCGATCCGCGCCGCCGACGGCGTCGTCATCGTCTCGCCGGAGTACAACTACTCGATGCCGGGCGGCCTGAAGAACGCCATCGACTGGATTTCCCGCCTGAAGGGGCAGCCCTTCGCAGGCAAGCCGGTGGCGATCCAGTCCGTCTCCGGCGGAACGCTCGGCGGCGCCCGCATGCAGTACCACCTGCGCCAGGCGCTGGTCTTCCTCGACGCCCACGTCCTCAACAAGCCCGAGGTGATGATCGGCCAGGGCCAGAACAAGATCGACGCCGCGACGGGCAAGCTCACGGACGAGCCGACCCGCCAGTTCATCACCACCCAGCTCACCGCCTTCGTTGCCTACATCGAGAAGCTGAGGTAGGCGCGGGCGGTCCGCGAGGCTGCCAAGGTCGGTCACGGTAAAGCGCACGCTCGCGTTGCCGTGCCCGACCAAGCTGCTAGAGTCGGGGCCTCTTTGGACCGAAGGGCACACGCCGTGACAATCAGGGCAGAGCTCGGGCACTACTTCGAGACGTTGGTCGCAGACCTCGTCTCCTCTGGCCGATACGCCTCCGTAGACGAGGTTCTGCGCGATGGGCTTCGTCTCGTCGAGGAGCGCGAGGCCGTCCTGGCGCGCATCGATGCCGCCGTGATGGAAGGCCTCGCAGACGCGGACGCCGGGCGCATCAAGCCGGCCGAAGAGGTCTTTGCCCGTCTGCAAGCGAAGTACGGTGCAGCCGAGTAGCGCGCTGCGCCTCGCGTTTACCGACAAGGCGGAGGCTGATCTGGAGAGCCTCGCCGCGCACATCGCCGAATCCAATCCGGCGCGTGCGGCGACCTTTGTCGATGAGCTGCGATCCGCTTGCGATGGCGTGGCTCGCCGCCCGCTCGCCTTCCCGCTGGCGCCACGCCTCGGGAGAACGGGCGTCAGGCGACGGGTCTTCGGCAACTATCTCATCTTCTACAGGGCGTCGGCCGAGGTCGTTCTGATCCTGCGTGTCCTTCACGTGGCCGTCGATCACCGCCGCTTGTTCGGAGCCGGCTGAACTCTACCCGAACAGCACGCCCTCGAGTTCCTCGATCGACCCCAGCACCATGTGGCTCATAGGCGTCAGGCTCTCGCGGGTGCCGGTGCCGGTGAGCACGCCGATGCGCAGGCCCGCGCCGCCAGCGTGCGCCATCTCCATGTCGTGGCCGTTGTCGCCGACCACCGCCACCGCGGACGGCGCGACGCCCGTGTGGGCGCAGAACGCCGTCACCATGCCGCCGCCGGGCTTCACGCCGTAGCCGCTGTCGTAGCCGGCGATGAAGTCGACGAAAGGCACCAGCCCGAAGCGCTCCACCGTCTTCTCGATCGAGGCCTTGCCGTCGCTGGAGGCGATGCCGAGCGTCATGCCGCGCCGCTTCAGCCGCGAAAACAGCGCGACGAGGTCCGTCACCGGCACGACGCTGCCGACGGAATTGCAGAATTCCTCGTCGAGCAGGGCGGTCAGCCTGTCGGCGGAAAACGGCGCGCCCTCCGCCACCCAGGCGGTGGCGATCTCGCGCGCCGTCGCGGCGGCGAGCAACCCATCGGCAAAGGTGATGCCGCTGTCCGGGTCCATGCCGCCGAACCGCATCAACTGTGCGGCGAACGCCGCGTCGCCCTTTGCTGCGATCATCGCCGCCCGCCGGTTGATCTGACCCCAGCTCGATTGGTAGTCGAGCAGCGTCCCGTCCTTGTCGAACAGGATGGCGGAGATGGACGGGTGGGGCATCGGGAGGGTGCTCGTGTGGCGCAAGAGGGCGCCGCCGTGACTAGCCGCCGCGCTCGGCCCCGACAAGCTCCGGGAGTCTAGATCGGCAGTGCCGTGGTTCGCTTGACGGTCCTGAGCGCCAGCGTCGACTGCACGCGCACGACACCCGGCAGCTGCGTCAGGATCTCCGAGTGGATGCGTTCGAAGTCGGCGCTGTCGCGGTAGGCGACCTGCAGCAGATAGTCGGCCTGGCCGGCGATGAGGTAGCAGGCGATCACCTCGGGAATGCCGCCCACCGCCGCCTCGAAGCGGTCGAGCGCCTGTCGGCCCTGCTGGTCGAGCGAGATCGACACGAAGGCGTTGCCGGCGAGCCCCGCCGCCTTCGGGTCGAGCAGCATCGCGTAGCCGGCGATCAGCCCGCAATCCTCCAGCGCCTTGACGCGCCGGAGGCACGCCGACGGCGACAGCCCGACCGCGGCGGCGAGGTCGAGATTGCTGAGCCGGCCATCCTTCTGCAGCGCCGTCAGGATCGCCCGGTCGCGGCCATCGACGTCGATCATGCGGCTCCCCGGGACAGGCTTCGCAGAAATCTCCCAGAAACGGCGCCATCACGCAATCGTATTGCGTCCGGCGGTGCCCATTCGGCCACTTCGGCAGCACATTTCGCCGCCCCCGTGCTCCTCTCTCCCATCGTTTTAGAACCCACGGCGGGGAGGCCGTCATGCGCATCGGTGTTCCGAAGGAAATCAAGGTCCACGAGTACCGCGTCGGGCTGGTGCCCTCGAGCGTCCGCGAGCTCGTCCTGCACGGCCACACGGTGATGGTCGAGACCGGGGCGGGCCTCGGCGCCGGCCTCTCCGACGACGACTATGTCCGCGCCGGCGCCACCATCGCCGCCACGGCGGAGGAGGTGTTTTCCGCCGTCGAGATGATCGTCAAGGTGAAGGAGCCGCTCGCCGTCGAGCGCGCCCGCCTGCGCCCCGGCCAGATCCTCTTCACCTACCTCCACCTCGCTCCCGATCCCGACCAGACCCGCGACCTGATGGCGTCGGGCGCCACCTGCATCGCCTACGAGACGGTGACTGCCGCGGACGGCACGCTGCCGCTGCTCACCCCGATGTCGGAAGTCGCCGGCCGCATGTCGGTGCAGGTCGGCGCCGCCTGCCTGGAAAAGGCGCACGGCGGCCGCGGCGTGCTCCTCGGCGGCGTGCCGGGCGTGCCGCCGGGCGACGTCGTCATCCTCGGCGGTGGCGTCGCCGGCTCCAACGCCGCGCTGATCGCGCTGGGCATGGGCGCCACGACGACGATCGTCGACCGCTCGCCGGTGGCGCTGCGCCGCGCCGCCGACCGCTTCGGCACCGAGATCCGCACGGTGTTCTCCACCCGCGACGCCATCGACCGCCTCGTCACCAACGCCGACCTCGTCATCGGCACGGTGCTGGTGCCGGGTGCGGCCGCGCCGAAGCTCGTCACCCGCGACCTCGTCAAGCGCATGAAGCCCGGCGCCGTCATCGTCGACGTGGCGATCGACCAGGGCGGCTGCTGCGAGACGAGCCGCGCCACTACCCACGCCGAGCCGACCTACGTCGTCGACGGCATCGTCCACTACTGCGTCGCCAACATGCCGGGCGCGGTGTCGCGCACCTCGACGTTCGCGCTCAACAACGTGACGCTGCCCTTCACGCTGGCGCTCGCCGACAAGGGCTGGAAGCAGGCGCTCGCCGACGACGCCCACCTGCGCAACGGCCTCAACGTCTCCGGCGGCCGCGTGACCCATCCGGCGGTGGCGGCGGCGCTGGGGCAGACGTTCACCGCGCCGGAGGCGGCGATGGCGGCGTGAGGCGGTGAGCGCGGGGACGGCGGCGCTTTCCCTCCCCCGCGAGGCTGCGGGATGCACACCTTTCGAAGGGCCCATCCCGCAGACCACCTCGTCGTCGTCGCCTGCGCTATGCTCCAAAGCCAGACCCACTTCGATCCAAACCGAACATCGACCGCTCGGAGAACCGTAGGGAACCCCCCCTCACGCCCCGAAGACCGACCAGCCCATCGCCTTGGTCAGGCGCTCCAGTGCCAGCGAGCCGAGGTGGGAGTTGCCGGTGGCATTGAGGCCCGGGGACCAGACGCAAATGGACGCCTCGCCCGGCACGATGCCGAGGATGCCGCCGCCGACGCCGCTCTTGCCGGGGATGCCGACCTTGAAGGCGAAGTCGCCCGAGCCGTCATAGTGGCCGCACATCAGCATCAGCGCATTGATGCGGCGCGCCCGCTCGCGTGAAACGACGCGGCGGCGGGTCGCCGGGTGGTGGCCGTCCTCGGCGAGGAAGCGGCCGGCGTGCGCAAGGTCGCGGCAGCTCATGGCGATGGCGCACTGGTGGAAGTAGACGCCGAGCGTCATCTCCGGCGGGTTCTCGATATTGCCGAAGGCCTTCATGTAGTTGGCGAGCGCGACGTTGCGGTAGCCGGTCGCCGTCTCCGACTGCGCCACCGCCTTGTCGACGACGATCTCCTCGTTGCCGGCGAGGAAGCGCATGAACTGGACGATGTCGCCGAGCGCCTCCTTCGGCGGATGGCCGGACAGCACGACATCGGTGACGACGATGGCGCCGGCGTTGATGAAAGGGTTGCGCGGCACGCCGTTCTCGCGCTCGAGCTGGGCGATCGAGTTGAACGCGTTGCCCGAGGGCTCGCGGCCGACGCGGCGCCACAAGGTGTCGCCGACGCGGCCGAGCGCCAGCGTCAGCGTGAACACCTTCGAGATCGACTGGATCGAGAACGGCTCCTCGGCGTCACCCGCCACGTGCACGGCACCCTCGGCGGTGACGACGGCGATGCCGAATTTCTTCGGATCGACGCGGGCGAGCTGCGGGATGTAGCTCGCCACCCGGCCGCGCTCGCTCTCGCGCGCCATCTGATCGGCGATCTCCGCCAGCACCGCCACGATCTCCGGCAAGGCCCACCCTCCATGCGTGCACCGCCGCGTGCGCGGCGGCCGCATCCATAGCGCGCTCGCGGCCGTCGCCAAACCCTCCACCGGTGACCGCGCGGCGGGGGGTGCCGGAACGGGGTCGCTTCGGGTTATGGAGGGCACGGCAGGCGAGCGGGAGTGAACCGGCGATGGCGAGGTCCAAAGACCGGGGGACGGGGAAGGCGGACGGCGCGGCGGAGACGGCCGCGGCGGCGGCCGGCGACGATGTCGCCAACCTGACGATGGAGGATGCGGCGGCCGAGCACGCGCGGCTGACGGAGGAGATCCGCGGCCACGACGTGCGCTACTACCGCGAGGACGCGCCGACGGTCTCCGACGCCGAGTACGACGCGCTCCGCCAGAGGCTGGCGGCGATCGAGGCGGCGCACCCCGAGCTCGTCAGCGCCGACAGCCCGACCCAGACGGTGGGGGCGGCGCCGTCGGAGGCGTTCGGCCAGGTGCGGCACGCCGTGCCGATGCTGTCGCTCGACAACGCCTTCGCCGAAGAGGACGTCGCCGACTTCGTCGCCCGCATCCGCCGCTTCCTGCGCTGGCCGGCCGAGGAGGCGCTCGTCATCGACGCCGAGCCGAAGATCGACGGCCTGTCGCTGTCGCTGCGCTACGAGGGCGGGAGGCTCGTCACGGCGGCGACGCGCGGCGACGGGTCGGTGGGCGAGAACGTCACGGCGAACGTCCAGACGATCGCGGAGATCCCCGACACGCTGCCCAAGGGCGCGCCCGAGGTCGTCGAGGTGCGCGGCGAGGTCTACATGTCCCACGCCGATTTCACGGCGCTGAACGCGCGCATGGCGGAGAGCGGGCGGGTGTTCGCCAATCCCAGGAACGCCGCAGCGGGGTCGCTGCGCCAGCTCGATCCGGCGATCACGGCGAGCCGGCCGCTGCGCTTCTTCGCCTATGCCTGGGGCGAGATGAGCGCCATGCCAGCCGAGACGCAGTCGGACATGCTGGCGCTGTTCCGCGCCTGGGGCTTCCCGGTCAACCCGCGCATCCGCCGCTGCGAGACGGTCGAAGACGTCATCGCCTACTATCGCGAGACCGAGGCGGAGCGGGCCGGGCTCGGCTACGACATCGACGGCGTCGTCTACAAGGTCGACCGGCTCGATCTGCAGGCCCGCCTCGGCTTCGTCTCGCGCTCGCCGCGCTGGGCGATCGCCCACAAGTTCCCGGCCGAGCAGGCGACGACGGTGCTGGAGGCGATCGAGATCCAGGTCGGCCGCACCGGCGCGCTGACGCCGGTGGCGCGCCTCACGCCGGTGACGGTCGGCGGCGTCGTCGTCGCCAACGCGACGCTGCACAACGAGGACGAGATTGCCCGCAAGGACGTGCGCGTCGGCGACACGGTGATCGTGCAGCGGGCGGGCGACGTCATCCCGCAGGTGGTGGGCCCGGTGCTTGAACGCCGGCCGGAGGGGGCAGAGCCGTTCGTTTTCCCGACGGTATGCCCGGCCTGCGGCAGCCACGCGGTGCGCGAGATCAACCCGCGCACCGGCAAGGAGGACGCGGTGCGGCGCTGCACCGGCGGGCTGATCTGCCCGGCGCAGTCGGTGGAGCGGCTGCGCCATTTCGTGTCGCGCCATGCCTTCGACATCGAGGGCCTCGGCGAGAAGCAGATCGCCGCCTTCCACGCTGATGGACTGATCAACGAGCCGGCCGACATCTTCACGCTGGAGGCGCGCGACAAGGCGGCGCTCAAGAAGCTGAAGGACCGCGAGGGGTTCGGGGCGACGTCGGTCGCGAACCTCTTCAAGGCGATCGACACGCGGCGGCGGGTAGGCCTCGACCGCTTCGTCTTCGCGCTCGGCATCCGCCACGTCGGCGAGACGACGGCCCGCCTGATCGCCCGCACCTACGGGACGTGGGAGGCGTTCTGGACGGCGATGACCGGGCAGTCGGCGGAGGCGGCGGTGGCCGAGCTCGATGCCATCGAGGGCATCGGGGAGACGTTGGCCGAAGCCGTCGTCGACTTCTTCCAGGAGGCGCACAACCGCGAGGCGCTCGACCGGCTCCTCGCCGAGGTGAGCGTCGAGAAGGTCGAGGCGCCGAAGGCGACGGGCTCGCCGGTCGCCGGCAAGACGGTGGTGTTCACCGGGGCGCTCGAGAAGATGACACGCGACGAGGCTAAGGCGCGGGCGGAGACGCTCGGCGCCAAGGTGGCGGGCTCGGTGTCGAAGAAGACCGACCTCGTCGTCGCCGGGCCGGGCGCCGGCTCGAAGCTCAAGCTTGCGGCCGAGCTCGGCATCGAGGTGATCGACGAGGACGGCTGGCTGACGCTGATCGGGGATGCGTGAGAGGGCGGCTTCCTTCTCCCGCGAGCGGGAGAAGGTGCCCGAAGGGCGGATGAGGGCCGCGCGGAACGCGCGGAAGGGTGTCGCTGACGAAAGCCTGGGCACCCGTGGGTTCCGGCGCACTCGCGTGCGCCGGCCCTCATCCGGCGCTGCGCGCCACCTTCTCCCGCGGGGCGGGAGAAGGGAGAAGCACCGCGGATCTTGCTCCCGCGAGCGGGAGAAGGAAGAGGCGGCGCCTCCGTTGCGAAGTTCAGTCGCCAGTCAGCTCTTGCCGGCGTTGACGAGGCGCAGGATGAGCCAGATCGGGATCACCACGACAGCGCCGAGCAGCAGGTAGCGGCCGACCTGCTCGACCGCGCCGAAGCCCATGTCGACGATGCGCTCGGCGGCGCGGACGATCCAGTTCACGAGATCGAACGGCTCCAGCCCGAGCGCCGCCATCACCACGCCGACGACGAGCGACAAGAGCAGGAGCTGCACGAGAACCCGCAAGGGCGAGCCGCCGAGAAAGCGCGAGACGCGTTCGTTCGCCATGATCCTGTCCGTCGTCCCGTCCTGCCGCGCCGCCGCGTGCTCGCGGTGCTGGCCGCATATAGGTGAGGGTCGTGGCGAGTGCGAGGCGGACGGCCTCGCCTGCTCAGACCTTCTCGAGCAGATAGAGGTCCCAGCCGAAGGCCGACAGTGCGACGTGCACATTGTGGAAGCCGGCGTCGCGGAACAGCGCCTCGTTGTCCCGCCGGCTGAGGGGTCGGAGCGTCGAGCGCACGGCACGCTCCTTTTCCAGCACCTCGGGATCGGAGAGCCCCATCGAGCGCTTGTAGGCGTTGAGCATGTAGTGGTTGGTCATCTGGCCCTTGCCGCTCTCCTCCAGGACCTTCTCGGCGATCACGGCACAGCCGCGCCACTCCAGCGCGTCGTGGATCCTGGCGAGAACGGTCTGCCTGTCCGGGGTGTCGAGAAACTGCAGGGTGAACAGGGAGGAGACGAAGACGGGGGACGCGGGGAACTCGAAGCTGACGATGTCCTCCAGCACGTACTCTGTCAGCGGGCTCGGATCGCGCCGCCGCGCCTCGGCGATCATCTCGGGCGAGTTGTCGACCGCGACGATCTGCACGGGGGCGATCCCGCGCAGCTGGCGGCGCAACAGCCGGGGGAAGCGCCCGGTCGAGCACCCGAGGTCGAGGCACACGGTGCCTGGCCGCACCACGCTGGCGGCGAGCATCGCCGCGGTGCGCAGGAACACGCCGTGGAAGGGCACGGACTTGAAGATATGCGCCTCGAACCGGCTCGCCAGCTGGTCGAAGTCGATGTCGTTGCCGACGACGCCGGGCTGGGTCGTCGCTGTCTCGGGTCCCGAAGCTGCGACGGCTGGCGCGGCCGGCCGCAGGACCTGCTTCGAGCGGCCGAGCAGCACGTACTGGCCGTTGGACATGACGTCGAGGTCTTCGATGACGAAGTGGCGAGCGAAGATCTTCTTGTAGTCCTTGAGGCTGAAGGCGGTGACGTGGGTGCTGGTGATCGCGTGCGGACGTCCGTGCCACACCTGTTCGTAGATCGTCTGCAGCGGCGACAGCGTGATCAGGATCCGCGCGTACTTGGCCGCGACGTCCTGCAGCACGCGAGCGGGGTCGTCGAGGAACTCCTGGACGCCGATCATCACCGCGCATTCGGCGTCGCAGACCGGCACCGGGTCCCGGTTGAGATCGACGACCAGGCATTCGGGAGAGCGCGCGACGACGTCGGCCGGGACGTAGCCGATGCCGGCCGGCCCCAGAAGCTCGCCGAGCTTCATGTTCCCGCAGCCGATGTCGAGAACGCTTGTGACACCAAAGGCGATGAGCTTGTCGGCCACCTCACGGGCGCGTTGCGGGTTGGCGTGGCCGTAGGTCTCCTTCGGATCCGCCCAGCGCTCTGCCACGGGGACGAGGGCCTTCGCCGACGGCTTCGGAAGCTTCATGGGATCCTCGCGACACTCTTGCGACGCCGATGCGGCCCGATCATCGGCGCGGCTTCGCTGCCTCCGCGGTGGGGACCCGAACCGCCGCGGATCGCCTCGGCACGGCCCCCCGGAAAGCGGGGCCCTCGATAGCCGATGCGGGTTCGCCCCTCCACCGTCGGCCGGTTGCAACTGCCGCGGGAAGGCCTCCCCTTCCGCCGCCGCCCTACTCGCCGGCGCCCCATGTCACGCGGGCGTTGAAGAGATAGCCGGCGCCGTAGACGGTGCGGATGAGCGTCGGCTCGGCGGCGGTGTCGTCGAGCTTGCGGCGGAGACGCGATACCCGCACGTCGACGGAGCGGTCGAAGGGGGTGCGCTGCGCGGCGATGCCGAGGCCGTCCATCAGCTGGTCGCGCGACAGGATGCGGTTCGGCGCCTTCAGGAGCAGCACGAGGAGGGCCGCCTCGGCGACGCTGAGCGGCCGCGTCTCGCCGGCGGGGGTCGTCAGCGCGTTGGTGGCGGTGGAGAAGGTGAAGCCGGCGAAGCGGGCGACCTCGGTGGCGCTGGCGGCCATCGCCGTATCGGGGCCCGCGAGGCGACGCAGAACGGAGCGGGCGCGGGCGACGAGCTCGCGCGGCTCGAAGGGCTTCACGACATAGTCGTCGGCGCCGAGCTCCAGCCCGAGGACGCGGTCTGCGGTGTCCGCCCGGCCGGTGACGACGAGGATGCCGGTGCCCCCCTGGCGGCGCACCGCCTTGACGATCTCCAGGCCGTCGACGTCGGGCAGGCCGAGGTCGAGGATGGCGAGGTCCGGCGGCTCCTTCCCAAAGCGGGCAAGGAAGTCGCGGCCGCGGGCAAAACGCTCCACCCGCATGCCGAAGGATTCGAGCGCTCGGACCACCAGCGCGGCGATGTCGTCCTCGTCCTCGAGCAGGAAGACGAGGGGGGCGGCCTCGCTCACCGGCGCGCCGGCCCGTCGGCGGCCACCGCGGCGGCGAGCTCGGCGGCGGTGAAGGGCTTCATCAGCACCGGATAGGGCAGGGGCGCGGCGGGTCGCCCGGGCGCGGCGAGGCGTTCGGCGTGGCCGGTGACGACGATGATCTTGAGGTCCGGCCGGCGGCGGCGGGCGATCGCGGCGAGGCTGAGGCCATCGGGGCGGCCGGGCATGACGACGTCGGTGACGAGGACGTCAAGGTCTTCCACCGTCTCGATCAGCTCCAGCGCCTCGGCGCCGCTCGCGGCGACGAGGACGGCATGGCCGGCCTCGGTGAGCTGGCGGCGCAGGAGGGCCCGCACGTCCGGCTCGTCCTCCACGACGAGGACGAGGCGCTGCTCGGCGAGCGGCGAGCGGCTCAACAGGGCGGCGGCGATCTCGGGCGCCTCGACGGTGGCGGCGGGCTCCTCGGCGCGCGGCAGCAGCAGCGTCACCGTCGTGCCGGCGCCGGGGGCGGAGGCGAGGCGGATGTGGCCGCCGGACTGCTTGACGAAGCCATAGACCATCGGCAGCCCGAGGCCGCTGCCGGTGCCGGGGCGCTTGCGGGTGAAGAAGGGCTCGAGCGCGCGCGACAGCGTTTCGGCATCCATGCCCGTGCCGGTGTCGGTGACGTCGACGCGCACGTAGGGGCCCGGCGCCACCGTATCGTCGAAGCCGTCGAGCGCGGCGGCGTCGACGAGGCTGGTGGCGATCGACAGCCGGCCGCCGTCGGGCATGGCGTCACGGGCGTTGAGGGCAAGGTTGATCAGCGCGTTCTCCATCTGGTGCGGATCGACCAGAGCATAGGCCGTGCCGGCGCGATGGGAGAGGGCGATCTCGACGTCCTTGGAAAGCGAGCGATCCAGCAGGCCGACCATCGAGGCGATCAGCGCGTTGATCTCGGTCGGCTGCGGGGCGAGCGGCTGGCGGCGGGCGAAGGCGAGCAGGCGGCGGGTGAGGTCGGCGCCGCGGCGGGCGGCGGCGAGCGCGGGCTCGACGAATTCCGCCGTGTCGGGGCGCTCGGCGAGCGTCGCGAGGTTGCCGATGACAATGGTGAGGAGGTTGTTGAAGTCGTGGGCGAGGCCGCCGGTGAGCTGGCCGATCGCCTGCATCTTCTGCGCCTGCACCAGCGCCGCCTGCGCCGCCTTCTCGGCGGTGATGTCGGAGGAGAGCACGAACAGGCCCGCCACCGCGCCGTCGTCGAGCACCTCGGGAACGAGGGTGGAGCGGGCGTGCACGGTGCGGCCGGCGCGTTCGGCGGAGTATTCATACGTGGCGCGGTCGCCGCGGAAGGCCGCATCGATGTGCGGCTTGATGGCGTCGTAGACGCGCGGGCCCAGGATGGCGCGCACCTTGCGGCCGAGCACACCCTCCTTGCGGCGGCCGACCCACTCGGCATAGCCGCGATTGACGAACTGGTAGCGCTCGTCGCGGTCGATATAGGCGATCAGCGCCGGCACCGCATCGGTGATGAGGCGGAGGCGCGATTCGAGCCCGACCTTCTCGGCCAGGATGCGCCGTTCCTGCAGGCGCTGTTCGGTGACGTCGGAATAGACGGTGACGAAACCGGAGCCGTCCGGCAGCGGCTCGCCGCGGACCGCGATGATGCGGCCGTTCGGACGGACGCGCTCGATCGCGTGCGGCAGGAAGCGGCGGGCGGTCTCGACGCGCTGGGTCACCAGCGTCTCGACGTCGCCCGGCCCGTATTCGCCGCGCTCGGCGTTGTGGCGCATGAAGGCGGAAAACGGCGTGCCGCGCCGCGCCAGCTTCTCGGGAAACTCCAACATCTGGAAGAAGACGCGGTTCCACGCGACCAGCTCGAGCTTCCGGTCGAAGATGGTGATCCCCTGGTCGATGTGGTCGAGCCCGGCCTGGATCAGGAGGAACGTCGCCTCGTCCGGTTCTGCTCGCCTGCGATTAGGCACCCCTGCCTCTCCCTTGCCGGGATTGTCGTTCGGATACGATCGTTGCGCCGCCGGCGCGTGTAGATCAAGCGCGACGCGGAGCTTGTTACAATCGCGTTACATTCCGGACCGATTGTCGATAAGATCGGGGCCCAAGAGTCCCGCAACAAACATGAGGGGAGGGCGCCGTGAACAAGATGGAGCGTCCGGCGCGCGCCGTCGATCCGTACGAGATCGGTCTCGACCGCAACGACGCCAATTTTGCCGTGCTGTCGCCGCTCGTCTTCCTCGAGCGCGCCGCCTTCGTCTATCCGGACCGGCCGTCGGTCGTGTACGGCGACGAGCGGTACACGTGGCGGGAGACCTACGCGCGCTGCCGCTGCCTCGCGTCCGCCCTGCAGCAGCGCGGGCTCGGGCTGAACGACACCGTGTCGGTGGTCGCGAGCAACATCCCGGCGATGATGGAGGCGCACTTCGGCGTGCCGATGTCGGGCGCCGTGCTCAACACCATCAACACCCGCCTCGACGCCGAGGCGATCGCCTTCATCCTCGACCATGCCGAGGCGAAGATCCTCATCGTCGCGGCGGAGTTCCTCGAGGTCGTGCAGCGAGCCGTGGCACTGTCGGTGACGAAGCCGCCGATCATCGTCATCGACGACGGTTCCGGCGTCGAGAACCCCGGGCTGCCGGACTACGAGGCGCTGCTGGCCGAGGGCGATCCGGCGTTCGCCTGGTCGCTGCCGGACGACGAGTGGCGGGGGATCGCGCTCTCCTACACGTCCGGCACCACCGGCAACCCGAAGGGGGTCGTCACCCACCACCGCGGCGCCTACCTCAACGCCATCGGCAATGCGCTCGCCTGGCAGATGCCGGCGCACCCGCGCTATCTCTGGACGCTGCCGCTGTTCCACTGCAATGGCTGGTGCTTCCCGTGGACGCTGGCGATGCTCGCCGGCACCGCGGTTTGCCTGCGCCGCATCAGCGCCGCGGCGATCTACGAGGCGATCGAGACCGAGAAGGTCGACCACTTCTGCGCGGCGCCGACGGTGCTGACCTTCCTGATCAACGCCAAGGCCGCCGAGAAGCGGCCGCTGCCGCGCGCCGTCAAGGTGATGACGGCGGGCGCCCCGCCGGCCGCCGCGGTCATTGCCAGCATGGAGGCGGAGGGCTTCGCCATCACCCACGTCTACGGCCTCACCGAGGTCTACGGGCCGGCGGTGATGTGCGCCTGGAAGGAGGAGTGGGACGGTCTGCCGCCGGAGGAGCGGGCGCGCCAGAAGTCCCGCCAGGGCGTCACCTACCACGTCCAGCACGGGCTCTCGGTGATGGATCCCTCGACAATGACGCCGGTCGAGCCGGACGGCGAGACGTTGGGCGAGGTGATGATGCGCGGCAACATCGTCATGAAGGGCTACTTCAAGAACCCGACGGCGACCGCGGAAGCCTTCGCCGGCGGCTGGTTCCACACCGGCGACATCGGCGTCATGCACCCCGACGGCTACATCCAGCTGAAGGACCGCTCCAAGGACGTCATCATCTCCGGCGGCGAGAACATCTCGTCCATCGAGGTCGAGGACATCCTCTACCGCCACCCGGCGGTGCAGGAGGTGGCGGTGGTGGCGCGGCCCGATGCGACCTGGGGCGAGACGCCGTGCGCGTTCATCGCGCTGAAGGACGGCGCGACGGTGAGCGAGGCGGAGATCGTCGCCTGGGCGCGGGACAACATGGCCCGCTTCAAGGCGCCGAAGACGGTGGTGTTCGGGCCGTTGCCGAAGACCTCCACCGGCAAGATCCAGAAGTTCCAGCTCCGCGAACAGGCGAAGGCGCTGACATGACGGCGGCCGGCGACGTCATCCTCGAGACGAAGGGGCTCGTGAAGGAGTTCCGCGGTTTCCGCGCCGTCGACAATGTCGACCTCGCGGTGAAGCGGGGCACCATCCACGCGCTGATCGGGCCGAACGGCGCCGGCAAGACCACCTGCTTCAACCTGTTGACGAAGTTCCTCGAGCCGACCGCCGGCACGATCGTCTTCAACGGCCACGACATCACCCGCACCCGGCCGGCGCGGATCGCCCGCATGGGGCTGGTGCGCTCGTTCCAGATCTCGGCGGTGTTCCCGCGGCTGTCGGTGCGCGAGAACGTCCGCGTCGCGCTGCAGCGGCGGGAGGGCGCCTCCTTCGACTTCTGGCGCTCGGAGAAGACGCTCAAGCGCCTCGACGGCCGCGCCGCCGAACTCGCCGAGTGGGTCGGCCTCGCCGAGTTCCTGGATACGGCCGCCGGCGACCTCTCCTACGGCCGCAAGCGGGCGCTCGAGATCGCCACGACGCTGGCGCTCGAGCCCGAGATGCTCCTCCTCGACGAGCCGATGGCCGGCATGGGCCAGGAGGACATCCAGCGCACCGCCGCCCTCATCCGCCGCATCTCCAAGGACCGCACGGTGCTGATGGTCGAGCACAACATCTCCGTCGTCGCCGACCTTTCCGACACCATCACCGTGCTGCAGCGCGGCGCTGTGCTGGCGGAGGGGCCCTACGCGGTCGTCTCGAAGAACCCGGAAGTGGTGCAGGCCTACATGGGCTCCGGCCACGGGGCAGCCCTCGCAGGAGCCGGTCATGGCTGAGGCAATGACTGCAACCGCTACGCGGCCGGCCGGCGCCGCTGCGCCGCTGCTGTCGGTGCGCGATCTCAACGGCTGGTACGGTGAGTCCCACGTCCTGCACGGCATGAGCTTCGACGTGCAGAAGGGCGAGGTCGCGACGCTGCTCGGCCGCAACGGCGTCGGCAAGACGACGACGCTGAAGGCGATCATGGGCATCCTCGGGCAGCGCAAGGGCTCGGTGACGTTCGAGGGCACCGAGACGATCGGCCTGCCGTCGAACCGCATCGCCCGCCTCGGCATCGCGCTCTGCCCGGAGGAGCGCGGCATCTTCGCGAGCCTCACCGTGCGCGAGAACCTGCTGCTGCCGCCGGTGGTGAAGCGCGGCGGCATGTCGGAAGCCGAGGTGATCAAGCTGTTTCCGCGCCTCGCCGAGCGTTTCGAGAGCCCCGGCACGAAGCTGTCGGGTGGCGAGCAGCAGATGCTGGCGGTTGCCCGCATCCTGCGCACCGGCGCGACGCTGCTCCTGCTCGACGAGCCGACCGAGGGCCTCGCCCCGGTGATCGTCCAGCAGATCCAGGCGATCGTCGAGGACCTGCGGACGCGCGGCTTCACCGTGCTGCTCGTCGAGCAGAACCTCGCCTTCGCCTCGGCGGTGGCCGACCGGCACTACGTCGTCGAGCACGGTACCGTCGTCGACAGCTTCGACCGGGCTGGCCTTCCGGCGAACCTCGAACGTCTGAGGGGATACCTCGGCATCTGAGCGGACGCCGCCCCCGGCGACCTCTCACCACCCACGGGCGGGAGCCCGCAACAGACTTCAAGGGAGAGAACGCAAATGACCTTCAGAACCCTTCTGCTCGGCGCCGCCGGCGCCTGCATCCTCGCCGGCAGCGCGGCCGCCCAGGGCTTCCAGAACGACGGCGTCAAGATCGGCGTGCTGACCGACATGTCGGGCACCTATTCCGACATCGCCGGCCAGGGCTCGGTCGTCGCCGCCCAGATGGCGATCGAGGACTTCGGCAAGCCGCTCAACGGCAAGACGGTCGAGGTCGTCTCCGCCGACCACCAGAACAAGGCTGACATCTCCTCGGCGACGGCGCGGCAGTGGTACGACGCTGAGGGCGTCGACGCGATCTTCGACCTGGTGACGTCGGCGACCGCGCTTGCGGTGCGCGAAGTGGCGCGCGAGCGCGGCAAGATCGACATGGTATCGGGCGCCGCGACGACGGCGCTGACCGGCAAGGCGTGCTCGCCGACCGGCTTCCACTGGGCCTACGACACCGCGGCGCTGGCGAACGGCACCGGCGGCGCCACCGTGAAGAACGGCGGCGACACCTGGTTCTTCATCACCGCCGACTACGCCTTCGGCCACGCGCTCGAGGCCGACACCTCGGCGGTGATCGAGAAGGACGGCGGCAAGGTGCTCGGTGCCGTCCGCCATCCGTTCCCGAACTCCGACTTCTCCTCCTTCCTGCTGCAGGCGCAGGCCTCCGGCGCCAAGGTGATCGGCCTCGCCAACGCCGGCCAGGACACCACCAACGCCATCAAGCAGGCGGCGGAGTTCGGCATCGTCGAGAGCGGCCAGAGCCTCGCCTCGCTGCTGATGTTCATCTCCGACGTGCACAGCCTCGGCCTGCCGGCCGCGCAGGGCCTGCTGCTCACCACCGGCTACTACTGGGATCTCGACGACGAGAGCCGGCCGTTCGCGCAGCGCTTCTTCGAGAAGACCGGCAAGATGCCGACGATGGTGCACGCCGGCGTCTATTCCTCGGTGCTCCACTATCTGAAGGCCGTGGATGCCGCCGGTACCGACGACGGCAAGACGGTCGCCGCCAAGATGCACGAGATGCCCGTGGACGACTTCTTCGCCCGCAACGGCGAACTGCGCGTCGATGGCCGGCTGGTGCACGACATGTACCTCGCCCGCGTGAAGAAGCCGGAGCAGTCGACGAAGCCCTGGGACTATTTCGAGATCGTCGCGACCATCCCGGGCGACCAGGCCTACAAGCCGCTCTCGACGGACTGCCCGCTCGTCACCCAGTGACGGCACGCTGACGCCAGCGCCCGCTGCCGCCCCGTGCGGCGGCGGGCCGCCCGGCCGACGATTGCCCGACGTCCCGTCGACGTTTCGTCGACGTTCCCCGGAGCCCGCCCGTGTTCGAACTCCTCGGCATCCCGCCCCAGGCGCTGTTCGGCCAGCTGTTGCTCGGCCTGATCAACGGCGCCTTCTACGCGGTCCTCTCGATGGGGCTGGCGCTGATCTTCGGGCTCCTCAACATCATCAACTTCGCCCACGGCGCCCAGTACATGATGGGGGCGTTCGTCGCCTGGATGACGCTGACCTATCTCGGCGTCGGCTACTGGGGGGCGCTCCTGATCGCCCCCGTGATCGTCGGCATCGTCGGCGCGCTGATGGAGCGGGTGCTCTTGCGCCGGCTCGCCGGCCTCGACCACCTCTACGGGCTGCTGCTCACTTTCGGACTGGCGCTCCTGATGGAGGGCGTGTTCCGCGAAGCCTACGGCGTCTCGGGCCTGCCCTATGCGATCCCGCCGGAGCTCTCCGGCGGCGTCAATCTCGGCTTCATGTTCCTGCCCTGGTACCGGGCGTGGGTGGTGGTGGCGGCGGTGGTCGTCTGCCTCGTCGTGTGGCTGGCGATCGAGCGCACCCGCCTCGGCGCACTGCTGCGGGCCGCGACGGAGAACCCGACGCTGGTGCGTGCCTTCGGCGTCGACGTGCCGAAGCTCGTGACGCTCACCTACGGGCTCGGCGTCGGGCTCGCGGGCTTCGCCGGCGTGCTCGCCGCGCCGATCTACTCGGTCAACCCGCTGATGGGCTCGAACCTCATCATCGTCGTCTTCGCCGTGGTGGTGATCGGCGGCATGGGCTCGATCCTCGGCTCAGTCGTCACGGGCTTCGCCCTCGGCCTCGTCGAGGGGCTGACCAAGGTGTTCTACCCGGAGGCGGCGAGCGTCGTGATCTTCGTCATCATGGCGATCGTCCTGCTGGTCCGCCCGGCAGGCCTGTTCGGCCGCGCGGCCTGAGGAGACGGACCATGGTCGACCGCTCCCTCGAAGCTCCCGCCGCCGGCAAGGCTTCTGTTGCCGGAAAGTCCGGCCTGTCGATGAAGACGGTGGCGATCGTCGCCGTCTGCGTCGTGCTCGCTGTGGCTGCACCCTTCGTGCTCTACCCCGTCTTCGTCATCAAGGCGCTGTGCTTCGCGCTGTTCGCCTGCGCGCTGAACCTCCTGCTCGGCTATGCGGGGCTGCTGTCGTTCGGCCACGCCGCCTTCTTCGGCATGTCGGCCTATGTGACGGCGCACGCGGTGAAGGTGTGGGCGCTGCCGACCGAGCTCGGCATCCTCGCCGGCGTGGTGGTCGCGGCCGGACTTGGCGTTCTCTTCGGCGTGCTCGCCATCCGCCGCCAGGGCATCTACTTCGCGATGATCACGCTGGCGCTCGCCCAGATGGTCTACTTCTTCGCCCTGCAGGCGCCGTTCACCGGCGGCGAGGACGGCATCCAGGCGGTGCCGCGCGGCTACCTCCTCGGCTTCATCGACCTGTCGAACCCCTTCGCCATGTACTTCTTCGTGCTGGCGGTGTTCGTCGCGGCGGTCTTCCTCATCCACCGCACGGTGCACTCGCCGTTCGGCCAGGTGCTGCGGGCGATCCGGGACAACGAGCCGCGCGCGATCTCGCTCGGCTATGACGCCGATCGCTACAAGCTGATGGCCTTCGTGCTGTCGGCCTCGCTCGCCGGCCTCGCCGGCTCGCTGAAGGCGCTGACGTTCCAGCTCGCGTCGCTGACCGACGTGCACTGGCACATGTCGGGCGAGGTGGTGCTGATGACGCTGCTCGGCGGCATGGGCACGATCCTCGGGCCGGCCGTCGGCGCGGCGCTGGTCGTCACCATCCAGAACTACTTCTCGAGCTTCGGCGCCTGGGTGACGATCATCCAGGGGGCGATCTTCGTCGTCGTCGTCCTCCTGTTCCGCCGCGGCATCGTCGGCGAACTGCAGGCGCTCTTCGAGAAGCTCGGGCGGCGCTAGGCGGCCCTCACTTCCAGAACGGCTCCGGCCCGCCGCAGGCGGCGAACTGGTTGTCGTTGTTGAGCGTCAGCCGGCCGAAGGTCTGGGTGCGGCCGACGGACTCGAGCGGCACGAAGATCAGGCTGCGCTGCTTGGCGCCCGTCGCCGCGCCGGCGTTCGCGACCTCGCAGAGGCGCAGCCAGTTCGCCTTGCGGGCGGCGCGGCCGTCGGGCTCGAGCACCAGATAGAACGACGAATAGGAGACGAAGGCGAAGCGGACGGCCGCCTCGCCATCGAGCGCCTTGCAGGCGGCGAGATTGGCGGTGAGGGCCGTCGCCATCGCCTCCTCGTCGGCAGCGCTCTGCCCGGCGGCCACCTTCTTGGCCCGCTCCGCCTCGATGATCTGGTGGAAATACTCCCGCGACTGCTCGCAGCCGTCGGTGATGCGCAGCGCCGCCGCCGGCGCGCACGACAGTCCCAGAGCGGCAAACGCCGCCAGCCAACGCCACATGACCCCGTCCCCCGACGGCACCGCCCCAGCGGTGACGGCGTCGATTTCGCGCGCGAATGCCGCGGAAATCAAGGCCGCCGTCGACGGGCCGCCGAGTGGGCCGGTTCAGAGCGGCGACTTGACGACCTTGCCGGAGGATTCGACGAACCACTCCTCGCTCGCCATCGGCTGGCCGTCGAGGCGGGCGGCGATCCAGTCGGCCATGTAGCCCTGCGGGTGCGGCCCGTTCGCCGCCGCCGGGCCGCCGACGGAATGGCGCGAACCCTGGTAGACGAGGAGCTGCTTCGGGCCACTGAGCGCCGCCAGCAGGCCGCGGGTGTGCTCGATCGGGCTCAGTTCATCGAACTCGCCGGCCATGCAGAGGTACGGCACCTTGATGCGGTCGGCGTGGCCCTTCCAGGAGATCGTCTGGCGGAAGCTGTCGAACTCCGCCTCGTCGGTCATGCCGCACATGAACATGAAGCGCTGCTTGAAGGTCGGCGAGGCCTCCTCGAAGATCGTCTGGCAACCCGGCTCGTGGCAGGTGGCGCTGACGGCGCAGGCGCGGATGCGCGGCTCGTGGGCGGTCAGGATCGTGCCGAAGAACGAGCCGAAGCTGCGACCGGCGAGCGCGATGCGGCCCGCATCCACCTCAGGCCGCGCGGCGAGCCAGTCGACGGCGGCAGGTCCCGTGGCGATCCAGTTCTCCATGCTGAAGAACACGTCCATCAGCGGCGCCTCGTACTGGCCGGGGCCGTCGAGGGCGAGCACCGCCATGCCGCGCGACAGGAAGCGGTCGCCGTACATCGACACGACGCCTTCCTTGAACGAGTCCATGCCGGGGATGGAGATCACCGTCGGCAGCTTTCCGCCGGTGTAGCCCGGCGGCAGGTGGAACCACGCCGGCAGCACCTTGTCGCCGAAGGGCACGAACACCTCCTCGACGCGGTGGTCGGCGAGGCGGGCGTAGGCGCGGTAGCAGTCGCGCTTGGCCGTGTTGTAGCGGTGGTTGGTCTCGTCGGCCTCGTCGATCGGCCACTGCGCGCCGCCCCACAGGATTGAGGCGATGAAGTAGTTCTCACGTGCGGTGACGGGGCGGCCTTCGGCCTCCGCCGCCTCGGCCTTGGCCTGGCGCCGGCGGGCGGCCGCCTCGAAGGCGGGGGCGGCATCGGCGAACTTCTTCACCTGCGCCCGGAGCGCGGCGAAGTCGGCGTTCGCCTCCGGCCCGCAGGGGGCGTTGAGGTAGACGGAGCGCGGCTGGTCCCAGTCGATGCCGTTCGCCTGGATGACGTTGTCGACGAGCCAGCGCTGATCGGCCCACCGCCGCGTATGCGGCCGCCCGCCGTGTGCGGCGCCCGCTGCCTTGCTCGTTCCTGCTTCGCTCACGCCACGCTCTCCCATCGACGCTTCCTCGGTCTGACGTAGGCTTACTGCCCTCATCTCGTAATACAATCGTATGAGGGGGTGGTGTCAAACGAGCCGCTCGGCCATCACCGGGCGCAGGCGCAGCCCCTCTTCCTCTCCTCGGACCCGTGCCCTAGATTGCCATCGCCCCTGCAGGGCCCGTTGAGATCGGGGGATTTCATGGCGACGTTCGTCAGTCAATTCCGGTACTTGCTGATCGAGACCAGCGAGAACGTCTACGAGACCGACGGCACCCCGTTGACCGCGGGCCTCACGGCATCCGACGGCCTCGGCGACACGCAGTTCACCTTCGGGGAGACCATCGACCTCCAGGGCGACCCGGACGACTACACCTTCGTCGGCAGCTTCGGATCCGGGTGGATCGGTGAGTCCCTCGAGGGCATCTTCTGGCTCTTCACCAACGACAGCACGATTGCGGACGGCACGGTCATCAACGCCGACACCAACCCCTTCACCGTCTGCTTCCTCCCCGGCACGATGATCGCGACGCCGGAGGGGCCGCGCGCTGTCGAGACGCTGGCGGCCGGAGACCTCGTCCGTCTCGCCGACGGCCGGGCCGTGCCGGTTCGGTGGCTCGGGGTGCAGACGATCGTGAAGGTCTTCGCGGAACCGCTGCGCTCCTTCCCAATCCGCATCGCGGCCGGCGCCCTCGGCGAGGGCCTGCCGGTGCGTGACCTCTTCGTCTCACCGGACCACGCGCTGTTCCTCGACGGCGCCCTCGTGCAGGCCGGCGCCCTCGTCAACGGCTCCACGGTCTGCCGCGTCGCCGAGGTGCCGGAAACCTTCCGCTACGTCCACGTCGAGCTCGACGAGCACGCGCTGCTTCTCGCTGAGGATGTTCCCGCCGAGAGCTTCCTCGACACCGTCACCCGCCGGCGCTTCGACAACGCCGCCGACTACGAGGCGTGCTTCGGGGCGGCGACCGCGCGCATCCCGGAGATGGCGGTGCCGCGGGTGAAGTCGGCGCGGCAGGTTCCGCAGGCGACGCGGCGGCGGCTCGCGGAGCGGGCCGCGGCTCTCGGTTTCGGCGAAGCGGCGGCGGCCTGACGGCCGGGGCGGGCGTCGCCCCGCTCGCGCCTACGCAGTTTAGCCACCTTCCATCCCCGCGCGGCGGTGCTATGGTGCCGCCAGTGCGGGTCGCAGTGTGGCGACCCCGCGTCCAGGGTGGTGCAGCCCTCGCCCCGACACTTCGGGGACGAGGGCTTTTTTGTGCCGTCGCGACGCGATCTCGGCGGCGCTTGGGGAGAGCCTGGATGACGGATGCGGCGGAGGCGGGAGCCGCCTGGAAGGTCGGGGTGCTGTTCTCGCAGACGGGGGTGACGTCGGCGATCGAGAGCTCGCAGCTCAACGCGACGCTGCTCGCGATCGACGAGATCAACGCTGGCGGCGGTGTGCTCGGCCGGCCGGTGGAGCCGGTCGTCTACGACCCGGCCTCCAACCCGAAGCAGTTCCGCGTGCTCGCCGAGCGGCTGCTGCAGGTCGACCGCGTGCGGCTGATCTTCGGCTGCTACATGTCTTCAACGCGCAAGGCGGTGCTTCCAGTGGTGGAAGCCGGCCGCGGGCTGCTGTTCTATCCGACGCTCTACGAGGGCTTCGAATACTCGCCGCACTGCATCTATACCGGGGCCGCGCCGAACCAGAATTCGCTGCAGCTGGCGAAGTTCCTGTTCGAGCACTACGGCAACCGCTTCCTGCTGGTCGGCTCGAACTACGTCTATCCCTACGAGTCGAACCGCATCATGACCGACTTCGTCACGCAGTCGCGCGGCACCGTCGTCGACGAGATCTACGTGCCGCTGAATGCCGGCGAGGACGACTTCGCCAAGGCGCTGAAGCAGGCGGACAAGGCGCGGCCGGACGTGATCTTCTCGACTGTCGTCGGCCAGTCGACAGCGGTGTTCTACGAGGCCTACCGCAAGGCCGGCTTCGACCCGGCGACGATGCCGATCGCCAGCCTCACCACCTCGGAAGCGGAGGTCGCCTCGATGAGCGCCGAGGTGGCGGAGGGCCACATCACGGCGGCCCCCTTCTTCGAGGTGATCGCGACGCCGGCGGCGAAACGTTTCGTCGCCGCCTTCAAGCGCCGCGCCGGCAGCGATGCACCGGTCACGGCGGGGGCCGAGAGCGCCTATTTCCAGGTGCATCTCGCCGCCGCCGCGCTGGCGCGGGCCGGCACCGACGAGCCCGAGCAGATCCGCCAGGAGCTCCGCGACGCCGAGTTCGACGCGCCCCAGGGCCGGGTCCGCATCGACCGCGAGAACAACCACACCTACCTCTGGCCCCGCATTGCCCGTCTCGACGCGCGCGGCCGCTTCCAGATCGTCTGGAACCCCGGCGTGCGGGTAAAGCCCGATCCCTACTGCGTGTCGCAGAGCCTCGACGACTGGTCGGCCGACGGCTTGCAACAGATCCGTGCCTAGCGGCGCTCATCCGAGGGGGACGGGGCGATGTCGATCCAGATCCTGAGGGATCTGCGCGGACTGAGGGTCCAGGTGATCCACCCGCCGGATGGCGAGGGGGTGAGCCTGGTCGAGCACCTGCGCCGCATCGGCTGCTCGGTCGAGGCGCAGTGGCCGGTGCCCGAGGCCTTCGCCAGCACGGCCGACGTGGTGCTGCTCGCGGTCGATTCCGACAGCCGCGACGCCATCCGCAAGCTCTTGAAGACCGTCGACGGCATCCCGCCGACGATCATCGCCATCGTCGGCTACGAGAACCCGTCCACGCTGCAACTCGTGCTGGAGGCCGGCGCGCTCGCCGTCATCGAGCGGCCGGTGCGGCCGTTCGGGCTGCTCACCCACCTGACGCTCGCCCGCAGCCTGTGGATGGAGCGCCAGGACGCCGAGCGGCGCGTCCGCAAGCTCGAGCGCAAGCTCGCCGGCATCCAGAAGATCCAGCGCGCGAAGTCGATCCTGATCGCCAACCAGGGGCTGTCGGAGGAGGACGCCTACGCCACCATCCGCCAGCAGGCGATGGCCAAGCGAATCCCGATGGAGGAGATGGCCTCGGCGATCATCAATGCAAACGACCTCTTGACCTATCGCGGCAAGGGTGATTAGCATTTGACCGTGCTCGCGGGATGAGCATGTGAAGTTCTCCCGCCTGCACTGACCGAGCCACCAGCGTCGTTGGTTCGGTATGGCGAAGCAGCCCGGACAGCTCCGATCAGAGCTGTGCGGGCTTTTTTGTTTTCGCATCCCGCGTCGACAGCGTTGTCGCCGCGAACACTCGAGCTTTTCGGCGCGGGGCGCGAGCCTCGGCGCCGCACTTCTGGGTTTGCCCGCGAAGTCAACGTGATCGCTCACCGCGGTCACGACCGGAAACCTGTGCGCTCCGGACGGTGATCGGCCTGCGCACCAACGACCAGGGAGCCTTCCACGATGACGATCAGCCGTCGGACTCTCCTCAGGAACGGCGCGCTCGGCGCCTCCGGCCTCATTGCCGCCCCCTACTTCTTCTCGCGCACGGCACTCGCCGCCGAGGAAATCGAGGTGGGCGTGCTGTTCTCGCAGACCGGCGGTCTGTCGATCATCGAGAAGTCGCTCGCCGATGCCACCCTGATGGCGATCTCCGAGATCAACGCGAGCGGCGGCGTGCTCGGCAAGCAGGTCAAGGCGATCGTCGAGGACGGGGCCTCCGACCCGAAAACCTACAACGAGAAGGCGTCCAAGCTCGTCATCCGCGACCGTGTGCCGACCGTCTTCGGCTCCTATACCTCCGCCAGCCGCAAGGCGGTGCTGCCGGTCTTCGAGAAGCGCAACAGCATGTACTTCTACCCCACCTACTACGAGGGGTACGAGTGCTCGAAGAACGTCGTCTACACCGGCGCCGTCCCGAACCAGCAGCTCTCCAACTTCATTCCCTGGATCATCAAGAACCTGGGCAAGAAGAAGTTCTTCATCGTCGGCTCCAACTACATCTACCCGCGCGAGATGGCCAAGGTCTGCAAGATCCTGATCGAGCAGAATGGCGCCGAGTGGGTCGCCGACGAGTACCTCGAACTCGGCCATTCCGAGTGGGGCGCCATGGTCAACAAGATCAAGTCGTCCGGCTGCGACGTCGTGCTGTCCAACGTCGTCGGAGACTCGGTGGTCGCCTTCTATCGCGAGTTCAAGAACCAGGGCCTGTCGCACGAGACGCTGCCGATCTGCGCCACCGTGACCTCGGAGATCGAGATCGCCGCGATGGGGCCGGAATACGCCGTCGGCAGCTACACCTCGTTCCCGTATTTCATGGCGATCGACACGCCGGTGAACCACGCCTTCATCGAGCGCTACCGCAAATACGTCAACGATCCGAAGGCGGTGACCCACCACGCGCTGGAGTCGTCCTACTTCCAGGTGTTCCTGTGGAAGCAGGCGGTGGAGAAGGCCGGCGAGGCGACGCCGGACGCCATCCGCGAGGGCGTGCGCGGCCAGGAATACGACGCGCCGAACGGCCACGTGAAGGTCGATGCCGACAACCTGCACACCTACCTGACACCGCGCATCGCCGAGTGGCAAGCGGACGGCCAGGGCAAGATCGTCGACGCCTATCCCGAGCCGGTGATCCCGCTGCCCTACGTCGCCTACGGCGAGACGGCGGACAACCTGTTCTGCACGGCAAAGGGCCTCGACACCGCCAAGCTCTGAGGGCCGAGCCACGCTCGCCCCGGCCGGCGCGTGTCCCCCGCGCGCGCCGGCCACCCCTTCCTCCCGCGTCTCAATGCGGAGCCCGCATGATCGACGTCGTCTTCATCGGCCTCAGCCTCGGCTCGATCCTCCTGCTGGTCGCCCTTGGCCTCGCCATCACCTACGGGGCGATGGGCGTCATCAACATGGCGCACGGCGAGCTCGTGATGGTCGGCGCCTACACCACCGTGATGGCGGGCATCTGGCTGAACCTCGGCATCCTCGCCGCGATCCCGCTCGCCTTCGTGGTGACGGCGCTGCTCGGCTGGGTGATCGAGCGGGTGGTGGTGCGGCGGCTCTACGGGCGGCTGCTCGACACGCTGCTCGCCACCTGGGGCGTCGCGATCCTGATCCAGCAGGCGGTGCGGCTCGAATTCGGCCTGTCCTTCCTCGGCATCCACATCGAGGGCCTCGGACCGGGGCTGCAGAACGTCTCGGTCCCGGCGTGGCTGATGGGGGCGGTGCCGTTCGGCGGCGTCGAGATCAACGTCTACCGCTCCTTCATCATCCTGGTGACGGCAGTCCTGGCGCTCGTCACCTGGTTCATCCTCTACCGCACCGACATCGGCGTGCAGGTGCGCGCCATCATGCGCAACCCGAAGATGGCGGCCGCCTGCGGCATCGACGTGGCCCGGGTGAACGCGCTCACCTTCGCCTACGGCTCGGGCCTTGCCGGCGTCGCCGGGGTGATGATGTCGGGCTTCAAGACGGTGTTCCCCGACATGGGCACCGCGATGGTGGTCGACGGCTTCCTCGTCGTCGTCATGGGCGGCGTCGGCAGCCTGCTCGGCACGGTGCTCTCGGCCGGCATCCTCGGCCAGATCAACGGCGTCTTCGCCTCCTTCTCCAACGACATCCTCGCCCGCGCCCTCGTCTTCGGGGTCGTCATCCTCGTCATCGTGCTCAGGCCCAAGGGTCTGTTCTCCTACAAGGGGCGCTGAGCGATGCTGACGAAGCGCCACCTCGACTTCGCGGCCTATGCGATCTTCATCATCCTGATCATGGCGGCCCCGCTCGTCATGGACGAGTTCTGGCTGAACCGCGTCGCCAAGTATCTCGTCTTCGGCATGCTCGGCATCGCGGTCGCGCTGTCATGGGGCTATGCCGGCATCCTCAATCTCGGCCAGGGCCTGTTCTTCGGCCTCGGCGCCTACATGCTGGCGATGTCCCTGAAGCTCGCGAGCCCGACGAGCCTCGCCCAGGGCTCCGACACCCCGGTGCCGGACTTCATGCTGTGGAACGCCGAGCCCGGCGCCGTCACCGATCTCTGCTGCATCAACCGCGCCTCGTGGCTGTGGATCCCGTTCCAGAGTCAGTGGTTCGGCGTCGCCATGGGCCTCGTCGTGCCGGCGCTGGTGGCGGGCGCCATCGGCTGGGTGGTCTTCCGCAAGCGCATCGCCGGCGTGTTCGTGTCGATCATCACGCTCGCCTTTGTGCTGCTGGTGCGCCTGCTCATCATTGATCTGCAGCCGATCACCAACGGCTTCAACGGCCTCACCGACCTCGGCTGGTTCACCGTCGGCGGCTTCGAGTTCGACCCCTACATGGTCGAGACCTACTACGTCGTCGCCGGGTCGCTGGCGGTGGTGCTGATCCTGACGCGGCTTCTCGTCGAGACCCGCGCCGGACTGATCCTGCAGGCGATCCGCGACGACCAGAACCGGGTGCGTTATCTCGGCTTCGACGTGCCGCACTACCAGGTGTTCTTCTTCTCGGTGTCGGCGCTCATCGCCGGCCTCGCCGGAATGCTCTACGTCGTCGTCGCCGAGTTCGCCTCGCCGACCTTCATGGACCTCACCTTCTCCATCACGATGGTGGTGTGGGCGGCGGTCGGCGGGCGCTCGTCGCTGCTCGGGGCGTGCATCGGCGCCATCCTCATCAACACCATCGAGGCGACGGCGAGCGAGACCGAGGCGCTCGTCGAGGCGTGGAAGGCGATCATCGGCCTCGTCTTCGTGCTCGTCGTGCTGTTCCTGCCGCGCGGCATCGCCGGGTTCGCCGACGACCTCAGCAACCTCCTGCTGGCGCGGCTCAACCGTCGCCGCTCCGGCGATCCGGCGCGTGGCGGCACCGCGCCCGCCCAGGCGGCCGAGTAGGGGAGGGCGCGATCATGGCGGCAGCCCTCACGATCGACGGCATCGGCGTCGACTTCTCCGGCTTCAAGGCCGTCGACGGGGTGTCGATGGTGGTGGAGGAGGGAGAACTGCGCGTGCTGCTCGGCGCCAACGGCGCCGGCAAGACGACGCTCATGGACCTCGTCTCCGGTCGCACCAAGGCCACAAGCGGCCGCGTCTTCCTCTACGACGCCGAGATCACCAACCGCGAGGAGAACGACATCGCCCGCGCCGGTCTCGGCCGGAAGTTCCAGATCCCGAGCGTCTTCAAGGAACTCACCGTCCGCCGCAACCTCGAGGTGGCGAGCTGTTCGAGCCCGAGCGTCTTCCGCAACCTGCGCTTCGGCTTCACCGCGAAGGAGCGCGCCCGCGTCGACGAGGTGCTGGCGCTGACCGGGCTCGGTGACGCCGCCGACCGCCTCGCCGGCAACCTCAGCCACGGCGAGACGCAGTGGCTCGAGATCGGCATCCTGATGGTGCAGGACCCGAAGGTGCTACTGCTCGACGAGCCGACGGCCGGCATGACGCAGGCCGAGACGCTGCGCACCGCCGCCATCATCAACGCGCTGAAGGGCCGGCACACGCTCCTCGTCGTCGAGCACGACATGGCGTTCGTGCGCGAGATCGCCGAGCGCATCACCGTCATGCACCTCGGCCAGGTGCTCGCCGAGGGCGACATCGCGGCGATCGAATCCGACGAGCGGGTGCGCGCGGCCTATCTCGGCTCGAAGGGGATCCTGTCATGACGGATGCCCCCGCCCTGCTGACACTCGTCGACGTCAACGCCTTCTACGGCCGCAGCCACATCCTGCACGACGTCTGCATCAGCGTGCCGGCCGGCGAGATCACCGTCGTGCTCGGCCGCAACGGCACTGGCAAGACGACGCTCCTGAAGACGCTGATGGGGCTGACCGACCGCTCCACCGGCGAGATCCGCCTGAAGGACCGGCCGATCGGCCAGGAGCCGACCTTCCGCCGCGCCCGCGCCGGCATCGCCTACGTGCCGCAGGGGCGCGAGATCATCCCGGACTTTTCGGTCGCCGAGAACATCCTGATGGGCTCGTTCGCCGCAAACGGGGGCGGGCGCGAGGTGCCGAAGCTCGTCGGCGAGCTCTTTCCCTATCTCACCGCCAATCTCGGCCGACCGGGCGGCCTGCTCTCCGGCGGCCAGCAGCAGCAACTCGCCATCGCCCGGGCGCTGGCGGCGCGGCCCTCGGTCCTTCTCCTCGACGAGCCGACCGAAGGCATCCAGCCGAACATCGTCGAGGAGATCGAGGCGATCATCGTCCGGCTCAACCGCGAGCTCGGGATGACCGTGGTGCTGGTCGAGCAGAATGTCGCCTTCGCCCGCCGCGCCGGCCACCGCTTCGCGATGATGGAGAAGGGCCGCGTCGTCGCCTTCGGCCCGATCGACACCCTCACCGACACCGTCGTTCACCGCCACATGGCGGTCTGAGAGCCTGTTTGGGAATTGGAGGCGGTCGTGATGGAGGTCCGGCGAGTCGGATGCAAGGAGGAGCGGCGACGGCGATGCCGCGCATCGCGGAGCCGTTCCGACGCCGCAGGCGGCCGCCGGAACTCCACCTCCGGCGCGAGGAATTCGACCGCCCGCGGCGTCGGTGCCCTTGCCGATGCCCCCGGCATCGGCTGCGGCCACCTCCTGACGGATCGGTCGAATTGCTCGCGTCACGACCGTCTCCAATTCCCAAACAGGCTCTGCCAACCCGCGACAAGTCTCGCGTCCCAAGGAGAAAAAGCAAATGTTGCACGGTGACATCTCTTCCAGCAAGGACACCGTCGGCGTCGCGGTCGTCAACTACAAGATGCCGCGCCTGCACACCAAGGCGGAAGTGCTGGCCAATGCCGGCAAGATCGCCGAGATGATCAAGGGCATGAAGCTCGGCCTGCCGGGCATGGATCTCGTCATCTTCCCGGAATATTCGACCCACGGGATCATGTACGACTCGAAGGAGATGTACGAGACGGCGTCGACGGTTCCGGGCGACGAGACGGAGATCTTCGCCGAGGCCTGCCGCACCGCCAAGGTGTGGGGCGTGTTCTCGCTCACCGGCGAGCGCCACGAGGAGCACCCGAACAAGGCGCCGTACAACACTCTCATCCTGATGAACGACAAGGGCGAGATCGTCCAGAAGTACCGCAAGATCATGCCGTGGGTGCCGATCGAGGGCTGGTATCCGGGCAACTGCACCTACGTCTCCGACGGCCCGAAGGGCATGAAGATCTCGCTGATCATCTGCGACGACGGCAACTATCCGGAGATCTGGCGCGACTGCGCCATGAAGGGCGCCGAGCTGATCATCCGCTGCCAGGGCTACATGTACCCGGCGAAGGACCAGCAGGTCGTGATGTCGAAGGCGATGGCGTGGGCGAACAACGTCTACGTCGCCGTCGCCAACGCCGCCGGCTTCGACGGCGTCTATTCCTACTTCGGCCACTCGGCGATCGTCGGCTTCGACGGCCGCACCCTCGGCGAGTGCGGCGAAGAAGAGATGGGCATCCAGTACGCGCAGTTGTCGGTGTCGCTGATCCGCGACGCCCGCAAGAACGGCCAGTCGCAGAACCACCTCTTCAAGCTCGTCCACCGCGGCTACACCGGCATGATCAATTCCGGCGACGACGTCCGCGGCGACGCCGCCTGCCCCTATGACTTCTACAAGAAGTGGGTCACCGACCCGGAAGGCACGCGCGAGATGGTGGAATCCATCACGCGCGGCACGGTCGGCACCGACGAGTGTCCGATCGAGGGCATCCCGACCAAGAAGACAGCGCACCGCTGAGGTGCGCGGCACCGGCGGCAGTCGCCGCCGGTGCCGCCACCGCCGTGCCGCGTCGCGAGGAAGCGCCGACACGAACGACGCCCGGGTGGCGTGACGGATGCCCGGGCCCGCCCGCCGAGAGGCGAGCGTCTCCGACGAGAAGAGTATCCGGACGGCACGCGCCAAGGTGACCGCGCGCCGAGCCGGACTGGCGACAGAAAAATCTTCCTCTCAACATGGGGTTTACAGCAATGGCTGGCAACGCGACGAAACACGGTGGCCTCGAGCAGGCCGAAGACCAGGTCGATCTCATCCTCGGCGCCGAATATGAACACACGCCCGTGCCGCTCGCGGCGCGGCACTCGCTGTTCTCGGTGACGATGGTCTGGGCCGGCTTCCCGATGATCATCACCGGTGCGATGACCGGCTCGATCCTCGTCCTCGGCATGGGCTTCACGAACGCTCTGATCGCCATGATCATCGGCAACCTCGTGATGTTCGCCTATGTCGGCGCGCTCGGTTATCTCGGCACCAAGACGGGCATGAACTTCGCCCTCATCGCCAGCCAGGTGTTCGGCAAGAAGGGCTACATCCTCGCCTCCGGCCTGCTCTCGACGCTGCTGCTCGGCTGGTACGCCGTGCAGACCGGCATCACCGGGGCGCTCGTCTCCTCAACCTACGACCTCAACTACGTGGCGATGACGGTGCTGGCGGGCGTCCTCTACATCGCCATCACCTTCGTCGGCGTGAAGGGTCTGCACTGGATCGGCGTCGTCTCGATCCCGCTGTTCCTGGTACTCGGCATCTTCGTCGCCGGCCACGCCGCGGCGACGACCTCGTGGGACGCGATCTTTGCCTATGCCGGCAACAACGGCGTCGCCTCGATGTCGATGGGCGTCGGGCTGACGGTGGTGATCGCGCTGTTCATCGATGCCGGCACGGTGACGGCCGACTTCAACAGGTGGGCGAAGAACTCCACCCACTCGCTGATCTCGACCTTCAGTGCCTTCCCGGTGTCGAACCTCGTCGCCATGCTGGTCGGCGGCGTGATGACGGCAGCGCTCGCCGTTCCGAACGCCAACCCGTTCGGCGCCGACAACATGTTCGGCTACATGAACAGCATGCAGATCGGCTGGCTCTCGGTGCTCGCCTTCCTGTTCCTCTACATCAACCTCGGTTCGGTCTGCTCGCACTGCCTCTACAACGCCGCCACCGGCTGGTCGCGGATCGTCGGCAGCCACATGCGGCTGCTCGCCGTCATCCTCGGCGCCATCGGCATCGTCGTCGCCGCCGGCAACGTCTGGGCCTTCTTCATCGAGTGGCTGTCGCTCCTCGGCATCCTGGTGCCGCCGATCGGCGCGATCATCCTGGTCGACCGCTTCGTCACCCGGCCCGGCGTGGAAGCCTCGGCCGACTGGCGGCCGACCGCCTTCGGCGCCTGGGTGATCGGCTCCGTCGTCGCCTTCATCGTCGAGAAGATGATGCCCGGCCTGTCGACGGCGCTCTCGGCGATGATCGTCGCCGGCATCGCCTACTGGGTGCTGTCGGCCTTCGGCGCCCGCAAGCTCGCGACGACCTGAGGCGGGTCCGCCCGCACGCGACGAGACCGGCGGCGCCCCCGCCGCCGGTCACCACCCACGCCCGCCCAGTCACTCCGCTCCCGACGACGCCCCGCACGGGCGAGAAGAAGGCCGAAGGTCCCATGTCAGCGTCATCCTCGAAATCAACCGACGAAATCTGCGCCATGGAGGCGGCGACCATCGCCGACCTCGTGAAGGCGAAGCAAATCACCGCGGTGGAGGTGACCGAGGCGCACATCGCCCGCATGGAGGCGCTGGAGCCGAAGCTGCACGCCTTCTGCACGCCGACGCCGGATCTGGCGCTCGCCACCGCCAAGGCGATCGACGCCGACATCATGGCCGGCAAGCCGGTCGGGCCGCTCGCCGGCGTGCCGGTCGGCATCAAGGACCTGATCTGCACCAAGGGGGTGCGGACGGCATCGGGCTCCTACGCCTACAAGGACTTCGTGCCGGACGAGGACGACGTCGTCGTCGAGCGCCTGCTGGCGGCCGGTGCCGTCAGCCTCGGCAAGACCAACGTGCCGGAGTTCGGCTACAGTGGCGTCGGCCACAACCCGATCTTCGAGACCACCCGCAACCCGTGGAACCTCGACATGACGCCGGGCGGCTCCAGCGCCGGCTCGGGCGCGGCGGTGGCCTCCGGCATGTGCCCGTTCGCGCTCGGCAGCGACGGTGGTGGCTCGATCCGCATTCCCGCCGCCCACAGCGGCATCTACGGCCTGAAGGCCTCGATGGGCCGCGTGCCGCTCTATCCCGGCACCAAGGACGAGCGCTATCCGGGCGTGTCGAGCTGGGAGAGCCTCGAGCACATCGGCCCGATGAGCCGCACCGTCGGTGACGCGGCGCTGATGATGTCGGTGATCGCCGGCCCCGACCCGCGCGACCGCTTCACCCTGCCCGCCGCTCCCTATGACTGGCGCGAGACGGTGAAGGGGGATCTCAAGGGCCTGAAGGTGGCGCTGTCGATCGACTGGGGCTACGCCGCCGTCGACCCTGCCGTCCGCCGCATCGTGACGGAGGCGGCGCGCGCGTTCGAGACCGACCTCGGCTGCACCGTCGAGGAGGCGCATCCCGGCTGGGAGAACCCCTTCGGCGCCTTCTGGGGCCTCGTCGCCGCCGAGACCGACCTCAAGGGCATGCGCAAGATGGTGGAGGAGCACGGCTCCAAGATGTCGCCGCACCTCGTCGCCTTCCTGACGCGGCCGTGGACGGCGGAGGAACTCACCGACGCGCTGATGGTGCGCAAGGCGGTGAACAACAAGATGTGGCGCCTGATGCAGACCTACGATCTGCTTTTGACGCCGACGCTCGCCGTGCCGCCGTTCCCGGTCCACATCCAGGGGCCCGAGAAGATCGACGGTCGGATGGTGGCGACCACCGAGTGGCTCGCCTTCACCTTCCCGCTCAACATGACCGGCCAGCCGGCGGCAACCGTGCCAGCCGGCTTCACCGAGGACGGTCTGCCCGTCGGCCTGCAGATCATTGGCCGCCACCTCGACGACGCGCTGGTGCTGAAAGCGTCCGCTGCCTTCGAGAAGGCGCGTCCGTGGGCGCATGTTCGCCCGCCGGTGCTCGACGCCTGAGCGCCGGCCTTCAAGACCGATCTGGCTCGCCTCCTGCAGGGCGGGCACCGTGACTGCGACTGGGGATAAACAAAATGAGCCTCGACTACGAAATCCATGATCTCGGCGAAGTCGTCCTGCAGCGCGGTGCGACGCTGCGCGGCTGCAAGATGGCCTACAAGACCTTCGGCACGCTGAGCCCCGCCAAGGACAACGTCATCGTCTATCCGACCTGGTATTCCGGCCAGCACTACGACAACGAGTGGCTGATCGGACCGGGCCGGGCGCTCGATCCGGCGAAGTACTTCATCATCATCCCGAACATGCTCGGCAACGGGCTGTCCTCGTCGCCCTCGAACACGCCCGAGCCCTACAACGCGGCGCGCTTCCCACTGGTGACCGCCTACGACAACGTCCGCGCCCAGCACCGCCTCGTCACCGAGAAGTTCGGCATCGAGCACATCCGCCTGGTCACCGGCTGGTCGATGGGGGCGCTGCAGACCTTCCACTGGGGCGCGCTCTATCCCGACATGATGGACACCATCGCGCCGTTCTGCGGCTCGGCGAAGTGCTCGCGCCACAACTTCGTCTTCCTCGAAGGCGTCAAGGCGGCCCTGCAGGCAGACGCCGCCTGGGACAACGGCTGGTACAAGTCGAAGCCCGAGAAGGGCCTGCGCGCCATGGCCCGCGTCTATGCCGGCTGGGGCTTCTCGCAGGACTTCTACCGCGCCGAGCTCGACCTCAAGACGCTCGGCTACTCGTCACTGGAAGACTTCCTCGTCGCCTTCTGGGAGGGCTTCTTCCTGCCGAAGGACGCGAACAACCTGCTCACCATGCTGTGGACCTGGCAGAACGGCGACATCAGCGCCAACGAGGTCTACGGCGGCGACTTCAAGAAGGCGCTGGGGGCCATCAAGGCGAAGGCCTACGTCATGCCCGGCCAGACCGACCTCTACTTCCCCGTGGCGGATAGCGAGTTCGAGGTCGCCAACATGCCGAACGCCGAGCTGATCCCGGTACCGTCGATCTGGGGCCACTTCGCCGGCGGCCCGGGCACCAACCCGGTCGACGTCGACTTCCTCGACGGCAAGCTGAAGGAGCTGCTCGCGAGCTGAGCCCGCCCGTCGCCGTTTCGCGACTCCTTGCCCCGCGTCCCAACCCGAGCACCGGATCGTCATGCTTCACATCGACAGCGTCGTCGGCAGCCGCCTCGAGGCCGATCTCCACGAGCGGCTCCACCATCTCGAGCACCACGGGGCGGTGGACGAGCTGACGCTGGCGACCGAGGACATGGCGCGCCGGCGGCTCCGGGCGACGACGCGGGGCGGCACCGAGCTCACCATCGCGCTGCCGCGCGACCAGAAGCTCTATGACGGCGCGGTGCTGGTGCTGGAGCCCGGCCGCGCCATCGTCGTGCGCGCCAAGGCGGAGCGCTGGCTGCGCCTCGCACCGCGCTCGATCGCCGACGCGCTGGCGCTCGGCTATCACGCCGGCAACCTGCACTGGCGCGTCCGCTTCGAGGGCGAGGCGGTGCTCGTCGCGCTGGAGGCGCCGGTCGAGCAGTACACGACGCGCCTCGGCGAACTGATGGAGGACCGCCGCGTCGCCACCTCGGTCGTTTCCGGCGAGGAGCCGGCGTGAGCGCGGCGGCCGGCCTGCTCGCCGCCGTCTGGCAGGCGGACACCGCCTTTCCGAGCGGCGCCTTCGCCTTCTCGAACGGGCTCGAGGGCGCCGTCGCGCTCGGCTCCGCCGACGGGCGCGAGGGTTTCGCGGCACTGGTCGAGATGCATCTGAAGCACCGCTGGCGCAGCGCCGACCGCGTCGCCCTCGTCCACGCTTTCCACGCCGCCGGCGACCTCGACCGGCTTGCGGCCATCGACTCCGCGGTGGAGGCGGCGACGCTCGTCGAAGCGCTGCGCACCGGCTCGCGCCGCCAGGGGGCCGCCCTCGTCGCTGCCCACGCCCGCATCGGCACCACCGGCGCGAGCGACCTGCAGGTGGCGCTGCGGGCGGGCCGGATGCTCGGCCATATCGCAGTCGTGCAGGGGGCGCTGTGGCGGGAGGCCGGGCTGTCGGAGGAAGCGGCGGTGGCGGTGTCGGCCTACACGGCGGTGCAGGGCCTCGCCACCGCCTCCGTCCGCCTCGGCCGCATCGGCATCGTCGAGGCGCAGGCGGTTGTGGCGGAGAGCTTCGCGACCATCACCCCGCTCGCAGCACTCGCTGTTGCCGACGACGAGCCGATCGGCAGCTTCGCCACCCTCCTCGACGTCGCTGCCGCCCGCCACGGCACGGCCGAGGTGCGGCTCTTTTCCAACTGAGGACACGCGATGCTGCTGACGCCCACCGAGCTCGAGCGGCTGACGATCTTCACGGCGGCCGAGCTCGCCCGAAAGCGCCGCGCCAAAGGGCTGAAGCTCAACCACCCGGAGGCGGTCGCCATCATCACCGACGAGATTCTCGAAGGCGCCCGCGAGGGGCGCACGGTGGCCGAGCTGATGGGCCTCGGCTCGGCGATCCTGACGGCCGGCGACGTCATGGCCGGCGTGCCGACGATGGTGCCGATCCTGCAGGTCGAATGCGTCTTCCCCGACGGCACCAAGCTCGTCACCGTCCACGAGCCGATCCGCCCGGTCGAAGGCTCCGCTGCCGACCCGCTGGTGCCCGGCGCCGTGCTCGCCGGCGAAGGCGACGTCGAGCTCAATGCCGGCCGAACTCGCGCCGCCGTGACAGTGGTCAACACCGGCGACCGGCCGATCCAGGTCGGCTCGCACTTCCACTTCTTCGAGGTCAACAAGGCGCTCGACTTCGACCGCGCGGCGGCCTTCGGCATGCGCCTCGACATCGCCGCCGGCACCGCCGTCCGCTTCGAGCCGGGCGTGGAGAAGACCGTGCCGCTGGTGACCTTCGGCGGCCGGCGCGAGGTGACCGGCCTCAACGCGCTCGCCGACGGCGCCACCGGACCGGACGCCCTGCCGGCCGCGCTCGCCCGTGCCCGCGCCGCCGGCTTCAAGGGAGCCTGAGGATGGCCGTCATCCCCCGCCGCGACTACGCCGCCCTCTACGGCCCGACCGTCGGCGACGGCGTCCGCCTCGCCGACACCTCCCTCATCGCCGTCGTCGAGAAGGACCATGCCGTCTACGGCGACGAGTGCCTGCACGGCGGCGGCAAGACGCTGCGCGACGGCATCGGGCTGGCCGCCGGCGTCACCAGTGCGGAGGGCGCGCTCGACTTCCTGCTCTGCAATGTGCTGGTCATCGATCCCGTTCTCGGCATCATCAAGGGCGACCTCGGCATACGCGACGGCCGCATCGTCGGGCTCGGCAAGGCCGGCAACCCGGCGATCATGGACGGCGTCGACCCGCGCCTGATCGTCTCCGCCGCCACCACCGTGCGCGACTGCGAGGGCCTGATCGCCACGCCCGGCGCGATCGACGTGCACGTCCACTTCGATTCCGCAGGCCTCGTCGAGCACGCCATTTCGAGCGGCATCACGACGATGCTCGGCGGCTCGCTCGGGCCGATCACGGTCGGCATCGATTCCGGCGGGCCGTTCAACACCGGCAAGATGCTGCAGGCGGCCGAAGCCTGGCCGATGAACTTCGGCTTCCTCGGCCGCGGCAACTCCCACAAGCCGGCCTCGCTCGTCGAGCAGCTGAAGACCGGGTGCCTGGGCCTGAAGATCCACGAGGACTGGGGGGCGATGCCGGCGACCATCGACGCCTGCCTGGCGGTGGCCGACGAGCTCGATTTCCAGGTGCAGCTCCACACCGACACGCTGAACGAGTCGGGCTTCGTCGAGGACACGCTGGCGGCGATCGGCGACCGCACCATCCACATGTACCACACCGAGGGGGCGGGCGGCGGCCACGCGCCGGATATCATCCGCGTCGCCGGCGTGGCGAACTGCCTGCCGTCGTCGACCAACCCGACCAACCCCTACACGGTCAACACCTTCGACGAACACCTCGACATGACGATGGTGTGCCATCACCTCAACCCGGCGATCCCCGAGGACGTGGCGTTCGCCGAGAGCCGCATCCGGCCGCAGACGATCGCGGCGGAAGACGTGCTGCACGACATCGGCGCGATCTCCATGCTCGGCTCCGACAGCCAGGGCATGGGGCGCATCCACGAGGTGATCTGCCGGACCTGGCAGCTCGCCTCGAAGATGAAGGACCAGCGCGGGCCTCTGCCGGAGGACCGGCCGGGCTTCGGCGACAACGCCCGCATCCGCCGCTACATCGCCAAGTACACGATCAACGCCGCCCGCAGCTTCGGCATCGCCGAGCACATCGGCTCGCTGGAAGACGGCAAGCTCGCCGACATCGTCGTCTGGAGGCCGGCCTTCTTCGGCATCAAGCCGGAGCTCGTCATCAAGGGCGGCTTCATCGCCTGGGGGGCGATGGGCGACAGCGCGGCCTCGCTGATGACCTGCGAGCCGGTGATGCTGCGCCCGCAATGGGGCGCCTTCGGCCGTGCCGCGCCGGCGCTGTCGGCCTGCTTCGTCCATCCGCTGGCGATCGAGAACGGGCTCGCCGCCAGCCTCGGGCTGTCGAAGCGGCTGCTGCCGGCCTCGGGCACGCGCACCCTGCGCAAGTCCGACATGCTGTTCAACGACGCCTGCCCGGACATCCGCGTCGACCCGCAGACGTTTGATGTGTTCGTCGACGGCGTGCTCGCCACCTGCGAGCCGGCGGCGGTGCTGCCGCTTGCCCAGCGCTACATGCTGCGATGACCGCGATGCGTCCCTCCCTCGCCGCCACCGCCGCGCAGGCAGCACCCTCGGCGGCCCGCGTCGGCATCGGCGGGCCGGTCGGCTCCGGCAAGACGGCGCTGATCGAGCGGCTGATCCCGGCGCTGACGGCACGCGGCGTCGACCTCGCCGTGGTCACCAACGACCTCGTCACCAAGGAAGACGCCGAACGGCTGCGCCGCTCCGGCCTGATTGACCCGGCGCGGGTATCCGCCGTCGAGGCCGGCGCCTGCCCGCACACCGTCATCCGCGAGGACCCGACCCTCAACATCGTCGCCGGCGACGAGCTGGAGGCGCGTTTCCATGGCCTCGAGCTGATCCTGTTCGAATCCGGCGGCGACAACCTCGCCTCGACTTTCTCGCTCGACCTCGTCGACTGGTGGATCTTCGTCATCGACGTCGCCGGCGGCGACGACATCCCGCGCAAGAAGGGGCCGGGGGTGGTGCGCTGCGACCTGCTGGTGGTCAACAAGACCGACCTCGCCCCGCACGTCGGCGTCGATCTCGACCGCATGCTGGCCGAGGCGAGGGCGGTTCGGCAGGGCAAGCCGGTGATTGCCACCGACCTGCGCGCCGGTCACGGTGTCGAGGACGTGGCGGACGCCATCGCCTCGGCCGTCCTGTTCCGCGACTGATGCTGGCGCCCGCGCCACCGGCCGGCCGCCGCGCCGAGGCGCGGCTCGCCTTCGCGGTCGCCGGCGGCTGCACCCGCCTCGTCCGCCAGCACGTCCCCTATCCGGTGCACGTCACCCGGCCGTTCCACATCGAGGCGGCGCGGCCGGGGCTCGCGACGCTCTACCTGCAGTCCGCCTCCGGCGGCTTCTATCGCGGCGACGACGTGGCGCTGGCGCTGGAGGTCGCCGCCGGCGCGGCGGTGCACGTCACCACGCAGGCGGCGACGGTGGTGCACGACAGCCGCGGCGAGGGCTGCCGGCAGGCGGTGTCGATTTCGGTGGGGGAGGGGGCGTTCTGCGCCTTCGTGCCGGACCCGGTGGTGATGTTCCCCGGCGCCGCCTTCGCCTCCGAGATCACCGTCGATCTCGCGCCCGGCGCGATGGCGATCCTCACCGACGGCGTCTGCCGCCACGATCCGGGAGGCCACGCCGCGGCGTTCGAGCGCTGGGACGGCGCGACCGTGGTGCGCGATACCGCCGGCCGCGTGCTACTCGCCGATCGTGGCGGCGTCGACGGCGCGGAGCTTGCCGGCCCGCGCTCGCCCCTCGGCTGCTACGCCGCCTTCGGCACCGCGCTGCTGTTGGCGCCGCCGGATCGGCTGCCGGCGCCGGTGGCGATCGAGGCGGCGGTGGCGGCGCACGGCTGCATCGCCGGCACCGGCCCCGCCCCGAACGGCGCCGGCCTCGCGGTGCGGCTTCTTGCGCCCGCCGGCGGTGCGCTGGCGCGGGCGATGGACGCCGTGTTCGCAGTCGGGTTCGAGGCGATGCTCGGGACACCGCCGGCGCGGCGGCGGAAGTAGGCACAGCGCGGCCACGCATCCCTTCTCCCGCGTCTAGCGGGAGAAGGTGCCCGAAGGGCGGATGAGGGCCGCTCCGCAGGAGCGGAAGACGCGGACTCCATCGCTCTCATATCTATGTGCCGCCGGTCGCGCGGTCTGCGCGGCAGTCGCGCGAACCCCGCAGGCGGTATGCCGTGGGGCCCCCCTCCCTACCCTCCCCCACGAGGGGGGAGGGTTTCCCTTGTGCTTGGGGCAAACGGCCTGCCCAAAAACGCAACGCGAACCCTCCCCCCTCGTGGGGGAGGGTAGGGAGGGGGGCCGCGGGCAGGGCGTCGGCCTTACTTGCCGCCCGCGCGGCTCACGCCGCGCGCCCTCATCCCCCTGCCGGGACCTTCTCCCACCTGCCGGTGGGAGAAGGGGATGCACGCGGGCGCCGTGAACACAGATGGCGTGCAGACGGATCGGCCGGTTAAGGCCCAAGCCCGCTTGGCCGCTCAGGCCCGCGACAGTCGGAAGTAGCACTCCGACAACCGCGCCGGCAGGTCGGCGATCCGTCTCAGTGCCAGGTGGTTCGAGCGGCCGAACACCGCCGCACCCGCCCCCGCGGTCCCTGCGCCGATGCCGATGCCGAAGACGTCGATGCCGCGGTGCTTGAGACCCAGCACGGCGCGGCGGGCGTCCTCGACGAGGTCCAGCGGGTCCTCGACGTCGATGTCGGCGGGCTCGCCGTCGGAGAGCACCAGCACCAGCTTGCGGTGGCTGCGGATCCCGGCGATCTCCGCGCCGGCATGGCGGAGCGCCGCGCCGAGGCGGGTCGAGAGCCCCGGCGCGAGGCCAGCGAGCCGCGACCGCGCGCCGCCGTCGTAGGGCTCGACAAAATCCTTGATGCGGACGTGGCGGACGTCGTCGCGGCCGGCGGACGCGAAGGCGGACAGGGCGAAGCGGTCGCCGAGGCTCGTCATCGCCTCGGCGAGGTGGGCGACGGCGGCGCGCTCGATGTCGAGCACGGTGACGCCCTTGTCGACGCGGTCACGGGTCGATTCCGACACGTCGACCAGCACCGAGACGGCGAGGTCGCGGGCGGGGCGGGCGCGGGTGCGGTAGAGGCGGTCGTCGGGGAGCTCGCCGGTGCGCTGGGCGATGCCGGCCTCCAGCACCGCGTCGAGGTCGAGGTCGAAGCCGTCCGGCTGGCGCTTCCTCACGCCGGCGCGGCCGATGCGGCTGGCGCGCACCAGCCGGGTGACGCGGGCGCGCAGGCCCGGCTCGCCGTCGAGAAGCCGCTCGATCACGGCCGGATCGCCCGGCGGAGCGGCGACCTCGCGCACGGTGGTCCAGTCGGGCCGCTCGATTGCGGCGGCGCGGTCCCACTCGGGGTAGCGGGCCACGACGACGCCGCGGTCGTCGGCGGCGACGCTGCGGGCCCGGCCGGCGGCGCCGCGGCGCTCCTCGGTCTCCTCGCGCTCGCGGTCGGCCTCCTCGGGCTCCTCCGTCTGGCGGAGGCGGACGGCGTCGACCGCCACCTCGACGCTCTCGACCGGCGCCGAGGGATCGTCGAAGTCCCACAGGCCGAGATTGTCGTCGCGATAGGCCGGCTCGACCACGTAGCCCTTGGCGTCGAACTGCAGGCGCGCCTGTCCGATATCGTTGCCGATCAGACCGCCGATGCGCCGGCTCATGGCGCGGTCCTCGAGGTTGCCGCTCGCGACCTCGGCCGCGAACAGCGCGCGCGCCTTCTCGACGAAGCCGCTGTCGTCGGCGTGATTCGGGTCGAACAGGGCGCGGGCGATGCGGGCGAGGATGGTGCCGGCGGTGGCGAAGCCCGCGGGTGCTGCGACATGGAACGGCGCCCACAGCCGCCGGAGGCCCGGCAGCCGGCGCATCGCCAGCGCCTCGACGCGGGCGTCCTCGATGACGCCGGTCAGCGCCAGCTGCAGGGGCTTCAGCGTGCCGACCGGCACCGGCGGGCCGGAGAAGGCTTGGTGGGCGGCGGCGTGCACGGCGGCCGCCCGGTAGAGCCGCGTCGCTTCCGCCGCCGGCACGCCGCGGAAGACCTCGGGCAGGCGGATCAGCGGACCGGCGATGTTCGCCCGCCGCGGCAGGGCGCGGTCGGCGCCGGCGGTGAGCGCGCGCAGCTGCGGCGGTTCGCCGAACAGCGCCGTCAAAAGCACCTTCAGCGGCCTCTCCACCTCGGCGAAGCCGATGCTGCCGGCGAGACGGTCGAGCACCTGGCGCGCCGCCGGGTCCTCCAGCGCGAAGAACGCCCGGCGCTTGCCCTTGTCGCCGCCGCAGGCCTTGAGCCCGGCCGAGACGAAGGCCTCGAAGCCGTGCGCACTGCCGCAGCTCTCCTGAATGCGCTCCACGGCACGGGCCGCCGGCGAGACGGACTCCGGCGCCGCCCGGGCGAGCCGCTCCAGCGCCCGCCACCACGCTTGCATCTCCTGCGGCGGCAGCCGGCGGGCGAGTCGGGGCAGGGCGTCGAGGGCGGCAAGCGTCGCCGCCTGGCCAGCATGGCGGCAAACTTCCGCCGCGCTGCGACCGACGGCGGCGTGGGTCTCCAGTCCCGCCTGTTGCTCGGCGCTCGCCCGCCAGAAGGCGATCAGGCAGGCCGGGCCGGCATTGACGAAGGCGAGCTCGATGACGGCCTCGGCCCAGCGATCGAGCGCCGCGTCGTCGGCGGCATTAGCGATCCGTGTCCAGGCGTCCTGGAAGGTCGGCCGGAGTGCCTCGCGCTGGCGCACCAGCCGGTGCAGCCGCGTCACCGAGCGGTCGGGCGGCGTGGTGACGACCGCAAGGCGTGGCGGGGGCGTCACGGGCCGCTCAGGGGAGGGCTGCGGCGATGGCGCTCGACAGCGCCTCGCGGACGTCGCGGTCGTCGGTTATCGGCAGCACGATGCTGGAGCGCACGGCAGCCTCGATGCCGACGCCGCCGCGGATCAGCCGCCCGGCGTGGATCAGCATGCGCGTCGAGGCACCCTCGTCGAGGCCGTGGCCCTTGAGGTTGCGCGACAGGGCGGCGATGTCGACGAGCCGGCCCGCGACCTCGCTCCCGACGCCCGCCTCGGCCGCGACGATCTCCGCCTCGATGGCGGCGGCGGGATAGGTAAAGTCGAAGGCGATGAAGCGCTGCTTGGTCGATTCCTTCAGGTCCTTCACCGCGCTCTGGTAGCCGGGGTTGTAGGAGACGACGAGCTGGAAGTCCTCGTGGGCGTGGACGAGCTCGTTCTTCTTGTCGAGCGGCAGGATGCGGCGGGCGTCGGTGAGCGGGTGGATGACCACTGTCGTGTCCTGGCGCGCCTCGACGATCTCGTCGAGATAGCAGATGGCGCCGTGGCGGACGGCGAGCGTCAGCGGCCCGTCGTGCCAGACGGTGCCTTCGGGCGCGAGCAGGAAGCGGCCGGCGAGGTCGGAGGCTGTCATGTCCTCGTGCGCCGCGACGGTGACCAGCGGGCGGCCGAGCCGCCAGGCCATGTGCTCGACGAAGCGCGTCTTGCCGCAGCCGGTCGGGCCCTTCAGCATCACCGGCAGGCGGTGGTGCCAGGCCGCCTCGAACAGCGCGATCTCGTCGGCGACCGGCCGGTAGAACGGCTCGGCGGCGATGCGGTAGGCGGTGAGCGGCATCGGCTTCTCCCGTGCGGGTATCGGCGACCGGACCCCTTGATCGGACCTGCAAGCAAAAAAGGCGCCCGCTGCCCGCAAATGCGGACGGCGAAGGCGCCTCTGTCGGTGAGGGATGGGCCGCGACGTCGCTGGCGACGGCCCGAACGGCGGCCACGGCCACCGGAGTGCATTTCAGCACCGGACGGGGGCGATCACAACGGGAATGTGGGGGCTCTCGAACGTTGCCACGGCCCTCTCCCCGCTCTCGAGGTCATTCCCGGCCTTGTGCCGGGAACCCATTCGGTGCCGCAGGTGGGACATCGCGAGGGGGTCGGGCGGGGCTGTCGTTGCATGGGTTCCCGGCACAAGGCCGGGAATGACGACGGAGAGGAAGGAAAATGATGACTGAAGCGGCGGCGAAGGAATGACGACTGCTCGTCGGCGGGTGGCTCAGAGGGCGGGGCGGCAGCAGTGGCCACGGGCACCTGTTTCCCGCCACCCCGCCCCTCACCGCCGCCGGTAGAGAACCAGCGTCACGGGCGCCAGCACCAGCGTCAGCAGCACCGGGGCGGCGAGCGCCAGCGCCACCTCGCTGACCGTCGCGGTACCGGCCATGAGGCCGCGCATGGCCGTCGTCATGAACGACACCGGATTGACGTCGACGAAGGACTGCAGCCAGTCGGGCATCGTCGCCGGGTCGACCATGATGTTGGAGGCGAAGTTGATCGGGAAAAGGAAGGCGAAGCCGATGGTCATCACCGCCGTCGGCGTCTTCAAGAGCAGCCCGAGGACGAGGAAGATCCAGCCGACCCCGAAGCCGATGACGAGGAGCAGCAGGAACGCCGCGACGACACCGACCACGCCCGCCTCCGGCCGGTAGCCGAGCGCGAGCCCGATGCCGAGGATGATGCCGCCGGCGATCAGATGGCGCAGGATGTCGCCCACCATCAGGCCGGCGAAGGGGGCGAGCGGCCAGATCGGCAGGGAGCGGAAGCGGTCGAACAGCCCCTTGCCGAGGTCGGTCGACAGCCCCATGCCGGAATAGACGGCGTTGAAGACCACCGTCTGCACCAGGATGCCGGGGATGAACACCTGCAGGTAGTCACCGGGTGAGCCAGCCAGCGCGCCGCCGAACACGAAGGTGAACAGCAGCGTGAACATGATCGGCGTCATCACAAGGTCGAACAACTGCTCCGGCACGTGGCGGAACTTCAGCACCGCCCGCCAGCCGAAGACGAGGGCGTTCGAGAACGCCGACGGCGGCCGCGGACGCGCGACGGGGCGCAGCAGCGGGGTGCCGGTCTCTGTCATCGGCGCGTCGCTCATCGGCGCATCGCTCATGGCCTGACCTCCTGCGCCGGCGCCGAGTCGCCGCCGCCGGTGAGCGCGAAGAACACCTCGTCGAGGCTCGGCGAGGCCATCGAGAAGTCCGACAGCTCGATGCCCGCCGCGATGAGGGCGGCGAGCGCCTCGTTTGCCGCCTGCGGGGTGCCGGCCATCACCGACAGCCGCGCGCCCTCCGGACTGCGCTTGACCACCGCGCCGAGGCGGGCCGCGAGCAGCTCCGCCGCCGCATCGAGGCGCGTGGGGTCGGCAAGCGCCACGTGCAGGAAGCCTGAGCCGACGGCGGCCTTCAGCTCGCGGCTGGTGCCCTCGGCGATCTTGCGGCCGTGGTCGATGACGACGATGCGGGCGGCGAGCTGGTCGGCCTCGTCGAGGTATTGCGTCGTCAGGAGGATCGTCACGCCGCCGGCGGCGAGCGCCCGGATGAGGCGCCAGACGTCCTGGCGCGCCTTCGGGTCGAGGCCGGTGGTCGGCTCGTCGAGGAAGAGCAGACCCGGCGTCACCACCAGCGAGGCGGCGATGTCGAGCCTTCGCCGCATACCGCCCGAATAGTCCTTCACCTGCTTGGAAGCCGCATCAGAGAGGTCGAAGGCAGCGAGCAGCTCGTCGGCCCGCGCCCCGGCGCTCCGGCCGCGGAAGCCCCACAGGCGGGCGAGCAGGATCAGGTTCTCGCGCCCCGTCAGGTCCTCGTCGAGCGAGGCGAACTGGCCGGTCACCGCGATCTCGCCGCGCACCGCCTGCGCATCCGCCACCAGGTCGTGGCCCATCACCGTGGCGGTACCGGCGTCCGGCGTCGACAGCGTCGCGAGCATGCGCATCAGCGTCGTCTTGCCGGCGCCGTTCGGGCCGAGGATGGCGAAGATCATGCCGCGCGGCACGTCGAGGTCGATGCCGTCGACGGCGCGCATCGTCCCGAAGACCTTGACGAGCCCGCGCGCCCTGACCGCGAGCGGCGTGCTGTCGGGAACGGTCGGGGGGCGACCGGCGATAGCTGGCGCGTCCATGACGGCGCTCCGTTCGGCCGGACTGCACGAGCGGGACGAGGCTCCGCGGCCCGCCGGCGCGGCCGACGGCCGGGCGGGGAGGCGACGGCATACACCAGCTTGGCGGGAAAGGCGACGGCGCCACCCGTCCCGCTCACAAGGTTCTGAACGGCGGCGACGTTGGTGCGTCGGCCCCGGCTAAAGACATCCGCCCATCGCCGGCTCCGGCGGCGTTGGTCGCTCAGTCCGCCCGCCGCCAGCGCACCACCTCGAAGCGGCAGGTGTGCGATCCCGGCTGGGCGCCGCAGCGCGTCTCGACGCAGCGCACGCCGGGGTGCACGAGGCGCGCATAGAGTCGCTCGAAGACGGCGGCGTGCCAGTGGCAGAGCGGCGCCGGGCCGTGCTCGCCGCGGACGAGCGGATTGTGGTCGATCTCGAAGGTCCACGGATCGACGGCGCGGACCGTGCCGGAGCCCGCGAACGTCCAGGCGTGGCGGGCGATCGCCTTCGACAGCGCGCGGGCGGCGAGCGGCGCCGGCAGGAGCTTCAGCACGGCCTGCGCCATGCGCGGGATGCGGTGGGCGAGGATGTAGTCGCCGGTGGCGAAGCCCGCCTCGCGGGCGAGGTCCGGGGCGCGGGCGGGAAACTCCGCCCGCAGCCGCCGGTGCAGGCGGGCGGCGTCACCCTCGGGGATCATGTGCTCGCCGTCCGGCAGGCCCTTGAGGCCGGCGTCGGCGAGGAGGCCTGCGGCGCGCTCCGGCCCCTCGTGGCGCTCGAGGACGGCGACGAGCTGGAGGACGGCGTTGGGGCCGATCAGGCCGGCGTGTGATCCGGTGAGCGGGGCGGCGCCATCTCAGCCCGCCTCCATCTGCTCGGTGCCGCCCCCGCAGACGCGGGCCGCGCCGCGCTCCTTCATCTGCGCCCGGACCGCCTCGCGCCGCTCGGTGGCGCGCGCCGCCCGGTCGGCTGCGGCCTCCCAGTCGTCGACCTGCGCCTCGGCGATCTGGCGCGTCTCGTCGAAGTGGAAGTCCACCGTCGCCTTCGTCTGCGGCCCCCAGTAGCCGGCCTTGCCGAGGTCGTAGAAGGTGCGCTGGAAGCCCGCCTTCAGGAAGGCGTAGAGGCAGCCGAGCAGATAGCGCCGGCGGAAGCCCGTGCCCCGCCACGGATAGTGGAACAGCGCCTTCTTCATGTAGAAGCGGCGGTAGTTGTTCATGACGCCATCGAGCAGCTCGCCGCGCTCCATCGCCGCCGGCTTCATGATCGGCGTGACGAAGTTGTACTTCGAGAAATCGAAGACCTCGACCTTGTCCTTGAGGTCCTGGAACAGCGGGGTGAACGGCCAGGGCGTGTACATCGACCAGTTTGCGAGGTCGGGCTGCCAGTCCCACGCCATCTTGTAGGTCTCTTCCAGCGTCTCGGCCGTCTCGTTGTCCAAGCCGACGATGAACTGCGCCTCGACGAGGATGTCGGCCTCGCGTAGGAGCCGGATCGCCGTCTTGTTCTCGTCGACCTTCGTTTCCTTGTTGAACTGGTCGAGCTTCATCTGCGCGGCCGCCTCGGTGCCGAGGCTGACATGGACGAGGCCGGCCTTGCGGTAGAACTTCAACAGGTCGCGGTCGCGGTAGATGTCCGTCACCCGCGTGTTGATCCCCCATTTGACGCGGTCCGGCAGGCCACGGGCGATCAGTTCCTCGCAGAAGGCGATGAACTTCTTCTTGTTGATGGTGGGTTCCTCGTCGGCGAGGATGAAGAAGCCGACGCCGTGGTTCGTCACGAGATCCTCGATCTCGTCGACGACGTCCTTCGGCTCGCGGACGCGGTAGTCGCGCCAGAACTTCCACTGCGAGCAGAACGAGCAGGTGAACGGGCAGCCGCGGGCAAGGTTGGGGATCGCCACGCGCGTGCCGAGCGGGATGTAGATGTATTTCGCCCACTCGAGGATCGACCAGTCCGGCTTGATCTTCGACAGGTCCTTGACGGTGGAGGCGGCGGGCGTCGCGACGATCTCCTCGCCATCGCTGAAGGCGAGGCCGTGGATCGCCCGCCGGTCGGCCGGCCAGCGGCCGTCGCGGATGGCGCTCATCAGCGCCGTGCAGATCTCCTCGCCCTCGCCGCGGACGATGACGTCCACCCACGGCGCTTCGCTCAGCACCTGCTTGTACATGAAGGTGGCGTGCACGCCGCCGAGCACCCGGACCGCCCGCGGCGCCACCTCGGAGGCGATGCGCAGCACCTCCTCCGCGCGGTAGATCGAGGGGGTAATCGAGGTGACGCCGACGACGTCGGGGGCGCAGGCGGCGATCTTGCGGGCGAGTTCCTCGTCCGGGATGTTGTCCGTCATCGCGTCGATGAAGTGGATGTCGTCGAACCCCGCCTGCCGCAGGTGGCCGGTGAGGTAGGCGACCCAAGCGGGTGGCCAGGTGCCAGCGATCTCGGCGCCGCCTGACCGGTAGTTCGGGTGGACGAACAAGATCCTCATGCGACTGCCTCCCCTTCTTGTAAGGTGAAGATTACAGTCGATATCGATCCTTGAACTTGACGCAGATCAAGCCGGTTGGCGGCGCAGGAACGGGACGGGCGCGGCACGGAGGCTCCGGAGAGCTGTTGACCCAGCGATCACCCGGGCCGAGGAGCGACGATATCTTAGATGCCCAATCGCTCTTCGGTGGCGATCCGTGGAAACGGCGTTCGCTCCTCCGCCTCGGCGCCACACAGAAGCGCCACCGCCCGGTCGGCGGCGTCCTGGAACGGCTCGAGCACCATGTCCGCCCCGGCGCTCAGCATCACCTGCGTATCGCTGGCGCTGTGCGAGGCGACGGCAACGCGGCCGTTGAAGCCGGCCGTGCGGGTCAGCTGGATGAGGGTCCGACGGGTATCCTCGTGACTGAGGCCGGTGGGGTGGATCGGCACGGTCGAGACGATCCACGCGGCGCCCGCCAGCGGCAGTTCCGTCACGAATTCCGGATCCGTCGCATCGCCGAACTCCGTATCGAGACCTAGCTCGCGCCAGCGCCGGACCGCCAGAGGATTGAAGTCGACACCCAGCACGCGGATGCCGCGCTTCTTCAGGCGCAGCCCGAGCGCCGTGCCGAACCGCCCGAGCCCGAAGACGATCACCGTGTAGGCGTCACCCTGGTGGCTGCCCGCCTCGCTCGGCTCGCGCGGCGTGCCCTTGCGCTCGAAGCCGCCGAGCAGCGGCTCGCACCACGCATAGAGCTGGTGAGAGTAGGTGATCATGTAGGTGGACGCAGCGATGGTCACGAGGCCGACCATCGTCACCAGCCCGAGGGCGTCCTCGCCGACATGACCAAGGCTGACGCCCATGGCGATGAAGATCAGGGAGAACTCGCTGATCTGCGCGACAGTCAGGCCTGCGAGGAACCCGGTCCGCTTGCGGTAGCCCATGGCACCCATGATCGCGAGCACGATCAAGGGATTGCCGATCAGCACGAAGAGCGAGAAGACGATCGCGCCGGTGATGTGGGCCCCCAGCAGCGAGAGGTCGAGCGTCGCCCCGAGGGCGATGAAGAAGAACAGCAGCAGGAAGTCGCGCAGCGGCGCGAGCCGGGCGGCGATGGTTTCGCGGTAGGGGGTGGAGGCGAGCGCCACGCCGGCCATCAGGCCGCCCACCTCCTTGCCGAGACCGACCGCATCGCCGATCGCCGCAAACATCGCCGCGAGTGCGATGGCGAAGATCACCAGCAGTTCCGGTGCTCTGGCGAGCCGCTCGGTCAGTGGGTCGGCGAGATAGCGCACGAACACGACGACGCCGACGATCAGGGCGATGCCCGAGGCGAGTGCGGAGACCAGCGAGCCGCCGCCATGCCCGTCTCCCGGCGTGCCGACGCCGATGGCGGAGAGCAGGATCATCGCCAGAACGACGACCAGGTCCTGGACGATGAGGAAGCCGAGCGCGATCTGGCCGTGCAGCGCATCGATCTCGCGCTTGTCGGACAGGAGCTTCACGATGATGATCGTCGAGGAGAATGTCAGCGCCACCGCCACATAGAGGCTGGTGACGTGGCCGAGGCCGAGGGCGAGCCCGATCAGGTAGCCGAAGAACGCGGTGAAGGCGACCTGGCCAAGGCCCGTCATCATCGAGACGGCACCGAGCGACCGGATCAGCTTCACGTCGAGCTTGATGCCGACGAGGAACAACAGAACGGCGATCCCGAGCTCCGACAAAAGGTCGATCTGGTCATTCGATCGCACGACGTCGAGCGCCGAGGGGCCGGCGATCAGGCCGACTGCGATGAAGCTGACGATCAGCGGCTGGCGCATGAGGAGGCCGACGAGACCGATGCCGGCCGCCATGGCGAGCAGAAGTGCCACTTCGGCGAATGGTGTCATCAGCGGCATCGGTTCTCCTCGTCGATGCGGAGAGAGGCCGCGAGAGCGGACCCGCCCCCGGCGGTGGTTGTCGAGATCGGTCGGGCGTCGCGCGCGACGGTGCGCCGACACCGCCGGCGGCCGACGGTCCCCCCGCCCGATCGAGATCCGGGCGCCGACAGCCGCATGTCCGTCCTCAACCGTAGTGTCGAAGCGACCAGTTCAATTGATTTGCGTCAACCCAAGATCAAATTCAGTATGCTGAATTCGCCACGGGAGACAATATATCTGCGAGGAGTGTCGGATGCCGAAGATCATGCTTGCGACGGATTTCTCGGAAAGATCCGACCGTGCACTGCGTCGGGCGATCCTGATGGCGAAGGAGATCGACGCGGGGTTGGTTCTCTTGCATGTGGTCGATGACGACCGGCCGCGCCGTATTGTCGAGCGGGACCGAGTGGATGCCGAAGCGTTGCTGCAGGAGCTCGCCGCCACGGTGCGCAGCGTGGACGACGTCGCCTGCGAGGCGCGTGTGATGCTGGCCGATCCGTTCGCCGGCATCCTGCAGGCGGTCGCCGAGGGTGAGCCGGACCTGTTGGTGATCGGGTCGCACCGTCGGCGGCTGCTGAGGGACGTCTTCGTCGGGACGACGGCGGAGCGCACGATCCGCGCCGTTACCACGCCCGTGCTGATGGTGAATGCGCCCCCCGTCGGACCCTACCGGCACATCCTGCTGACCACCGATCTCTCGGAGGGCTCCCGCGAGACCCTGCAGGTCATGGGCAGGCTGAAGTTCGGCGCGCATGCGGCCCGGACGGTGCTGCATGTCTATGCCGCGCCGGCGCTGCGCCTCGCCATGGCGCATTCGCTGTCGAACGAGGACCAGGAGGACTACCTGCACCAAGAGCGTGCCGCGGCGTTGCAATCCCTGGCGGAGCTGATGGCCGCGTGTGGAGCCGGGGACGCGGCGGCGATCGCCCGTCATGACGGCACGACGGTCGCCAACGAGATCCTTACGGCGGCGGCGGAGCTGAAGGCGGATCTCGTCGTCGTCTCGACCCACGCCAAGACGTCGCTCGCACGGATGTTCCTCGGCAGCGTGACGGAGCAGGTGCTGCGGACGTCGCCGCTCGATGTCCTCGCCGTCCCGCCGGAGCTTGCGCGGAGATAGCGCGCCGTCGGAGATGTCGGACGAGGGCGCCGCCCCGGTGGCCGGGGCGGCGGTTTCATGTCGTGGGCACGGCGAGCCCGTTTAGGCGCACCCGCGCGGTCGATCAGAGCTCGTCGCCGCCGAAGAAGCTGTCGAAGAAGCCGCCGCCGCCCTCGTCGCCGCCTCCCATGTCCGCGGCACCGACGTCGTCGGCGGGGGGCTCGTCGGCCGGCGGTGCGGCGGGCTCGGCCGCCTGGGCCTGATCGCCCTGGAACATGCCGGCGATGGCGCTGCCGAGCAGCATGCCGCCGGCGACGCCCATCGCCGTCTGCGCCGCGCCGGCGAGGAAGCCGCCGCCCGGACGCTGCGCCATGCCTGCGGCACCCATGCCCGCCGCTCCCATGCCGGCGGCACCGGCACCCGGTGCCCCCATGCCGGGCGCTCCCATCGGCTGGGCCGCCATCGGCTGGGCCCCCATGCCGACGCGTGGCACCGTCCGCGGCCGCGCCGGCTCGCGGGAGCCGCCGCCGAACAGGCCGCCGAGCAGTCCGCCCCCGCCGGCCGGGCGGGCGGAAAGCTCCTGCTCGAGTTCCTCGATGCGGGCCTGCGCTGACTGCAGGGCGTAGTCCTGCATGACGATCGTCTGGGCCATGTAGTAGGGCGCGCCGGGCTGGCGGGCGATCTCGGCGCGGATGAACGCCTCGGCCTCGCCATCGCGCGGCGGCGACTGGCTCTCGACCTGGTTGAGGCGCTGGAACAGGCCCTCGATCGCCTGGCGGTCGCTGTTGTCCATCGGTGTGGCTCCGTGCTGGTACCGAGAGGGTGTCACTCCTCCCGCTGACCGGTGAAGGCCAGCAGAAGCTGGAAGATGTTGACGAAGTTGAGGTAGAGCGACAGCGCGCCGGAAACGGCGAGCTTCTGCAGGGACTCGTCGCCGAAGTGTTCGGCGTACTGCTCCTTGATCGACTGGGTGTCCCACGCCGTCAGGCCGACGAAGACGAGGACGCCGATCACCGAGATGGCGAACTGCAGCGCCGTCGAGCCGACGAACAGGTTGACGAGGCTCGCGATCACCACGCCGATCAGCCCCATGATCAGGAACGAACCGAACTTCGACAGGTCCCGCTTCGTCGTGTAGCCGTAGAGGCTGGTCGCCCCGAACATCGCCGCCGTGATGAAGAACGTCCGGGCGATGCTGGTGCCGGTGAACACCAGGAACACCGACGACAGCGACAGCCCCATGACGGCGCAGAAGGCCCAGAACATCAGCTGGGCGGTGGCGGCCGTCATCGTCTGGATGCGGAAGGCGAAGAAGAACACGAAGGCGAGCGGCGCCAGCATCACCACCCACTTCAGCGGGGTGGAGAAGATCGGCACGTAGAGGGCCGGCGTCGAGGCGACGATGAAGGCGACGAGGCCCGTCATCACCAGCCCGAGGCCCATGTAGTTGTAGACGCGCAGCATGTGGCGGCGCAGGCCCTCGTCGAAGACGGCGCGGTCAATGGGGGCGGCGACGGTGCCGCGCGGGAAGCCGAAACCTGCGTTGGTCATGGGCGAAGCCTCGTCCGGTTGCGTTGAAGGGGTCAGTGGAGGGTGCGGGCCAGCCGGTCGGCCGCCCGGTCGAGATCGTCGCCCTCGCCGGTGGCGGCGACGAGCGCATAGGCGACGTCGCCCACCTGCCAGTGGGCGGCGCTGAGCTCGCCCTCGGTGGTCACCGTCGGCGAAACGACGTCGAAGCCGCCGGGCCGCACCGCGAACAGCGAGGCGGCGCCGAGCTCGGGCGACTGCAGCGCCATCTCGACGCTCGGCCCGTAGGCGGAGGGGAACACCTGCACGTCGCGCACCTGCCAGCCCTCCGGCAGCTCCGGCAGCACCACGGCGGTGGCGGCGCGGATCTCCTGCGGGTCGAAGGTGCGCACCTCCGGCTGGGACGCCATCTCGGCGCGCAGCAGCACGGTGCGATGCGCCATAACGGCGGCCGCGACGTAGGAGGGGGGCTGCGTCGAAGCGGCGACGTCGCCGACGGTGAGCGCCCCGAACTCGGCGTGGGCGATCCAGCCGGCGCCGACGAGCAGCACCAGCGCGGCGGCGCGGCGGACGTGGCCGATCACCACCCCGCGCCGGAGCCCGCGCTGCAGCCGGCGGGCGGCATCGGTGGTGGAAGGGCGACGGGGCAGGGCGGTCTCGGCGAGCGCCAGCCGCAGTTCGTCACGGGTGCGCAGGTCCGCCATGACGCGCATCGCCAGCGCCGGCTGGCCGGAGAGGTATGCCTCGACGGCGATGCGGCGTGGTGCCGACAGCTGGTCGTCGACATAGGCGTCGAGCTCGAACTCGCTCACCGGTTCAGTGTGGCTCATCGTTGCCTCCGACGATCCTCAGGCGCGGCGCGGGACCCGACAGCGGCGTGCCGTCCTCCACCGCCCTCAGCGCCGCGCGCGCCCGGGCGAGGCGCGACATCACCGTGCCGACCGGCACCCCGAGGGAGGCTGCCGCCTCCGCGTAGGTGAGCCCCTCGATGGCGACCAGATGCAGGGCGGCCCGCTGGTCGTCCGGCAGCGCCAGGAAGGCCTCGCGCACCTCGGCGAGGCGCACGGAATGTTCCTGCGCCGCCGGCGCCGCCGTCTCGCTCACCTCCGCCACCCGGGTCGCGCCCGCCGTCTCGCCCCGCCGCCGGCGCAGGCGGTCGATGAAGCAGTTGTGCAGGATCGACATCAGCCAGACGCGCAGGTTGCGGTCGTGCCGGAAGGTGGCGCGGCGCTCGTAGGCGCGCACCAGCGTGTCGTGCACGAGGTCCTCGGCCTCCTCGCCGCCGCGCGACAGCGACCCGGCATAGCGGCGCAACGCGCCGAGCTCGGCCAGCACATCGAAGCGGTCGGGAGTGTCGCTCATGCCCCGTATACGGAGCGCCCCCCGCTGCTAGTCCACGGGCACGCGAAAAAAAAACTTCGGCCGCGCGCGCTCACCCTGCGCGCCAGGTGGGAGGCGACGGCTTCCGTTCCCGCGGGCGCCGGCCGGTTGACGGCCGCCGGCAATTCGTAATAACGAATGTTACATGAACCGTGACAGCCGCCTCTCCTCCGTTCTGCACGCCCTCCTGCACATGGCCGACGCCGAGGCGCCGATGACCTCGCAGCAGCTGGCGGTCTGCATGAACACCCATCCCGTCGTCGTGCGGCGGACGATGGCGCACCTGCGCGAGGCGGGGCTTGTGCGCTCCGGCAAGGGGCCGGGCGGCGGCTGGTCGATCGCCTGCGACCTCGCGACCGTGACGCTGCGCGACGTCCATGCCGTGCTCGGCGAGCCGGCGGTCTTCGCCATCGGCAACCACAACGACCGCCCGGCCTGCCTGGTCGAGCAGTCGGTCAACGCCGTGCTGGACGACGCCTTCCGGGCCGCCGAGGCGCTGCTGCTCGCGCGCTTCCAGGCGGTGACGCTCGCCTCGCTTGCGGCGGAGTTCTCCCGCCGCTTCGCCGCGCACCGCGCCGCTCCCATCCTCGCGTCCTCGGAGGACCCCCAATGATCCATGACGTCATCGTCGTTGGCGGCAGCTATGCCGGCCTTTCCGCCACCTTGCAGCTCGCCCGCGCCCGCAAGTCCGTGCTGGTGATCGACGCCGGCCGGCGCCGCAACCGCTTCACCGCCCACGCCCACGGCTTCCTCGGCCACGACGGCTGGGAGCCGGGCGCCATCGCGGCGAAGGCGCGCGAGCAGGTGCTCGCCTATCCGACCGTGCGCTTTGTGGCCGACGAGGCGACCGGCGCCGCCGCCACCGCAGATGGCTTCACCGTCACGCTCGCCGGTGGCGAAACGTCGACCGGCCGCCGCATCGTGCTCGCCCCCGGCGTCGAGGACACTCTGCCCGACGTACCGGGGCTCGCCGAGCGCTGGGGCAAGGGCGTCTACAACTGCCCCTATTGCGACGGCTATGAGCGTGGCGGCGGCCCGCTCGGCGTGCTCGCGGTGGGCGAGCTGTCGATGCACCAGGCGATGCTGATCCCGGAGTGGGGGCCGACGACGCTGTTCACCAACGGCGCCTTCGAGCCGACCGCCGAGCAGATGCAGCAGCTCGCCGCGCGCGGTGTGCGGGTCGAGCCAGTCCCCGTCTCGCATCTCGTCGACGCTGCGAGCGTCGTGCTCGCCGATGGCCGCGTCGTGGCGCTTGCCGGCCTGTTCACCGCCGGTCGGACACGGCCGAACGGCACGCTCGCCCATGATCTCGGCTGCATGCTGGAGGAGGGGCCGACAGGACCCTTCATCGTCACCGATGCGATGAAGCAGACGAGCGTGGCGGGCGTCTTCGCCGGCGGCGACGCCGCGCGGCCGGCAGGCTCGGTTGCGCTCGCGGTCGGCGACGGCGCCATGGCGGGCATCGCCACCCACCGCTCGCTGCTGATGGGATGAGGCCGGCTGCGGCGGCATCGCCGCGCGGCCGTCGCGCCACGGCGCGATGTCGCCCGATGCCGTCGCTCAGGCTGCCTCGGGCAGCTTCGCGATCACCTTGATCTCGGCGTCGAAGCCGGCGAGCCAGGTGACGCCGAGGGCGGTCCAGTTCGGGTAGGGCGGCTCGCCGATCATCTCCTGGCGGACCGCCATGAAGGTCTCGAACTGCGCGGCCGGATCGGTGTGGAAGCTCGTCACGTCGACGACATCGTCGAACGTGCAGCCGGCGGCCGCGAGCACGGCGTTGAGGTTGGCGAAGGCGAGGCGGACCTGCTTCTCGTAGTCCGGCTCGGCCGAGCCGTCCTCGCGGCTGCCGACCTGGCCGGACACGAACAAGAAGCCGCCGGAGCGGACGGCGGCCGAGTAGCGGTTGATCTCGTAGAGGGCCTGCCGGCCGGCGGGAAAGACGGCGTCGCGCTTGGTCATCGGTGTGGTCTCCAATTGCATGCGGTGGACCGCCCGCGCGAGGGCGCGCGGTCGTCCTGCCGGCGGGGGACGAGCGGTTGGTGTCGTACGGCCCATCTTCCGGGCGTGATGCGGATGGCTGGCCACGGATGGCCGGCCGAAGCGGGCCTTGCTGGCGTCCACGGATGCCGGCATAATCCATCATACGCTGCGTATGTCAACTAGCATACGACGCGTATGCAGAGTTCCGAGGTGCGGGCGTGGTCGCGAAACGGCGGGCGGAGATGGTCGAGGAGACGCGCGGCAAGCTCGTGCGTGCCGCCCGCAAGGCCTTCGCCGAGAAGGGCTATGCGGCGTCCTCCATGGACGACTTCACCGCCGAGGCGGGCCTCACGCGGGGCGCGCTCTACCACAACTTCGGCGACAAGAAGGGCCTGCTGCAGGCCGTCATCGACCAGCTCGACGCAGAGATCCTGGTGCGCATGCGCGCCGCACGCGAGCGGGCGGCGACGCCGTGGCAGGGGCTTCTCGACGAGAGCATCGCCTATCTCGAGATGGCGCTCGAGCCGGAGATCCAGCGCATCATGCTGCTCGACGGGCCGGCCGTGCTCGGCGACCCGTCGCGCTGGCCGAACCAGAGCGCCTGCCTGCGCGCGACCGCGCAAACGATCGAGGAACTCATCGAGGCCGGCACCATCCGGTCCGTGGACGCGGAGGCCGCCGCCCGCCTCCTCAACGGTGCGGCCCTCAACGCCGCCCTGTGGATCGCCGCCGCTGACGATCCCCCCGCCGTGCTCGCCAAGGCCGTCGAGGCCTTCCGCCGTCTCGCCGAGGGCCTGTTGAAGATGGAGCCGTAACGGCGCAGAACGGCCGGCCGCCCACGGTAGGGGCCACCGCAACCCGGCAGGTCGAGCCGCTCAGCGACGCTCGCGGTGACTGGACCTGGCGGGCCAGGGCAGGACGGCGGCCGGCCGGAAGAGACGGGGAGACTGGGATGGACGTGCCCGAGACAGACGCCGCGCCGACGATCCGCCCGGTGGAGGAGGCCGACCTCGCCGCGATCGTCGAGATGCTCGCCAAACTCGCCCACCACCTGAAGCCCGGCTTCGTGCCGCTCGCGGACCTCGCCAGCCTGAGGCGCTTCGGCCCGACCGGCCTCCGCCTGTTCGACGGCCTGATCGCGGAGCGCGGCGACCGTCCCGTCGGCCTCTGCCTCTACACCTATGCGTTCTCGAGCTGGCGCGGCCGGCCCGGCGTGTTCGTGCAGGACCTCTATGTCGATCCGTCCGAACGGGGCAGCGGGCTCGGCCGGGCGCTGATGGACGCCACCTTGGCGCGCGAGGCCCCGAACGGCTGCACCTTCGCCAAGCTCGAGGTCCACCGCGGCAACACCGCCGCCATCGCCTTCTACCGCCGGCTGGGGTTCGAGGTGGAGGACCATTATTTCACGATGGCGGCGGAGACCGGCGGCAAGGGACCCGGATCACCGCCGGCCTGACCGCATGGCGGATTGGTGCTCCGTCGGCGGCATCGCGGAAGAGGGCAGGCGGCGCGAACGGCGAAGCTGATCGAAGGCGATCAGGTGCGTCGCACCGGAGATGCCGACGCCGAACAGCGGGATCAGCACCAGCGGAAGCACACCGATCGTCGCCATCTTCGGATCCTGCAGCAGGGTGAAGGTCAAACCGGTGCCGACCGCGACCAAGAAGTCGGAGAAACCGAACAGGTGGAAGCGCAGATAGGCGGCGGCGTCTGGCTTCGAGACGGCGAGCTTCCAGGCATAGAGGCCGGCGACGAGGTCGCCGACGCCTGCCAGCACCCAGAACAGGGTCGGCAACTGCCCGGCGAGGCCATAGACGAAGAAGGCGAGCGCCGCCGGTATCCGCCAGATGTGCAGGACGGTGAGCGGGTAGAGGCCGATCTCCTCGATATAGCCCTGCAGTCGCCGGCTGAAGAAGTAGGCGGCGGTCGGGACAAGGATGCCGACCGCCACGAGAAGGGCGATCGCCGGCATCGGCATCGCCAGGAACACCCCGCGATCAGCAAGGACGGCGACGGCGAGGGCCCAGACGGAGCCGGTCAGGAACAGGGCGATTGTGATGCCGCGGGTATCCGGCGGCGACAGGGTCGGCGTGGCGATGGTCATGGCGCGGTTCCTTCCGGTCGAGGTGGGAAAGCGGGGGACGGGGCGATCTGCAGGGTCGCGACGGTGCCAAGCGCGAAAGGGGCGTGAGCCAGCGTGGCGAGACGCAGACGGGTATTTGAATTGATATCAATGTTTCTGGTCGTGGATATCGCCGCGCGCGCCCTTCTATGCCAGCGACCGCAGGGCGGCGCGGATGTCGTCGGGGGCGTGAGCGCCGAGCAAGCTCTCGGCGCGGTCCTGCGCGCCGTGCCATAGCGGCCGAGCTTCCTCGACCAAGGCCCGACCGGTCGGCGTCAATCCGAGTGTCCTGACGCGCCGGTCCTCCGCCGACGCAGAGACCTGGATCAACTCTCGCCGCATCAGCGGCTTCACCGCGGCACTCAGCGAACTCTGGTCGAGCCCGAGGGCATCGGCGAGCGACTGCATCGTCCAGTCGTCCTTCGCCGCCAGCATCGCCATCAGCGAGAACTGGCCGTTGTTGAGGTCGACCGGTCGCAGCGCCTCGTCATAGAGCCGCCCGATGCGCCGTGCGGCGCGCCGCAGATGAAGCGCCAGACACCGCGAGCCGATGGTTCGGAAATCGTCCATGGCCAAGTTGTATTGATATCAATATACCATGTCAACAAGCGTGTGCCTGATCGCCGCGGGCTGTGACGCTCGCCTTCAAGAAACGGCCGGCGTCCACGAGTTCGAGCCAATGAGCGCACCAGCAAACGTCTCCCCGGAAGCCGACGCCCGCAGCCGATCCTGAGCGCTCGCAGCGTCCCCGGCATTCCATCGACGTTGACGACGAACCCGTCATTGCCTGCCTCTATCCCCACGGGGCCATTGCCTTTTGTCCTGAAGCGAAGCCAGGTTGTGTTCGGCGCGCCCACAAGGGAGATGCGCGCCGTATCGGAGTGGGGAGGCGTTCGATGTGCTTGGCGTGTGCGTGGGGGCAGCACTTCATCGGCTATGGGACATCCGGAGTCGTCGCCTCGCGGCGGCAGGTGCTGCGGGCGGGGGCCCTGGCGGCGGCCGGCGTGGCGGCGGCGCCAGTGTTCCGTGCGACGGAAGCCTTCGCCCAGCAGGGGGCCGAGGCCGACGCTCCGGCCGACTTCGTCTTCCGCAACGGCGTCATCCACACGGTGTCCGAGCAACAGCCGCGGGCCGAGGCCGTCGCGGTGCGTGGCAAGACCCTCGTCCATGTCGGCGACGAGGCCGGTGCCATGGCCCTCGTCGGACCTGAGACGCGCATCGTCGATCTCGGCGGCCGGCTGCTGATGCCGGGCTTCGTCGAGGGTCACATGCATCCCATTCTCGGCGCCTTCATGTCGGCGGGTGTCGACCTGCAGTATCCCACACTGGCCGAGGCGCTCGCCTCCATCGAGCGCTACGCCAAGGAGAACCCGGACGGCCCGATTCGCGGCTTCGGCTGGCGCGTCGACATGTTTCCGCCGGAGGGGCCGACGCGGGCGGACCTCGACAGCATCCTGCCCGACCGACCGGCCTTCTTCTTCTCGATCGACGGCCACAGCCTGTGGGCGAACAGCCGCGCCCTGGAGATGGCCGGGGTCAAGCAAGACACGCCCGATCCCATCCCGGGCTTCAGCTACTATGCGCGTGACGTGAACGGCGTGCCGACGGGCTACGTGCTCGAGGTGAATGCCGTTCTCGGCCTCGTCAATGCCGTTGATCCGATCACGTCCGAGGCGATGGCCCGGCTGGTGGAGATCTGGCTGCCGAAGGCCGCCGCCGCCGGCATAACCTCGGTGTTCGACGCCGGCGTGCCGCCGGTCGGCAACGACCAGGCTTCGGTGATCGGCATCTACACCGAGATCGAGAAGCGCGACGCGCTGCCGTTCCGCGTCGTCGCCTCCTATTCGGTGAAGACGCCGCCGATCGACAAGATCGTCGAGGAGCTCGAAGACGTCCGCAGCCGGGTCTCGAGCGAACTCGTCAATGTCGATGTCGTCAAGATCGTCGGCGATGGTTCGCAGGAGGGCTACACGGCCTGGCTGCTCGAGCCCTACGCGGACAAGCCCGATTTCATCGGCGCCTCGCCATTCAGCGAAGAGCAATGGCACGAGATGATCGGCGCCGTCGATGCGGCCGGCTACGACGTCCACGTACACGCCTGCGGAGAACGGACGGCCCGCACCGCGCTCGATGCCATCGAGAAGGCGATCGCCACGAACCCGCCGCGTGACCGCCGGCACGCCATCGCCCACCTCGTCTATGTGGAGGAAAGCGACAACCCGCGCTTCGCGGAGCTCGGCGTCACCGCGCAGTTCTCCGCCAACTGGATGTCGGCCGACCCCGACACGATGCAGAACATGCTGGAGCGCTATGGCCCCGAGCGCCAGAGCAAGCTCTATCGCCCGAAGGTGGTGCTCGACACCGGCGGCAACATCGCGTTCGGCACCGACTGGCCGGCGGCCGGCTATTTCTCGACCTACAGGCCGCTCGATTCGATCCAGGTCGGCGTCACGCGCCAACTCGTCGGCCGGCCGGACGCGCCCGTGCTGAGTCCGGCCGACCAGCGTCTCACCGTCGAGGAGGCGGTGCGCGCCAACACCCTCGGTGCCGCCCGCCAGATCCGGCTGGACGACAAGGTCGGCTCACTGGAGGTCGGCAAGCTCGCCGACCTCATCGTGCTCGACCGCAACATCTTCGAGGTCCCGCAGGCGGAGATCTACGCGGCCCGCGTCGCGATGACGATGATGAACGGCGTCGTCCGGCACGAGGCCTGATGCTTCCGTCACTCAGGCCGTCCCGGTGTCCCGCCGGGACGGCACCCTGCCGAGGCGATCGGGCAGCGCCAGCAGGTAGGCGAGCGCCCGTGCGTAGTCGAGCACGATCCCGGGCGTCCAGGCCATCGCCCGCGCGCGCGCCCGCAACTCCGCCGCGACCCAGAGCTCTGGGCTGATCAGCAGGCGCGCGATGAACACCGGCGAGTTGATGTAGGGCGCGAACACGCCCTCCAGCCCGGCATCGAGGGCGGTGGCAACCGTGCTCGAGCAGTTGCGGTGCGTCAGGTTGTAGGTCCTGTCCGCACTGTAGGCGCTCCAGAAGCGCTGCAGGGCGGCGAAGTCGATGCCGTCGACCCGCACCTGCATCGTCGACGGGCACCAGCCGGCACTCTCCTGGGCGTAGCTCGGCTGGAAATGGCCGGCGACGTCGTTCTCGACCGTCGCCCGCAAAAGTCTGCGGAAGTCGTCGCTGTCGTGCTCGATCTCCACCGCCGGATAGTGGCTGATGTAGATGTCGCGGGCCTCCATGGCGGCATGGCCGGTGGAGATCATGCCCTTCTCGTCCCGAGCGGCCACGTAGCGGCTGACCGTGTGGTCGAGGGAGGTGAGCGCCCCCGTCGGCGTCCAGACGTGCACCGTCGCCGCCGTCCGAGGGGCGGCCGTCGTTGGCGGCGGCGGGCCGTCCTCGCTGCCCACCCATTGCGCCACGGGCCGCGAGATCGGCTGGCCGGGCCTCAGGCTGGCGAGGCGCCAGGCCATCCAGCAGATGTTGGCGGCCGAGATCATCAGGAGCAGGCCGACGTCCGAGCCGACCTCGCCCTGGTAGTGCGTCGGCCACGGCAGGAACGACCACAGGCCGAGCAGGAACTCGATGCAGGCGAACCCGATCATCCGCCGCCAGCCGGGGTAGCGCACGATATAGGCGCTGGTGCCACGCCAGCCCGCGTCGACGACGAGGAAGGTGCCGACCAGCAGCCCGACGATCATCTCGCCGCGACCGGCCGTGCCGATGATCAGGACGCCGATCAGGATGAAGATCCCGGCCTTGCCGAACCTGAGCCGCTTGCCCGCCCCCGCCTTGCCGAAGGCGGAGGCGAACGACAGCACGCCGTCGACCAGCAAGGGCAGCGCGAACCAGACGGGGTTGATGCGCTGCTCGGCGGTGAAGGCGTTGATGAAGAAGTACGCGCCGAGCGCCATCCAGAGTCCGCCGACGAGGGCGACGAGCCACCAGCGACGACGCGTGGCTTCGCCGCCGAACAGAATGAGGAGGATTTCGATCATCGATCCGGTCTTGCGGTGGGGCCGACGGCGCGGGAGGAGCGGTCGGGAGATCGGAGGGTAACTGCCACTTTAGCCACGGCGCGCGCCGCTTGCACGGTACAACCGCTGTGACGGGCGAGAGGACGGTCGTTTCGGGCGCCCTCGGGCAGACGCCGCGGGCTTCAGCGCAGGCCCAGTTCTCCGAGAAGGACGCTCGGTTTCGCCCCGGGGCTCGCTCCCGGATAGGCGAGGATACCGATCGCGGCGATCGTCCGCCCCTCGAGTGTGGCGCCGATGGAGTAGCTGCGCCGGGACCAGCCGTGCAGATGCTTCGTCCGCTCCGGTCCGAGACGGACGACCTTCGCCTTGCCGCTCAGGCCGAAACGGACGCGGGCCGGAGCGCGGTCCTTGCCCGGCGGCAGCAGCACCAGGACCTCAGGCGCATCCGGCTTTTCCGGATGGGCCGCTACGATGATGATGGCGGCCTGCAGGCCGTCCTCGCGCACCGTCGACGTCACCGTCTCGACACCGGCGAAGGCGCTGCGGAACAGTGGCCGCAGCGTGTAGCCCGTCGCCCGTCCGTCCGCTGCGACGCGGAAGCTGCTGCCACCCTCGAACGCCGCGTCGGTGGTCAACGCCGCGCGGAATCCCGAGCCTCCCGCCATGGCGACGTCGCGCCAGGTCGGCAGGACGTCGATGTGACCGACGTTGCCCCAGGCTCCACGCTTCGAAACCGCGCCGTCGCGGTAGACGGCGGTGCCGAAGCCCTGGTCGAAGTGCGTGGCGAACGGCAGCGCGTGCGGGATGGGGCGTGCGGCGACGAACTCGGCGATGCCGCGGCGGGGCACCGCTTCGCCATCGGTCCCGATCCAGAAGCGGTGGTCGCGCCCGACGAAGTTGCTGCGGTCCGGCTTCGCGCCGTCCCCCTCGTAGGTCCACGCCGGTCCAAAGACGCCGAAGGACGTGCCGCCGCGGAACGCCGCGCGGGCGCCGAGGAAGGAGCGGAAGCCGCAGTATTCGCGTTCACTCTCCCGGCAGAACACGTCCACCGAGGAATAGACGTCGCGGGCCCTGTCGCCCGCCACCTTAGCCGAGTGTTGTGGAGAGCCCGCGTCATAGGGCGGGCTCCAGTCGTAGTTGACGGTGATGCCGTCGGCCGCGGCGAAGAACGGCTCGTTCTGCACGTTGAGCTCGTTCTGGTAGCGCAGCCTGCCGGAGCGGACGATCGAATCGTACCAGATGACGGTCGCGGCGGGCGTCACCTTGCGCATCTCGCGCCGGAGCTCGGCGACGAACCGCTGCAGCGACTTGGCCCGCCGCCGCTTGCGCTCGGCATTGCCGGGAAGCTCCGTCTCGATGTTCACGAGATAGCCGTCGAAACCATAGGCGCGGGCGACCCGGGCGAGTTTCCGCGCATAGGCACGCCGGCGTGACGCGTCGTCCAGGAGCGCGCGGAGTTCGGCACGGCTCTCGCCGCTCTCCCCCTCGATGTTGAAGGTCGCGAGGCTTCGCACGCCATTGCGGTGCGCGCTGTCGGTCCAGCCGGGCGGCGGATAGGAGACGCGGGCGTGGGAGAAGTAGATGAAGGTGTCGATGTATTGCCAGTGGGTGAAGCGGTAGAGGGCCTTGTTGTGGCTTCCACCGGGAAAGCGGTCTTGCTCCGGGAGATAGCCCGCCCCCATGTCGTGCATGGCGATGACGCCGCCTTTGGCGCGCTGGCGCGGCGTGCGGGACACCCAGAGGTCGGCGAGCGGATGAGAAGCCGCGGCTCGCGGCCGCAACGGCTGCCGCGCCGCATTCCACGGCGCCTGTTCGGGGGTCCAGGCCGAAAGCTCCTCCAGGTTGGCGAGAGGAACCGTCGCCTTCCGATCGGCCGCTGCGGCGGTGGTGACGACGGCGACAAGCATGACCAGAGCGGCGATCCAGCCCGCGGAATGGATCTTGAGGCGACGAGGCGCTCCGGCGTCGGGGACGGCAGGCGGCATCACTTCTCCTGCTTGAGAGCATCGGATGCCGGTGTTCGTCAGCGCCAGCTCCAGGGACGACGATAGCCGCCGGCGGCTCGATCGCAACCGGAAGATGCCGGTCGGGGGCAGAATGACGACCCTCGTCGACGCGCTTCAGCGCAGGCGTCGGGCGATGTCGTCGAGGGTGCCCGGTGGCCGTTCGACGCCGGCCCGGCCATCGCCGCCGGCAATCTCTGGCGGCAGCTTGACGAAAGCGACGCCATGCGCCGTAGAAGCGCACCCCGGCGGCTGTGGCGTGTCGACTGCCAGCCCACTAAGTAAGCGTCCCACAGACATTTCCGACGGCTCCCCCTCGACGCCTGACGATCCTGCGAGATAGGCGGAACCAGCCGTGCCCTTCATGACGACGAACCCGGCGCTCGCCCGCGCCCTCGCCGAGCGGGATTACACCAGCCCGACGCCGGTGCAACTCGCCGTGCTGGCGCCCGAGGCGTCGGGTCGCGACCTGCTGGTGTCTGCCCAGACCGGCTCCGGCAAGACCGTCGCCTACGGCCTCGCCATGGCCGAGACGCTGCTCGGCGTCTCCGAGACGTTCGAGGCCGCGACGGTGCCGCAGGCGCTGGTGGTGGCGCCGACGCGCGAACTGGCGCTGCAGGTCCAGCGCGAGTTCGCCTGGCTCTTTGCCGCGACCGGCGCCCGCATCGTGGCCTGCGTCGGCGGCATGGATCCGCGCCAGGAACAGCGGCTCCTGAACCAGGGCGCCCATGTCGTCGTCGGCACGCCCGGCCGCCTCCGCGATCATCTGGAACGCGGCCGCCTCGACCTTTCGGCACTGCGTGTCGCCGTGCTCGACGAGGCCGACGAGATGCTCGACCTCGGCTTTCGCGAGGATCTCGAGTTCATCCTCGACGCCACCCCGCCGGAGCGGCGCAGCCTGCTGTTCTCCGCCACCATGCCGCGCGCCATCACCACGCTCGCCAAGCGCTACCAGCGTGACGCGCTGCGGATCGAGGTGGCGAGCGGCGAAGGCGGTCACGCCGATATCGAGTACCGGATGATCCGCGTCGTGCCGACCGAGGTCGACCATGCGGTCGTCAACGTGCTGCGCTCCTACGACACCCAGAGCGCCATCGTCTTCTGCAACACACGCGAGGCCGTCCGGCGCCGGCACGCGATGCTGCAGGAGCGGCAGTTCTCCGCGGTGGCGCTCTCCGGCGAACTGAGCCAGAGCGAGCGCAACCACGCCCTGCAGGCCCTGCGCGACGGGCGGGCGCGGGTCTGCGTCGCCACCGACGTCGCGGCGCGCGGCATCGACCTGCCGAACCTCGGCCTCGTCATCCATGCCGACCTGCCGAACGACGCCGAAAGCCTGCAGCACCGCAGCGGCCGCACCGGCCGGGCGGGCCGCAAGGGCGTCAGCGTGCTGCTGGTGCCGCCGTTCCGCCGGCGCCGGACGGAAAGTCTGATGCGGGAACTGGGCATCGAGACCTCCTGGTCGGGCCCGCCCACTTCCGAAGACATCCGCAAGCTCGACCACGAGCGCATGCTGCACGATGCCGTGATCGCCGAGGAGCCGAACGAGGAGGACGCCAGCGCCGGCCTCGCGCTGCTCGCCGCGCATTCGCCCGAGCACCTCGCCGCCGCGCTGGTGCGCCTCTACCGGGCCGGCCTGCCGGCGCCGGAGGAGGTCGCCGATCCCGGCGAGCCGCGGGCTGCGCGCGACCTCGCCGCCGGTCGGGATTTCGGCGGCGCTTCGGGCGTCGGCAGTGCCTGGTTCCGCCTCAACATCGGCCGCCGCAACAATGCCGATCCGAAATGGCTGCTGCCGCTGATCTGCCGGCGCGGGAACGTGACGCGCAAGGACATCGGCGTCATCCGCATCTTCGACGAGGAGACGGCCTTCGAGGTCAGCCTCGCCGCTGCCGACCGCTTCAAGGCGGTCAAGAAGCTGGACGGCGACGAGGTGGTCATCGAGCCGCTGCCCGGCCCGCCGGCGGGAGCGGGCCACGCGAAGCGCCTCGACCACGGCAAGCCGCCGCGCGCCCTGCCGCCGTCCGAGAAGCCCGCCCACGGACGCAAGTTCCGCAAGGGCCCCGTGCCGGGAAAACCGGCCGATGGCGGAGCGGACCACGGCAAGCCCGCGGGCGAGGCGCCGCGCGAGGTCAAGCCGTGGGGGCAGGGCAAGAGCGAGCGCCCACCGAAAGGCCGGGGCCCGAAGGCCTTCGAGGGAAAGCCCAAGGGAACGTCCAAGGGAAAGCCCAAGGGAAAGCCGACGTGGCGCCCCTGACGGGGTCCCGGGCCTCCCTCTTGAGCTCCGGCCGTGAACGGAGGGCTCGGAGGGGAACGGGGCCGTTGACAGGGCCGAAGACCCTGCACAGTTGGTCATGCGGACTGGATCACGGGCAACACGGCTAGCGCCAACCGCGGCCCCGCGACGGCCGCCTTGCGGCTGAGA
>NZ_JAWDIR010000047.1:0-222179 GCF_046156265.1 Pseudoxanthobacter sp. M-2
CACGTTTCCTTGACTCGCGCGGGCGACGCCCCTAGCGTCGCGCCGTTGCTGCGAACGGCTCCTAACAGAGTTCGCGCAACCAGCCAGCCACGGCGACCCGTCGCCCAGCCAGCCAGTCCCCTCGTGCAACGCGTACGCCCGGTCCGTCCGGGTGGAGCGGTGGCGGCTTTGCCGTGCGCCGCGTCTGGATTGGACTGTCGCCGATGGCTTCAGCACGCTTGTCCTCACGCACCGCAGTGGCCCCGGCTCCGCCACGACGGGCCGTGGCGGCGATTGCGGTCGGCTGCGGGCTCTCCGTGCTCGCCTGCGGCGTTGCGGCCGGGCCCGCGTTCGCCCAGTCGGTGGCAATCGAGGATGAGATCGCCCCGGCCACGGTCGATCCCGTCCCGGAGGAGCCGGTGCCGCCGGGTGAGGTGGGCATCGACGACGACGACGTGCTCGAGGACATCACGGTCACGGCGACGCGCACCGCCGAGCCGGTCGACCACGCGCTGTCCGGCACGAGCGTGCTCGACCGCTCGACCATCCAGACGCAGACGCAGCCGAACCGCCCCTCGGACTTTCTCGATCTGATCCCCGGCGTCACCACCTCCGAGCAGGGCGGCGACCCGGCGACGGCCATCAATATTCGCGGCCTGCAGGACTTCGGCCGCGTCAACGTCATGGTCGACGGTGCGCGGCAGAACTTCCAGACGAGCGGCCACAACGCCAACGGCGCCTTCTACATCGACCCGGAGATGATCCGCTCCGTCGACGTGACGCGCGGCGCCACCGCCACCGTCTACGGCTCCGGCGCCATCGGCGGCGTCGTCGACTTCCGCACCCTGACGGCCGACGACGTGCTGTCTGCGGACCAGGTCGTCGGCGGCTTCGTCAAGGCGAAGTACTCGACGAACGGCGCCGAGCCGCTCGGCCACGCCGAGTTCGCCGGCCGCATCGGCCAGGCCTTCGACGTGGTGACGGCCGGTACCTGGAGCCGGTCCACCGACTACCGGGACGGCCACTACAACCGCATCGAAAACTCCTGGGACGACCTCCTGAGCGGCCTCGCCAAGGCGCGCTACCGGCCGACCGAGGACCAGCAGATCACCGCCTCGGCGCTGCTCTACCGGGCGAACTTCGACAAGGGCACGACCACCGTCCGCTCCACCGACGCGACGACCGAAACCTATTCGCTCGGCCACACCTGGGCGCCGCTCGACAACCCCCTCGTCGACCTTCGATCCAACCTCTACTACACGACGACCCGGACCGATCAGACCGAGGTCGCCGGCAACAATGTCGGCTCGAAGCGGTCGTTCGACGTCGCCACCACCGGCTTCGACGTCAACAATACGAGCCGCTTCGCCACCGGCCAGATCGGCCACGCGCTCACCTATGGCGTCGACGGCTTCTTCGATCGGGTCGACAACACCGACGACCAGAACAACTCCAACAAGTACACGCCGAACGGCCGCCGCTCGGTCTATGGCGGCTTCGTCCAGGACCAGGCGACCTGGGAGTGGCTCGAGGTGATCAGCGCCGTCCGCCTCGACGGCTACGAACTCACCGGCGGCAACGTCGACAATTCCGGTGGCCGCGCCTCGCCCAAGCTGACGGTCGGCGTGACGCCGGTGCCGTGGATCACGGTGTTCGGCACCTATGCCGAGGCCTACCGTGCGCCCGCCATCACCGAGACGCTGATCAACGGCATCCATCCGGGCGTCGAGTTCGAGTTCCGGCCGAACCCGAACCTCAAGCCCGAGGTGGCGCACGAGTTCGAGGGCGGCGTCAACCTGCGCTTCGACGACGTGCTGCGCGATGGCGACCGGGTGAGGGTGAAGGCGGTCGCCTACTACAACCAGGTCGACGACTACATCGACCTGAAGTCCGTGCAGATCGACCCGCCGCCGCCGCCGCCGACACCGGGCTACTACTACCAGTACCAGAACGTCGCGAAGGCGGTGCTGTGGGGCGGCGAGCTGGAGGCGGTCTACGATGTCGGCTTCGCCTTCGCCGGGCTGTCGGGCCAGATCGTCCGCGGCGTCGACCAGAATACCGGCGAGGAACTGGCCTCGGTGCCGCCGGACCGGCTGATTGCGACGCTGGGTGGCCGCGCCTTCGACGCCCGCCTCGTCGCCGGGACGCGCGTCTCGATGGTGGCGGGCAAGAACGGCTCGCCGTCCGGCTGGCCGGAATCGCCCGGCTACACCACCGTCGACCTGTTTGCGAGCTACCAGGTGACCGAGCGCATCTCGGCAAACCTGAACTTGGACAACATCTTCAACCGCCAATACACGCAGTACCTCGATCTCAGTGCGAGCCCGGGGTTCAACGCGCGTCTGGCCGTCGGAATCAAGCTCTGACGAGGGTCGTCGGGCGTGCGTAAGGAGACGTGCAAGTGTTCATCGCCATGAACCGCTTCAAGGTGACCAAGGGCGCCGAGGCGGAATTCGAGACCGTCTGGCTGTCGCGCGAGATCCACATCAACCGCGAGCCGGGCTTCCTGGGCTTCCACATGCTGCGCGGGCCGGGCAAGGACGACCACACACTTTACTCGTCGCATACGCTATGGTCGTCGCGGCAGGCGTTCGAGGACTGGACACGCTCGGAGGCCTTCGCCAAAGCTCACCGCAACATCGGAGCGAGCGGTGGGCTCTATCTCGGGCATCCCGAGTTCGAGGGCTTCGAGACCATTCAGGAAGTGCTGCCGGCGGGCGAGACCGTTCCCGCCTGATCGGCGTTTGGAACAGGCGGGCCGGTGAGGACGATGCAGGTCAGGACGAAAGAGGACGACATGCGGACGCCGATCCGCAGGGTGGTCGCGAGCTGTCGCGGCGCCCTGTGGGCGGTGGGGCTGTTCAGCCTCGTCGTCAACCTTCTGATGCTGACCGGCCCGATGTTCATGCTGCAGGTCTACGACCGGGTGATGTCCAGCCGGTCGACGCCGACGCTGGTGGCACTGTTCGTGCTCGTCGTCGTGCTGTTCGCCTTCATGGGCGTGCTGGAGGCGGTGCGGCACCGTGTGCTGGTGCGCGTCGGCCACCGCTTCGACGAGGAGGTCGGCCGCGCCGCCTTCGACGCGCAGGTGGGTGCTGCCCTCAAGCTCGGGCCGACCGGCGAGGCGATCCGGCCGCTGCGCGACCTCGACCAGCTTCGCCAGGCGAGCGCCGGGACCGGCATCATCGCCTTCTTCGACCTGCCGTGGCTGCCCGTCTACATGGGCGTGCTGTTCCTTTTCCACTGGATGCTCGGCGTGCTCGGGATCGCCGGCGCGCTGGTGCTGATCGGCCTGACGATCGCCACCGAGGCGGCCTCGCGCAACGGCTCGAAGACGGTCTCCGAGCTCGGCCAGAAGCGGGCGGCGCTCGCCGAGGCCGGGCGGCGCAATGTCGAGGTGCTGACCGGCATGGGCATGCTCGGCCGCTTCGCCGGGCTGTGGGGCCGCACCAACGACGCCTATCTCGCCGCTTCCGGCGCGCTCACCGACACCGTCAACCGCTACTCCGTGATCTCGCGGGTGTTCCGGCTGACGCTGCAGTCCGGCGCGCTCGCCGTCGGCGGCTGGCTCGCCATCCACGAGCAGATCTCCGCCGGCGCGATCGTCGCCGGCTCCATCATCATGTCGCGCGGGCTGCAGCCGATCGAGCAGATCGTCGGCAACTGGCGCAACCTCGTGCAGGCCAAGGAGGCCTACCAGCGCCTCAACGGGGCGCTGAAGGCAATCGCCACGCCCGACCGCATGTCGCTGCCGGCGCCGGTTTCGGCGCTGACCGCCGAGGGCGTCGCCGTGGTGCCGCCGGGGGCGACGCGGCCGGTGCTGAAGGGCATCGGCCTCAGGCTCGATGCCGGCAAGGCGCTCGGCGTCATCGGCCCGATGGGCTGCGGCAAGACCTCGCTCGCGCGTGCCCTCGTCGGCGTCTGGCCGGTCGCCGCCGGCAAGGTCGCCCTCGACGGTGCCCCGATCGACCAGTGGGCGCCCGACGAGCTCGGCCGCCACATCGGCTACCTGCCGCAGGACGTCGAGCTGTTCGACGGCACCGTGGAGGAGAACATCGGCCGCTTCGATCCCGACCGCACGCCGGAGCTGGTGGTGGCGGCGGCGCAGGCGGCGGGGGTCCACGAGCTCATCCTGACGCTGCCCGACGGCTACAACACCCGCCTCGGCGAGTCCGGCCAGGTGCTCTCCGGCGGCCAGCGCCAGCAGGTCGGCCTTGCCCGCGCCCTCTATGGCGAGCCGTTCCTGGTGGTGCTCGACGAGCCGAACTCCAACCTCGACGGCGCCGGCGACAGCGCGCTCGGCCGGGCGGTCGACGTGGTGAAGGCGCGCGGCGGCGTCGCCGTCATCATCACCCACCGCATGAGCACCATCCAGTCGGTGGACGACCTCCTCGTCCTGTCGAAGGGCGGCGTCGTCGCCTATGGTCCGAAGGCGACCGTGCTGGCCGAGCTCCGGCGCCGGCCGGTCGACGCGGCGGCTGAACCGGTGTCGGCGGGCGAGGAGCGCAAGCAGATCGGAGGCGCCCATGGCTGAGGTTCCGGCCACGACCGGCCCGACCCCACTGGCGCCCGCGCGCGCCGCGCCGCCGGCGACCGCGGCCTTGCCGCCCCGCAAGCCGGCGAAGTCCGAGATCCGCCGCGCCGTCACCGTCGGCATGGTGGCGCTGGTGCTGCTCGTCGGCGGCGGCGGCGCCTGGGCGGCGATGGCGAAGCTCGCCTCGGCTGTGATCGCGCCGGGCACGCTGATCGCCGAGAGCGACAACAAGAAGGTGCAGCACAAGACCGGCGGCATCGTGAAGACGATCGCGGTGGCGAATGGCGACCACGTCGAGGCCGGCCAGGTGATCGTCACCCTCGACGACACCACGACGCGGGCGAACCTCGCGATCGTGCGGGCGCGCCTCGTCGAGTTCGAGGCGCAGCTCGCCCGGCTCGAGGCCGAGCGGGCGGGTGCCGACACCGTCAGCTACCCGCCGGTGCTGACGGAGCGGGCCGACGACCCGGCCGTCGCCAAGGTGCTCGACGGCGAGCGCATCCTGTTTCAGGCCCGCCGCGCCGCGCTGCAGGGCCAGACGAGCCAGCTCGACGAGCGCATTCTGCAGCTTCGCGAGCAGATCGCCGGGCTGGAGGCACAGAAGGTCGCCAAGGAGCAGGAGATCGAGCTGATCGAGGGCGAGCTGATCGGCTTGGAAGACCTGCTCGCCAAGGGCCATGTGCCGGTGACGCGGGTGATCGCCTTGAAGCGCGACAAGGCGCGGCTCGAAGGCGAGCTCGGCGCCCTCGTCTCGCAGATCGCCACGACGCGCGGCCGCATCACCGAGACCGAGCTGCAGGTCATCCAGGTGACCTCGGACTTCATGGAGAAGGTGACGCAGGCGATCCGCACCGCCCAGGCGGAGATCGCGCCGCTGATGGAGCAGGAGGTCGCCGCCGTCGACGAGCTCGCCCGCACGGAAATCCGCGCGCCGCGCTCCGGCCGCGTCCACGAGGCGACGGTGCACACGCTCGGCGGCGTCGTCGGCCCCGGCGAGACGCTGATGACGATCGTGCCGGACGAGGACGAGCTGCTGATCGAGGTGCGCGTCGGTGCCACCGACATCGACAAGCTCGGCGTCGGCCAGGCGGCGACGCTGATGGTGGCGGCGCTCGACCAGCGCACCACGCCGATCCTGCACGGCCACGTCGTCTGGGTGTCGCCGGATCTCAGCAAGGACCCCCAGACCGGCGCGAGCTACTACACGGCCCGCCTCGCCCTCGACAAGGGCGAGCTCGCCCGCCTCGGCGACAAGCAGCTGCTCGCCGGCATGCCGGTGGAGGCCTTCATCGCGACCGGTGAGAAGACCGTGCTCGACTACCTCGTCGAGCCGTTGATGAAGAACGCCCGCCACGCGCTGCGGGAAGGCTGAGGCCGTCCGGGGGCGGCTGGTCCGCGCCGCCGCCGACTCGACAGGCGAATTTGTTCTTGTTGCGTTCCGGGCCTCGCGTCAGCCGGAGGCTCGCCCGTGAAGCTCTACTGGTCCCCCAACACCCGCTCGACCCGCGCCCTCTGGCTGATGGAGGAGGCGGGGCTGCCCTATGAGCGGGTGAAGCTCGACCTTGCCGCCGGCGAGCACAAGCGGCCGGCGTTCCTGGCGGTGAACCCGATGGGCAAGGTGCCGGCGCTCGAAAACGGCGCGGCGAAGGTGGCCGAATCCGCCGCGCTCTGCGCCTACGTCGCCGACCTCGCGCCGGCGAGCGGCCTCGCCCCGCCGATCGGCGACCCCGACCGCGGCCGCTTCCTGCACTGGCTGTTCTTCTCCGCCGGCTGCATCGAGCCCGCCTACATGCAGAAGGCGATGGGCTGGACGATCGACCGGCCGTCGCTCGCCGGCTGGGGCGGCTACGAGGCGGTGATGGACGTGCTCGACGCGGCCGTGGCGCCCGGCCCGTGGCTGCTCGGCGACCGCTTCACCGCCGCCGACGTGATGGTCGGCACCGACCTGCACTTCGGCGTCCGCCTGTTCAAGTTCGTCGAGAGCCGGCCGAACTTCGAAGCCTACATCGACCGCTGCGAGGCCCGCCCCGCCTTCCAGCGCGCCGCGGCGATCAACGCCGCGGGGGTGTGAGAGGCCGCGCGGAAAATCGGCGGGGGGTGTCGGCTAGGCCCCGCCTCGTCCGTCCTCGGGGGGAAAGCCACCACCGAGGAGCGAGACAATGCCCGGCACCGTCACTCTGCACCGCGTTCTGCCGACGAGCCCGGAGAAGGTCTACCGCGCCTTTCTCGAGGCGGATGCGCTGGCGAAGTGGCTGCCGCCGAACGGCTTCACCTGCACGGTGCACCATCTGGATCCGACGGTCGGCGGCACGCACCGGATGAGCTTCCGCAACTTCACCACCGGCAACAGCCATTCGTTCGGCGGCACCTACCTCGAACTCGTTCCCGGCGAGCGCCTGCGCTACACCGACGCCTTCGACGACCCGGGTCTTCCCGGCGAGATGCGGGTGACCGTGACGCTGAAGGCCGTCTCGGTGGGCACCGAGCTCGTGGTCGTCCAGGAGGGCATCCCCGACGCCATCCCGCCGGAAGCCTGCATCCTCGGCTGGCAGGAGTCGCTGAAGAACCTCGCGCGCCTCGTCGGCCCTGACATTCGCGACTAGGCCGGCAAATCCGCCCGCTCCTCTGCCGTCCGCTCCTGCGCCACCCCCTCAAAGCCGAAAGGTGCCGCCATGACCCTTCCGAAGAGCCCGGCCGTGCCGAAGAACATCGTCTGCCTGTGGTTCGACACCGACGCCGAGGAAGCCGCCCGCTTCTACACCGCGACCTTCCCCGACAGTGCCATGGGCGAGGTCTTCCACGCGCCCGCCGACTATCCCTCCGGCAAGGCGGGCGACGTGCTCACCGTCACCTTCACGGTGGCCGGCATCCCCTGCCTCGGCCTCAACGGCGGGCCGATGTTCAGGCACTCCGAGGCCTTCTCCTTCCAGATCGCCACCGACGACCAGGCGGAGACCGACCGCCTGTGGAACGCCATCGTCGACAATGGCGGGCAGGCGAGCGCCTGCGGCTGGTGCAGGGACAAGTGGGGCCTCTCCTGGCAGATCACCCCGCGCACGCTGACCGACGCGCTCGCCAAGGGCGGGGAGGAGGCGCAGCGCGCCTTCGCGGCGATGATGGAGATGGGCAAGATCGACGTGGCGACGATCGACGCGGCGCGACGGGGATAGGGGCGGGGGCGAGGCGAGGGGTGGCGGCACCGCCGGGGCGGAGGCGCGCCCGTGTCGCGCGGCCCACGGGCCCGCACTGGCCCCCGGGCCGCCTGCGGACATCATCCCTGCAGGCGCAGGGGCTCGCTGAAAGTGGTGTTGCGGTCGAGGGTGCTCTTCTTGCGGCTGGCGAGCAGCGCGCGCAGCACCCGTGGCACGCGGGGATCGTCGATCGCCTGCTCGAGCTCCTCGTCGAGATCGTCCTCGCGCTCGATCTCGAGCCAGCTGCGCGCCTCGCCGTCGTTCATGGGTTTCGCCATTGTCCCGCCCTCCTGCCGATGCCCGGACGGTGCGCGAAGGTTATGCGGTTTGGTGACGGTGTGGATCTCATCCTGGGATTCCGGCGCGGAATATGGCCCGGAGTCTGGCAAATGCGTTAAGATTCGAACAAATCGATCGTGGTTTCGATTTGTGGGTTCAGCGAAATCGCTATTGGCGTGTACAGGTCGATATCCGTCCGTCTGGACTTCAGTGTCACGACGAGCGCATAGCGTGTTTGCCGATTGACGATCTCTCGCCTTGCCCGTTCTCTCCACCAACCGCCAACTGGCCGGATACAAAGCGTGTCCCGTCCAAGCAGATCGACAGCAGGTCCGCTCCAAGTATCGCAATGAAGGGAGCCCGACGAGATGCTATCAGGGCCGAGCAGCCAACGATTGTCGTCTGGACTGGATGGTCGATGCCCTGGGTCCGTTCGCTCGGAAGCATTTACTCGCTGGCGGAACGCAGCAAGTGACTCGCTCCGACGCCGAAGATCGAAGCGCAGACCGAACGACTGGTAGCGCTGAGTATCGACATTTGCTGAGAGACCGGGGCTTGGGTCGACAAAATAGGACAATGTGATCTTCAGGTTGACAATTTCATTGCCGAGCGTCTCTAGTGCGTCGTGGGGTAGCGGAAGCCTATAGTAGTGGCACTCATTGAATTTTCTCGCACCTTGCAGCCGGAAGGGTTGTATCGGGGCTTGTGCGATCAATGCTAGATGGTCGCGAGCCGATGCAGATGCTCTATCGAAATCCGGAACACCATATCCGTAACGTCTGACCAATGCGTATCGGTCGCGAAGGTACGGTCGTGCCTCAAATTCGGCTCTCATTGATTCTGTATATTCAGCACTATGCACCATTAGCGCGCGGACAAGCTCTGGCCAATATTCTGGATTTTCTGAAGAGATACGGGCAGCCATCCTAGCTGCTTGAGCTGCTGCCGCACTCGTTCCGTCGAAAGCCACCAACGGTAGGCGGTCTACGTTCTGGCCTGTGCTCAGCATGCAAAGAGAGTCAAGTGTAAGCAGGTCCCGTCTAGCCGGGCAAATGGCACGATTGCCAGCCTCCATGACGAGTTCGGGCTTGAATGGAGATCTGCCGTAGCCCCATCCTACGCTAGTTCGGCTATGGGGACTGAGGTCGCCTGCCTCCGACTGCGGCGTCCAGTCTTCGTATCCTTCATCCGTAATACTCACCGCGTCGGTGTAGCCGCCGACAGTAAGAGCATTCCATGCCTGCGCGGGATCCTCGATAGGCGCAGCATCATTCCCAGCCCAATCGACGACCCGCATGGCTGGCTCGGTGTTGCCCGTCGAGATGACAAAGAGGCGGCGGGGCGCATCTTGCTCGTCACCCGGCATCGTTCCTGCGGAAATTTGATCGATCGCCGCACTCCATGTCGTCGGTCGAGCGCCCGAAACCTCACCGTTTGTGATCGCCATACAAAAAATCCGCTGACGATCGCTGCGGTTTATCTCAGGTAGTGCGACGGCGGCCTGTGTAATGGCGCCGTAGGCACTGGGTGAATTGGGATCGGCGCCGCGAGGTGGCAGTATCTTCACCGACTCTAAACGGTGAGTAAGGGCCCGCGATGAACCATCAGACAGCGGCGCTACAAGATCACCGTGCAATGCAATCCCAGCCATTGCAGTTCCGTGACCAGTATGATCGTCAGTGCCCCATATACTGTCATAGGTATATAGGTCTACCTCGGCCAATGCGGGTTCTAAGAGTGTGTGTGCGCGGTTCACCCCGGTATCGAGCAGGCAAACTGCGGGCACGTCCGCTCCCGGCCATGCTATGCGCTCAGCAAGGTCGTCGCTCCAGTCGTGCTGAGTGTCTCTTGCATCCTCAATAAAAAATACAGGATTGTCTGATGCTCGTCGTAGCTCGCTGATGACGCCCGTCGCAAACATAAGCAGCTCAATCGCCGCTCGGGTCGCAAGCACTGGCACAACGGCGGCTTCAGGAAAATAGAGGCGACGATCTCTACCTGCCGTTCGCAATCCTAGGGCTTCGCATCGGACATCTAGCTCAGCTTCTGTGTCCCTGTCAGTCCAAACTGACCACCACATCTGATGCAGCGGATCGGTCGGTAGGGCGTGGAGCTCATCCGTCCAAAGAACTTCCAACCGCGCTCGGCGGAAGGCTTCGATAGGACCAACTGTTGCCTCACGAGGTGGGCGGCCCGCATCTGACAATGTCCCAGCCCGGTAGTCGTCGAGAATTTCTAGAAGAGCCACCCGCGCGTGATCAGGCACGAAAAGCGCTACGGTTCGTCCTGCGGCGCTTTCTTTCACAGCCCTTGGCCGAATTCCCTTTCGTTTGCGTTCTAGGTTGTGTGGGTCGCTCCCTCGCCGCAACTCGACTTCGACATAGCTACCGGAAGGTGGAGGTAGGCGAGCATCAAGAATCCTAGCCTCGTCTGCAGCCACGAAAGCGGCCGCCAATTCCCTCATCAGTCGGGCGCCGTGCTGCTGCCGGATACGTACTTCACCAGAGCCGCCTCCGCCTTGTCCGGCGTATTCACTCGAAGTCCGGAGCGCCGAGATATCTATATGCGGAAGTGCGAACCGTGAGGTCATGCGTCAGGGGTGCTTTTCCATGAAGGTCACCCTCATATCATGCCTGTCAATCAATCGTTTGACTATGTCATCCGTAGATATGGATTTACGCTCGTTGAGAATTGCAGATTTCACCGCATCATCGGTTGCTCCGACGATCTCCGACTGGCTAAGCAGTCGTGCTGCATCGCACACTTTTTCCCACGCAATGCGCGGTCCTTTCATCGGTCGCAGATGATTTACGATTAGCGACCGGATCTGCTCGCGCGTTGGTGGCAGGAACTCAAGGACCTGGTCATATCGACGAATTAATGCTCGATCCAATAGTTCAGGATGGTTGGTTGCGCAAACGATCAAGCTGTCAGTAGGGCTCGCTTCCTCCATGAACTGTAGAAATGAATTAAGTACACGTCGCATCTCTGCGACATCGTTTGGTGTAGTTCTGTGGCCGCCAACGGCATCAAATTCGTCAAATAAATACACCCCGCGACGCCTTGCGGTCTCGTCGAACACAAGTCGAAGTTTTACCGCGGTCTCCCCCATAAAGCGGGTAATCAGCCCGTCAAGCCGGATCACAAAGAGCGGGAGATGGAGCTCTCCTGCCAAAGCCTCAGCCGACATAGTTTTACCTGTTCCGGGCGCCCCAACGAAAAGGAGCCGTCGACTGGGCACACGCCCATGTTCACGCAACCACTGACGTTTGCGCTGCTGTAAGACCACATCCGAAATGCGCCCGACGAGTTTGTCGGCAAGTACCAGATCCTTCATCCGGAAGCGTGGCTCTCGCAACTCGATGAGGCCTTCGAGGCTGCCGCGAGGTTGCCCAATCGCGATGGGAACAGAAGGGCCGCGGGGCTTGCGTCCCCTTGCTCGCTCGATCTCCGCACGCATTTCTTCGGCAGTCGATTTGTGCCCTTGGCGGGCTTCCGCGGCGGCTACCTGCAAGGCGATGGAGAAAAATGCGTCGTCATCGCCTTCAGCGCGGCTGCGCAGCAGTGCCAGAATTTGCTTTGCGTTGGTCACGGTAGCCTCTCTCCGGCGACGATATCCTATCAAACGCTGGGACCGGGATTATGTTGGCGAGGTGTCCACACATTCCATTTGGCGCTGTGGACGGAGTTTCCGATTCAGCACCGTATGGGAGCAATTTCATTAAGATAGCGTGATATTCGAACAAAACAAGAACATTTGCGATGCTACCCCCTTATAGGAGCGTTCGAAACACCCTAAAACCCACCCCTCCCACCACCCCGTCCCCCCGTGCTAGACCCTCCCCGTCCAATGCGGTGCGGAGGTCGGCGATGCCGGCGCGGGTGGTGATCGTCGGGGCGGGGCAGGGGGGGCTGCAGGCGGCGGCCTCGCTGCGCCAGGACGGCTTCGAGGGCGAGATCGCGCTGATCGGCGACGAGCCGGGCGTGCCCTACCAGCGGCCGCCGCTGTCGAAGGCCTACATGCTCGGCGCGTCCACCGCCGCCGACCTGGCGCTGAAGGCCGACAGCTTCTTCGCCGACCAGCGCATCGACCTCCTCGCCGGCGAGACGGTGGCCGCGATCGACCGCGCTGCCCGCACGGTGACGCTCGGCCCCGGCGCAAGCCCTTCCTCCGGCACGCGCCTTCCCTACGACCACCTCGTGCTCGCCACCGGCGCCCGCAACCGGCCGCTGCCGGTGCCGGGCGCCGACCTCGACGGCGTCGTGTCGCTCCGCACACTGGCGGACGCCACCGCACTGAAGGCGCGCCTCGCGGAGGTCGAACGGGTGGTGGTGATCGGCGCCGGCTTCATCGGGCTGGAGTTCGCGTCCGTGGCCGCCAAGCTCGGCCGCCGCGTCACGGTGGTCGAGGCCGTCGACCGGCCGATGGCGCGCGTCGTCTCGCCGCCGATCTCTGCCCACTTCACCGCCGCCCACGCGCGCGCCGGCACCGCCTTACGCTTCCGCGCCGGCGTCGCCCGCATCCTTGGCGACGACGGCCGCGTGGCGGGGGTGGAGCTCGCGGACGGCGAGCGCATCCCGGCCGAGCTCGTCGTCGTCGGCATCGGCGTCAACGCCAATGCCGAGCTCGCCGCCGCCGCCGGGCTGCCGGTTGCGAACGGCGTCGAGGTCGACGCGTTTCTCTCGACCAGCGACCCCGCCATTTCCGCCGTCGGCGACTGCGCGCTGCACCCGAGCCGCTGGTGCGACGGGCCGGTGCGCATCGAATCCGTGCAGAACGCCATCGACCAGGGCAAATGCGTCGCCGCCCGCCTCGTCGGCCGGCCGGCGCCCTACACGGCGGTGCCGTGGTTCTGGAGCGACCAGGGGCCCGACAAGCTGCAGACCGCGGGCCTTGCCATCGGCGCCGACCGGGCGGTGGTGCGGGGCGACCCGGAGAGCGGCCGCTTCTCGGCCTTCGTCTATCGCGGCGACAAGCTGGTGGCGGTGGAAAGCGTCAACCGGCCGGCGGACCACATGATCGCCCGGCGCCTGCTCGCCGGAGGCCTGTCGCCGAGCCCCGACGAGGCGGCCGACGAGAGCTTCGACCTCAAGGCGCTGGCCGGCACGCCCGGCCGGGGTGCCGCCGCCGCTTGACGCCGCGCCGCATCGTTGCGCCGATGCGCGCCCGTCCGCCTTCCTCGAGCCCGAGTGACCCGACCATGACCGCCGTTCCCGGCTCCAACCGGCCGCCCTCGCACCTCTTCTACCAGACCGGCGCCCGCCGCCCGCGCATCGACCGGGCCGACGGCATTCACATGTGGGACGAGGACGGCCGCCGGCAGATCGACGGCTCGTCGGGGGCGATGGTCGTCAACATCGGCCATTCCAACGAGAATGTGCTCGCCGCCATGCGGGCGCAGCTTGCCCGCGTCACCTTCGCCTACCGCCTGCACTTCGAGAACGAGCCGGCCGAGACGCTCGCCGCCCGGCTCTGCGAGAAGATGCCGGCCGGGCTCGACCGCGTCTTCTTCGTCTCCGGCGGCTCGGAGGCGACCGAATCCTGCCTGAAGCTCGCCCGTCAGTACGCCGTCGCGACCGGCCAGGCCGGGCGCTACAAGGTGATCGGCCGGTTTCCGAGCTATCACGGCTCGACGCTGGGCGCGCTGTCGGTCACCGGCTACACGCCGCTGACGGCGCCGTTCTCGGCGATGATGCGCGAGATGCCGAAGATCCCGGCCCCCACCGCCTATCTCGACCGCGACGGGCTGACGATGGAAGAGCGCGGCCTGCGCTATGCCGACATGCTCGACGAGGCGATTCGGCGGGAGGGGGCGGAGACGGTTCTCGCCTTCATCATGGAGCCGGTCGGCGGCGCCTCCACCGGCGCGCTCGTGGCGCCCGACAGCTACTATCCGCGCATCCGCGAGATCTGCGACCGCCACGGCGTCCTCCTTATCCACGACGAGGTGATGAGCGGGGCGGGGCGGACGGGGCGCTTCCTCGGCGGCGACCACTGGGGCTGCCGGCCGGACCTCGTCGCCATGTCGAAGGGCTTCGCCTCCGGCTATGCGCCGCTCGGCGCCATGATCGCGCCGGCGTGGATGGTCGAGCCGGTGGTGGAAAGCGGCGGCTTCCAGCACGGCCACACCTATGCCGGCAACCCGCTCGCCTGCGCGACGGGGCTCGCCGTGATGGAGGAGATCGACCGCCTCGGCCTCGTCGACAACGCCGCGCGGATGGGCGCGCGGATGACGACGCGGCTCGAAGAGCTGATGGCTCGCTTCCCGTTCATCGGCGACGTCCGCGGCAAGGGGCTGCTGCTCGCCGCCGAACTCGTCGCCGACGCCGAGACGATGGAACCGCTGCCGCCGGGGCTGAACGCCCACCAGCGCCTCGTCGACCTCGCCTACGACCGCGGCCTCATCGTCTATTCGCGGCGCACCCGCGGCGGCCGCGCCGGCGACCACGTCCTCGTCTGTCCGCCGCTGATCGTGACGGAGGCCGACGTCGACGAGATCGCCGGCATCCTCGGCGACGCGCTGGCGGCACTCGCGGCGGAACTCGACCTGCCGGTGGCGGCGTGAGCGCCGGGCCGGCGGCGGCGCCGCTCGCCGCTGTCGCGGGCTGGTTTTCACATGAAACCGTCGCGCCCGACGTGACGCGGCTGACCGAGCCGTTCCTGCATCCGTTCGTGCGGGCGAACCTCTGGCTGTTCTCGGGGCCGGAGGCGGACCTCCTCGTCGACACCGGCAACGGCGTCGCGGCGCTTTCCCCCGTCGTCGACGCGCTGCGCCGGCCGGAGCGGCCGCTGGTCGTTTTCGCCAGCCATGCCCACGTCGACCACGTCGGCGGCCTGCACGAGTTCGCCACCCGCATCGGCCACGCGGCGGAGGAGGGCGGCTTCGCCCGCGTCGACGACGCCGACACGCTGGCCCCCTATCTCCGCCAGAGCGCCTACGAGCCCGGCGCGCCGGCGGCCGCGCCGGCCCCGGCGACCGTCTTCATGCGCCCGGCGCCACTGACGCGGGTGGTCCACGAAGGCGACACCGTCGACCTCGGCGGCGGCTCGGTGTGGACGGTGCTGCACCTGCCCGGCCACTCGCCGGGCTCGGCGGCGCTGTTCGACGAGCGCACTGGCACGCTGTTCGCCGGCGACGCCGTCTACGAAGGCGGCCTCGTCGACGACCTCCCGCACTCCGACGTCGGCGTTTACATCGAGACGATGCGCCGCCTCGCCGACCTCGACCCGCTGCTCGCCTATGCCGGCCACGGCCGCGTCCTCGGCCGCGGCGACGTCGCCCGCATCGCCCGCGGCTACGTGGCGGCAAAGGGCGGCTGAGGCGCCGCCGGGGCCGGTGGCGATGGGGCTCCTGAAGCCAGATCGGCGGCGTTAACCATCTGCTTACCTTGAACGGGTGAATGTGGCGGTGCGCGAAAAGGGATTCGCATCGTCATGGTCGACCTGTCGATCTTCGCAGAGGGCACCGGAGCCGTGCCGCGCGTGGCGTGGGCCTCGCGGCTCGTTGCTTCCGTGCGCGACTCGCGGCTGGCGCTGCCGGTCGCGGCGGGCGTGCTCGTCGCCGCACTCGCCTTTCCGTTCGCCGCCCGCATCGTCGATGCGCCGAGCGCCGACGTGCGCGTGCTCGTCATCGCCGACACCGGGGCGAGCGACGTCGCCGCCGCCGCCCGCCTCGTCGCGGCGCCGGACTTCCTGCGCTCCGTCATCCACCAGTTGCCGGACGCAACGGCGGAGCGGCTGCGCACCGACCTGCGCGCCGCCACCGTCGGCGGGCGTCTCGCCGCCCTCGTGCCGTCGCTGCCGAGCGCCAGCGCGGCGGTGCCGGAGAGCGGCCGCGTCGCGGCGCTGGCCGACGCCCTGACGGTGCGCGCCGCCCCCGGCAAGTCGGTGCTGTCGCTGCGCGTCTCCGCCGCCGATGCCGATCTCGCCGCTGAGGTCGCCGAGGCCGTCGCCGCCCGTTATGTCGCGCTCGACGCCGAAGTCGGTGGCGGCGCGGCGCGGCTGTTCGTGCGCGGCACGCCGAAGCGCTCGACCGGGCTGTTCGCCGCCATCCTCTCGGCGCTCGCCGCCGGCACGGCCGCCGGGATCGGCCTGTTCGCCGCCGACCTGCGCCGCCGCCGCGCCGCACCGGCCGCGACATCGCTGCCGCCGGTGGCCGGAACCGTGCCGATCGACGTGCGTGTCACCGGGCGGGGTGACGCCGCCGCGGCGCGCCAGATCGCGGCGGCCCTGTCGCTGCCGTCCTCCGGGCCGCACTGCCTGCTCGTCGCCGGCGAGCCGGCCGCCGCCCGCACCGTCGCCGCCCTCGTCGCCGAGGCCGGCGAGGCAGCGGAACAGACGATCCTGATCGACCTGACGGTCGCGACAGCCGCCGCCGCCGGCTTCGGCGCGCTGCTCGCCGGCGAGGCCTCGTTCGGAGAGGCGATCGTCCGCCGTCCGGGCTCCTACGCGCACCACCTCGAAGACGCGCCAATCGGCCCGGTCATCGAGGCGGACGGCAGCCGCGAGCGCTTCCACACGGTGCTCGAGGCGCTGCAGCAGACCTATGAGCGCGTCGTCGTGGTGCTCGATCCCGTGGCGCGGCCCGACCTTCTCGCCGCCGCCGCACCGCACGCCGCCGCCGCCGTGTTCGCCTTCGAGCGCGGCGACTGCCCGCCCGCCTCGGTCAGCGCGCACGCCGCGATCAGCGCCGCCATCCGCGGCCCGCTCGTCGCCGCCGCCCTTGCGCCGGCGCCGGAGCATCCGAGCCTGCAACTCGCGGCGTGAGCCGTCGGCTGTCCGGGCGTTTTCGCGCGCGGACCGGCTCCACGGATGCAATGCCGCTGGCTATCCCCCCTCGCCCGGCCGTGGCCGCTCCATCCACCAGACGATGAGGGCGGCCGGCAGCACCCAGCCGAGGCCGACAATCGTGAAGAAGACGAGCTGGACGGCGCGGCCCTTGTCGGCCATCGCCACCGAACCGACCGCCATCGCGATCAGCGCATAGACGCTGACGAGGGTGACGAGCAGCACGGTGCCGATCAGCTTGCGGCGGCGGGAACGGGTCATCGTCATCTCTCCGGCGGTCGCGACGCGTCGTCGCGCGACCGTGGGCGGGGCGGGCGGGGGCGAAGCGGCGCCCTAGAATGCGCTGAATGCCCCGTGCGGGCCGTCAGCGTCCCGTGGCCTCTCGCCACATGGGCCGGTCGGCCGCGCGCGTCAACCGGAAGCCGCCGCACCCATGATGCCGCAGCCCGCCCGCCTGTTCACCTCGGCCGACGCCGCCCCGCGCGCGGTGCGGCTGTGGCTCCTCGTCGTCGCGCTGATGGTGATCGCCATGATCCTCGTCGGCGGGGCGACGCGGATGACCGACTCCGGCCTCTCCATCACCGAGTGGAAGCCGATCCACGGCGCCATTCCGCCGCTGTCTGTGGCCGAATGGCAGGAGGAGTTCGACAAGTACCGGCAGATCCCGGAGTACCAGCTCGTCAACAAGGGCATGAGTCTCGACGAGTTCAAGGTGATCTTCTGGTGGGAGTGGGGGCATCGCCAGCTCGGGCGGCTGATCGGCGTCGCCTTCGCGCTGCCGCTGATCGGCTTCTGGGTGGCGGGGATGCTGCCCGGCCGCATGAAGCCGCTGCTGCTCGGCCTGCTCGCACTCGGCGGCCTGCAGGGCGCGATCGGGTGGTGGATGGTCGCCTCCGGCCTCGTCGACCGGGTCGACGTCAGCCAGTACCGCCTCGCCGTCCACCTGACGATGGCGTTCCTGATCCTCGCCGGGCTCGTCTGGGCCCTCGAGCTCGCACGTGGCCGCACCCGCGAGCCCGCTACGGCGGCGGTGCGCTGGATGGCGGGGCTGATCCTCGCGGTTGTGTTCGCGCAGATCTTCCTTGGCGGCCTGGTCGCGGGCCTCAGGGCCGGCTGGGCCTACAACACCTGGCCGCTCCTCGACGGCGCCCTGGTCCCGCAGGGCCTGCTGATCCAGAGCCCGTGGTGGATCAACCTCTTCGAGAACCCGAAGACGGTGCAGTTCGACCACCGCCTGATCGCCTACGTCCTGCTCGCGCTCGTCATCTTCCACGCCGTGCAGACCGCACGCGTGCTGCCCTCGAAGGCGCTGCCCGAGAGCCGGGCGGCTCGGCGGGCGACCATGCTGGTGGCGCTGGTGGTGGGGCAGGCGGTGATCGGCATCGCCGCTCTCGTCACCGTCGTGCCGCTGTCCCTCGGCCTCGCCCACCAGCTCGGCGCCGCCGCCGTCCTGTGGGCGGCGACCGTACATCGCCTGCGGCTCGGCTGAGACCGTCCGGCTGGCCTCGGCCCGCCTTCGCCCGCATCGGTCGACGCGGGCGAAGACCTGTCCGGCTCAGCCGGCGGCAAGGCCCTGGTCGAGATCGGCGAGGATGTCGCCGATGTCCTCGAGGCCGACCGACAGCCGCACCACCTCCGGCCCGGCGCCGGCCGCCGTCTTCTGGGCGTCGGAGAGCTGGCGGTGGGTGGTGGAGGCGGGGTGGATGATCAGCGAGCGGGTGTCGCCGATGTTGGCGAGGTGGGAGAACAGCTTCACCCCCGACACCATCGCCACGCCGGCGTCGTAGCCGCCCTTCAGGCCGAACGTCATCACCGCGCCGGAACCCTTCGGGCAATAGCGCTTGGCGAGGCCGTGGTAGCGGTCGCCGGCCAAGCCGGCATAGCTCACCCAGCTGACCTTGTCGTGGTGCGACAGGTGCTCGGCCACCTTGAGCGCGTTCTCGCAGTGGCGCTGCATGCGCAGTGGCAGCGTCTCGATGCCGGTGGCGAGCAGGAAGGCGTTGAACGGCGACAGCGCCGGCCCGAGATCGCGCAGGCCGAGCACGCGGACCGCGATGGCGAAGGCGAAGTTGCCGAAGGTCTCGTGCAGCACCATGCCGCCGTACTCGGGCCGCGGCTCCGACAGCATCGGATAGCGGCCGTCGCGCGACCAGTCGAACGAGCCGCCGTCGACGATCAGGCCGCCGATCGAGTTGCCGTGGCCGCCGAGGAACTTCGTCGCCGAGTGGAGCACGATGTCGGCGCCGTGCTCGAACGGGCGGCAGAGGTAGGGAGTGGCCAGCGTGTTGTCGACGATCAGCGGCACGCGGGCGCGCTTCGCCACCTCGGCGATCGCCGCGATGTCCATGACGACGCCGCCCGGGTTGGCGATCGATTCGATGAAGATCGCCTTGGTGCGCGGCGAGATCGCCGCCTCGAAGGACCCGGGCTCATCGGGATCGGCCCAGACGACGTTCCAGCCGAAGTTCTTGAAGGAATGGGTGAACTGGTTGATCGAGCCGCCATAGAGCTTGCGCGAGGCGACGAACTCGTCGCCCGGCTTCATCAGGGCGTGCAGAGCGAGCACCTGGGCGGCATGGCCGGAGGCCACCGCCAGCGCGGCGGTGCCGCCTTCGAGGGCCGCGATGCGCTCTTCCAGCACGGCGCAGGTCGGGTTGCCGATGCGGGTGTAGATGTTGCCGAACGCCTGCAGCCCGAACAGCGAGGCGGCGTGGTCGACATCGTCGAAGACGAACGAGGTCGTCTGGTAGATCGGCGTGGCGCGCGCGCCCGTCGTCGGATCGGGCTGCGCGCCCGCGTGGATCGACAGGGTGGCGAACCCCGGCTTGCGGTCGTCTGACATCATCGGTCTCCCGTCGCTGCGGCCGGCTTCGCGCCGGGCTCGGGAGATTTGTGGCCGAGGGCGGGGCGGACGTCAAAGGGCGGGGAGGGAGGTGGGGGGAGGGCAGAGCGGCGGCCGAACGTCCCTCCCCTGCCAGGGGGAGGGACAGACCGCGCAGCGGTCAGGGTGGGGCCCGTAAATCGCGGGCTCGATCTCAATTGGCGCCGCACTCCGGATTGACAGGCCCCACCCTGGCGACCTGCGGTCGCCTGTCCCTCCCCCTGGCAGGGGAGGGACGCGTCGCGTGCGCGGATTGCGACGCGACCTCTCGCAGGCTGAGACTTCAGCGACTAGGCTGCCCGGACGACAGGAGCCCCCCATGACCGCCCGCGACGACATCATCTCCGCGCTCGGCCTCACCCGCAGCGGCACCTGCGGCTACACCCGCGAGATCTTCCGCTCACCCGTCGAGATCGCCGCCGAGGCGCTGCCGGCGGGGCTCGGCGGGCCGCGGCCGGCGGGCACCGCGCTGACCTTCCTCGTCGCCCCCGACGCGCCCGTCGTGCTGCACCGGCTGCGGGTCGACCAGATGTACCAGCACCACGCCGGCGACGACCTCGAACTGCTGCTGCTCTATCCGGACGGTCACTATCCCGATGGCCGCGGGCTTCCCCCGGGCTCCGGCGAGGTGGTGCTGCTCGGCAGCGGCGTCACCACCGGGGCGCGGCCCTCCTGCCTCATCCCCGGCGGCACCTTCCACGCCGCCCGCACCCGCGGCGTCCACGGCTACGCGCTGCTCGGCACCACGGCCTGGCCCGGCGCCATCCCCGGCGATGCCGAGATGGGCGACGCCGCGACGCTCGCCAAAGCGTATCCGGCGATGGCGGGGGAGATCGTCCGGCTGGCGGGGTAGGGGCGTGTTGCGCATCCGCTGATGACGCCCGGCAGTAGCGAGGCCTACCGCTCCGCCACCCCCTCGCCCTTCCCGCGCACCGTGCTAGACTCCCGTGCTTCGCCGGTCCGCGGGCGTCGCGGCCGGCCTCGTGTCCCGTGCGAGTGCCCCGATGACCACGCCGAACCGCTCGACCCACATCCGCCTCACCTCGCACCCCGGCGCCGGCACGCCGGTGCGCTTCCCGATCGCGTGGGGGGCGGCTGACCCGCGGGCGCGCGGGCCGGTGGTGGCGAGCGTGACGCGGCCCGGCGACCGCAACGTCATCGGCACCTATGGTGGCGCCTATGCGCTGTACCGGGCGCTCGCGGTGTCGTCCGGCGCCCTCAACCCGATCCAGCGGCCGGACCTCAAGGACACCGCGCCGGTGGTCGAGATCGGCCCGCATCCGCAGTGGACGACGCCGGAGAAGATCGTCTCGCTCGACCCGTTCGGGGCGATGGCCGGCCAGGTGTTCGCCGACCCCATATCGGAGGGCATCGACATCCGCCCGACGATTGCCGTCACCCGCGCCCACGTGGCGCTGCCGGAGATCGAGCGGGCGGTGGAGAAGGGGCGGCTCAAGGCCGACGGCACGGTGATGCTGGCGAACGGCGACGTCTCCGTCGTCAAGGCGGCGATCGACCCGGTCTGGTACCTGCCGGGCATCGCCGAGCGCTTCGGCGTCGGCCAGGACGAGCTTCGCCGCGTGCTGTTCGAGCAGACGGCCGGCATGTATCCCGAGCTCGTCACCCGGCCGGACCTCGACGTCTTCCTGCCGCCGATCGGTGGCATGACGGTCTACCTCTTCGGAGACCCGGCCATGCTGGGCCGAGCGCCGCTCACCTGTCGCGTCCACGACGAGTGCAACGGCTCGGACGTGTTCGGCTCCGACATCTGCACCTGCCGGCCCTATCTCGTGCACGGCATCGAGGAGTGCGTGCGGCAGGCGCAGGAGGGCGGCGTCGGCCTCATCGTCTACAACCGCAAGGAGGGCCGGGCGCTCGGCGAGGTTACGAAGTTCCTCGTCTACAACGCCCGCAAGCGCCAGGCCGGCGGCGACCAGGCGGCGACCTACTTCGAGCGCACCGAGTGCGTCGCCGGCGTGCAGGACGCCCGCTTCCAGCAACTGATGCCGGACGTGCTGCACTGGCTCGGCCTCACCCGCATCGACCGCTTCGTCTCGATGTCGAACATGAAATACGACGCCATCGTCGCCTCCGGCATCGACATCGGCGAGCGCGTGCCGATCCCGGAGGGCCTCGTGCCGCCCGACGCCCACGTCGAGATGGAGGCGAAGAAGGCGGCCGGCTACTACGCGCCGGAAGGGCCGGCGGACCTCGCGACGGTGGTCGGGCGGCCGCTGGAGGGGTAGGGCGTCAGATGATCGCCGCCCGCTGGTGTGCTACCGTTGCGACAGCCCTTCGGAGCGCCGGCGGGCAGGAGTGAGGACGATGACCAGGATTTCCGTTCGCATCGACGAGGACGCCGAAGAGGTGGTGCTGCCGCGCAGCGTCGCCGATCTCCTCGGCATCGCGCCCGGCGAGAGCGCTGTCGGCACGACGACGGAGTCCGGCCTGTTGATCGGGCGTGATGCATCGGAGATCGACCGACAGGTCGAAGCGGGTCTCGACGTGATGCGCCGCTATGCGGAGACGATGAAGCGTCTCGCACGCTGATGTCCGACATCGTCTGGATGACCGTGAACGGCGTGCTCGCCCTTCACGAGCACGCGATCCGCCTGTTCGGCGGACCGGCCGGCGTGCGCGACGCCGGCTTGCTCGAAGGCGCCCTGGCGCGGCCGATGAACGCCCACCTTTATGCCGGCGAGGACGACATCGTCGCGCTGGGCGGGCTCTACTGCGCCGCGATCGTGCGCAATCATCCTTTCATCGACGGCAACAAGCGGACGGGCTTCGTTACCTTCGTCGCGTTCCTCGAGTTGAACGGACTGACCTTCACGGCACCCCAGGACGAAGCCGCGGAGGCCGTGGAGCGTCTCGCGGCCGGAACGCTGGACGAGGCGGCCTTCGTCGACTGGATACGTCGTTATGCGACTTGAACGTGCGGCCCCGCGGGCCCGGACAGGAGAGTGAATGTCCCTGCAGGGTAGCGACCGGAACCCCGACCCCCACCCCGACGAGGCGCTGGCGCGCTCGCTGTTGTCGGCGCACGCCGTGCGTGAGCGGGCCAACATGATCCTGGCCGCCACCCTCGACGGGAATGTCGCCGAGCTCTCGGTCGATCTCGACCGGCTCGAGAACGCCGCCGACCTCGTCGCCGAGACGACCCGCGCGGCCTATCCGGACCTCGTCGTGCCGCCGCACTCGCGCTTCCGGCACTTCTCCGCCGGCGGGCACGACCGCTTCGGGGCGATCGCGGCGGCGCGGGGCTGGACCGATCCGCGGGGGGCTGCGCGCGCGGCGGCCGATCTCGCCATCGTCTCGGTGCTGCTCGACGCTGGCGCGGGACCCGACTGGGTCTATCGTGAGGGCCTGACCGGCGAGGCCTATTCGCGCTCCGAAGGGCTCGCGGTCGCGAGCGTCGCGATGTTCGTCTCCGGGCTGTTCTCGGCCGTGCCGGCCGATCCGCTGCGCGCCGATGCCATCTCGCTCGCGACGCTTGCGACCGAGGAACTGTCGGCCGGCTTCAAGGTGAAGCCCGGCAACCCGCTCGCGGGGCTCGACGGGCGGGCGGACCTGATGCGCCGCCTCGGCATCGCCTGCGCCGACCGCGACGACGTCTTCGCGATGGAGGACGAGCCGCGGCCGGGCGGCATCGTCGACGCGCTCGTCGCCCGCGCCGAGGGCGGGCAGCTGCCGGCGGCCGAGATCCTGGCGCTGGTGCTCGATGCCCTCGGCCCCATCTGGCCGTCGCGGCTGGTGCTGGCCGAGGTGCCCCTCGGCGACACCTGGCGCCACCCGGCGATCAACACGGACGACATCACCACCGGCCTCGTGCCGCTGCACAAGCTGTCGCAGTGGCTGTCCTACTCGCTGCTCGAGCCGCTCGGCTGGGCCGGTGTCGAGGTGGTGGAACTGGACGGGCTCACCGGCCTCGCCGAGTACCGCAACGGCGGCCTCTTCCTCGACACCGGCGTCATCCGCCTCACCGACCCGGCGGATGCCGAGCGGACGCACGCCGTCGGCTCCTCGCTCATCGTCGGCTGGCGGGCATTGACGGTGGCGCTGATCGACCGGCTGGCGCCGCTGGTGCGCACCCGCCTCGGCCTCGACGCCGAGAGCCTGCCGCTCGCCGCCGTGCTCGAGGGCGGCACTTGGGCGGCTGGGCGCCGCATCGCCCGCACCTTGCGCCACGACGGCGGGCCGCCTTTGAAGATCGAGAGCGACGGCACGGTGTTCTGACGGCGGCTGCGGCCGCGTTGCAGTTGGGGGACGGGGATGCTGCTGCGGCTCGGCAAGACGGCGCTGGTCGGCACGGTGGCGGCGCTGTTCGTGCTGTTCGCCTTCGGCAACCTCACCGACTACGGCTCGAACTGGGCCTTCGTGCAGCACGTGCTGGCGATGGACACGATCTTCGCCGACTCCACCCTGCGCTGGCGGGCGATCACCGACCCGACGCTGCAAACGCTCTTCTACTGGTCGATCATCGGCTGGCAGCTCGCCACCGCCGCGGTGCTGGTGACGGCGACCGCGCGGCTGGCGCTGGCGACCGGCGACCCGGCGCGCTTCCAGGCGGTGAAGGGCTACGCCGCCGTCGGGCTGATGATGGCGCTGCTGCTCTACGGCCTCGGCTTCACGGTGGTCGGCGGCGAGTGGTTCGCGATGTGGCAGTCGCACCAGTGGAACGGCCTCGAAAGCGCCAACCGCTTCATCACGCTCACCGGCATCGTGCTGATCGTGCTGATGCAGGGGGAGGGGGGCGGCGCCGCCCCTACTTCCTGAACAGCGCCATCGCCTCGTCGGCGAGCACGCCGCCGGTGACCTCGACGGTGGCGAACGGGGTGCGCTCGGCGACCTCGGCGCAGGGGATCTGGATCTGGCCGATGACGGTCGTGAGCTCGGCGATCGAGGCGGCGTAGACGACGCGGCCGATGCCGCACCAGATGATCGCCGACATGCACATCGCGCACGGCTCGCCGGAGGTGTAGAGCGTCGCGCCCTTCAGCCCGGCGGGGCCCTTCTCGGCGATGAAGGTGCGGATCGCCGTCATCTCGCCGTGGGCGGTCGGGTCGCCGCGGCCGAGATTGTGGCCTTTCGCCTGCAGCGCGCCATCGACGACGATCGCTGCCCCGAACGGAAACTCGGCGAGCGCCGCCTCTTCCAGCGCGACGCGCATGAAGCCCTCGTCCTCGGGGCGGACGGCGCCCTCGACCGCGGCGGCGCGGGCGGCGGCGGGGGTGAGGGCTGGCAGGGTGGCGGCGGCGAACAGCGCGGCGAGCGCGCCGCGACGGCTCGGGCCGGCGGCGGATGCCGTGGATCGCATGGGTTCTCGCCGAGCGGTGGTCGTGTCGATGGGCAAGGTGTCCTCCCCGTCCGGGCCATCTTCGGGCGGCCGCGATGCCGGCATGATAGCTGCGGGGCGGCGGCTGCCGAAAGCGGAGCGTTCGATTGGGCGAATCTTCTACGGGGTGGCTGGGGCGACAGACCTCTCCGCAGTCATTCCCGGCCTTGTGCCGGGAACCCATGCGATATCGGACGTGAGCACCTCGGATCACGGTCGTCGAGCGCGCGGAGGGGGATGGGTTCCCGGCACAAGGCCGGGAATGAGCACTGTGGGGGTGAGCCGCCTCCGCGTGTCTGCGGCAGGGGGCAGGTGCCACTCAACCCTGTCGCACCCGCAACCGGACTTCGCCGCTTCAAGCCCCGTCCCCGAGCCGCTACAGTCCGCGCCGACGCAGCGAGCGAGCGGGCAGGGAATTTTCGATGGCGCAGATGTGGGCGGACGGGGTGACGGTGATCGACCACCCGCTGGTGCAGCACAAGCTCACCTTGATGCGGGAGAAGGACACGCCGACCGTCGAGTTCCGCCGCCTCCTGCGCGAGATCTCGATGCTGCTCTGCTACGAGGCGACGCGGGATCTCGAACTGACGACGACCACCATCGAGACGCCGCTCGCGACGATGCAGGCGCCGGTGCTGGCCGGCAAGAAACTCGTCTTCGCCTCGATCCTGCGAGCCGGCAACGGGCTGCTCGAGGGCATGCTCGACCTCGTGCCGGCGGCGCGCGTCGCCCACGTCGGGCTCTACCGCGATCCGAAGACGCTGGTGGCGGTGGAGTACTACTTCAAGGCGCCGCCGGACATCGCCGAGCGCCGCGTCATCGTCCTCGACCCGATGCTGGCGACGGCGAACTCGGCGGTGGCGGCGGTCGACCGGCTGAAGGAGCGCGGTGCGGCCGAGATGAAGTTCGTCTGCCTGCTCGCCGCGCCCGAGGGCGTGCACCGCTTGCGCGACGCCCACCCGGACGTGCCGATCGTCACGGCGGCGGTCGACGAGCGCCTGAACGAGAAGGGCTACATCATGCCCGGCCTCGGCGACGCCGGCGACCGGATGTACGGGACGAAGTAGCGTCGCGCACCGGACGGGCCCGTCGCCGCCGCTCGCTTTCCTCGATGGGGGGCGGTCGGAGCGGCTCAGTCGACCACGGCACCCGCCGCGGTCGGGGCGGCGCCTCCTGCTGACCCATATGCGGTGGTCGCGGCCGGCGCGACGGTGACGTCCGCCAGCATCCGCTCGATCTCCGCGACGATGACGTCTGTGCGGGTGTGCTGCAGGGCATGGCCGGCGCCGGGCAGGACGACGAGGCGGGCGCCCGCCACTGCGGCGACGAGCGCGCGGGCGTGGATGTCCGTCGAGACGACGCGGTCGCGGTCGCCGGCGAGAACCACGGTCGGCGCGGTGATCTCCGCATAGCGCGGCACGAAGGCGGCGAGCCGCGCCTTCAGGCCGCGGATGTCCTCGGCGCTCGCGCGGAAGGCCAGCGGCCGGAGCGCGAGCTTCGCCGCCGTCGCCTCGATGAGCCCGTCCGCCGGCACTTTGGGCGCGAACACGCCGGCGAAGCCCGACGGCAGCAGCGCTAGCCCGAGCGGCGTCGTGATCGTCCTGCTGACGATCCCGCCGACGACCGGCGCGCCGACGAGGTCATAGGACCAAGAAACGCCGCCCGGCCACGGGTGCGTCGCGGGCGCAAGCAGCACCAGGCCCGCGGTGAGTTCCGGATAGGCGACGGCGAAGGCGGCGGCCACAGCCCCTCCGAAGGAGTGCCCGACGAAGACCGCGCGCTGCACGCCGATCGCGGCCAGCGTCGCGGCGATGGCGTCGGCCTGAACGATCGGGTCGGCGTCCTCCGGCCCGCCGCGGTCGGAGTAGCCGTGGCCGGGGCGGTCGAGGAAGACGAGACGGGCTCGCCCCTCCAGAGGCCGTCGGAAGGCCTGCAGAGGGTCGCCGAGGGTCGCGACCGCCCCATGCAGGAAGACGACGGCCGGCGCGTCGGCGGCACCGGGGGAGGCAGGCAGGTCGACGAGATGCGTGCGGCGGCCGGCGGCCTCGACGAATCGGCCGACCGGGGGATGGGCCGCCTCGATGCGGGCGACGAGAACGCGGGTGGCGACGGCCGATCCGGCGGCCGCGATGAGCGGCAGGGCCAGAACGGTGCCGACGACGAGGGCGACCATGCGGGCTCTCACCGCGCCCGGGGGCTCAAAGCTCCACGCCGCGGACCTCGGCGGCGAGGTCGTCGTGCGCCTTCTTCGCCTCCTCGTTGCGCGGATGCACGGCGAGCGCCGCCTCGTAGGCCTTCAGCGCCGCCTCCTCGCGATCGAGCGCCCTGAGCACGACCCCAAGGCCGACCAGGGTGCGCCAGTCGCGCGGCTCGAGGGCGAGCGCATATTCGAGATCGGCCAGCGCCTTGCCGAAGTCGTCGCGCTGGTAGTGGACGGCGGCGCGGCGGCTCCAGCCCTCCGCGAAGGCCGGCTGCAGCCGCGTGACGGCGTCGAGCAGGTCGAGCGCCAGCGGCAGGTTCTCGGCGCCGATCGCCGCCTGGGCCTGCCCCATCAGAACGTCGATGGTGGCGCTGCCGGAGGCGGCGAGCCGCCGCTGGATGCGGTTCGCGACCTGGCCGGCCGTGCGGTCGTCCTTGGCGTTCGCAAGGTCGGTGAACAGCGAATCGAGGGTGGGCTCCGCCTTCGGCTCGGGCTTGCCGGCCGTCTCCTGATCCGTCTCGGGGTGGCCGGGCGGGAGATGCGGGCGCGCCGATGGCAACTCGGCCGGCGGCTCCAGCAGATTGGGCGCGCGCGGGTTGGGCGAAGGCAGGTCCGGCAGCGGCGTGACGCCCGGAGGCAGGGTGTCCGGCGGGGCGGCCTCCGGCGACTGGGCACGGACCGGCACGGCCGCGAGCGGGGCGGCGATCACCGCTGCGGCGACGAGCGCCGACAGGCCGGCGCGGAGGGGGGAGAGGGTGCGCATCCCGCAGATATTGCGCGCGACCCGTGGCGGGTCAAAGGCAGCGGCGCGGCGGGCAACACAAAAAGGCGCGCGACCTGATGCCACGCGCCCGTTCTGTCATGAAGCTGGAAGGGCGGCCGCGGGGCCGCCGGGTGCCGACCCCGAGGGGCCGGCGCCGCAGGGCTTCAGCCCTGGCGCGCCTTGAAGCGCGGCGCCTTCTTGTTGATGATGTAGATGCGGCCCTTGCGGCGCACCAGACGGTTGTCGCGGTGCCGACCGAGCAGCGACTTCATCGAATTCTTGATCTTCATGGGTCCCGGCGCTCCGGCGCAAAAGTCAGGGCAGGCACCAAGGCACCCGCCGATTTCGTGCCGGGGAGATAGCGGACTCGGCGGCGGACTGTCAACGCTCGGGCGGCGGAAACGCCTGCTTAGGGGGTGGCCGGCGCTGCGCTCCTGGTCATACCCCTCGCACGTACGGAGCCTCGCCGGCCCAGAAGCGGTGCAAGCTGTCCCACGCAGCTTTGCTCCTCGGCGCGAGCCAGACTTCGAAGTCTGACGGGGCGGTGGTCACGTGCAGGTTCGGATTCTGCAAGTCCTCCAGCAATCCGATCGTCACGGCCTCCTGCACATAAGGGTCGCCGTGCGCGTGGCAGCGCTCGACGAGCCCGAACACCGCCGGGAAGTGCGTAATGTCGCCCCGAGACAACTGGTCGATGAGATGACACGCAAGGTCGCCGAGTGCGAGGTAGAGCGGTAGCTCAGGTTCGGCCTGCCAGTCGGATACGAAAGCCTGCCACGAGCGCAGAAAGCTTGGTACCGCATCGACGAACAAGGGAAGCATCTGCTCTCGTGTGATCAACGGCTGACTGCTGTCAGAAGTCATGCGTCACCTTTGACGAGTTCGATGCTGACGCGGCATGGCGCGCCCTTCCCAAACCATTGACAACCCCTATGACCGTCGTACGGTCAGACAAATCAATCCGGACCGGGAGGCCGAGAGTGGCACACGTTCGCGTGGAACGGCAGGAGGGGCGGCGGTTGCAAGGGACGGCGCGGCAGCACCGCGTCGTCATGGACCGCACCCGCGAGGACGGCGGCACCGACGCCGGCTGCACCTCGGGCGAGCTGCTGCTGCTGGCGATCGGCTCCTGCGTCACGGGCCGGCTGCGCAACACGCTGGAGGGCGCCTCGCTGCCGGCGATGCCGCTCGCCGTCGAGGTGTCGTTCGAGCCGTCGGCGCGCGGGGAGAAGCGCGAGCGTATCGCCGTCGACGTCATCGTGCCGGCGGGGCTCGACGCGGCCGGCGTGGCGCTCGCCGAGCGCGAGGCGCTTTCCGGCGGCGTCGGCAGCCGCATGGCGGCGGGCTCGGAGATGGTGGTCAGGGTCCGCCGCGAGGGCGGCGAAGGGGCAAGGGCGGCATGAGCGATCCGACGAACACGAGCGTGGCCGAATCGGGCCCCGAGCCGACGGCCCTCGTCACGCCGGAGTGGCTGGAAGCGAACCGCCACCGCGACATCCGCCTGATCGAGATCGCCGGCATGGGCCAGGACGATTTCGCCGCCTACAAGGCCGGCCACGTCCCGGGCGCCAGGGCCTGGAAGTGGAAGGAGGCGCTGTGGGACGCGCGCATGCGCGAGTTCCCGAGCCCGGAGGAATTCGCCCGCCGCATGGGGGCTGCCGGCATCGGCAACGACACCATCGTGGTGTTCTACGGCGAGGGCATCCAGTTCGGCATCTACGCCTGGTGGACGCTGCGCTATTGCGGCCACGCCGACGTCCGCCTGCTCGACGGCGGCCGCAAGCGCTGGGTGGCCGAGGGGCGGGCGCTGACCACCGACGTCCCCGACGCGCCGGCGCCGCGTGCCTATCACCCGACGCCGCGCCGCGAGGAGATGCGCATCCTGCGCGACCGCGTCGTGGCGCTGCTCGGCAATCCCGAGATCGCCATCGTCGATGCCCGCTCGCCGGAGGAATACCGCGGCGAGCGCGTCGGCGGGCCGGGCGGGCCGGACGTCGGCGCGGTGCGGCCGGGCCGCATCCCGGGTGCCCGCCACCTCTTCTACATGGACCTCTTCGACGAGACCCAGAGCTTCAAGCCGAAGGCTGAGCTCGCCGTCATGGCCGCCGAGCGCGGGCTGACGCCCGAAATGCCGACGATCGCCTACTGCCGGATGAGCCACCGCGCGACCGTCGCCTACTTCGCGATGACGCAGATCCTCGGCTACCCGGACGTGCGCGTCTACGACGGCTCCTGGACCGAGTGGGGCAACCTCGTCGGCGTGCCGATCGAGCGGTGAGGCCACCGCGGCCCTGCCCCGCGACCGCCGAGGGTGCGCCCGGCGGCGCTTTCGCCTAAAGGGGGCGGATGCGCCATCGCGTGTCCGTGCTCCTGCCCGTCGCCGTCGACACCGCGTACACCTACGCGGCCGACGAGCCGCTCGCGCCCGGCACCATCGTCGAGGTGCCGCTCGGCCCCCGGCGCGTCCTCGGCGCGGTCTGGGAGGACCCGCCGGACGACTCCATCGGCCACAATCGCCTGCGCGCCATCGAGGCGATCGTGCCGGTGCCGCCGATCGACGCCGAGATGCGCGCCTTCGTCGAGTGGGTGGCGCGCTGGACGGTGTCGCCGCGCGGCATGGTGCTGCGCATGGCCCTGCGCGCGCCGCAGGCCTACGCGCCGGAAGCGCCGCGCTACGGCGTCGTCCGCGTCGGCCCGCCGCCGGAGCGGATGACGCCCGCCCGCGCCCGCGTTCTCGCTCTCACCGAAGACGGTCTCGCCTGGTCGCGCGGCGGCCTGGCGGCGGCCGCCGGCGTCAGCACATCGGTGGTGGAGGGGCTGCTCGCCGCCGGCAGCCTCGCGGTCGTCACGATGCCGCCGGTGCCGATCGTCGCTACGCCCGACGCGGGCCTCGGCCGGGCGCCGACGCTCTCGCCCGAGCAGGCGGCCGCCGCCGCGGCATTGCGCGAGACGGTGCAGGCGGGCGGCTTCTCGGTGACGCTGATCGACGGCGTCACCGGCTCCGGCAAGACCGACGTGTTCCTGGAGGCCGCCGCCGAGACGATGCGTCAGGGCCGGCAGGCGCTGGTGCTGATGCCGGAGATCGCGCTGACGCAAAGCGTGCTCGCCCGCTTCGAGACGCGATTCGCGGCGCGCCCGGCCGAATGGCACTCGGCGGTGCCGGCGGCGCAGCGCGCCCGCGTCTGGCGGGGGGTGTGCGAGGGGACGGTGCCGTGTGTCGTCGGGGCGCGCTCGGCGCTGTTCCTGCCGTTCAAGCGGCTCGGGCTGGTGGTGGTCGATGAGGAGCACGAGGTCGCCTACAAGCAGGACGACCGCGTCCCCTACAACGCCCGCGACATGGCGGTGGTGCGCGGGCGAATCGGCAACTTCCCCGTGGTGCTGTCGTCCGCGACGCCGTCGGTGGAAAGCCGCGTCAACGCCGACGCCGGCCGCTACAAGCGCCTCGTGCTCGGCGCCCGCACCGGCGGCGGCGTGCTGCCGAACGTCGCCGTCATCGACCTCCGCCGCTCGCCGGCGGAGCGCGGCCGCTGGCTGTCGCCGCCGATGGCGAACGCCGTGGCGCGCAATCTGGAGCGCGGCGAGCAGGCGCTGCTCTTCCTCAATCGCCGCGGCTACGCGCCGCTGACGCTCTGCGGCGCCTGCGGCCACCGCTTCCAGTGTCCGCAGTGCTCGGCCTGGCTGGTCGACCACCGCCTGCGCGACCAGCTCGTCTGCCACCACTGCGGCCACACCGAGAAACGGCCGGATGCCTGCCCGTCGTGCGGCGCCGAGGGTCGCCTCGTCGCCTGCGGGCCGGGTGTCGAGCGGGTGGCGGAGGAGGCGGCGGAGCGGTTTCCGCAGGCGCGCCTCCTGGTGCTGTCGTCGGACACCGGCGGCACCGAGCGCATCCGCCGCGAGCTCGCGCTGGTGGCCGAGGGCAAGGTTGATCTGCTCGTCGGCACACAGCTCGTCGCCAAGGGCCACACCTTCCCGAAGCTGACGCTGGTCGGCGTCGTCGATGCCGACGTCGGCCTCGTCTCCGGCGATCCACGTGCCGCCGAGCGGACGTTCCAGCTGCTGTCCCAGGTCACGGGGCGGGCAGGCCGCACGGGTGCGGCCGGCGTCGGGCTGTTGCAGACCCACAATCCCGACCACCCGGTGATGCGAGCGCTGGTGGCGGGGGATTCCGACGCCTTCTATGCCGCCGAGATCGACTCCCGCCGCCGTGCCGGCCTGCCGCCGTTCGGCCGGCTCGCGGCTATCGTCGTCTCAGGGCCTGATCGGGCCAGCGCCGAATCGTATGCGCGTGCGCTGGCGCTCGCCGCGCCACGGGCAGACGGCGCGCAGGTGCTCGGCCCCGCGGAGGCGGCACTCGCCGTGTTGCGCGGCCGCCACCGCTTCCGCCTGCTCGTCAAAGCGGCCCGCGGGCTCGACCTGCCGGGCTACCTGCGCGCCTGGCTCGCCGCCGCCCCGCCGCCGCGTGGCGGGGTCGAGCGCCACGTCGACGTCGAGCCGCAGAGCTTCGTATGAGCGGGTGCGGCGCCGACGCGGATGGCCGGAAATCCCGTGGGCGCGGCGACCCGCCGCGCTCCCTCCGCAAACTGCACGGGGAGCCGCTGTTGCGCCGCCGGATTGCCTATGGTATCGGCACCCTTGGCTTCCGGGGGGCTCGCCGCGTGCCTCTCCGCCCCTTGGAAAGTCTCTTATCTTTCAAGGCCTTCGGAATTGCCCCGCGTGAGCAAGCCCGAAGGTCTTCCGTGTGCGAGAGACGCTATCCGTGACCGATCAGGACCAGCACGTCTCCGGTGTCGCCGAACGCTACGCCTCCGCTCTCTACGAGCTGGCGAAGCAGGAGGGGGCTATCGACGCCGTCGAGGCGGACCTCGACCGGTTCGCGGCGCTGCTTGACGAGAGCGTCGATCTGCGCCGCCTCGTGAAGAGCCCGGTGTTTTCCCCCGACGAGCAGACGAGCGGCCTCGCCGCCGTGCTGGAGCGGGCGGGGATCGGTGGCTATGCCGCCAATTTCCTCAAGCTGGCCGCCCGTAACCGGCGGCTGTTCGTGGCAGGCGAGATGATCCGCGCCTACCGCGCCCTGGTCGCCGCTGGTCGTGGCGAGACGACGGCCGAGGTCACCTCCGCCGAGCCGCTCTCGCAGACGCACCTCGCGTCCCTGAAGGCGGCTCTCTCGGAGTCGACCGGCAAGGACGTGCGGCTGAAGACGAGCGTCGACGCCAGCCTCATCGGCGGGCTGATCGTCAAGCTCGGCTCGCGCATGATCGACACGTCGCTCAAGACCAAATTGAATTCCCTCAGGATCGCGATGAAAGAGGTCGGCTGATGGACATCCGGGCCGCGGAAATTTCCGCAATCCTCAAGGAGCAGATCAAGAACTTCGGCCAGGAGGCCGAGGTCTCCGAGGTCGGCCAGGTGCTCTCCGTCGGCGACGGCATCGCCCGCGTCTACGGCCTCGACAAGGTCCAGGCCGGCGAGATGGTCGAGTTCCCGAACGGCACGCGCGGCATGGCGCTGAACCTCGAAGTCGACAATGTCGGCGTCGTGATCTTCGGCTCCGACCGCGAGATCTCCGAGGGCGATACCGTCCGCCGCACCGGCGCGATCGTGGACGCCCCCGTCGGCAAGGGCCTGCTCGGCCGCGTCGTCGACGGTCTCGGCAACCCGATCGACGGCAAGGGCCCGATCGACGCCACCGAGCGCAAGCGGGTGGACGTCAAGGCGCCGGGCATCATCCCGCGCCAGTCGGTGAACGAGCCGATGTCGACGGGCCTGAAGGCGATCGACGCGCTGATCCCGGTCGGCCGTGGCCAGCGCGAGCTGATCATCGGCGACCGCCAGACCGGCAAGACGGCGATCGTCCTCGACACCTTCCTGAACCAGAAGCCGCTCAACGCCGGCACTGACGAGAACGTCAAGCTCTACTGCATCTACGTCGCGGTCGGGCAGAAGCGCTCGACGGTGGCGCAGTTCGTGAAGGCGCTCGAGGACGCCGGCGCGCTGCAGTACTCGATCGTCGTCGCGGCCACCGCCTCCGATCCGGCCGCCATGCAGTATCTGGCGCCGTTCACCGGCTGCACGATGGGCGAGTATTTCCGCGACAACGGCATGCACGCCGTGATCGCCTATGACGACCTCTCCAAGCAGGCCGTCGCCTACCGCCAGATGTCGCTGCTGCTGCGCCGCCCGCCGGGCCGCGAGGCCTATCCGGGCGACGTGTTCTACCTGCATTCCCGCCTGCTCGAGCGCGCCGCCAAGCTCAACAAGGCGAACGGCGGCGGCTCGCTGACGGCGCTGCCGGTCATCGAGACGCAGGCGAACGACGTGTCGGCCTACATCCCGACGAACGTCATCTCGATCACCGACGGCCAGATCTTCCTCGAGACCAACCTGTTCTACCAGGGCATCCGCCCGGCGGTGAACGTCGGCCTCTCGGTGTCGCGCGTCGGCTCCTCGGCGCAGATCAAGGCGATGAAGCAGGTCGCCGGCTCGATCAAGGGCGAGCTCGCGCAGTACCGCGAGATGGCGGCCTTCGCGCAGTTCGGCTCCGACCTCGACGCCACCACGCAGCGCCTGCTCGCCCGCGGCGCCCGCCTGACCGAGCTCCTGAAGCAGCCGCAGTTCTCGCCGCTGAAGACGGAAGAGCAGGTCGCGGTGATCTTCGCCGGCGTCAACGGCTACCTCGACCGCCTGGCGGTTGCCCAGGTGCGGCCGTTCGAGACCGGGCTGCTGTCGTTCCTGCGCGCCGAGCACAAGGACCTGCTCGACGGCATCTGGGCGAAGAAGGAGCTGACGCCGGAGCTGCGCGACCGGCTGAAGGCGGCTCTCGACGCCTTCTCGAAGACGTTCTCGGCCTGACGGCCGCGAACCCGCGTAGCGACGCCGTCGAGGAGCGCCGATGCCGAACCTGAAGGACCTGCGCAACCGCATCGCCTCCGTGAAGGCGACGCAGAAGATCACCAAGGCGATGCAGATGGTCGCCGCGGCGAAGCTGCGTCGCGCCCAGGAGGCGGCGCTCGCGGCCCGTCCCTATGCCGAGCGGATGCAGGCGATGCTCGCCGGCCTCGCCTCCGGCATGGAGGGGGCTGCCGGCGCGCCGACGCTGCTCGCCGGCAACGGCCGCGACGACACCCACCTGCTCGTTGTCTGCACGGCCGAGCGCGGCCTCTGCGGCAGCTTCAACTCCTCGATCGCGAGGCTCGCCCGCGAGCATGCCAACCGGCTGATCGCCCAGGGCAAGACCGTCAAGATCCTGTGCGTCGGCCGCAAAGGCGCCGACGCCCTGAAGCGTGATCTCGGTCCGCGCATCATCCGCACCATCGAGATGCGCGGCGTCCGCAATGTCGGCTTCGCGCAGGCGGATATGGTCGGCAAGCAACTGCTGGAGCTCTACGCGGCCGGCGAGTTCGATGTCGCGACGTTGTTCTATGCGCAGTTCAAGTCGGTCATCCAGCAGATCCCGACGGCGCAGCGGCTGATCCCGGCCGACGTCTCCGGCGCGGCCGAGCGCACCGTCGGCGGCGCCATCTACGAATACGAGCCGGAGGAGGAGGACATCCTCGCCGAGCTCCTGCCGCGCAACATCTCCGTGCAGGTGTTCCGGGCGCTCCTCGAGAACGCCGCCTCCGAGCAGGGCGCCCGCATGTCCGCCATGGACAGCGCGACGCGCAATGCCGGCGAGATGATCGGCAAGCTGACGATCACCTACAACCGCTCGCGTCAGGCGCAGATCACCAAGGAACTGATCGAGATCATTTCCGGCGCCGAGGCACTGTGACGCGAACCGCCGCGGCGTCACGCGCCCGCGGCAGACGAGACAAGGATTCGGCGCACTGGCGCCCCGCCCGACCGACGAGGACGAGAAAGCCATGACGAAGAATGTCGGCCACATTGCGCAGGTCATCGGTGCCGTCGTCGACGTGCACTTCGAGGAGCACCTTCCGCAGATCCTGAACGCGCTCGAGACCGACAACCACGGCATCCGGCTCGTTCTCGAGGTCGCGCAGCATCTCGGCGAGAACACGGTTCGCGCCATCGCCATGGACACCACCGAGGGTCTCGTCCGCGGCCAGGCCGTGCACGACACCGGCGAGCCGATCGCGGTGCCGGTCGGCGACGGCACGCTCGGGCGCATCATCAACGTCATCGGCGAGCCGATCGACGAGGCCGGCCCCGTCGTGCACTCCGAGACGCGCGGCATCCACCAGCCGGCCCCGGCCTACACCGAACAGTCGACCGAGGCGCAGATCCTCGTCACCGGCATCAAGGTCGTCGACCTCCTCGCGCCTTACGCCCGCGGCGGCAAGATCGGCCTGTTCGGCGGCGCCGGCGTCGGCAAGACGGTGCTGATCCAGGAGCTCATCAACAACATCGCCAAGGCGCACGGCGGCTACTCGGTGTTCGCCGGCGTCGGCGAGCGCACCCGCGAGGGCAACGATCTCTACCACGAGATGATCGAGTCCGGCGTGAACCAGAAGGGCGGCGGCGCGGGCTCCAAGTGCGCGCTGGTGTTCGGCCAGATGAACGAGCCGCCGGGCGCCCGCGCCCGCGTCGGCCTGACCGGCCTGACGATCGCCGAGTACTTCCGCGATCAGGGCCAGGACGTGCTGTTCTTCGTCGACAACATCTTCCGCTTCACCCAGGCGGGCTCGGAGATGTCGGCGCTGCTCGGCCGCATCCCCTCGGCGGTGGGCTATCAGCCGACGCTCGCCACCGACATGGGCGCCCTGCAGGAGCGCATCACCACCACGACGAAGGGCTCGATCACCTCGGTGCAGGCGATCTACGTGCCCGCCGACGATCTGACCGACCCGGCGCCGGCCACCTCGTTCGCCCATCTGGACGCGACGACGGTGCTGAACCGCTCGATCGCCGAAAAGGGCATCTATCCGGCGGTGGATCCGCTCGACTCGACCTCGCGCATGCTCGACCCGCGCATCGTCGGCGAGGAGCACTACGCCGTCGCCCGCCGCGTCCAGGAGATCCTGCAGCGCTACAAGGCGCTCCAGGACATCATCGCCATCCTGGGCATGGACGAGCTGTCGGAAGAGGACAAGGTCGCGGTGGCCCGCGCCCGCAAGATCGAGCGCTTCCTCTCGCAGCCGTTCCACGTCGCCGAGGTGTTCACCGGCTCGCCGGGCGTCTTCGTCGACCTCGCCGAGACGATCAAGGGCTTCCAGGGCCTTTGCGAGGGCAAGTACGACCACCTGCCGGAGGCGGCCTTCTACATGGTCGGCACCATCGAGGCGGCGGTCGAGAAGGCCCAGAAGCTCGCGGCGCAGGCGGCCTGAGGCCGAGCGCCACTCCTTTTCGGAGACCCGCCCCGGCGGGTCTCCGTGAGTGCAGCGACAGGATCGAAGCATGGCCACCGGAACCGCCGGCGCGACTTTTCCCTTCGAGCTCGTCTCCCCCGAGCGGCTGCTCGTCTCGGGTGAGGCGCGCTCCGTCGTCGTCCCCGGCAGCGAGGGCGAGTTCGAGGTCCTGAAGGATCACGCCCCCTTCCTCGCCATGCTGCGGCCGGGCATCCTCAGGGTGATCGGCGCGGCGGGTGACGAGCAGCGCATCTTCGTGCGTTCCGGCTTCGCCGACGTGAACGGCACCGGCCTGACGGTTCTCGCCGAGGAGGCGGTGCCGGTCGAGCAGTTGAAGGGCGACCAGATCGCCCTGTCGATCCGGGCTGCCGAGGAAGACGTCGCCGCCATCAGCGATCCGGCGCAGCGCTCCGAGGCCGAGCGCATGCTCGCCTCCCTCCGCGAAGTGCAGGCGACGCTGAAGCTCGGCTGAGCCCGGCGCTCGGCTGGTGCCGAGGCGCGGCCGAGCCTAAAGCGCGACGGAGGCCCAAGTGGCCTCCCGACGCCGGTCTGACGGCCTGCAATCTCATCTCTGCGCCATGCCGCCGGGGGCAGCGTCCGGGGCCGGCAGGACTCTCGGCGGCCCCGTCGTGCCGGCGGCTGATCCGTGCACCGTGTCTTTGCGGATGCTCAGGGCGGCGGCCGACGGCCCCGCAGCCCCTGCGCGAGCAGCACGACGCCGACTGCGACGATCAGCACCCACATCAGTGCCGCCATCAGGTAGCCGACGGGATCGGTCTCCCAATGGTGCATGCCCGGCGTTGTGCCGGGTGGTGGCGGCCCGTGGTGGCGAACCATGAACCACATGTCGTCGCCCAGATAGCCGCTGACGAGGAAGATCAGTCCGATCACCACCATCGCCGCCCCGACGGCGATGCGTCCGCCTCGCCCCATGGCCGTGCTCCCTCCGCCGCCGACCGCGCCACCTCTGCCCGCCATGATGCCGCACAGCCGTGGCGACGGCCACTCGCCGTGTCCTGCGGCCCGCGGGGTCGCCGGCGGTGCCCTCAGTGCGCCAGCCGACCGGCGGCGTCGAGCATGGCCAGCACCGGGCCCTGCGGCAGCACCCGGACCGTGCGGCCGTCGAGGCCGGTCATGTCGGCGTTGGCGAACAGGACGTCCAGCACCGCCTCCTCGACGCACTCGACGACGGCCCCGAACAGCGGGTCGAGGCTCTCCTCCGGCAGCATGGCGAGCGAGATCGGCGCCTCAGCCGGCACAGTGGCCGCGGCGTTCGCCGTGGTGAAGGCGAGGAAGACGTCGCCGGACGAGTGGTGGCCGATGGTGCCGGTGCGGGCGAGCCCGAGCGGCACACGGCGCGCGAGGCGCTTCAGCTGATGGGGCAGCAGCGGCGCGTCCGTCGCCACCACGACGATCACCGAGCCGGCGCCGCCGGTGGCCGTCGCCCCGGCCGCGGCGTCGGCGGCGAGGCGGGCGCCGACGGACACGCCGAGGATGGTGAGTTCCTCGGTGCGGCCGAAGTTCGCCTGCACCAGGGTCGCGACCGTCCAGGAGCCACCGGCCGCCTCGACCCGGCGCGAGGCGCCGCCGGTGCCGCCCTTGAAGCCGTAGCAGATCATGCCGGTGCCGCCGCCGACCGAGCCGGTCGGCACGGGTCCGCCCTCGGCTGCGTCCAGGGCCGCGAAGACGTGCTCGTCGTGGACGTGGAAGCCGTTGATGTCGTTCAGGAAGCCGTCATAGGTCTCGGCCGCGACGGGCAGCCCCCAGTCCTGCCCGGGCGACATCCGGCCGCTGCGCGCCGCCCACTTCAGCGTCGCGTCGCGAGCGGTGCCGAGGGAGTGGGTGTTGGTGATGGTGATCGCGAGCTCGCAGCGCCCCGTCTCCTCGATCCACCACGAGCCGGTGAGTTCGCCGTTGCCGTTCAGCATCGCGGTGCCGGCGAGCACCGGCGTGGCGATGCCGGCGCGGCCCCGCGGCAGGATGGCGGTGACGCCGGTGCGAACAGGGCCCCGCCCGGGCGCACACGGGCCGTCGCCGCGAATGAGCGTCGTCAGGCCCACCTCGACGCCTGCGACGTCGGTGATGGCGTTGAACGGCCCTGGCACGCCCGGCAGCGCGAGGCCCAGCCCGCGCGCCCGGCGGCGGCCGTTCGGCGCCGTTCGCCACGCGGCCGGCATCGCCGCAACCGTCTGTCCGGCGTCCAATTCGCGGTTCTCGGACATCACACCGGCCCCCCGTCAGGCGTCGCGGTCGAGGGTGGCTGCGAGCGGGTCCTCGAGGTCGTGCAGCCGGCGGGCGCAGCCGTGCGCGAAGCGCAGCGTCAGCCAGCGCCGCGTCGCACCCGCCAGACGGTGCTCCGGCGCCATGCGCACCATCTCGGCGACGTGACCGTCGGTGAGGATCAGCCCCGCGTCCTCGGGGAAGGGGGCGACCGCGGCGACCTCGGGCAGCGTCGCGAAGAACAGCCGGTCGCAATGGAAGCGGTAGTCCGGCCACTTGGCGTCTGCCCGCCAGTCGGCGAGCGACGACTTGATCTCGACGATCCATATCTCGCCCGACGGCCCGAGCGCGGCGAGATCCGCCCGCCGCCCGGAGGGCAGGGCCATCTCGGTCAGCGCCTGGAATCCGTGCAGCCGCAACAGCCTGCGCGCCCCGCGCCGGATCGCCAGAGCGGTGGCCGACTGCCGGCCATCGGTGAACGGCGGATCGGTGAGGAGGGCGGCGGCAAGGCTCATCGGCGGATCCCGGAACGGATGGTCGCCGGATTGTTCCGATTTTGTTCCGAACGAGCAACCGGAATCTGGAGTGTTCACCGCTTGGTGTTGTCGAAGGCCGGCATCGCCGGGCGGACGCGCCGCCCGGGCCCTCGCATTGCGCCGCCCTCAGCGGGCGCGGGCGAGACGGCGGCCGGCGAGCTGGCTCTCGTCGCCGGGCCGCTCCTCGCTGCGTTCGACGCGCGCCAGCACCGCGGCGTACTCGGCCTCGGCGTCGGCGAGCGCCGAGGCTGCGCGCTCGCGCTGCAAGGCGAGGTCGCGGACGGAGGCGGCAAGGTTGTCGCGGCGCTGCCGGGCGGCGCGCGCGAACGTCGGATAGGCGAAGTGCGTCGGGTCGGTGATGCCGGCGCGGCGCTCCTCGTGCACGATCTGTTGATCGAGCTCGGCGGCCATGCGATCGAGCTCGGCCACCATCGTCTCCACCTGGGCGGCGCGCCGTCGCGCCGCCTCCAGCTGGAAGTGCTTGGCCTTCAACACGTTCTCACGAACTCTCATGACGTGCTTACTCCCCGACCCATGCCGGAGACGCTAGCCGCGGAGTCGTTGCCAAATGGTTCTCACCGGCTGCGACCCGTTTGTGAGGCGGTCGCTAACCGAACGTTTACCTCCTGCGGCAACCATACGGGTGTCATCGGCCGATCGCGGACCGGGCTTTCCGCCCGTTTCGCCGGCCGCTCCGGTCACGTCGCGGCAGAGGCCCAGATTCGTTCGATTCGCAGCGCGATTCCAATTTGTTCCGGCTGTTCGCGGATGTAGGCCCCGAACGTCGTTGTCAGTGCGAATCGCAATCTGTTAACCCTTATCGGGTATCCGTCGAATCAGGACGAGCCGCAGTCCTTTGGCCGCGACAACCAACCGGGGATCGCGGCGCCGAGCCGGGATCCTGGGCAGCGAGGGATGAGGCATGCGCGTACTGCTGATTGAAGACGACAGCGCCATCGCGCAGAGCATCGAGCTGATGCTGAAGTCCGAGCGGTTCAACGTCTACGTGACGGACCTCGGCGAAGACGGCATCGAGATCGGCAAGATCTACGATTACGACATCATCCTGCTCGACCTCAACCTGCCGGACATGTCCGGCTACGAGGTGCTGAGGACACTGCGCGTCTCGAAGGTGAAGACGCCGATCCTCATCCTGTCCGGTCTCGGCAACATCGAGGACAAGGTGCGCGGTCTCGGCTACGGCGCCGACGACTACATGACGAAGCCCTTCCACAAGGACGAGCTCGTCGCGCGCATCAACGCCATCATCCGCCGCTCCAAGGGGCACGCCCAGTCGGTCATCCAGACCGGCGACCTCGTCGTCAACCTCGACACCAAGACGGTGGAAGTGGGCGGCCAGCGGGTGCACCTGACCGGCAAGGAATACCAGATGCTGGAGCTGCTCTCGCTCCGCAAGGGCACCACCCTCACCAAGGAGATGTTCCTCAACCATCTCTATGGCGGCATGGACGAGCCGGAGCTGAAGATCATCGACGTGTTCATCTGCAAGCTGCGCAAGAAGCTCGCGAACGCGTCCGGCGGCCAGAACTTCATCGAGACGGTGTGGGGCCGCGGCTATGTCCTGCGCGAGCCGGCCGACGAGCCGATCCGCGAGTCAGCCTGATCGGATGCCGCGCCGCATCGTCGGCGCGGACGGTCCGGTGCCGCTCTCTTCAGCCGGCGCGGAAGTGGACGACGTCGCCGTCCTTGTCGATCGTCACCGTGAGGCCGATCGAGCGCGCCAGCAGCCCGGCGTAGAAGCCGACCGCTGCGTGGGCGTCGAGCGGCATCTCGGCCTCCCCGGCGAACAGCTGCGCGAGACCGGACGGGATGCGCGAAGGCTGCCCTGTGGCGGTGATGACGAGGCTCTCGAGCCCGGCGCTCTCGGACCGCAGCACGATATGGCCGCCACGCGGGATCGCCTGCTGCGACAATGCCACCAGAGTGAGGGCGAGCTTCACCCGGTCCTTCGGCCCGTAGCCGGGCGGCACCATCCAGTCGAGCTGCGCGCGGTCGCTGCCGACATAGGCCTTGGCGACGCGCTCGGCATCGGCGAGGTCCACCGAGGCGCCGGCGGAGCCGGCGAAGCCGAAGGCGAGGCGGGCGAACTGCAGGCGGGCGGAGGCGGACCGGGCGCTCTTGCGGATGAGGTCGAGGGCGACCTCGCGCATCTCGCCGTCCTCGTCCTCGTCGAGCACCTCGAGGCCGTTGATGACCGCGCCCACCGGGCTGATCAGATCGTGGCAGATGCGACTGGCGAGCAGGGCGGCGAGATCGAGGGCGGGCATCTCGGTCATCGGGTGGGGCGAGGCGTCCTGCGGAAGAAAAGGGCCGGCGAATCGGCTGCGGCCGGGGCGTTCGGTCGAGGGTTACACCGCGTCGGGGGGTTCCACAACCCGCGCGGCGGGCGGGCGCGCTCTGCGCCGACGGGGGCGACAAGAGGAGGCTAGACCCATGCGCTTCATCGAGTTCGCGGCGATCGCCGCACTGGCGGGCGCCGTTGCCGCGCCGCTGCCGGCGGCCGCCCAGTCGCTGCCGCCGCTCGACAATGTCGATGCCCCGGCACCCCCGCCGCCGGATCCCGCCTACACGCCAGCTCCGGCGCCGCCCCCCTATGCCGGCGAGACCTACACGGCCGACGAGATCGTCCACGCCGGCCACGGCTTCTTCGGGCAGATCTCCGGCGGGCTTGCGACGGTGATCGAGAAGGCCTTCGCCGACTATGGCGCGCCGAACGGCTACATCCTCGGCGAGGAGGCCTCCGGCGCGGTCTTCGGGGGCCTTCGCTATGGCGAGGGGCGCATCTATACGCGCTTCGCCGGCGAGCAGAACGTCTACTGGCAGGGGCCGTCGGTCGGCTTCGACCTCGGCGGCGACGGCGCCCGCGTCATGATGCTCGTCTACAATCTCCCCTCGATGGCGCACCTCCTGCAGCGCTATGTCGGGGTCAACGGTTCGGCCTATCTCGTCGGCGGCTTCGGCATGACGGTTCTGGCCGCCGATCTCACCTACGTGGTGCCGGTGCGGGCCGGCGTCGGCGCCCGCCTCGGCATCAATCTCGGCTATCTGAAGTTCACCGAACAGCCCACCTGGAACCCGTTCTGATCCCTGTCGTGCCGCTGCGCCAAGCCGCCCCTGTGGCCGCTGACGGCGTTTCACGATAGGGTCGGCGCGGTTTCGACCTGCGGAGAAGCGCGCCTTGGACGGACAGGACCTCATCACCGCCGCCTGGATCGCGGGCGGCGCGCTGGTGGCGCTGGTGGTACTCGCGCTGGTCCTCGGCCGGCGCCGCAAGCCGTCGAAGGCGGGCGCGAAGGGCCCGGTGCGGGGGCTCCGGCCCGACCGCGACATCCTGCGCGCCGAATTTGCCATCACCGTCCGCGGCCTCGAGCAGCGCGCCGAAGCGCTGTCGGAGGTGGTGCGGCGGCTGAAGATCGAGAACGCCCGCCTGCGCGAGGCCGGCGATCCTTCGACGGTGGTGGCCGCGGCTTCGGCGTCGTCCGCCGCCGCCGAGGCCTCAGACGGCGAGGGCGTGCGCCAGCGCTTCGCCGCACTCGAGGCCGCCCTCGGAGAGAAGACGGCGGCGCTCGCCACCGCCCGCGAGGAACTCGCCGCCGCCAAGGCGGAGGCGGCGAAGGCGGCCGCGGCACTCGCGGCGGCGCCGGGACCGGTTGCGGCGCCTCTCGCCTCCTCGGCGGCCGAGACGGCGCCGGTTCCCGCCAAGGCCGCCGACACGTCTGGCCCGGCCCTGTCGGCGGCGCGCTCCGAGATCGCGCGGCTGTCGGCGGAGATCGCGTCGCTCAAGTCCGAGCTCGACCGCAAGGCCGGCGTCATCGGCGCAGCCGAGACGGCCCTGTCGTCGGCGACCGCGGCACTTTCCGATCGCGACGAGGAACTCGCCGAGGCGCGAGCCACCGCCGACGCGAAGGCCGAGGAGGCCGCCCGCAAGGCGCAGGAGGCCACCGCCGCCACGCGCGCGGCCGCCGAGGCGAAGGCGGCGCTGGCGCAGATGCAGGCGGCGCTGCGCGAGGCGCGCGAGGAAGCCGATTCCCGCCGCATCGAGGCGGCGACGGCGTCCGTCAGGGCCGGTGCGCTCGCCGACGAGCTCGAGGAACTGCGCGCCACGCAGGGCTCCGCCGGGGCATCTTCGCCGACGGCGGCCGCCGCGGCCGAGATCGCCCGTCTGCGCGAGGAGCTCGGCAGCGTCGCCGCCGAGGTGGTTGCCGTAGCGGCTGAGAAGGATCCGGAGGTCGGCAAGGCGGTCGATGCCCTCGTCGCCGGCGAGCCGATGGTGCCGCAGGACAAGGAGCCGACCAGTCTCGCCGCCCGCATCCGTCGGCGGCGCAATCGGGAACCGGCCTGAGAGGTCGGCTGGGGGAGGGCGCCGGGCATGCCCGCCGATCCCGCGACACTCTTCTTCGTCCTGGTGATCACGTCCGCCACGGGCACGCTGCTGCTGACGTGGTGCTGGCTGCAGAACAGCGCCGAGCGGACGCTGCTGTGGACGGCGGCGGCCTATGCCGGGGTGGCGATCGGGTCGTTCCTGTTCGCGGGCCGGGGCATCATCCCCGATCGTCTGTCGATCGATGCGGCGAACGCGTTCTCGATGCTCGGCATGGCGCTCGCCTGGGCAGCCGGCCGCGCCTTCAACGGCCGGCCCATCCTGCCGTGGGTGCCGGCCATCGGGCCGCTCTTGTGGGTTCTCGCCTGTCAGTTGCCCGCCTTCTACGCCTCGTTCCCCGCCCGCGTGATGCTGTCGTCGACGATCCTCGCGATCTACGCGGTGCTGACGGCGCGCGAGTTCGCGCAGCGGGACGGACTGCTCGGACGCGTGCCCGTGGTGGCGATGTTCGTCGTCCACGCCGTCTTCGTCGCTCTCAGGATCCCGCTGACGCTGACGACGGTCGACGACCTGCCGGGCGTCTACCAGGCGGCGTGGTTCGGCATGGCGGCGCTGGAGGCGATCGTCTTCTCGCAGGTGATTGCCGTGCTGATGGTGTCGCTCACCAAGGAGCGCGTCGAGAAGCGACTCAACGCCGCCGCCCTGACCGACGCGCTGACCGGCCTCGCCAACCGGCGGGCACTACTCGAACGGGGGGCGGAGGCGGTGGCCGAGGCGGCACGGCGGGGCCGTCCGATCGCCGTCGTCGCCTTCGATCTCGACCGCTTCAAGGAGATCAACGACCGCTTCGGCCACCCCGTCGGCGACGCGGTGCTGGTCGCCTTCGCCGCGGCGGCGGTGGCGACGCTGCGCCCGGGCGACATCGCCGGCCGCCTCGGCGGCGAGGAGTTCGCGGTGGTGCTGCCGGACGCGAGCGCTGCCGATGCGGCGGCCGTGGCGGAACGTCTGATGACGGCGTTCCGGCAAGCCTCCGCCGCGGTCGAGGGATGTGGCGAAGGCTGCACGACGTCGGCCGGTGTCGCCGCCTCGCCTGCCGGCCGGCTCGGCATCGAGCAGCTGCTGTCGGCCGCCGACCGGGCACTCTACGCCGCCAAGCGCGAGGGCGGCGACCGGGTGCGCTTCGAGGCCGTCGCCGAGGTCGCCTGAGCGCCGCTACGGCTCCAGCCGGTAGCCGAACGACTGCACGAGCGCCTCCGGCAGCCGGTCGGCGAGGAAGCGCAGGTCCGAGGCGCTGAACCCACGGGCGGCATCGCTCAGGCGGTAGCGGCCGGCATAGTCCTCGAAGCCCAGCGGATCGCCCTTCGTCGACAGATCCGGTCGCGTCCACACTGCCCGCGGGCGGTCGAGGGCGTCGGCGACGCGGTCGAGCGTGCCGGCATAGTCGGCGACGAAGTCCTCGTAGCGGACGTGCAGGGCGTGCGGCGCGGCATCGAGGAGCGCGCGGTAGGCGCGCGCCTTGGCGGTCCACAGATCGGCCGTCGAGGCGAGCCGCCCCGGGCCGATCAGGTCGCGCTCCACCGGCTGCCAGCGCTGGCGCAGGAAGCGCGACAGCGACGGCTTCGGCCAGCGCAGCAGCACGTCGTGGTGCGGGCGTCGGTGCAGCGACTTCAGGAAGAACAGCGGGTGCTTGGTGACGACGACGAACAGCGTCGTCGCCGCGCGCGGATCGGCGAGGATGATCTCGACCGGCGGCGCCGCGTGCTTCCAGCCGAAGCCTGTGGCGACGAACGGCCGGCTCGTTTCGTCGACGATCCCCTCGCGGACGCGCTGGCGCAGGTGCGGGAAGACGCGTGCCAGTGCCCCGGCGCGCTCGGCCACCGCGGCGTCCAGCGTGGCGATGCGGCCGCGCGCGGAGGGGCGCATCATCGCCACTTCGAAATTGGCGCCGATCGCCTCGGCGAGCGCCCGCGTGCCGGTGTTGCGCTCGCCATAGAGCTTCAGGGCGGCGACGCGGCCGTCGGCGGCGGGATCGGTCAAGCGGGTGTCCTCAGCGCCGGCCGAACAGGCGCTCGATGTCGGCGAGCGTCAGGCGCACGAAGGTCGGGCGGCCGTGGTTGCAGGTGCCGGAATTCGGCGTCTCCTCCATCTCGCGGAGCAGCGCGTCCATCTCCTCCGGCCTGAGGCGACGGCCGGCGCGCACGGAGCCGTGGCAGGCGACGGTGGCGGCGATGCGGTCGAGGCGGGCCTCCAGCGCGTCGGCGCGGTCGAACTCGGCAATCTCGTCGGCGAGGTCGCGCACCAGCTTGCCGGCGTCGACGCGGCCGAGCAGCGCCGGCGTCTCGCGCACGGCCACCGCCCCCGGGCCAAACCCCTCGATGACGAGGCCGAGGCCGGCGAGCGCGTCCGCGAAGCCGACGAGGCGCTCGACGTCGTCGGCCGGCAGCTCGACGATCTCCGGTACCAGCAGCATCTGGGTCGGCACGCCGTTGCGGGCGCGCGCCGCCTTCAGCTTTTCGTAGACGAGGCGCTCGTGGGCGGCGTGCTGGTCGACCAGCACGATGCCGTCGGCCGTCTGGGCGACGATGTAGGTCTCGTGCAGCTGCGCCCGGGCAGCCCCGAGCGGCCGGTCGAGGTGCTCCGGCAGCACCGGGCCGGCATCGGCGCGGCGGTCGGCGGAGGGCGCGGCGGTGGCGGCGAAGGCCGCCTGGGCGCCGTCCGCAAAGCCGGCGGGCGCCGCCACTCCGGCTACCTGCACGCCCCCGACCGTCTCCAGCGGACGCAGCGGCGACACGCGCCAGTCGGTCGCCGGCTGCGAAGCTCCGCCGCCGCCGGGCCGGAAGGCGCCGATCGTCGCCGCGGCACCGGCACGCGATGGCTCGAGAGCGGTGCGGGCGATCATCTGGCGGATCGCGCCGATCATCAGACCGCGCACAAGGCCGGGGTCGCGGAAGCGCACGTCGGCTTTCGCCGGATGCACGTTGACGTCGACCTCGTGCGGGTCGAGGTCGATGAACAGCACGGCGGCCGGGTGGCGGTCGCGGGCGATGGCGTCCTGGTAGGCGGCGCGGAGCGCGCCCATCAGCACGCGGTCGCGCACCGGCCGGCCATTGACGAAGAGATATTGCTGGGCGGCCGTCCCGCGCGTCGCCGTCGGCAGCCCGGCGAGCCCGCCGAGACGGATGTCCTCCCGGGCCGCGTCGATCTCTATCGCATCCTCGACGAAGGCCTGGCCGACGACGTCGGCGATGCGCCGCCGCAGGGCGTCGGGGCCGGTGCGGGCGGGCCACTCCAGCGGCGCCCGGTCGGCGCCGGCGAGGGTGAAGGCGACGTGGGGGGCGGCGAGCGCCAGCCGGCGCACCACCTCGGTGATCGCCGTCGCCTCGGCGCGCTCCGACTTCAGGAACTTCAGCCGCGCCGGCGTCGCATAGAACAGGTCGGCCACCTCGACGCGGGTGCCGCGGACCATCGCCGACGGCCGCACCGGCTCGCGCCGGCCGCCGGCCACGACGATCTCCAGTCCATGCGGCGCGCCGGCGGCGCGGGTGGCGATGGAGAGCCTGGCCACCGCCCCGATCGAGGGCAGCGCCTCGCCGCGGAAGCCCAGCGTGGCGATCGCCGCGAGGTCGCCCCCCGGCAGCTTCGAGGTGCAGTGGCGCTCGACGGCCAGCGCGAGGTCGGCCTCGTCCATGCCGATGCCGTCATCGGTGACGCGGATCAGCGCCTTGCCGCCGCCGGCCGTCACCACTTCGATGCGGGTGGCGCCGGCGTCGAGCGCGTTCTCGACGAGCTCCTTGACGACGCTCGCCGGCCGCTCGACCACCTCGCCGGCGGCGATGCGGTTGATGACGCCGTCCTCGAGCTGCCGTACCGCCGCCATCCGTCCTCCGTAACCCCGCACCTCTGCGCGACTCGAAGCCGGGCGGTGCGTCCCACGCGTGCTTTTCCCTCTTTCGGCCGATGCCCTCAAGGGGCACCGCCGCAGGACTTCCATGGCCGATGGCCGATGCTCCTCGCGACCGCGCCGAGGATCGCGACAGCCGGCCCCCGCGCTGCCAGACCTCATGCAAGCTCGGCGCAGGTCGCGGGTGTCAGGGAAGGCTTTCCCGCGCTGCACCGTATGCATTCAGGGCGGCCCGGACTTGCGCGATCCCCGGACCGCCCTAGACCCCGGAAGGCTGGAACAGGGCTCGCACATGCTGTCGCCTCACGTCCCGGTCGGGTCCGCGTCGGTCAGGCGTTCGGAGATCGACGGACTCCTCGCGCTCGCCTGCGCGGCTCTCGACGTGCCCGTCGTGCTGCTCGCGATGGCCTGCCACGAGACCATCGTGGCCTGCCGGGCGCCCGACGCCGATTGCGGCGACGTGCCGACCGACCGCGCCTTCTGCGATCTCCCCGCGACGCTGCAGGACGGCGTCTTCGTCGAAGACGTCGCCGGCGATCCGCGCCTCACCGGCCGCCGCCTCGGCCCGGATGGCCCGCCCGTCCGCTTCTATGCCGGAGTGCCCGTCACGCCCGAGACGGGCCGTCCGATCGCGTCCCTCGTCGTGATCGACACGCGGCCCCGACAAGCCTCTGCCGAGATGCGGCAGCGACTGCGCGAGCTCGCCCGGATCGTCGCGGTCCTGCTCGTCGACGCGCAGCGAGCCCGCCAGGTCGGCAACCTCGCCGACGCCCTCGCCGAGCAGATCGAGCGGACGCATCGGGAACAGGTGGCGATGGAGCGCTATCGCAAGATGTACGAGCGCACCTCGGCGCTCGGTCACATCGGCGTGTGGGAGTGCGACCTCGCCACCGAACAGCTGACCTGGACGAACGGCGTCTACGACATCTTCGAGCTGCCGCGCGGCTCGGCCGTGACGCGCGAGGTCATTCTGTCGCTCTATGAGCGCTCCTCGCGCCTGCGCATGGAGCGGCTGCGGCGGAAGGCGATCGAGGCGTGCTCGAGCTGCAGCCTCGATATCCGCATCCGCACGATGACCGGCCTGCGCCGGTGGGTCCGCCTCACCATCGAGGTCGAGGCGGAAAACGGGCGGGCAGTGCGCATCTTCGGGCTGAAGCAGGACATCACCCAGGAGAAGGACCTGCTCGATCGCCTGCGCCGCCTTGCCGAGATTGACCCGCTGACCGGCATCGCCAACCGCTCGATGTTCGAGGCGAAGCTCGCGAGGGCACTCGCCCCGGACAGTCGCGGTGCGCCGCCGGCGGCGCTGGCCCTGATCGATCTCGATGGCTTCAAGGAGCTCAACGACACCTTCGGCCACGCTGCCGGCGACGAATGCCTGCGGCAGATCGGCCGGCGCCTGCGCACCGTCTTCCGCCGCCCGCACGAGATCGGGCGCATGGGCGGCGACGAGTTCGCCGTGCTTGTCCGCGGGCGGCGGTCGCAGGCGGAGCTCGCGGCGCTCGTCCGCACGGCCATCGCCGAGATCGGCCGGCCGGTTCCCTTCGAGGGCAACGACCTCGTCGTCGGTGCCAGCGTCGGCGTGACGCGACCGGTCGACATGCGGGCGCACGACCCCGGCGGCCTGTTCGCCGAGGCGGACCGGGCGATGTATGCCGCCAAGCGCGCCGGCCGCAACACCGTGCGCTTCCACGCCCCGGCGGGCGGACCGGCGGAGGCGCCCTGCGGTGCCGCGGCACACCGCGCGCCGCGTGCCCGCCGCTTGACCGCGAGGGCCGGCGCGTCTACCCCCGCGCGATGAGCGCAGACGCCCCCGACATCGCCACCGCCCCGCCGATCCTGCCCGGATTGTCCGCCCTCGCCGGGCGCTACGACGCCCTCGTCTGCGACGTCTGGGGGGTCGTCCACAATGGCGTCGAGGCCTACCCTGCCGCGGTCGAGGCGCTCACGCGCTTCCGCGCCGGCGGTGGCGCCGTCGTGCTGGTGACGAACTCGCCACGCCGCGAGGACGGCGTCATCGAGCAGCTCGGCCTGCTCGGCGTGCCGCGCGACGCCTATGACAGCGCCGTCACCTCCGGCGAGCTCACCTTCTCCCGCCTCGTCGCCCACGGCGCGAAGCGCGTCCACCAGATCGGCCCGCCGCGCGACGTCGTCTTCTACGAGGGCACCGACATCGCGCTGGTCGCCCCCGAGGATGCCGAGATTGTCGTCTGCTCGGGCATCGAGGACGAGGACGAGGGCCAGCCGGAGGACTATCGCGAGCGCTTCGAGGCGATGGTGGGCCGTGGCCTGACGATGCTCTGCGCCAACCCCGACATCGTGGTGGAGCGCGGGCCGCGGCTCTTGTGGTGCGCCGGCGCGCTCGCCCGCGTCTATGGCGACCTCGGCGGCAAGGTGGAGCTCCTCGGCAAGCCGCACCAGCCGATCTACGACGAGGCGAAGCGGCGCATCGCGGCACTTCGGCCCGAGGCACGCGTGCTCGCCGTCGGCGACGGTCTCGCCACCGACGTGCGCGGCGCCGTCGACCACGGCATCGACGTGCTGTTCGTCATCGGCGGCATCCACGGCCACGAGTTCGGCGGCATCGAGACCTCCGATCCGCGCCTGATCGCCGCCCGTCTCGCCTCCGAGGGATTGCGCGCGACCGCCTGCGTGCCGATGCTGCGCTGGGGCTGAGCGGCCGCCCGCCGCCGCCGCGCCACGTTAGGACCGAGCATGGACGCCGACACGCCCGCACCCGAGACAGCGCCCACCAGCCTGCCGCCGCTGCGCACCCTCTATTTCGAGGACCTCGCCGTCGGCATGAGCGAGACGCTATCGAAGACGGTGCTCTCCTCAGACGTCGTCGGCTTCGCCGAGGTCTCGGGCGACCGCAACCCGATCCATCTCTCGGAGCACTTCGCCGCCCGCACGCCCTTCCGCACCCGCATCGCCCACGGCCTCTACACGGCGAGCCTGATCTCCGCCGTCCTCGGCACACGCCTGCCGGGTCCCGGCGCCATCTACCTGTCGCAGACGCTGAACTTCCACGCCCCCGTCCACATCGGCGACACCGTGACGGTGACGGTCGAGGTAGCTGAACTCGTCGAGCGTGGCCGGCGGGCGCGGCTCACCTGCATCTGCGCCGTCGACGGCAAGACGGTGCTCGACGGCGAGGCGCTGGTGAAGGTGCCGACCAGGGCGGAAGGCCCGAAGCTGCTGTGACCTTCGCATCGAGCCAGGCCTGATGACGCTCGCCTCCGATCTCGATGCCGTGCGGCCGTTCTCGGTACCGCTCGCGGCGACCGGCCCCGGCGAGCGGCGGGCCGTCGTGGCGATCGGCAATTTCGACGGCGTCCACCGCGGCCACCAGGCGGTGCTGTCGCAGGCGCGCCGCATCGCCGACGAGGCCGGCGCGGCGGCGCTCGCGCTCACCTTCGAGCCACATCCGCGCACGCTGTTCCGCCCCGACCAGCCGGTGTTCCGCCTGACGCCGCCGGCGGCGAAGGCGCGCGTTCTCTCGGCGCTCGGCCTCGACGGCATGATCGTCGCCGGCTTCGACCGCGCCTTCTCCGAGCGCACCGCCGATGGCTTCGTCGACGACGTGCTGATCGCCGGCCTCGGCGTCCGCCACGTCGTCATCGGCTACGATTTCCACTTCGGCAAGGCGCGCTCCGGCACCCCAGCCTTCCTCGCGGATGCCGGTGCCCGTCACGGCTTCGGCGTCACCGTGGTGTCGCCGTGGAAGGACGAGACCGGCGGCGCGGTGTCGGCGACGCGGGTGCGCGATGCGCTGTCGCACGGCGACGTCCCCGCCGCGAATGCGCTGCTCGGCTGGCGCTGGCAGGTCGACGGTGAGGTCCGCCACGGCGACAAGCGCGGCCGCCTCCTCGGCTATCCGACGGCGAACCTCCGCCTGCCCGAGGACTGCGCCGCCGCCCACGGCATCTATGCCGTGCGCGTGCGCATCGGAGGGACGCTGCACGATGGCGTCGCGAGCTACGGCCGGCGGCCGACCTTCGACGACGGCGCGCCGCTCTTCGAGGTGAACCTCTTCGACTTTTCCGGCGACCTCTACGGCAAGACGCTGGTGGTGACGCTGGTCGAGCGGCTGCGCGGCGAGGAGAAGTTTTCAAGCGCCGAGGCGCTGATCGCCCAGATGGACCGCGACGCGGCCAAGGCCCGCGCCGTGCTTGCCGCGATGACGCCGCTGTCGGATCTCGACGCGGTGCTGAGCTTCTGAAACGGCCGCGTGACGGCCGATCCAAGCGACAAGACGGGGAGGGCGGCATGGGCGAGGCAACTGCGCGGCGGATCGCGATGGTGACGGGTGCGGGCAGCGGCGTCGGCAAGGCGGCGGCGCTCGGCCTCGCCGCGGCGGGGTGGACGCTGGTCCTCGCCGGACGGCGGCGCGAGCCGCTCGAGGCGGTGGCGGCCGAGATCGGCGGCGAGAGCCTCGTCGTGCCGACCGACGTCGGCGACGAGACCGCGGTGGCGGCGCTCTTCGCCGCGACGCGCGAGCGCTTCGGCCGGCTCGACCTCCTCTTCAACAATGCCGGGCTGTTCTCGCCCTCGGTGCCGCTCGACGAACTGCCCGTTGCGACGCTGCGGTCGGTGCTCGACGCCAACCTCCTCGGCGTCTTCCTGTGCACCCGCGAGGCGATGGCGCTGATGAAGGCGCAAAGCCCACGCGGTGGCCGCATCATCAACAACGGCTCGATCTCCGCCCATGCCCCGCGCCCGAACTCGGCACCCTACACGGCGACCAAGCACGCCATCACCGGCCTGACGAAATCCGTCGCCCTCGACGGCCGCGCCTTCGACATCGCCTGCGGCCAGATCGACATCGGCAACGCCGCCACCGACATGACGACGCGCATGGCCGACGGCGTGCCCCAGGCCGACGGCCGGCTGGCAGTGGAGCCGCGCATGGACGTCAGCCATGTCGCCGACGCGATCGTCTGGATGGCGAGCCTGCCGCCCGAGGCGAACGTGCCCTTCCTCACCGTGATGGCGACGAAGATGCCGTTCGTCGGGCGGGGGTAGGGGGGCGGGCGGCGCTCAGCCGGCGAGTTGAGCGACGACCCGCCGGGTCGCCTCGGCGAGGACCGCCTCGCGCTCGGCCAGCGGCGCCTTGCGCATTTCGGTGTAGTAGATCGCGATCGTCAGCGGCGGCCCTTCGGGCGGGGTCAGGACGGCGATGTCGTTGACCGGGCTGCGGCCGGTGCCGGTCTTGTGGGCCACCGTCCAGCCCTTCGGCACGCCCGCCCTGATGCGGTTCGGGCCCGTGGGCGTGGCGACGAGCCAGCCGGTCAGGCGACGGCGGCTCTCGGCGGAGAGCACGTCGCCGAGGACGACGGCCTGAAGGTTCGCCACCGTGCGGTCCGGCGTGGTGGTGTCGCGCGGGTCGCCGGGGACGGCGGAATTCATCTCCGGCTCCAGACGATCGACGCGGGTGACCCTGTCGCCGATCGAGGGATACCAGGCGGCCCAGGATTCGAGGCCGCCCACTTCCCGGATCAGGATATTGGCGGCCGGATTGTCGCTGAGCTCGACGGTGCCCTTGCAGAGAGCCTCGATCGTCAGTGTCTTGCCGACCGCTGGCTTGGTGACGGGGGCGTGTTGGATCATGTCCGCTGCCGTCACCGGCACGCGCCGGTCGAGCGCCTCCTCGCCGCGGTCGACGCGGGCGAGCACGGCGGCGGCGAGGAAGAGCTTGAAGGTCGAGCAATAGGCGAAGCGCTCGTCGCCACGCCAGGCGACGTGCCGGCCATCGCAGCTTGCGGCGACGCCGAGGCGCCCGCCGTGGCGTGTCTCGAGGTCGGCAAGGTCGAGCCCCGTGCCGGTCGCGGCAAAGGCCGGCCGCGCGCCGCCCAGGCCGACCGCTCCGAGGCCCAGCGTTCCGACGCCCAGGGCACCGAGGCCGATCCCGCCGAGGCCGAGCAACACGCTGCGCCGCCTCACCCGGGTCTCTCCCGCCATCTCGACCTCCGTCATCGAACGTCCCGTCTCGTTCGTCGTCCGCATCCGCGTCTCCGGTCGCTCGCCCGCCCGCGCCCCTTGGCGAGCGGACGATGGGGGCCCTCTGTGGCGCGAGGCGGGCCGGAAAGGGGAGGGGTCGGGGCAGGGGACGGCAGGGAATGGCCCGCGACGCGCCGGCGGAGCGCGGATGGCAGCAGGACGCAGAAAAATCGCGGCGTCGGGAATAAGCCGCCGGCGCCGTCGTTCTTCCCCCGTCACTCCACCGATGAAGGCGGGATCGCCGCGGTGGGGTCCTCGAACAGGGAGACCGATGATGACCTCCAAGCTCGCCATCCTCGCCGCGCTCGGCCTCGGCGCCACCGCCACCGCCGCGGCGCCGGCGCTTGCCGGCCCGCTGTCGCCGCACGCGCTGACGTCCTTCGAGACGGCCTTCCCGGACGTCGTTCAGGTCGACAACGACGACGACAACGACTGGAACGACAACGACGACGACCGCGACGACGACGACAACGATGACGATCGGGACGACGACAACGACGACGACGACAATGACCGTAACAACAACAACAACAACAACAACGACGACGAAGACGACGACCGGGATGACGATCGCAACGACAACAGCAATGACGATGATGACGACGACGACCGCGGCAAGGGGAAGGGCAAGAAGGGGAAGGGCGACGACGACCGCGGCAAGGGCAAGAAGGGCAAGGGTGGCGACGACCGCAACGACGGCAAGGGCAAGGGCAAGGGCGGCAAGAACGGCAAGGGCGGCCGTGACCGCGGCGACGATCGCGGCGAGCGCGGTGGCCGGAACGCCGCCATCTTCGAGCTCTCCCCGCGCCTCGAGGGCGACAGCTGGCAGGGCCTGGTGATCCTGGTCGACGACGACGGCGACGACGATGACCGCGACGACCGCCGCGAGCGCGACGGCGACGACGACTGATCATCGTCACAGACCTGAGGTGACGACCATCCGAGGTGACGGCGACCGATCGTCGTCACCTCGGGCCCCGACAACAGAGCGCCTCCCGGATCCTCCGGGGGGCGCTTTCGCGCATGGGACCGGTCGCGTCTGCCACCCCCCTTCTCCCATCGTCAGATGGGAGAAGGTGCCCCCGAAGGGGGCGGATGAGGGCGGCGCGGCAGAGCCGCGCCGGAGGCGGACGGCAATGGGTTTTCGATGGGTTCCGGCAGGTGGTGACGTCGCTTCCGCTCCTTGCGGAGCGGCCCTCATCCGGCCTTCGGCCACCTTCTCCCGCTCGCGCGGGAGAAGGAAAACCTCACCGCATCGCTGCGTCCGCTTCCAGCGCCACCCCCTGCAGCGCTGGCGCGGCGCACGGGCCCGGGGCCTGGACGAGGCCGTGGCCGAACACCGGGTCGCGGCCCGGGTCGCCGAGGTCGACGGCGCCAGCGGCAAGGGCCGCGACGGTGTCCGCCACCGGCACGGCGGCGGGATCCGGCAGTTCCGCCCGGGCGGCCGCGACTGCCGCGGCGACGAAGGGCACCGCATAGGACGTGCCGGAGCGCTGCCGCACGCCGCGCACCGAGCGCGCCACCGTGAGCTGCACGCCCGGCGCTGCGAAGGCGACGTGGGCGCCCTGGCCGGCATTGCGGTAGACGCGGCCGCGGCCGTCGACGGCGGTCACCGCGACGACGCCCGCATAGGCGGCCGGAAAGCGCGGCTCGGCGCGCGGCCCCTCGTTGCCGGCGGCGGCGACGATCGCGACGTTGCGGGCGAGCGTCGCCGTGACGGCGCGCTCGAGCAGCGCGTTCGCGGGTCCCGACAGCGACAGGCTCATCACCTCGACCTCGCCGGCGAGGCGGTCGATCGCCCGCACCAGCGAGAAGGCGTCGGCGGCGGCGCCGGCGCCATCGCGGTGGAAGGCCTCGACCGCGATCAGTTTCGCCTGGGGCAGCAGACCGGGGGAGCGCGAGGACGGGTCACCGAGAAATAGCGCCGCCACCGCCGTGCCGTGCAGGGCGTCGGCCGGCGGCCGCTCGGAGCCTGCCATCGGCACCACGGTGAGGTCGCGGCCGGCGAGGGCCTCGAGGTCCGGATTGACGCCGGTGTCGATCATGCCGATCACCGGCGTGACCGCGCATGCCCGCGGCGGCGCCATCCAGCCGACCTGCTCGAAGGCGGCGCACGCCTCGCCGATGCACGGTCCGTCGACCGCCGGCGGCGCCGCATCGGCCTCCGGCTCGTCCGGGCGGTAGAGCGTGTTGAGGTCGAGGACGGCGGTCGGCGCGGCGGCGGCGACGGCGGCGCGCGCAGCCTCGAGGCTGGTGCCGGCGGGCGCCCGCAGCCGCGCCACCTCGCCGCCGATCAGCGCCACCGGTGCCTGTTCGACGACCGTGTAGCCGGCGGCGGTGATGCGGCCGAGGTCGTCCGCCGAGGTGACGGCGACGACGAATTCCGGCGGTGGCGGCGGCAGCGGGGCCGCGCGGGCGGCGGGCGGTCGCCGCTGTTCCTGGCGGCGGACCTGCCGCTTGCCGGCACGATCGTCCGGCCGCTTCATCAGGCGGCGGATGGCGTCGTCGATCGGCAGCCGGCTGGTCGCGGGGCCGGTGCGGGCTCCCTCCGTGCCGGACGGCGACGGGCCGCCACGTCCGCCACGTCCGCCACGGCCACCGCCGCGGCCACCGCCACCGTCGTCGCCGTCGTCATCGGCGATCGCCGGTGCAGCGGCGAACGGCGCGAGCGCGGACGGCATCAGCGGTGCCACGGCGATGACAGCAGCGGCGGTCGCGGCCAGCAGCAGCGGTCGTCGGGCGGGCGTGGGCAGGCTGGACGGCATCGGGTGCTCCTCGGTCGCCGAGACATGGGTCGCCGCTTCAACGTTGGAAGTGCTTCGACATTCCCCCCGGCACACAAATCCGTCAGAACGGGGAATAAGCCGCCGCGCCGCACGTTGAAGTCGCGTTCGCACCACGGCGACGGGGAAACGCATGGCGACGGTGGAGATCGGGGACGAGATCGTGGCGATGCTGCCGCGGCTGCGCAGCTTCGCGCTGTCGCTGGCGCGGCGGCGCGACGAGGCGGACGACCTCGTGCAGGCCGCCTGCGAGCGGGCCTTCGGCGCGATCGACACCTGGCGGCCGGGCACCCGGCTCGACGCCTGGATATTCCGCATCCTGCGCAACCTGTGGATCGACCGCCACCGGCGCCGCCGCGACGAGACCTCGCTCGACGACGACGAGGCGGGCCTGTCAGTCGCCGGCGAGGACGGGCGCCACACCGTCGAGGTGCGCTCGACGATGGCGGCGGTGCGGGCGGCGATCGACCGACTGCCCGAGGACCAGCGGGAGGTGCTGATGCTCGTCTGCGTCGAGGATCTCAGCTACCGCGATGCCGCCGAGGTTCTGGAGGTGCCGATCGGCACGGTGATGAGCCGGCTGTCGCGGGCCCGGCGAGCACTCGCAGCCGCGCTCGACGCGCCGGCGGCGCAGCCGGTGGACCGCACGGTGGGAGGACGGCCATGACCGAGGAGACGGGCCGGGAGCCGGCGATGGAGATGAGTGACGAGATGCTGATGGCTTATGTCGACGGCGAACTCGCCGCAGAGGATGCGGCGGCTGTCGAGCGCGCCATCGCCGCGGACGCCGGCCTGAAGCGGCGGGCCGCCGACTTCCGCGACACCCGCATGCTCGCCCGCGGCGCGCTCGCCGAGGCACGGGCCGAGCCGGTGCCGGCGGCGCTGGTCGCGGCGGTGCGGGCGGCGGCCGAACGGGCACGGCAGGCGTCCGTGGCCCCGAATCCGGCGTCCCCGAATCCGGCGACCCCGAATTCGGCGGCACCGAGTCTGGCGCCGGAACCGGCACCCGAAATCGGCGCCCGCGTCATCGCCTTTCCGCAGCGGCGGCGGGCGGCGCTGCTGGCGCTGCCGATCGCGGCGAGCCTGATGATCGCTGCCGGCCTCGCCGGCTTCCTGATCGGCGATGCGCGGGCGCCCGTCACCGACGTCGCCACCGTGGCGCCGCTCGGTGGCGACGGGGCGGTGACGGGGGCGCTCGCCGGCCTCGTCTCCGGCGAAGAGCGGACGCTAGCCGACGGACGGCGGATCGCGGCGGTGGCGAGCTTCCCGGTCGACGACGGCGTCTGCCGCGTCTTCACGGTGCGCGGTGCCGAGGCTGGCGCGGTCGAAGGGGTGGCGTGCGATCGTGGCTCCGGCCTCGTCGTCGAGGTGGCGGTGACGGCGACCAGCGACGACGGCGCCTACACGCCGGCCTCCGACGTCGCCACCGGCGTCGTCGACGCCTTCCTCGACGCGGCCGGCGCGGGTGCCTCGTTGACGGTGGAGGAGGAGCGGGCGCTGCCGCGGCGTTGACCGCTCAGGCGCGGCCCGCCAGCGTCTGCCGCAGCCAGCGCCGGAAGGGGGCGACGGCCGCCGCCTCGACGCGGCGGTTCGGGCGGACGATGTGGTAGCCCCGGGCGCTGGTGACGGCGGGGAGCGGCGCCGGCACGAGCAGGCCACGCTCCAGCGCGTCGTCGACCAGCGGCCGCCAGCCGAGCGCCAGGCCCTGGCCGGCGATCGCCGCCTGCACGACCAGGATGTAGTTGTTGAAGGCGAGACCCGGCGTGCGCCCCGTGAGGCGCGTGCCGATGCTGTCCGCATAGTCCGACCAGCCGAGCCAGCGACCCGGCCCGGGGGCGTCGAGGTGGAGGAGCGGCAGCCGGTCGAGATCGGCGACGCCGGCCACCGCCGTCTCCGCCAGGAAGCCGGGGGAGGCCACCGGCGTGACGTGCTCGCCGACGAGGAGGCTCGCCCGCGCCCGCGGCCACGGGCCGCCGCCGAAGACGATCGAGACGTCCTCCGCATCCGAGTCCGGGTCGAAGTCCTCCTGGCGCGTGACGATGCGGACGTCGACGTCGCCCATCACCCGCCGCATCTCGGAAAGCCGCGGCAGCAGCCAGAAGGCGGCGAAGCCGAAGTCGGTTGCGACCGTCAGAGTGTGGGCGCCGCCGATGGTTCGCGCAGTCTCCACGGCCCGGGCGAGGGCGGCGAGCGCCTCGCCGGTGGCGCTCGCGAGGTGCAGGCACGCCTCCGTCGGCGTGACGCCGCGCCAGACGCGGTCGAACAGCGGCACGCCGAGCTTTTCCTCGAGCGCCGCGATCTGCCGGCTGACCGCCGACTGCGTCAGGCCTAGCTCGCGCGCCGCCGCCGTGAAGCCGCGGTGTCGAACCGCCGCCTCCAGCACCGCGAACTGTTGCAGAGGCGGCAATCGGGGTCGTGATGCCATGACGTCCACTCATGCCTTCATCTGGTGAGCGCGAGTTTACGGCAACCGCTGATCGCCGGAAACTCTGATGATGCCTGAGGTGAAGCGGGGTGGACGGTGGTGGGCCGGCGGCGACTGAACGTACTCCTGATCATGGCGGACCAGCTCAATCCGATGGTCCTGCCCGCCTATGGCGGCCGCGCCCGCACGCCGGCGATCGACCGGCTGGCGGAGAACGGGGCCGTCTTCGACGCCGCCTATTGCAACAGCCCGCTGTGTGCGCCGTCACGCGCGGCGTTCATGACCGGCCGGCTGCCGTCGCGCACCGGCGGCTACGACAACGCCGCGCCGTTCGGCTCGGACGTGCCGACCTTCGCCCACCTGATGCGGATGCGCGGCTACCGCACGACGCTCGCCGGCAAGATGCACTTCGCCGGGCCGGACCAGCTGCACGGCTTCGAGGAGCGGCTCACCACCGACATCTACCCGGCCGACTTCGGCTGGACGCCGGACTGGGCGCGGCCGGAGCGGCGGCCGAGCTGGTACCACAACATGAGCTCGGTCGCGGACGCCGGCACCTGCATCCGGACGAACCAGCTCGACTTCGATGAGGAGGTGGCGTTTACCGCCGAGCGGGCGATCTTCGACGCCGCCCGCGGCGCTGACGCCCGGCCGTTCTGCCTCGTCGCCTCGCTGACGCACCCGCACGACCCGTTCGCCGTGCCCCGCCGCTTCTTCGACCTCTACAGCGACGCGGACGCCGGCCTGCCGCGGCTGGGGCTCGGCGACGTGGCCCTCGACCCGCACTCGGCGCGGCTGCGCCACGTCTCCAACATGGACGTCGAGCCGGTCAGCGGGACGCAAGTGATCACGGCGCGGCGCGCCTATCTCGGCGCCGTGTCCTTCGTCGACGAGATCGTCGGCCGGCTGACGGGTGCCTTGGAGGAGACCGGGCTCGCCGACGACACCGTTGTGATCCTGACCAGCGACCACGGCGAGATGCTGGGCGAGCGCGGGCTCTGGTACAAGATGAGCTTCTTCGAGGGCTCGGCGCGGGTGCCGCTGATCGTCCACGCGCCGCACCACATCGGGGCCCGCCGCGTCGCGTCGGCGGTGTCGCTCGTCGATCTCACCCCGACGCTCGCGGGCATCGCCGCCGACGGTGCCCCGACCGAGGGCCTCGACGAGATCGACGGCCGCAGCCTGCTGCCACATCTCTCCGGCGCACAGGGCCATGACGAGGCGATCGGCGAGTACCTGGCGGAGGGCGCGGTGGCGCCGGTGGTGATGATCCGCCGCGGCGACACCAAGTTCATCCACAGCCCCGTCGATCCCGACCAGCTCTACGACCTTGGCGCCGACCCCTACGAGCGCGTGAACCTCGCCGCTGAGCCGGCGCACGCGGCCGCCGTTTCGGCGCTGCGGAGCGAGATCGCCGGCCGCTGGGACCTCGCGGCGCTCGACGCTGATGTGCGGGCGAGCCAGCGGCGGCGGCGGCTCGTCGCCGGGGCCCTCACCGAGGGCGCCGACCCGAAGTGGGATCACCAGCCGATCCGCGACGCCTCGCGCAGCTACATCCGCCGCTATGCCGATCTCGACGACCTCGAGGCGCGCGCCCGCTTTCCGCGCGTGCGTGCCGCCACCGCCGACGCGGCCTGAGCCGCGTCGGGGACCCAAAGAAAAAACAACACAAGCCTCCAGAACCGACCAGCAAGGGACCACGACCATGACCCCCACGATGAAAGCCGTGCTCGCCCTCGCCGCCGCGACGGCGCTCTCCACCTTCGCCCCCGCCGCCTTCGCCGCCGACGCGCCCGCCTGCCAGACGGTGCGCATGTCAGATCCGGGCTGGACTGACATCACCTCCACCAACGCGCTGTTCGGTGTCGTCGCCGAGGCGCTCGGCTACGAGCAGAAGGTCAACACGCTCGCCGTCCCCGTCACCTTCGAGGGGCTGAAGATCGGCGAGCTCGACGTCTTCCTCGGCAACTGGATGCCGGTGCAGGCGCGCTTCGTCGAGCCGCTGGTCGCCTCCGGCGACATGGTGGTGGTGAAGAAGAACCTCGACGGCATCCGCTTCACGCTGGCGGTGCCGAAGTACGTCGCCGACGGCGGCGTCAAAGACTTCAAGGACCTCGCCGCCCACGCCGACAAGTTCGGCTCGAAGATCTACTCGATCGAGGCGGGATCGGCAGTCAACCAGACGCTCACCAAGATGGTCGAGCAGGGCGACCACGGGCTGAAGGGCTGGGACATCGTCGAATCCTCCGAGCAGGGCATGCTCGGCCAGGTGAAGCGCTCCGAGGGCCGCGACGAGTGGATCGTCTTCCCGGCGTGGGAGCCGCATCCGATGAACACCAACCACGACCTCGTCTATCTCTCGGGCGGCGACGCCGAGTTCGGCCCGAACTTCGGCTCCTCCAGCGTCCACACCGTCACCCGCAAGGGCTTCGCCGAGGACTGCCCGAACCTCAACAAGCTGCTGACCCAGATGACGTTCACCGTCGACATGGAGAACGAGATCATGGGCGAGATCCTCGACGGCGGCACCGACCCGAAGAAGGCGGCGCTCGCCTACCTGAAGGCGCACCCGGACGTGGTGACGCCGTGGGTCGCCGGGGTCACAACCTTCGACGGCGGCGACGGCGCGGCGGCGGTGAAGGCGGCAATCGGCGGCTGAGGCCATCCGCTCACCAGACCGGCGGGTTCGCCCGCCGACTCGGACGGATCAGGAAGGCGGAGGGGTCACACCCGCCGCCTTCGTCATCAGGGGCGGCTGCTTCTGCATCGCGGACAAGAGCGCGGCGGCCGCCAGCGCGACGGCGAGGCCGATGAGAAACTGCACGCTCTCGACGCCGATGTAGCCGTTTCGGTCCGAGCCGGTGATCGCGGTCGACGCCGCCAGCACGATGTCGAGCAGGGCAAGGCCGATCTCGGTGCCGGCGACGGTGGCAATCACCAGCCACGTTCCCGCGGCGACATGGTCGCGCGGGCCGATCGCGGCGAGCGCCAGCGTGAACAGGATCGGCGTCACCAGGCCGGACCCGAAGCCGACGATCGAGCGCGTGAGGGTGACGTAGAAGAGATCGTCGAGCCACGGATAGGTGATGTAGCTCGCGAGCCCGACGGTGGTGATGGCGAGGCCGATGAGCAGGCCGGCGCCCGCTGCCTTGCGCACCAGCATCAGGCCCGCGAGCGCCGTGCCGGCGATCTGGGCGAGGTTGCCGACGGCGGTGCGGTCGCCGAGGTCGATTGCCGACATCTTCGCGAGGTCGGCGAGCAGCAGCACCTCGAACTCCGCCGTCGTGGCGAACTGGAACAGGAACAGTACCAGTGTCGCCATCGCGAAGCTGCGCACGCGGAAGGGCGTCACCGAGATGGCGGGCGCCGGCGAGGTGAGCAGGCCGTGCAGGGCATAGCCGCCCGCCACCAGCGTGACCGCGAGGGCGACGAGGCACGCCGGGCCGAACCAGGATCGCAGGGTGCCGATCGTCGACCACAGCTCGAAGGCGATCAGCGCCATGACGATGAGGGCGATCTCGGTGCGGTCGGGCGCCGGCGCCGGCGTCGCCTCGCGCGGCGGGCGGCCGAGGCGACAGGCGACCATGGCGACGCTCGCGACGACGGCGAGGATCAGCGGCACGATCAGGGCGGCGCCCCAGCCGAGCGGGCCGATCAGCACGCCGGCGATCAGGCTGGCTGCGACGAACCCGGCCGGCTGGCCGGCGTTCCACAGGGACTGCAGGGTGTGCGTCGCCCGCGCGTTGCCCTCGGTGCCGCTGTTGAGCAAAATCTGCGTCACCGGCGCCAGCACCGCGACGGCGAAGCCTGCGGCGAGGCTGGCGAGCAGCAAAGCGGCGGTCGCCGCCGGGCCGGAGCGGACGCCGAGCGCCCCGGCAGCCATGCCGAGGGCGAGGATAACCACTGTCGCGACCGCCGAGGCGACGCCGATGCGGCCGGAGGTGAAGCGGTGCATCATCGCCGGCAGCAGGAAGACGGCGAGGAGGTTGCCCAGCACGACCGCCTCTAGGAGGATCGCCTGAACCTCGGCATTGAGCGTGAAGGCGGTGCCGATCGCCCCCTCGGCGACCAGCAGGCCGCCGAGGAGCGCGGTGCGCAGCGCCGGTCCGGTCACCACCAGCACCGACAGGGCGAGGCCGGGCGCGGCGTTGCCCGCGGGCGACGACGGGCCTGATGGGGAGAGGGAGGCGGCGGACGCCGCCGAGTCCGGCCGCGCCGGCGGGCTCGCCGACCTGGCCGGTCCGGTCATCGTGCCGTCCGCCGCGCGCGGGTCACTTCAGGTCGAGCACGATCTCGAACACCTCGTTCGATGCGACCGTCGCCCCGTTGTTCGGCTTCTCCGCGGCGATGCCGCCGAAGATCCAGCCGATGCGGGTCTTGCCCTTGCCCTTCTGCTTCTTGAGCTTCTTCAGGTCGACCATGCCATTGTCGGTCACAGGCACATCGGGATCGAGGAACACCGCCGCCTCGGCGCCGAAGCGGTACTTGTCGACGTCGGGCCCCTTCACGCGGGGGAACTGCGTCAGCAAGTACTGCTTGTACTTGCCGTTCGGCTTGCGGACGATCGCCGTCACGTCGTTGGTGAACGGGATCGAGGCGTCCTCTTTGAACTTGCCGGTCTTCTCGTTGTAGGTGACGTAGCTGATGCCGCCGAAGAACAGCGCGTGGCTCTCGCCACTGCTGGAATCGAAGATCGCGAGGTTGGCGGCGTTGTAGCCGTTCATCGCCTGCTTGAAGGTGCCGGACGCATCGGGGTCCGCCATCGTCGGGCGCCCCTTCGCGTCGATCTCCACCGGCACGGTGTAGACGCCGTTGGTCACGGTGAAGACGCCGGCATAGGCGGTGAGCGCCGGCTTCTCCTTTCCGCCGGAGGTGTCCATGAACGGCAGCATGTTGTAGTCGCGGCGGCGGTAGTCGGTGCGGTCGGGCTGCGAGGGGCTGCGCTTGACGTCGCGCACCTTCAGCACGTTGCCGTCGTCGACGACCTCGAAGCTGCGCACCTGGCCGGTGTAGACCTGCTTGACGCTGTCCGGGTCGCCGTAGCCGCCCTTGAAGTTCTGGCCGAAGGCGAGGATGAAGCGCCCGTCGATGACGGCCAGCTGACCGCCGGTGACGCGCAGGAGACTGTCGCGCACCTGGCGGATGATCTTCTCCAGCCCCTTGTTGGAATCGCGCTTCACCCAGTCGACGAGCTTCTTCACGTCGAAGGCCGTCATCACCGCCTGGGTGCGGAAATCCTCCACCTTCTTCGAATAGCCGTAGCCGCCGATGACGTAGAGCGTGTCGCCGACCTGCACGCTCTCGGTGGCGGTGGTCGACAGTTCGTCGATCTGGTTCTGGTTGAGCTGCGAATCGTCGAGGCGGCGCGACCACACCTTCCACTTCTGCGGGTCGATCACCCAGATCTTGCGGTTCTGGTCGCTCGGTGGGAAGTTCTTCAGCGGGTCGTTGGTGAAGTCGTGCAGGCCGTTGGTGCGGCCGCCGATCAGGATCCACAGGCCGTTGTGGGTCGCCGTGGCGAAGCTCTGCAGGGTCGGCAGCTTGCCGTCGGTGTTCACGCGCTCGAGCGTCACCGCATAGGGCAGGGCGCTCGTGTCGAGGGAGACGTTCGACACCGTCGGCGTCTGGTTGTCCGCGTACGCGGCGATCGGGGCGCCCACCAACGCAAGGGTGAGGCAGAGCGCCGTTCCGAGCCGGCTCCAGTGTCGCATGTCGATTCTCCCAATGGCTTCTTCCGGCCGCCCCCGCCGCCTCGATACGATGCGCCGCCGCGCGGCGGCAAGCCACCGTTGCACTCTGCAAGCGCAATCCTCCACTTGGACTTGGCCCTACCAGTTGCTCTAAGGTGAGCCCGATGGGCGCGGCCCGAGGCAGCCGTGGCCGACGCCGGGGGAGAACGCGAGAGCAATGCGGCGATCCGCAACGAACGACGAGCCGCCCGTCCGTCACTCCGGGCCCGACCGCCGTGCCGTGCTGGTCGCACTGGCCGGGGTCGCGAGCCTTCCCGCTTTCCCAGCGGTGGCAGCTCAGGACTGGTCAGTTGCCGTGCAGATCCTCGCCGGCACCGGGATGCGCGATCCGACGCTGCTCGAACTCGCACTCACGGCCCTCTCGCGGGATGCCGGCGCCGACGTTTTAGCGCGCCTGCACCGGGCGGTGCTCGCCCGCGACGCCGACGACATCGTCCGCCCGTTCGAGGACGCCGCGGTCGAGGCCGCCGCCCGCAGCCTCGTCGCGATGCTCTACACCGGCGAGATCGCCGACGCCGACGACGGTACCGTCACGGCGATCGGCTTCCACCAGGCGCTCGCCTGGGAGGTGCTGGCCTTCACCAAGGCGCCGAGCGTCTGCGGCCCCGGTTTCGGCTGGTGGGCCGACGCACCCGAGGGCGCGTGACGATGGCGCAGGGGGCGGGTGATCGGGTGGCGGGGGACATGGAAGCCGACGTCGTCATCGTCGGGGCCGGCATCGGCGGCGGGCACGCCGCCTTCCGGCTGGCCGGAGCGGGGGTGTCGGTGCTCGTCCTCGAGGCGGGCCCGCGGCTCACCCGCACTGAAGCGGTCGAGACCTTCGTGAAGAGCCTCGGCAAGGGCCCGAACGCCCCTTATACGCCGCCACCCTACGCGCCGTTCCCGACCGACGAGGACCCTAACGCCTTCTACGTGCAGGCGGGGCCGGACCAGTTTGTCGGCTCCTATGCGCGCCAACTCGGCGGCACCACCTGGCACTGGACCGGCTTCGGCGACCGCCTGCGCCCGGCCGACTTCCGGATGCGGACGGACTACGGCGTCGCCGAGGACTGGCCGATCGCCTACGAGGACCTCGTCCCCTACTACGAGGAAGTCGAGAAGATGTGGGGCGTCGCCGGCGACCCGTCCTACGACTGGGGCTCGCCGCGCACGACGCCCTATCCGCTGCCGCCGATCCCGCCGACCTACATGGACCGCCAGGTCGACACCGTGCTCGCGCGATTCGGCCTGTCCTCCCGGCCGTTCTCGCACGCCCGCAACTCGATCTTCTACGACGGGCGCCCGCCCTGCTGCGGCAACAACACCTGCGTGCCGATCTGCCCGATCCAGGCGAAGTACGACGGCTCGGTGCACGTCCTGAAGGCGGAGGCGCTCGGCGCCCGTGTCGAGGTACAGGCGCTCGCCACGCGCCTCCTGCTCGCCGCCGACCGGACGATCGCCGGCGTGCGAGTGCGCCGGCCGGACGGGTCGGAGTTCACGGCACGGGGCAAGTCCTACCTCGTCGCCTGCCACGCCATCGAGACGCCAAGGCTGCTGCTGCACTCGCGCGGCGAGGACGCGCCGGAGGGTGTGGCGAACTCGAGCGGCGCGGTCGGGCGCTATCTGCTCAGCCAGCTGAACCAGGACGTCTGGGGCCTGACGAAGGACCCGGTTTATCCCTACCGCGGGCCGCAGCAGACCTCCGGCATCATCGAGTGGCGCGACGGGCCCTTCCGCTCCGAGCGGGCGGCGGTCGGCTGCTCGTTCATGAACGACGGCTGGTCGGGCAACACGGACGCCGTCGACCGCGCCCGCGAGCTCGCCAAGGATGGCGTCCGCGGCCACGCGATGATCGGCACGCTGCGCCACGAGATCGCCCGCCACCTCAGGCTCAATTCGTCGGCCGAGACGCTGCCCGACGCCAACAATCGCGTCGAGCTCGCCTGGGACCAGCCGGACAGCGCCGGCATCCCGCGCCCGAAGATCACCTTCCGCGTCGACGACTACACGAAGGCCGGTATCGACCACGCCCGCGAGGCGACGCTGAAGATCTTCGAGGCGCTCGGCGCCACCGGCGTGAAGACGAACACGCCGTACCTGTCGAGCGCCATCATCTGTGGCACGACGCGGATGGGCAGCGATCCGAAGACCTCGGTGGTCGGGCCGGACCTGCGCACCCACGACCATCCGAACCTGTTCATCGTCGGCCCGAGCACGCACGTGACGGCGCCGGTGAACGCGCCGACCTTGACGGTCGGCGCCAACGCGCTGCGGGCGGCGGATCGGATCATGGCCGATCTCGGCGGGAAATGAGAGGTCGCGTGGCGAGAGGGACGATCGGCGTATGGGTGGCAGCGGCGGTGGTGGCCGCGGCCGCTGCACTCGGTTCGGTTGCGCTGCCGGAGCGCGGCGAGGCGTTGCCGGACGCGGCGATCCCCCTGTCGCCGACGATCCCCGCCGACGTCGATCCCGGCATCCGCGCCCGGTTGCTCGCCGAGGGCGACCTCGTGCTGGCGCATCGCCTGTTCGAGCGCCAGCAGTGGGCGGCGTTCATCGCGCTCAACTGGCCGGTGGACGGGGAGGGCAGGCCGCGACCCGCGATCGGCGACGCCGGCGCACCGCAGTGGTCGACCTGGATGGAGGTCTACCAGATCTTCAAGCCCGACGGGGCAGCCCCCGACGCCTGGAGCGCGAAGACCCGCTCGCTGCCGCTCGCCGACCGCGTGCAGGGCCCGGTGCTGGAGGACGGCGATGCGGCCGAGGCGCCGCCGATCGACAGCGGCGACGCGCGCATCCTCCACAACCTCTCCTCCACCCAGCGCCTCACGGTCGCCGACGAGGTCGACCAGGCCTTCTCGTTCGCCGTCTTCGACCAGAACGGCAATCCGGCGCACTACGAGATGCTGGTGAACGAGGTCGAGTACCGCTTCATCGTCGACAACGAGCTCTTCCACGCCGGCGGGCTCGCCGACTACGTGCGCCGCAACGGCAAGCTCACCTTCCCGGCCGGCCGCTACGAGGGCAACCGCCTCGGCGCCATCGAGCTGAAGCTCGCCTGGCGCATCCTCGATCCGGCCACCGATGATTTCTCCCGCTACCTGACGCAGCCCGCCTATGTGGCGGGAGGGGCGGCCGCCGGCGGCGCCGCCACCTGGGTACCGGTGACAGCCGGCCTCGTCGGCTTCCACATCGCCCAGAAGACCGAGACCTCGCCGCAGTGGATCTGGTCGACCTTCGAACACGTCGACAATGTCGCCGTCGATCGCCTGCAGCCGGTGAAGACGGCCGATGGGCGCTCGGTGCGCCTGCGTCCGAGCTTCAACGATCCCGACTGCGAGTGGTGCCCGGTGAACGTCGGTGCGCCGCTGGGCGCGGACGGCAAGCGCCGCACCCAGGTGACGCGCCTCACCCCGATCCCGAAAGAGACGCAGGCCCTCAATGCCCGGGTCCAGGCCTCGCTGGCGGATGCGGGCTCGGTGCTGCGCTTCTACGAGATGGTCGGCACGCAGTGGCCGACCGATCCAGCCGCCCCGCCGGAGAGCGGCGCTGCCTTCCCGGGCGCCGTCGCCAACATGGCGGGTGGCAAGCCGATGCCGGTCTATCTCGCCAACGCCGTGATGGAGACCTTCGGCCAGATTGGCAACGCCCCGGCCGACCGGCAGCAGCGGGCGACCTCGACGAGCGACCGGCTCGTCTTCGGCAACGGCAGCTGCATGGGCTGCCACTTTTCCTCGCCCTACGACTTCTCGTGGATCATGACGAAGGCGCAGCCCAGGCCGAACGCCGGTGGCGAGGCGTCGCAGTGAGCGGCGTCGCAGTGATCGGCGTGACCGTGAGCGGCGCGCGCGCGAGATCAGTCGGGCCGCGGCAGGTCCGCATAGTAGGCGGCGAGATCGGCGATGTCGGTGTCGGACAGGGCCTGCGCCACCGTGTACATCATGCCGGCCTGATCGCCGCGGCGTTCGCCGGAGCGGTAGAGCCGCAGCGCGTATTCGAGATAGAGCCGGTTCTGGCCGGCGAGGTTCGGATAGGTCGGCACCGGCGACAGGCCGAGCGGGCCATGGCAGGAGGCGCAGATCGCCGATTTCGCCAGACCCGCGGCGGCATCGCCGGCGTGAGCGGGCGCGGCGAGGCCGAAAGCCGCGAGCCCGAGGGCGGCGCAGGCGGAGAGGAGCGTCGGGAGCGCGCCGGCCCGGTCGGGCATGCGGGTCGCACGGGTCCGGTTCGTCGGGCTCATCGGCGGTCTGCTCCCCTGTCGCCGGCCGATGGCGACGGTCTCGACACGTCCGCCTCGCCTTTCCAGATTGTTTAGCCGTTCCAGGCTGCCGCGCAAACCGCCGACAGGCGAAGCAACACGGGGAAGACGTCCATGTCAGTGAGGAAGACGTTCGCTGCCGCCGCCATTGCCGCGGCGCTTGCCCTGATGGCGCCGTCGTCCCAGGCCGCGGACGACGATCTCATTTACTTCCTGACCCCGGAAAGCGAGCGCCTGTTCGAAACGGCGAGCGAAACGGGCGACTTCTACCCGCTGATCGCCCGCTTCGTGTCGGAGACGCGGCAGACCTTCTGCGGCATCGCCTCCTCGGTGATGGTGCTGAACGCGCTCGAGATCACGCCGCCAGTGGCGCCGCAGTGGTATCCGAGCGCCTATTGGGACGAGAGCAACGTCTTCACGCTGCCGGTTCTGGAGAAGGTGGCGTCGGTCCAGCAGGTCGAGGGGGGCGGCATCACGCTCGACCAGCTCGAGGTGCTGCTGGAGACCAACGGCGCCACGGTCGACCGCGTGTTCGCCGGGGACACCGACCTCGACGCCTTCCGCAAGGCGGCGATTGCCGCCCTTGAAGACCCCAACGCCTATCTCGTCGTCAACGTCAGCCGGGCCGTGCTGGGCCAGGGCGGCGTCGACGGCGGCGGCCACATCTCGCCGGTCGCCGCCTACAACGCCGAACAGGACCGCTTCCTGTTCCTCGACGTCGCCCGCTACAAGTACCTGCCGAGCTGGATCACCGCCGAGCGCCTCTATGCGGCGATGAACACCATCGACACGACGTCGAAGAAGACGCGCGGCTACGTGGTGGTGCGGAAGTAGGGCGGGGGCGGCTTCGCGCCGCCCGCGGCCTCAGACCATGTCGGAGCCGACGACCACGACCCGCGTCTCCAGCGGCGTGCGGGCGTAAAGGTCCATGACGTCCTGGTTGATCATGCGGATGCAGCCGGAGGAGACGCTCTGGCCGATCGACCACGGCTCCGTCGTACCGTGGATGCGGTAGAGCGTGTCGACGTCGCCCTGCCAGAGATAGAGCGCGCGAACGCCGAGCGGGTTGTTCTGGCCGCCGGCCATGCCGATGCCGCTCTGCAGCTCGGTCAGCTGCGGCAGCAGGTCCGGGCGCCGCTCGATCATCTCCTTCGGCGGATACCAGTCCGGCCACTCGCGCTTGAACTTGATCACCGCCTCGCCCGACCAGGCGAACCCCTGCTTGCCGACCCCGACGCCGTAGCGGATCGCCATGCCGTTGTCCTGCACGAGGTAGAGGTAGTGCGCCTGCGGATCGACGACGATCGTGCCGGCGGGCTCGCCGGTCGTGTTCGGCACCACGGTCCGCATGAATTCCGGCTTGAGGTGGCTGTTCTTGATCGCCGGCACCGGGAAGGGCTCGGTGTCGATGGCGGCGTACATCAGGTTCGGGGGCGGTAGCTGCAGGGCGCTGTAGAGCGGCGGCGGCGGGCCATCCGTCGGAGCGTAGCTCGCGACGACGACCGGCGTCTGCTGCTGGGCCGTGGTGGTGGTGCAGGCCGACAGGCCGAGACCGGCCGCCGCACTGGCGGTGATGGTGAGAAAGGCACGACGGTTGATGTCCGGCATCTCGACGCCTCGAAAACGGCAGCCGTGCCGACCGGGCCGGCTGATTCGTTTTCGATCCTAGGCGAGCGCGCCCGCCGCTCCTATGGCATCGAAGCCACGGCCCGCCGCATTCTCGGCCTAGACTGGCATCGAGACGGGTCGCGCGACGTGGACGATGGCGCCGGCATTCGGCAAAGTGCGTTCGGGCGCGGGGGTCGAGATTCGGAATGACGGCCACGACGGCCGCGAGGACGAGGTTCTGACGATGCGCTTTGGGTCGACACGGCGACGGGCTCTGTGGGGGAGCGCTGCACTTCGGCGGCTTGCCGCGGCGATGATGATGGGCGCGGGGCTCGCGGGCGCGACGCCGGCGATGGCCGCAATGCCGTGCGAGACCGGCGACTTCAACAAGTGGCTGGCCGATTTCGGCCGCGAGGCGACGAGCCTCGGCGTCGGTCCGCAGGCGGTGTCCGCCCTCAACGGCATCACCTATGACAAGAAGGTGATCGGCCTCGATCGCAATCAGAAGCACTTCAAGGTGAGCTTCGAGGAGTTCATCAAGAACCGCGTCTCCGGCGGCCGCATCACCAAGGGCCGGCAGATGCTGAAGAAGCATGCCCAGCTGCTTGCCCGCATCGAGAAGGACTTCGGTGTGCCGCCGCAGATCATCGTGGCGATCTGGGGCATGGAAACGGACTACGGCGTCGTGCTCGGCAAGATGCCGGCAATCCGCTCGCTGGCGACGCTTGCCTACGACTGCCGCCGCACCGATTTCTTCCAGCAGCAGCTGTTCGATGCGCTGCGGGTGATCGATCGCGGCGACATCACGCCGGCGGAGATGCGCGGCGCCTGGGCGGGCGAGATCGGCCAGACGCAGTTCATGGCGACCTCCTACTATCGCTATGCCCTCGACTATGACGGCGACGGCCGGCGCGACCTCGTCAAGTCGGTGCCGGATGTGCTCGGCTCCACCGCCAACTTCCTCAAGGGGCACGGCTGGATCCGCGGCGCCGGCTATCACCCCGACGAGCCGAACTACGCGGCGCTGCAGGGCTGGAACAAGGCGAACATCTACTCGCGCGCCCTCGGCTACTTCGCCGACAAGCTGATCGAGGGAAGCTGAGCGCGACGCCGCCGGCTGGGGCCGGCGGCGCTGACGCGGCGGCCGGTCGGCGGCGGCACTGAAGGGCGTCGATCTTGCTCGAACATCTGTTCTCGGACGTCGAGGCGTTCGTGCGGGCGGACGGTGCGGTCGCCGTCGCCCTCGTGCTGTTCTTCGAGTGCCTCGGCGCGCCACTGCCGGGCGAATCGATGCTGATCTTCTCCGGCTTCATGGCGGCGCGCGGCGAGATCTCGATGTGGGCGCTCTTGCCGGCCGCCTGGCTCGGCTCCACCGCCGGCGGCGCCGTCGGCTACCTGATCGGCCGGCTCGCCGGACGGACCGCGATCCTGCGGTGGGGCGCCCGCGTCGGCCTGACGCCCGAGCGCTGGGGCCGCGTCGAGGCGACGTTCTCGAAGTACGGCCCGGCGGCGGTGGTTTTCGCCCGCTTCTTCAACATCCTGCGGCAGCTGAACGGCGTCGTCGCCGGCGCCGCGGGCTTGCCGTGGTGGTCGTTCATGGCGGCGAACGCCGTCGGCGCGGCGATGTGGACGACCTTCTGGGCCGGCGGCACCTACCTGTTCGGAGGCGCCATCGCCGGCCACATCGGCAGCCTAGAGAAGGCCGGCGAGGCGATGCTGCACACCCCGGCCGCCTGGGTGGCGCTGGCGGTGCTGCTGGCGGCGACGGCCGCCGCCTTCGTGCTCTGGCGCCGCCGCGCGGCGGCCGGCGCCTGAGGGCGGGGAAGCCTCACATGTTCGGGTAGTTCGGGCCTCCGGCACCTTCCGGCACCTGCCAGTCGATATTCTGGTTCGGATCCTTGATGTCGCACGTCTTGCAGTGCACGCAGTTCTGCGCGTTGATCACGAAGGTCGGCCCCGCCGGCCCCTCCACCCACTCATAGACGGCGGCCGGGCAGTAGCGGGCGGACGGCCCGCCATAGACGTCGTGTTCCGACGTCTTCTGCAGCGCCATGTCCTTCACCTTGAGGTGCACCGGCTGGTCCTCCTCGTGGTTGGTGTTCGACAGGAACACCGAGGACAGGCGGTCGAAGGTCAGCACGCCGTCGGGCTTGGCGTAAGCGATTTTCTTCGATTGTGCGGCCGGCTCGAGCGACGCGTAGTCCGGCTTGCCGTGGCCCATCGTGCCGAAGGGCGAGAAGCCGAACAGGCTCTGGCACCACATGTCGATGCCGCCGAGGGGCACGCCGATCCAGGTGCCGAGCTTCGACCACAGCGGCTTGACGTTGCGCACCGGCCAGAGGTCGCGGCCGATCTCCGAGCCGCGCCAGGACTTCTCGTAGGTCTCCAGCGTGTCGTGGGCGCGGCCCTCGCCGATCGCAGCCACCAGGTGCTCGGCGGCGAGCATGCCGGAGAGGATGGCGTTGTGGCTGCCCTTGATGCGCGGCACGTTGACGAAGCCGGCCGCGCAGCCGACGAGGCAACCGCCGGGGAAGGCGAGCTTCGGCACCGACTGGTAGCCGCCCTCGGTGATGGCACGGGCGCCGTAGGAGAGGCGCTTGCCGCCCTCGAAGACGTCGCGGATCGCCGGATGGGTCTTGAAGCGCTGGAACTCGTCGAACGGCGACAGCCAGGGGTTCTTGTAGTTGAGGTGGACGACGTAGCCGACGACGATCTGGTTGTCCTCGAGGTGATAGAGGAACGAGCCGCCGCCGGTCTTGCTGTCGAGCGGCCAGCCGAAGGTGTGCTGCACGAGGCCTGGCCGGTGCTTCGCCGGATCGACGCGCCAGAGCTCCTTGAGGCCGATACCGTACTTGCCGGGCTCGCGGCCGTTCGAAAGGCCGTAGCGGGCGATGGCGCGCTTCGTCAGCGAGCCGCGGGCGCCCTCGGCGAGCACCGTGTACTTCGCCATCAGCGCCATGCCGCGGGTGAAGGCGTCCTTCGGCTCGCCGTCGCGCGCAACGCCCATGTCGCCGGTGGCGACGCCGATCACCGTGCCGGCCTCGTCGGTGAGGAGCTCGGCGGCGGCGAAGCCCGGATAGATCTCGACGCCGAGCGCTTCCGCCTTGCCGGCGAGCCAGCGGCAGACGTTGCCGAGCGACACGACGTAGTTGCCGTGGTTGCCCATCAGCTTCGGCATCAGGAAGTTCGGCAGGCAGATCGAGCCGGCCGGGCCGAGCAGCAGGAAGCGGTCCTCGGTCACCGGCGTCTTGATCGGCGTGTCCTCGCTCCGCCACTCCGGCAGCAGCTTGTCGAGGCCGGACGGGTCGATGACGGCGCCCGACAGGATGTGGGCGCCAACCTCGGAGCCCTTCTCCAGCACGACGACGGAGAGGTCCGGCGAGAGCTGCTTCAGGCGGATGGCGGTGGCGAGGCCGGCCGGGCCGGCGCCGACGATGACGACGTCGACGTCCATGCTCTCGCGCTCGGGCAGCTCCGTCTCGTCCATGAACGTCTCCTCGCCCCGCCGACCTTCGACCGTTTCCAACGTCGTTCTAAGGGGATGAGGGGATCGCTGCAATCGAACGGCACTGCCGTTCGGGGTGACGATCCTGCGGTGCAGCGCCGCTCCCGGTGCTTCGATTGCGCCAAGGCCGACAGCGTGCGCCGCGGCGATCGGGCGGCTATGGTGCCGACGCGGCTGACACCGGCCGCCCCACCGGAAGCCCGATGTCCGACCCGCGCGCCCTGATCGCCCTGCTCGAATGGTATGACGCCGTCGGCGTCGACGCCGTCGTGCTCGAGCAGGCGATCGACCGGCTGGCCGCGCCGCCGCCCGCGCCCGTCGGCGAGGCGCCGCCACGGTGGCAGGACGGCGGGGAGGGGGGGCCGTCGCAGGGTCCGCCGGGACGGCTCGACAGAGCCGTGCAACCGGCGCCCGCCGTCACCGTGACGCTGCCGGACGAAGGGGCGATCGAGGCCGCGCGCGCCGACGCCGCGGCCGCCGAGAGCCTCGAAGCCTTGCGCGAGGTGATGCTGCGCTTCGAGGGCTGCAACCTCAAGAAGACCGCCACCCAGCTCGTCTTCGCCGATGGCAATCCGGCCGCCCGGATCATGCTGATCGGCGAGGCGCCGGGGCGGGAGGAGGATCTCGACGGCCGCCCCTTCGTCGGCCGTTCCGGCAAGCTGCTCGACCGCATGCTGGCGGCGATCGGCCTCGATCGGTCCAGTGTCTACATCGTCAACGTCGTACCGTGGCGGCCGCCGGGAAACCGCACGCCGAGCGCCCAGGAGACGGAGATCTGCCGGCCCTTCCTCACCCGCCAGATCGAGCTCGTCGACCCGGCGGTGCTGGTCTCGCTCGGCGGGCCGGCGGCGAAGGCGCTGACCGGTACGTCCGACGGCATCCTGAAGCTGCGCGGCAAGTGGCTGAGCTACCGCGTCGGCGAGCGCGACGTGCCGTGCCTCGCCACCCTGCATCCGGCCTATCTCCTGCGCCAGCCGCTGCAGAAGCGGCTCGCCTGGCGCGATTTCCTGAGTCTCCGGCGCAAGCTCGACGAGATCGGCTGCTGAGCAATCGGACAACCTGTCCGAGCGCTGAGATGCCGCGCGGCCGAGCGCCGCCTTTCATTTGTCTTGATCCTGTCGGCGCGCGATGAAACGATTGCGGCCCGAGTGAGGCGATCGCTCGGCGGCCGCCGCCGTGTCACCGGGGCGGCGGGGGAACGAACGGAGCCGCGTCGCATGGACTTCGATCCCGTCATCCTGGCGCGCATCCAGTTCGCCTTCACCGTCTCGTTCCACATCATTTTTCCGTCCTTCACGATCGGCCTCGCGGCCTGGATCACGACGCTGGAAGGGATGTGGCTCTATACGAAGAACGACCGCTACCACCTGCTCGCCCGCTTCTGGACGAAGGTGTTCGCGGTGTCGTTCGCGATGGGCGTCGTCTCCGGCATCGTGCTGTCCTACCAGTTCGGCACCAACTGGAGCCGCTACTCCGAGGTCGTCGGCAACGTCGTCGGGCCGCTGATCGGCTACGAGGTGCTGACCGCCTTCTTCCTGGAGGCGACCTTCCTCGGGCTGATGCTGTTCGGCTGGAACCGGGTGCCGCCGTGGCTGCACTTCGTCGCCTGCCTGGCGGTGGCGGTCGGCACGACGATGTCGGCCTTCTGGATCCTCTCGGCGAACAGCTGGATGCAGTTCCCCGCCGGCCACGAGGTCCGCGACGGCATCGCCTATCCGGTCGACTGGTTGCAGATCATCTTCAACCCGACGTTCCCGACCCGCTTCGCCCATATGCTGACGGCGGCCTACATCACCACCGCCTTCGTGGTGTTCGCCACCGGAGCGCGCTGGTGGCTCGCCGGCAAGGCCGTCGACCAGGCCGAGACGGCCGTGCGCATGAGCCTCGGGCTGCTCATCGTGCTGGTGCCGCTGCAGGGCTTCTTCGGCGACGCGAGCGGCCTCAACACGCTCGAGCACCAGCCGGTGAAGGTGGCGGCCATGGAGGCGCACTGGGGCGGCGAGGGCGAGGACTCCGGTCCGATGCCGTGGGTGCTGTTCGCCTGGCCGAACGAGGCCGAGGAGCGCAACGACTACCAGATCACCATTCCCTATGTCGGCAGCCTGATCCTCACCCACACCCTCGATGGCACCATCAAGGGCCTGAAGGCCTTTCCGGAGGACGAGCGGCCGCCCGTGGTGATCCCGTTCTTCGCCTTCCGCGTGATGATCGGCCTCTGGGGTGTGATGCTGCTCACCGTCGTCTACGGTGCCGTCCAGTGGCGGCGCGGGCGCCTGTTCTCGGAGGGCCGCTACCTGCGCTTCGTCGCGATGACGTGGCCGATCGGCTTCGTGGCGGTGCTGGCGGGCTGGTTCACCACCGAGGTCGGCCGCCAGCCGTGGGTCGCCACCGGCATCCTGCGCACCGTCGACGCGATCTCGCCGGTCGTCGGCGGGGCGGTGTTCACGACGCTCGTGCTGTTCGTCATCGTCTACGGCATCGTCTTCTCGGCCGGCATCTACTACATCAACCGGCTGCTCGCGAAGGGTCCACAGACCGCCCGCGGCCACGAGGACGAGGCCGCCACCGCGATGCGGCCGCTCTCGGCCGCCCATGATGCCGGCCGCAAGGCCATCCAGGCAGGGGAGTAGGCGGCATGGACGTCGATGGCAGCCTCTGGTTCGACTACTACCTGCCGCTGATCTGGGCGCTTTTGATCGGCACCGCGATCGTCCTCTACGTGGTGCTCGACGGCTTCGACCTCGGCGTCGGCATCCTGTTCCCGTGGACGCGCCACGAGGCCGACCGCGACCAGATGATGAACTCGGTCGCCCCCTTCTGGGACGGCAACGAGACGTGGCTGGTGCTCGGTGGCGGCGGACTGTGGGTCGCCTTCCCGAAGGCCTATGCGGTGATCATGCCGGCGGTCTACCTGCCGGTGATCTTCATGCTGCTCGCGCTCGTCTTCCGCGGCGTCGCCTTCGAGTTCCGCTTCGTCTCCAAGCCCAACCACCACTGGTGGGACATCGCTTTTGCCGCCGGCTCGACGGTCGCCGCGTTCTTCCAGGGCGTCATCCTGGGCGCCGTCGTCTACGGCGTGACGGTGGCGAACGGCCAGTTCGCCGGCGGTCCGTTCGACTGGCTGCACCCGTTCGCCTTGATGTGCGGGTTTGGCCTCGTCGCCGGCTACGGCCTGCTCGGCGCCGGCTGGCTGATGATGCGGATCGAGGGACCGCTCTACGGCAAGGCGCGCCAGTGGGCGGTGCCGCTGCTCGGTGCCCTCATCGTCTTCATCGTCGCCGTATCGATCTGGACGCCGCTCGCCATCCCCGGCATCGCCGACCGCTGGTTCACCACGCCGGAGATCTACTGGCTCTGGCCGGTGCCGCTGCTGACAGCTCTGTTCGCCTGGACGGCCATCCGCGGCGTCGACGCCGGCCGCGGCCTGCAGACCTTCGCCTCCTCTGTTGCGCTGTTCCTCTTGTGCTTCGCGGGCCTCGCGATCTCGGTGTTCCCCTATCTGGTGCCGCCGACGATCACCATCTGGGAGGCCGCCGCCGCGCCCGAGAGCCAGCTCTTCCTGCTCCTCGGCGCCGCCCCGCTGGTGCCGATCATCCTGATGTACACGGGCTTCGTGTACTGGACCTTCCGCGGCAAGCTGAAGCCGGGCGAGGGATACCATTGAGGGGGGGCGGCGCTCTCTGCGCCGTCATCCCGGACGCGAAGCAACGCGGAGCGATCCGGGACCCAGCGGAAGACTGGTTGCGCGGAACGCGCGACACTTGAGCCGCGCCTCCGGCGCGGATTCGGACGCTGGGTCCCGGCTCGGCACTCGGCTGCGCCTCGCTTGGCCGGGATGACGCGGTCGGCGGAATCGGGCCCGACTCCGCTCAGCCGCCCGGTGCACCCACCGCCGCATGGATCGCCCGGCAGTGGCGCACCAGGCACTCGCGCTCCATGACGAACCGCTTCAGCGGCGTCTCGATCGGCGAGAACAGGATGTTGGCGATGAAGCCGTAGAGCGCCGCGTCGACGCTCGTCGGCCGCGGCCCGAACACATATCCCCCCTCTGGCACGAGGTTCGCCAGTACGCGCAGGTCCGCGAGCCCCCGCGCGTAGGCCGCCTCCGGAGCGAAGCGGCCGATGCCCTGGAAGTGGTAGCGCTGGGCGTTGTAGGCGCGGGCCTTCTCCATCCCGTCCGCCGTCAGTTGCGGATGTTCGCCCATCATCAGGTCGCGGAAGGCCGGCCAGAACGCCTCGTCCTTCCAGCGCGAGTACGACATCACCCAGTAGAGGTCGTCGAGGGTGCGGGCGACCATCACGGCGGTGTCGCGCTGCGCCGGCGTCAGGGCCGCGTCGAGGTCGACCTCATGCTGCCTCGCCACGTGGGCGATGATGGTGTCGCTGTCGCCGACCACCTCGCCGTCGTCGACGATGTAGGGGAGCTGACCGCGTGGCGCCTGCGACGCATCGAAGATGTGCTCGTGCGCGAACGGCACGCCGGCGAGGCGAAGGTAGGCGAACACCTTCAGCCCGTAGCCGTTGTTGTCCGCCGCGCCGCAGAGCGGCGGATAGGAATAGAGCGTGATCATCGAGTCCCCCGGCGGCGCGGCCGCGAGGGAACCTTGTGCCGCCGCCGGGCGCTGAGCAAGCGGCGCGGCGGCCGCGCGTCTTGTACCCGGGCCCCGCCGCTCCAATATCCCTGTGCCGGGTCGGGCCTGCACGCCCGCCCGCAACGACGGAGTTCTTCATGCTCGACCGCCTTCGCGGCCTTCTTCCCGGCAAGCTCGGCGTCAGCAAACCCGTCGTTCCCGTCGTCCGCATCTCCGGCCCGATCGGCCTGGTGACGCCGCTCCGCCCGGGCGTGACGCTGTCGACGCTCGCCGGCCCGCTCGAGCGCGCCTTCGCCGTCAAGGGCGCGCCGGCTGTCGCGATCGTCATCAATTCGCCCGGCGGCTCGCCGGTGCAGTCGCATTTGATCTTCCGCCGCATCAGGGCGCTCGCCGAGGAGAAGGGCCGCAAGGTCCTCTGCTTCGTCGAGGACGTCGCCGCCTCCGGCGGATACATGATCGCCTGCGCCGCCGACGAGATCGTCGCCGACCCGTCTTCGGTGGTCGGATCGATCGGCGTGGTCAGCCAGGGCTTCGGCTTCGTCGAGGCGATCCACAAGCTCGGCATCGAGCGGCGCGTCCACACCGCCGGCGGCCGCAAGGCGATCCTCGACCCGTTCCGCCCGGAGAAGCCGGAGGACGTCGAGCACCTGCTCTCGCTGCAGCAGGAGGTGCACGACACCTTCGCCGACCTCGTGCGCGAACGCCGCGGCGCGCTGCTCGCCGACGACCCGCAGCTGTTTTCGGGCCTGTTTTGGACCGGCAAGGCCGGCATCGGGCTCGGCCTCGTCGACACCATCGGCGATCTGCGCGGCGTGCTGCGCGACCGCTACGGGCCGGACGTCAAGCTGAGGCTGATCGCCACCGAGCGGTCCTGGCCCTGGAAGCGCGGCGGCGGTGTCGGTATCTTCGGCTCCGGGGCGACCTCGCTCGCCGACGACGCCGTGTCGGCGCTCGAGGCGCGCGCGCTGTGGAACCGCTACGGCCTCTGACGGTTTGAGTTGCTTCGGCAGGAGAGCAGCATGCCCCACTTCATCGTCATCGGCGTCGCGGCGGCTGCCGCCTATGCCGGCTGGAAATTCCTCAAGCGCGAGATGAACCGCGTCGACGCGCGCCTCTCCGAGGTGCGCCAGGCCGGCGCGCCGCAGCCCGCGCGCGTCGAGCGCGGCCAGCGCCTCGAGCGCGACCCGTCGACGGGCGTCTACCGTCCGAGCGACGAGATCCGCGGCTGACGGCCCACGCCCACCGGCGGGTGCGCTTGGCCGTCAGGCCCGCCCGCTTCTCGCATCCTCGCGGATCATCTCCGCCGCCTTCTCGGCGATCATCGTCACCGGGGCGTTGGTGTTGCCGGACGTGATCGTCGGCATCACCGAGGCGTCGACGACACGCAGGCCCGCGAGGCCTCGCACCTTCAGCCGGACGTCCACGACGGCGCGCTCGTCGCTTCCCATCTTCGCCGTTCCGACCGGGTGGAAGATCGTCGTGGCGATGCGTCCGGCGGCCTCCGCCAGCGCCTCGTCGCCGTCGACCTCCGGTCCCGGCTTCAGCTCCTTCGGCGTATAGGGCTGCATGGCGTTCGCCGCCATCAGGCGGCGGGCGTGGCGGATCGCATCGGCGGCGACGCGGCGGTCGGCTTCGGTGTCGAGATAGTTCGGGTCGATCGCCGGCGGCGCCTTCGGGTCGGGAGAGGCGGCGTGGACGCCGCCACGGCTCTCGGGCCGGAGGTTGCACACCGACAGCGTGATCGCCGGGTAGGCGTGTAGCGGCTCGCCGAAGGCATCGAGCGACAGCGGCTGCACGTGATACTGGATGTTCGCCGTCGCATAGGCCGGATCGGAGCGGGCGAAGATGCCGAGCTGGCTCGGTGCCATCGTCATCGGGCCGGTGCGCAGGAGCGCATACTCGGCCGCGATCCGCCCCTTGCCGTAGAAGCTCGCCGACAGCGTGTTGAGCGTCAGGGCGTTGGCGATGCCGAAGACGGTGCGGATCTGCAGGTGGTCCTGCAGGTTCTCGCCGACGCCCGGCGACGCGTACCGCGCCTCGATGCCGACGCGGCCAAGCCGCTCGGGATCGCCGATGCCGGAGAGCTCGAGGATGTGCGGCGAGCCGACCGCGCCCGCCGATAGCAACACCTCGCCCTCGACACGGACCGTGCTCGGCCGGCCGTCGACGTCGAGCGACAGACCGGTGACGCGGCGCCCGTCGAGCTCCAGCCGCCGAACGATCGCGCCGGTGACGACGCGCAGGTTGCCGCGCTTCAGCGCCGGTCGCAGGAAGGCCTTCGCCGCATTCCAGCGCACGCCGCGCTTCTGCGTCACCTGGAAGTAGGACGAGCCCTCGTTGTCGCCGCGGTTGAAGTCGGCGACCTTCGCAATGCCGATCTCGGCGGCGGCGTCGCGCACGGCCTCCAGGATCGGCCACTTCACCCGCGGCATCTCGATGCGCAGCGGCCCGCCGCCGCCGTGCATGCCCGGCTCCGGCGCGAAGTGGTCCTCGGACTTGAGGAAATAGGGCATGACGTCGTCCCAGCCCCAGCCGGTGTTGCCGAGCTGGCGCCAGTGGTCGTAGTCGGTCGCCTGGCCGCGCATGTAGATCATGCCGTTGATCGACGAGGAGCCGCCGAGCACGCGGCCGCGCGGATAGTTCAGCGCGCGTCCGGCGAGCCCCGGCTGGGCCGTCGTCTTGAATCCCCAGTCGGCCCGCGGATTGCCCATGCAGTAGAGGTAGCCGACGGGGATGTGGAACCAGATCCAGTCGTCCTTGCCGCCCGCCTCGAGCAGCAGGACGCGGGTGCGGCCGTCCTCCGTCAGACGGTTTGCCAGCACGCAGCCGGCGGTGCCGGCGCCGACGACGACGTAATCCCAGCTGCCGAGGTCTTCGATCTGTCCAAGCGCCATTGACGTCGCCGTCCGCACCATCGCGCGGCCGCCCCCTGGCGGCTGCGAGAGGGGGAGGTGGTAGCATCCTCCGCCCGCTCGTCGCTACGGGCGCGATGCACGGCGACGGCGGGCCGGTCGCCTCAGACCTTCTCGCGCGCGCCGGCGTTGCGCTTGCGGGTCGCAGCCGCCTTCTTCGCGGCGGCCGAGCGATCAGCCGGCGACCGAGCCGCGGCGGCCCGCTTCGCGGACGCCGATCGTGCCGCCGAGGACCGCTCGGCGGACGCCTCGCCGCCGCGCTTGCCGCCCTTCTTGGCCGAAGCGTTGGTATCGGGCTTGCCGCGTCCAGAGCCGCTCTTGTTGCCGCCGCCACTGTCCTTGTTGACCGTGGCCCACGCGCGCGCCTCCGCCTCGTCCTTCGGGACGCCGCGCTCCTCGTAGCTCTCTTCGATGTGCGCGGCCTTGCGCTTCTGCTTGTCGGTATAGGCCGACTTGTCGCCTCGGGGCATCGTGCTCTCCGCATCGGAAGGACCCCCGCAGAAAATCCCAAAGGGGGCGCGGAAGTTCCCACCTCCGGCAGCCGCGTCCGGTAAATCCCACCGCAGAAACGCGAAACCCCGCCGCACCGGGGTGCGACGGGGCTTCGTCAAACGTGATCGCTTCTGGTTACCGTTACATCCAGTAGGGCGGCACGCCGTAGTAGCTGGAGATGCGGCGGTCGCTCTCGCGATCGGTCCAGTCGTACTCGTCCTCGCGGGAGTACTTCGGGGCGCCCTTCACCTGCTGCTCGGTGATGTCGACCTGATAGCCGTCGAGGGCCTCGTTGTACTCGAGCTTCGCCCACGGCAGCGGGTAGTAGTCGGCGCCGATGCCGAGGAAGCCACCGAAGCTCATCACCGCGTAGGCGACCTTGCCGCTGCGCTTGTCGAGCATGACGCGCTCGATCGAGCCGATGTGGGAGCCGTCGAGGCCGTAGACGGCGGTACCCTCGACCTTGTCGCTGCCGATCAGCGATACGGTTTCCTGGGTGTTCAGCGCCTCATGGGCGGCGGTGTCACGCATCCTGGTGTCTCCTGTCGTGTTGTGTTCTGGGGCGGGACGCGCGTCAGCGCATCGCCGTCTGCGACTGGGCGTCGAGCGAGCCGACGATCATCTCGGCCTGCGGGCGCGGCTGCGGCAGCGGCACACCGGAAAGGCTCGCACTCTCGATCGGCTTCGCGCGGGGCACCGGCACGGTGTCCGTGCGCGGCTCATCGAGGTCCGCCGTCCGCGGGGCCGGCTCCGGCAGCGGGGCCGAGCGCATGGCGACGGTGAGGTTCTCCTCGGGAGTGTTGATGATGACCGTATCCGTCGGATCATCGATCGAGATCAGCCGGACCTCGGAGGCGAGGCGGTCCTGGATCTTCACCGGCGCCGGGTCGGCGACGGAGGACGCGGACGAGATCGTCACGAACGTCGCGGTCACGGTGGCGAGCCCAAGCGCGGCGGCGACCAGGGCCGTGGTGGCTTTGCTAGCGTATGCCATGATTGCTCTCCTCGTGTCGGAATAGGTTGGGAACCGTCCGCGGGCGTCGCTCAGTCGGCGAGCGTCGCCCGGAGCATCCACACCACCTTCTCGTGGTAGGCGAGCCGGCCGGTCATCAGGTCGTGGGTGACGAAGTCCTCGGCCTCTTCCGCCATCGCGGCGACCTTGCGCATGGAGCGGCACAGGGCCTCGTGATCGGCGACGAGCGCCTCGATCATGTGCTGCGAGGTGGCGCCGTCGGGGGTGAGGCCGCGGGTACCGTCGCTGAAGAGCTTGGCCGAGAGCGAGGCCGGATAGCCCAGGGCGCGGATGCGCTCGGCGATCTCGTCGCAAGCCTCGAAGATCTTCTCGTAGTGGTCTTCCGTCATCTTGTGGAGCGGATGAAACAGCGGCCCCACTTCGTTCCAGTGATAGAGGTGAGACTTCAGCACCAGGATATAGGAGCCGGTCAGAACCTCAGAAAGGCGGGACGCGATCTCTTTTCGCTTCTCCTTGCGGATGCCAGTCCCGACATCGTCGATCGAGGTCTTGACGTCGAGTACGGTAGCGGCATCGGCCATCTTGCTTCCCCTGTCTCGGTATCTGCTGCGCCAGAGCGTTCGTCGCTGGCTCGTCTGGTTAACGTCCCCCTTCCAGGGAGGTTCCAATTCGCGTGAAAATTCCGCTTGACGCGGCGCGTGGATTTTGACTCCGGCGCCGAAACGCAAAAGGCGCCCCGCGGGGCGCCTTTTCGAATGATGTCGAGGAGGATGCGTGTGGATGCGTGTTCAGCGGGCGGCGTTGTCCGCCAGCGCAGGGACAGAGCGGTCCGGCTCGCTGATCTCGATCTGCGGATCCTCGCGCTCTCGGGACTGGTACTGCATCCAGCCGATGGCGGCGATCGCCGAGAGCGCCACGACGGCGAAGACGATCAGCATCGCCGTACGGGCAAGTCCGCCCGTCCCGTACGAGCCGACGTCGACGGCGCGCGGCACGTGGGCGGTGGAGCTCTCGTGGTTGTTATAGACGGCATCCCCAGCGCCGGGGGCGAAGTGGGGGTAGCGGGTATCGGGGAGGCGATGGCGGCCAGCGCCGGGCGACCGCTTCTGGTCCGCGGCGGGCCGCCTGTAGGTTTCGCTGTCCATGGTCACAGCAGGTCTCATGTGTTGTTGTCCGAGCCGAACCGAACGTTTCGTCCGGTATTCGGCAGTCCAACGGCCGCGTCTGCGATTGGTTCCGAGCGGCACTGCGACAAGGTGAACGAGACGTTGCTGGGCCGGCCAAATCAGTTGCGGATGAAGAAGTTAATTTTCGACCCGTCGATCCGCGGCAATACGTACGACTGCGGGCGACTCATCGAGCGGCCAAGGGTCTGAAAAGCGGCGGCAGGTCGGTCGACGGAGATTGTCGCCGTCGACGCATTCCAGACGGGGCGTGAGGTGCGCAAAAACCGGATGCGACGCCTGCAGCGGTCGTGCCGTCGAGGGAGGCGGCCGGCGGCGGGTGCGTCACCCGCGCGCCGGCCGCATCACCTCAGCCGATGGCCGCGTCTGCGGCGTGGGCGCGGGAATCGAAGAAGAGCGCCTGGTCGATGACGGCCCGCAGGGTTTCCGTCTGGAACGGCTTGGTGATCAGGTAGGTCGGCTCCGGCCGCTCCCCGGTCAGAAGCCGCTCCGGATAGGCGGTGACGAAGATCACCGGCACGTCGTAGGCCGCCAGGATCTCGTTCACGGCGTCGAGGCCCGAGCTGCCGTCGGCGAGCTGGACGTCGGCGAGCACGAGGCCCGGCTTCTTCTGCTCGACCGCCGCCACTGCTTCGCGGTGTGTGCGCGCGACGGCAGAGACGCGATGGCCGAGGGACTCGACGAGGCTTTCGAGATCCATCGCGATGATCGGCTCGTCCTCGATGATCAGCACGTCGGTGGCGATCGAGGTGGCGATCTCGCGGCTCGCTTCCGTCAGGAGGTCGCGGACCGTCTCCGGGGCCTCGCGCAGCACCTGTGCGATCTCATCGATGCTGAAAGACTCGACGGTCGCCAGCAGGAACGCCTGGCGTGGGCGCGGTGTGATCGCCCCGAGGGTGCGCTCGACGCCACCGTCGGTCGGATCTCCGCCTTCGTTGCCGTTGACGGAGTTCCATATCCCCAGAAACTGGCGATAGAGCGCGATCGGCGGTGAAACGGAGCGATCGAAGGCGTCTGGAGCGGCGACGAGCGACTCGAGTGTCGCGACGACATAGGCGTCTCCGGCCTTCTGGCTGCCGGACAGCATGCGGGCAAAGCGCCGGAGATAGGGAAGATGGGGAGCGATGGCGCTCGAGATCGACATGCGGCCTCCTGGGCACGAAAACGGATACCGACGCTGGCTCACGGTTTGTGAGCCGCCCCACGCGCGGCACCCGGCTGGAACAAACGCCGTCGCCTCCCGCCGCGTTCCATCCCCCTGCGCGAAAAAACACCAGGCGCACGGCGGCTGGTACGTCGGTGGGATGCTACGGAACTCTTTTCGGCGGCGAGGCGTTCTTTGTCGCGAGCATCGGGCCGGTGGAGAGTGCTTTGTCCATCTCTTGCTCGTAAGGTCACGCAGTATCAAACGCAAGCGGGGGGCCGTTTGAGTAAGACGGACAATGACATGAGAGATCCGAAGGGCTTTGCCGGGCGCACCGCGAGCGATGCGCGCGGAGCGGAGCCGGGTGCGGGCAAGCCGCGCGGGCTCGACGTCCGCTTCGCGTCCGGTGCGGACGCGGCGGTCGGCCGCCGGCTGAAGGAGATGTACGACGGGCTCGTCAGCGAGCCCGTCCCGGATCGTTTTCTCGACCTCCTGAACCAGCTCGACAACGTCGAGAAGCCGGCGAAGACGGCGTCCGCTCAGGATGGAGCGGCGCCGAGCGGTGCGCCGGTGCATCCGGGCCCGGATGGCGGTCTGCCGGGAGAGAAGCCTTGAACGCCGCCGCCGAGCAGGGAACGTTGCGCAACGACCTGATCGCGTCGATCCCGAGCCTGCGCGCGTTCGCGAATTCCCTGTGCGGGCAGCCGGCGCTGGCCGATGATCTCGTTCAGGAGACGCTGGTCAAGGCGTGGACCAACCTCGGTTCGTTCACCGTCGGCACCAACCTGAAGGCGTGGCTCTTCACCATCCTGCGCAACGTCTACTTCTCCGAGCTGCGCAAGCGCCGGCGCGAGGTGGAGGATGGCGACGGTGCGTTCGCCGCCCGGCTTTCCGTGCATGGCGAGCAGCTCGGTCACATGCACTACGAGGATCTCGTCGAGGCTCTGGGCAAGCTCGCACCGGACCAGCGCGAGGCGGTGATCCTCGTCGGTGCTTCCGGCTTCTCCTATGAGGAGGCAGCCGAAATCGCCGGCTGTGCCATCGGAACGATGAAAAGCCGCGTCAACCGCGCCCGTCGCCGGCTGGCCGACCTGCTCGGACTGGAGTCGGACGACGAGTTCGGCCCCGACGCCGGTAGTCGCGTGCTCGCCGCGGTGGAGCCGCCGGCGGGAGTGCCGTGACGGAAGGTCGTTCATTTCGCCTCCGGTCTCGGCGGCTCGGGGTCTGGCTCGTCCTCCTCCTCGTGCTCGCCAACCTGCCGATCACGGTCCTTGCCCTCGGTTCGGGCCTCGCTGTCAGCGAGGATCGCATTGCCGAGGGCAAGCGCCTGATCGAGCGTGTCGCCGCCCTTGCGGCGAGCCGGGAGGCCGTGCTGATCGCGCATCTGCGCGGGGCGGTCGACGCTGTCGACCTCGCCCCCGCAGAGATCGATCTGCGTGCCGCGTGTGCGCGTGTGGCGGACTCGCTTGCGGTCCTTCAGCCGTCCGTGCGGGCCGTCCGCATTCAGCGCGACAACGGCCGTTCGGTGTTGTGCGCCGAGGAGCGCGACAATGCCCGGGTAGAACTGTCGCCCGCGTCCGGCGCCTCCGCCGCCCTCACCACCAGGGCGGGCGAGGTCGTGGTCGGGACCGACACCTACACCGTCGCGTTCGCCTTCCGCGGCGACTCCGTGCTCGAGGTCGAGCTCGCCACCGCGACCGGGGCGGGCGTGCTTGCCGATCTCCGTCTCGATCGCGGCCAGGCCGTCGCCATCCTCGACCGCGCCGGCCGCATCGTCACGGCGGCTGGCGACATTGCCGCCTTCGAAGGGGCCGATGCCCTGGTGGCGACGCTCGACGCGGCGACGCAGCGCTTCGAGGTGCGGATGCCGAACGGCCAAGTGATGTTTGCCGCCGCCGAGGCCGTGCCGGGCGCCGATCTCACCGCCATCGCGCTCGCCCCGCTCGCCATGCTGCGGGCGGCCGCCAACCGCGACCTCGCCATCGCCGTGGGGCTGCCGCTCGCCTTCCTGGTGATCGCGGTGGCCGTCGCCTGGTACGGCATCGACCAGCTGGTGGTGCGGTGGGTCGATCGGCTGGGTCGCGTCGCCTCCCTCTACGGAGCCGGTCGCAGTTCGGTCCGCGCCGGGGACTTCGACGGCGCCCCGCGGGAGCTGCGGGCGCTCGCCGACGCCTTCGATGCGATGGCCGACCGGGTGGAGCGCCGGTCGAACGAGCTGAAGTCCGCTGTCGACCAGAAGTCCACGCTGCTCCGCGAACTCCACCACCGCGTGAAGAACAACTTCCAGCTCGTCGCGAGCCTGCTCAGCCTCGAGGCGAGCGCCGCGGAGGTGGAGGAGCGGGCCTCGGTGTTGCGCATCCAGCAGGGCCGGGTGCACGCCCTCGCAATCGCGCATCGGCTTGCCTATGCCAGCGGCGACATCGGAGAGGTGCCGCTGATGGACCTCATTCGCGAGGTGGTGATGAGCCTCAGCCACGGCATCGAGCCAGTCGAGAAGACCGCGCAGGTCGATATTCCCGCCGAAGGTCCGAGTGTCTCCCTCGATACCGCCGTTCCCGTGGCGCTGCTCGTCACCGAACTGCTGCGCCCGGCCCTCGAGGCCGCGGTCCGCAACGAACTCCTGAGCCTTGCCGTCGACCGCTCGGGCGACCACCTCGTGGTGACGCTGGAAGGCAAGGGGGGCGAGCGCAACGCCCTCTCCGAGCGTCTGGTCAGCGCCTTCACCCGCCAGCTCGGCGCGACGCTCGCCTCGGACGAGACGGCGCAGCGCACGGTGCTGACGGTGCCGCTGCCGGCCGGCGCCTGAGCACCGGCCGGCGCCCGGTCACGCCTCCGGGCCGGCGTACTTGCCGGCGGTCGCCGGGAACAGGCTCTTGACGATCTTCATGTGGCTGATGTCGACGGAGGCATCCATGTGCAGGAAGATCGCCGCGTCGCGGAACAGCTTCTCGATGCCGAACTCCAGCATGCAGCCGTTGCCGCCGTGCAGCTCTAGCGCGTGCTGGGCGACCTTCATGATCTCCTCGGACGCGTAGACCTTCGCCATGTTGCAGAGCGCGTCGGCCGACGGGTCGTTGGCGTCGACCGACAGCGAGGCGCGCTCGAGCAGTGCCCGCACCGCCTCGAGCCTGGTCGCCATGTCGGCGAGGCGGACGGCCACCGCCTGGTGCTTGATCAGGATGCGCCCGCCCTGAACATAGTTCTGCACGTAGTCGGCCGTGCGCTCGAAGCAGGCCATGCCGACGCCGAGGTTCTTCGCCGCCTGGATGATCTTGCCGGGGCGGAAGTAGAGACCGGCGGTGGCGAGCGCCTTGCGCTCCACCATCAGGTGGTCGGCCGGGATGCGCATGTCCTCGAAGATGAGCTCGCCGTTGTTCATGAAGCGGCAGCCGAGCGTCTCGTTGCACTTTGCGACCGTCAGGCCGGGGGTGTTGCGCGGCACCAGGAAGCTCGAGGTGCCGTCCAGCATGCCGACCGACGGGTCGACATTGGCGTAGACGACGTAGAGGCTGGCGTCATAGCCATTGGAGATGAACTGCTTGCGGCCATTGATCACCCAGTGGTCGCCGTCCTTGACGGCGCGGGTGGTCATCGAGGCCTCGGGCACGTTGTAGGGCAGCCAGCGGTCGGAGGCGCCGCGCGGCTCGGTCAGGCAGTGGGCGAGCAGGAAGTTCGGGTCGGCGACGAGCTTCGGGAACCACTCCTCCTGCAGGTGGCGTGGCGCGAAGGCGCGCAGCAGCACAGACACCTTCCAGTTCTGCACGAGCTTGTCGGCGAGGCCAGAATCGCCGCGCGCGATCTCCTCGGAGATCAGCGCGAAGGTGCGCACCTCGGTGCCCTTCTCGAGCTCGATGCCGCCGAACTCCTCGGGAACGCCGAGGGTGCGGATGCCGATCTCGTCGGCGGTCTTGAGGATCTGCGGCGGCAGGCGGCCCTCCGGGTCCATGTCCCACTCGCGCTTCCAGTTGGCGCGGATGTAGGGCGTCACCACCTCGTCGACGAAGGCGCGGCAGCTCTCGCGCATCAGGCGCTGCTCTTCCGACAAGCCGCGGTCGCTGGTGAGAATCATGGGTGTCCTCCGGGCACGGGCCGCGCGTCTCTTCGGAGACGCGCCACGGCGTCGCCGGTCGCCGGCTTCCAGGGGCGGACCCTAGCGAGCGGCCCGTGGGTGCGGAACGGTCGCGGGCTGCGCAGGTGGTGGACGATCCTGCGATCCGGTGAGGCCCCGTGGCGCGATCCTGTGGTGGAGCCGGGCTATCCGTCCGACCGCCCGTCGCGCCCGACGGTGCGGAAGCGGCCGGGTGTGGTGCCGGTGGCGCGCTTGAAGCGGCGCTGGAAGTACTTCACGTCGAGATAGCCGACCGCGAAGGCGATCTCGGCGATCGTCGCGTCGGTGTAGACGAGCCGCTGGCGGGCCTCGTCGAGCCGCATCTCGGTGACGATCTCGCCCAGCGTCTTGCCGGTATGCGCCTTCAGGAGGTGGCAGAGGTGGGTCGGCGTGACGTGCGCCGCCTCGGCGGCGGCGGCGAGCGTCACCTCGCCCCGGTAGGCGTCGGCCAGATAGGCGGCGACCCGGGCGAGCCTGCGCTCCGCCTGGGCCGGTGCGCCGTCGCCCTGGCCGAGTTCGGCGAAGCGGTCCTCGAAGGTCCGGCAGAGGGTGGCGAGGAGCAGCGTCAGCCCGGCGCCGGCGGCCTCGCGCGCCGCGAGCCCGCTCCGCCGGCAGTCCTCCTCGAGACCGCACAGCAGGTGCTCGATGCCGGCGAGGCCCTGGGCGTCGAGCCGGTAGTCGAGAAGGCCCTGGTGCAGGAACGGCGTCAGCTCCGGCGCCCGGCGCACGAGGTCGGTGAGCGGGGCCGCCGCGCCGAGGCCGGGCCGCGTGACGCCCAGGTCGAAGGCCACCACCCAGCAGCGTGTGTCCGGTTCGAAGCGCACCTGGTGCGGCGTCATCGGCGCGATGCACCAGACGCTGCCGCGCCCCGGCTCGACCGCCTTCAGCCCGATACGCCCGGCCGGCGCCGGTCCGAGGAAGACGAGGATCTGGAAATAGTCGTGCTTGTGGGGCGGATAGACGCCGCTCTCTCCCTCGACGCGCCGCACCGCCAGCCGCCGTCCGGAGGCGGGTGCCGCATAGGCCCGCACGGGCACGGGATCGCGGGGCACCTCGGTGGGCCCGTGCCGCCGTGCGGCGTCGCGCGCAGCATCCTGGGGCAGGGGAGCGGTGGATCTCATCGCGGGTCGGGTGTCCTCCACGCTGTCCGCCGCCGCTTGTAGCGGCGGTTGCCGCACCCGACAACCGCCGGCCCTCGGGGAGGGCCGTTGACGGTCGTCCGGGCTGACCAGATGATGCCGGGCGACGCGGCAAGGACGGGGAAAGGGACGCGTGGACGAGAAGCTCCCCGTCGCCCGGCTGGTCCGCGGCGCACGCCGGCCGGAAGCCCCGCCAGCGGAGGCAAGCGCTACGCCCGGCCCCGACGAGCCGAACGTCCGGATCGTCCGCGCGCCCGGTGCGACCCGCACCATCGTCGCCTTCGCGGGCCTCGGACAACTCGTCGGCGGCATGACGCCGTTCAACTTCATGAACAGCCTCGCCGGCATCGAGGCGAACGTCGTCTTCGTCCGCGATCCGCGGCGCACCTGGTACAACGGCCCGATCGCCGGGCTCGGCCGCTCGGCGAGCGAGATCGCGGAGCGCATCGGCGCGCTGGCGGGGGAAGCCGGCGGCGGCAGCCTCTATCTGCTCGGCACCTCGTCCGGCGGCTTCGCGGCGCTCGCCTTCGCCGCGCCGCTCGCCGCCCGGCGCGTGCTTGCCTTCGCCCCGCAGACGACGATCGACACGTCCGTGCTGCGCGCCATCGGCGAGACGCGCTGGCTCAAGATGCTCGACCGGTTGCGGCGGCCTGACATCGTCGACGTCCTGCCGGCGCTCGAGGCGGCGCCGCCGGCCGGCGGCTGCGAGATCATCGTCGGCCGCCGTGTGCCGCACGATGTCGTCTATGCGAACCGGCTCGCGCATATCGCCGGCGTTACCGTTCACCTCGTCCGCGGCGGCCACAACACGGCGATGCACCTGCGGGACCGCGGTGCGCTGTCGACGGTCCTGCGCGACTTCGTCGAGGACGCCCCGATCGACCTCGGCGAGCTGCGCTATCCATCCGAGTGACCCTCAAGGACGCCCGGGCACCTCTCATCGTCGCTCTTCCGGCATGTACGCCTCCGCCTCCCACGCGGGCATGGCGCTCGCGGCGTAGCCGAAAGTGCCGTGGTCCTTCACCTCCGTCGCCGCCCGTACCAGCGCGCCGAGCGCGGCACGGGCGAACGAGCCGCCGACGCTGATGCGCTTGACGCCGGCAGCCTGCAGTTCGGAAACGCTGAAGGCCTTGCCGGCGAGGCCCATGACGACGTTCACCGGCTTCGTCACCGCCGCGCAGACCGTGCGGATCGCCGCGATGTCCGGCAGGCCGGGGGCGTAGAGGACCTCCGCGCCGGCGGCCTCGAAGGCCTGCAGGCGGCGGATGGTGTCGTCGAGGTCGGGGCGGCCGTGGAGGAAGTTCTCGGCGCGGGCGGTGAGCACGAAGGGCAGGGCGTGCGCCGCCTCCGCGGCAGCCGCCACCCGCTCGACGGCGTGGGAGAACGCGAAGATCGGGTTCGCCGGGTCGCCGGTGGCGTCCTCGATCGAGCCGCCGACCAGGCCGACGCCGGCCCCCAGCGCGATCGTCTCCGCGCACGCTTCCGGCGCCGCCCCGAAGCCGTCCTCGAGGTCGGCGGAGACGGGAAGGTGGGTCGCCTCGACGATGGCGCGGGCGTTTTCGAGCAGCGCCCCGCGCGACAGCGCTGCCGCCGAATCCCGTCGCCCGATCGAATAGGCGAAGCCGGCGCTGGTGGTGGCGAGCGCCTCGAACCCGAGCGCTGTCAGGATGCGGGAGGACCCTGCATCCCACGGATTGGGAATGACGAAGGCGCCGCTCCGCCGGTGCAGTTCGACAAACGCCCGGTGCTTCTCGCTCTGGCTCGCCATGGGTCCCTCCTGCCGGCGGAGACACTAACCTGCCTCGAACAAAAAGGGAACAGATTTTTCCGACACTGCAGGCCCGGCTCGCGGGAGCGCTGGGCGAGGAGCCGGCGCGGGGGGCTACAAGCGCTCCGGGCTGCTCCGCTTCGAGCGGCGAAGGCCAGGTCCACGCCCCCCGCCTCACCCCACCTGGTCGAGCTTCCGCGACGCCACTTCCTGCTCGATGATGTCGAGCGTCAGCGTGTAGTGGTCCGTGAGGCGGCGGGTGGCGAGCGCCGCGTCGCCGTCGAGCGTCGCCTCCAGGATGGCGCGGTGCTCGGCCTCGGAATCGCGGGCGAGGAAGGCGGTGGAGGCGGAGATGAACCAGTAGCGCTGCGCCTGGTCCATCATGTTCTCGCAGAACTGGATGAGGAACGGCGAGCCGCAGCCCGAGATGAGCGCGAGGTGGTAGGCCCGGTGCAGCTTCTGCCACTCCGGATTGACCACGAAGGTGTCGGTGGAGAGCGTCCAGCTGGAGCGCGACAGGCGGTGGAAGGCGAGCACGACCCGCTCCTCCCAGGCCTGCTCGCGGGCGAGGATCGATTCCTCCAGCGCCTTGCCCTCCGCCCAGCAGCGCGTCTTCACCAGCGCCCGCCAGTTCTCAATGCCGATCGGGGCGACGAAGAAGCCGCGCTGCTCCTTGCGGTCGACGAGGCCTTCCGAGGAGAGGCGGCTCAGCGCCTCGCGCACCGGGTTGCCGCCGGCGCCGTAGCGGGCGGTGACCGCCTCGATCTGCAGCTTCTGCCCCGGCGCGAGCTGGCCGTTGAGGATATCGCGGCGCAGCTGTGCATAGACGAGCGTCGCGGCGGTGGTCTTTTCAGGCTTGGTCATCGACTGCGATACGGTCCGTCGGACGCGTCGGATGACGGCCGGGGCGAGACCGAAGCCTCGCCCCGGCCGTCCCGGGCCGACTAGCCCGGTCCTCCCCCCTGCGTCACCGATTCCTTGTGCCAGAATACGAGCCGGCGCTGCACGAAGACCACCAGCCAGAACGTCGCGAGACCGAGCAGGCTCAAGTAGATGATCAGCGAGAACACACGCGGCGTCTGCAACTGCGCGGCGGCGATGCGGATAAGCTCGCCGAAACCCTTGCCACCACCGAGGAATTCGCCGACGACGGCGCCGACGACGACCAGCACGGCAGCGTTCTTGAGGCCGGCGAAGAAGTGCGGCATGCCGATCGGCAGCTTCAGCTTGATCAGCGTCTGCAGCCGGCTCGCCCCCATCGTCTGGAACAGCATGCGGGCGTTCTGGTCGGCGGCGTGCAGCCCGGCGGCGGTGCCGACGATCACCGGGAACAGCGCCACGAAGGCGGCAAGCGCCACCTTCGACATGATGCCGAAGCCGAGCCAGGAGACGAACAGCGGCGCGAAGGCGACCTTCGGCATGGCGTTGATGGCGACGAGATAGGGCATCACCGCCTTCTCGCCAAACGCCGTCTCGCCCACCAGCACGCCGAGGAAGAAGCCGAGCACGACGGCGATGGCAAAGCCCAGCAGCACCTCCTGGGTGGTCACCCACAGTGCCTTCAGCATGTAGTCGCCGGTGATCAGGTTCTTGCCGACGAAGACGAGGTCGACGATCGTCTCCCACGGTCCCGGCATGATGATCGGCGAGATGATGCCGCTCATGTAGAACAGCTGCCAGACCGCCAGGAAGGCGATCATCAGCACGATCATCGACACCGAGCGCGGCACGCGGTCGAGCCACGAAACGTGCTCGACCCACACCGTAGAGGGCGGGGGCGTGGTGGTTTCGCTCGCCTGCGTCACAGGAAGGCTCCCTTGTCGAGGTGGCCGCGGATGCGGTGGACGAGCGCGCCGAAGCGCGGGTCGGTCATCATTTCGAGCGTCCGCGGCCGCGGCAGGTCGACGGTCACCGTCTCGACGAAGCGGCCGGGCCGCGGCGACATCACGTAGACGACGTCCGACAGGATCACCGCCTCGGCGATCGAGTGGGTGACGAGGAACGTCGTTGCATTGCGCTCGAGGCAGATGCGCTGCAGCTCCATGTTCATGAAGTCGCGCGAGAGCTCGTCGAGGGCGGAGAACGGCTCGTCGAGCAGGAGCACCGTCGGCTCGGTGATCAGCATCCGGCAGATCGCCGCGCGCTGCGCCATGCCACCGGAGAGCTCGCTCGGATAGACGTCCTCGAAGCCCTTCAGCCCGACGAGCTCGAGCAGCTTGCGCGCCTCGTCGTGCTTGGCGCGGGCGGCGGACCGCCCGTCGCGGATCTCGATCGGCAGCACGACGTTCTCGATCGCCGTGCGCCAGGGAAACAGCGTCGCCTGCTGGAACATCATGCCGATGTCGCGCCGCGCCCCCACCACCGGCTTGCCGGAGAGCACGACGCTGCCCTCCGACGGCGGCAGGAGGCCGGCCATGATCTTGAGCAGGGTCGACTTCCCGCAGCCGCTCGCCCCGATGACGGAGGAGAAGCTGCCCTCGGTGAGCGTCAGGTCGACCTTGTCGAGGGCGTGCACGTTGCGGCGCACGAAGGTCTTGCTCACGCCCCGGAGCTCGTAGACCGGTCGGCCGACGAGGCCGACCGGGACCGTGGCGGACATCGGCGCCCCCATTACTGCGGGGCCTCGTTCCAGACGGCGACGAAGTCGTTCGTGTAGGCGTCGGCGAGGTTCGGCAGCGGCGCCTTCAGCGAGCCCGACGCGACCTGGCTGTCGTGCCACTTCTGCCAGTCCTCCGGCGGCTGGTATCCCCAACCCTTCGCCCGGTCGTTCGGCTCGATGCGCACGACGATGGCGTCGAACAGGGCGTTGGCGAAGGCCGGATCCTCGCCCTCCTGCGGGTTGCCCGTCTTGGTGTGGGCAAGCACCTTCTCGCGGTTGGCCGGATCAAGCGCGAAGCGCGTCGCCTCGACGATCGACTTGCCGAACTTCTCGATGACGTCCGGATGGTCCTTGATGTAGCTCGCCATGGCGGCGTAGCCGTTGCCGAAATAGGCGAGGTAGGCCGGCGGGGTGATCTCGCGCAGCGGCAGGCCCTTCGATTCCATGATCGCCGCGTCGCTGACCGCTCCGGCATAGGCGGCGATGTCGCCGCGCAGGAAGGCCGCCGCCGCGAGGCCGCCGTCGCCGACCGGCAGGAAGGTGTAGTCGGTGCCTTCCTTCATGCCGAGGTCGTTGAGGATGGCGCGGGTGAAGCCGACTTCCGCGCCGTCCGCCGTGCCGACGCCGATCGTCGTGCCCTTGAGGTCGGCCGGCGACTGGATCGGCGAATCCTTCTGCACCAGCACGCCGAAGACGCTCTTGGCGAAGTGGTTGAAGATGAAGACGACGTCCTCGCCGCGGGCCCGCGCCGCAAGCACCGGCGCCGGGCCCGGCTGGCCGATCTGCGCCTGGCCGGCCGCCATCGCCTGCAGCACCTGCGAGGAGCCGTCGACCGCCTCCACCGTGACGTTGAGGCCGTTCTTCTCGAAGATGCCTTCGCCGATCGCCGTGTGCAGGGCGAAGTTGTTGATCGCCGACGGGTTCGGCACGGCGACGACGACGTCGGTCGCCTGGGCCTCAGCCCGCCCGAGGCCGAAGCCCCCCACCAATACGGCGAGCCCGACGGCCGCCCCCAGACGCATTGCGGCGTTCATGAGTCCCTCCCAGCGCACGTGGCGCATCCTGCATTTCGCTCCCGGGCGCGTCGTCTTCGTGGACGATCGCTTACCCATCCAAAGAGTATGTACGATCGTCGGCAGTCTTGTCAAAAATGTATGAAGCGTGCTTGATCGGGCCTCGTCCGGTCGCGCTAGACGGCCCGACAGGGGAGGAATGCCCGTGAACAAGATCGATCGTTTCGTTGTCCCGGCGCCCGCGCCGGTGGTGCTGCCGGTGGTCGGCTCCGACCTCGGATTCCCGGTGCGGCGCGTCTATTGCGTCGGCCGCAACTATGTCGCCCACATCCGCGAGATGGGCGGCGACGAGGCGCGCGACCCGCCGGTGTTCTTCCAGAAGCCGGCCGACTCCATCGTCCACGACGGCGCGACCATCCCCTATCCGTCGCTGTCGCAGAACTACCACCACGAGCTCGAGCTGGTCGTCGCGCTGAAGTCCGGCGGCCGCGACATCCCGGCCGACAAGGCACTCGACCACGTCTACGGCTACGGCATCGGCCTCGACATGACGCGGCGCGATCTGCAGAAGCGCCTGTCGGATGCCGGCCTGCCGTGGGAGGACTCGAAGTCCTTCGACCACTCCTGCCCGTGCGGGCCGCTCCACCCCGTCGAGGAGGTCGGCCACGTCTCCTCCGGCGCGATCCGCCTCACCGTCAACGGCGAGACCCGTCAGGATTCCGACGTCTCGCTCCTGATCTGGAAGATCCCCGAGATCATCGCCAACCTGTCGCAGGCCTACGAGCTCTTCCCCGGCGACATCATCCTCACCGGCACGCCGCACGGCGTCGGCCCGGTCCAGGCGGGCGATGTTCTCGTCGGCACCATCGACAAGCTCGGCTCCCTCACCGTAAGGATCGGCCCGCAGCGCTGAGCCGATCGGACCGACCATGACTGACCAGACGAGCCTATCCGTGACGGCACCGCCGTCGCTCGACCCGGCGCTCGCCGCAGCCCTTGCGGCGCTGCCGACGCCGGTGATCGGCGACTGCCTGGAGCGGCTCTCCGGCCCGGTCGGGCTGAGGCGCTACAGCAGCGCCGCCAAGCTCGTCGGCATCGCCCGCACCGTGAAGACGCGGCCGGGCGACAATCTCGCGCTCTACCGCATGATCGTCCGCCTCCGCCCCGGCGACGTCCTCGTCGTCGACGGCGGCGGCGACGTCACCAACGCGCTGATGGGCGAGCTGATGACGCTCGAGGCGAAGCGGCGCGGCTGCGCCGGCCTCCTCATCGACGGTGCGATCCGCGATGTCGGCGAGATCGCCGACATCGACCTGCCGACCTATGCCCGCGGCCACTCCCTGCGCGGCCCCTACAAGTCGCATCCGGGCTTTCTCGACGTCACGGTGGCGATCGGCGGCCAGGTGATCACGGCCGGCGACGTGGTGGTGGGCGACGCCGACGGCGTCGTCACCTTCCCGGCGGCCCGCGCCGCCGAGATCGTGGCGCTCGCCGGCGAGAAGTTCGAGCGGGAGGAGGGCATCCGCCGCTCGATCCTGTCGGGCGAGGACACCGGCTGGGTCGAGGCGATGCTCGCCGATCTCGGCCAGGCCGAGTGATCGCGGGCGCATGAGCCTTTCCCTCGCCGACTTCGTCGGCCCCGGCGGCGACCTCTGGACGCTGGCCGAGCTCGCCCTTGCCGTTCTCGTCACCGGCGCCGTCGTCGGCGTCCTCGCCGGCCTCTTCGGCATCGGTGGCGGCGCCATCATCGTGCCGGTGCTCTACGAGATCTTCGCCGTCGCCGGCGTCGACGAGAGCATCCGCATGCACGTCGCCCTCGGCACCTCGCTCGGCGTCGTCGTGCCGACGGCGGTCAGATCGTTCCGCGGCCACTGGAAACGCGGCACCGTCGACATGGAGGTGCTGCGGCCCTGGGTGATCGCCATCCCCGTCGGCGTCGTGCTCGGGTCCATCACGGTGGCGAGCCTGTCGAGCGCCGGGCTGCGCGGCATCTTCGCGGTGCTCGCCACGCTGTTCGCCGCCAAGATGCTGTTCGGCCGCGCCGACTGGCGCCTCGGCGAGACGCTGCCGGGCGGTATCCCGAACGCCATCCTTGGCGCCGTCATCGGCTTCATCTCGACGCTGATGGGCATCGGCGGCGGCGTCATGTCGACCGTCTACATGACGCTCTACGGCCGTACGCTGCTGCAGGCGATCTCGACGTCGGCCGGCGTCGGCGTGCTGATCGCCGTGCCCGGCACGATCGGCTACATGGCCGCCGGCTGGGGTGCTCCGGGTCTGCCACCGCTGTCGATCGGCTTCGTCAGCCTGCTCGGCGTCGCCCTGATCATCCCGGCGGCGCTGCTGACGACGCCGTTCGGCGTGCGCCTTGCGCACAGCTGGCCGCGTCGGCGGCTCGAGATCGGCTTCGGCATCTTTCTGCTCACCGTCGCCGCCCGCTTCGCCTCCAGCCTGGTGTTCTGAGCGCCGGGGCAACCGGAGGGGCGCCTCGCGCGTTGGTCAGGGCTGCCGGAATCCGCGACGGGGGTACGTCACGGGGCGAGACCATCCGGGACGGTGGCAGTCGAGCGGCGACGGCGGGGGTTATTTCCGGCCGCGTGCGCTTTTTCCCCGCCCCGATGCCGCGCCGGAGGACCATGCCCGCTTCCATCCTCGGTACGCCGGTCCGGCCGCTCGATCCGGCCCAGGAGCGCCCGGCCCAGGAGCGCCCGGCCCAGGAGCGCAGCCCGGCCCGTGAGCGCAGCCCGGCACAGGAGCGCATCGGCATCCGGGACGTGCCCGGGGCGCCGACGGCCGCCGCGGTGCGCCGGCACCCGTTCTCGTTCGACACGCTGTCGCGCTCGGCCGGCATCGGCATCTTCATCGTCGCCTTCTTCTTCGCCATCTGGGCGGCGGCTGCCGTCGTGGTGCCGACGACGGCTGCGATCGTCCTCGGGCTCGCGATGGGCCCCCTGGTCGACTGGCTGATGAAGCGACGCGTGCCCGCTTACGCCGCGGCGGCGATCCTGGTGCTGGCGGTTCTGCTGGTCGTGCACTTGACGTTCGCGATCTTCGCGCTGCCGCTCATTGCCTGGATCGATCGCGCTCCGGAGATCGTCGCGACGATGCGCGACAAGCTCATGCCGCTGCGCATGCTGATGGCCGAGGTGCAGCAGATCACGGAGGCGGTGGAGAGCGCCTCCGGCATGGGCGGCGAAGGCGGCGAGGCCAGCGGCGGCAGCCTCGGCGTGCTGCTGTCCGCCGCGTCGCTGGCGCCCGTCGTTCTCGCCCAGGCGGTGTTGTTCGTCGGTGCCCTGTTCTTCTTCCTCGCGACGCGCCGGCCGCTGCGGGCGGCCGCCCTCGGCGTCTGCCTCACCCGACCGGCCCGCCTTCTCGCGGCCGGCACCCTCGCCCGTGTCGAGGAGGCGCTATCGGGTTACTTCGCGGCGATCACGGTGGTGAACATCGGTCTCGGCATTGCCACCGGCCTGATGTGCTGGGCCCTCGGCCTGCCGACCCCGGCGCTCTGGGGCGCCCTCGCCACCGTCCTCAACTTCGCGCCCTATATCGGGCCGGCGGTGCTGACCGTGATCCTGTTCGGGGTCGGGCTGGTGAGCCTCGACACGATGACGGCGGCGCTGCTGCCGCCGCTCGCCTTTGTCGGCCTCAACACCCTCGAGGGCCAGATCATCACGCCGAGCGTGCTCGGTCACCGGCTGGCGATGAACCCGCTGATGATCTTCCTCGCCATCGCCTTCTGGATGTGGCTCTGGGGACCCGCGGGCGCCTTCGTCGCGGTGCCGCTGCTGGTCATCTCCGGCGTCCTGATCGAGGCCCTGTCGCGCCGCAACGGCTTCGGCCGTCGCAGCCGCCTCGGCCTCGCCGCCGGCCGGCGCATCCAGCGCCCCTGGACCTGAGCCAAGGGGGCTGATCGCCGCGGCGGCTCGTCCGCCCGGCAATCACCCGGGCACGAAAAAGCCGGCCGCGCATGCGGCCGGCTCGGTCGTTGGTCGTCGTGGTTGTTGTTCAGCGGGTGCCGGCGAACTTCGCCTCGACCACTCTCTGCTCGACGACCTCATCCTCCTCCTCGGCTGCGCCGACACCGGCGACCGGGGTGAACGAGATCGGGTCGCTCGCCGGGAAGCTCTCCTTGAGCGCCTCGTCGAGATCGTCGTTGGACACGGCGCTCTCGCCGCGCTCGAGCTCGCGGATGGCCTGTTCCCAGTGCTCACGGTCCCGGCCGTGCGGGCACCCTTCTTCCATCCAGATCTTGTGAGCGCGTTCGCGGATTTCGTCTTCGCTGATCGTCGGCATCGGACCCTTGCTCCCTGCACAGGCTGCAACCCATGGAACGCGGCCCACCGGTTGCCGTTCCCGCCGGGTTGCCGGTGGCGGGGAACGGATAGGGCTCCGGCTCGTTGTCCGACCAACACGCGGCTCGACGTGCGAGCCGCTTCGGCATCGCCCCGGTGCCGTTGCTTCCACCAGCAATGAAACGACTGAAGAGGACTTTATCATGTCTGCCGAACGTTTGGATGACACCCGCGCGCCAGCGAATTCCCGCGCGCCAGGCGACCCCCGTCCGCCGGCTCACGACGCCGCCCCGGTGATGAACCCGACGCCGGCCCGGCAGGGACGCACGGACAACCGCGTCCGCTACATCCTCGGCATCGGTCTCGTCCTCGTCGTCATCGCCTTCGTGGCGGTCTATTTTGGCACCCCGACACCGACAACGCCGTGATCTGACGGGGCCGGGGCGTCGCGACGCAACGGTTCTGTCAGTCATCACGAGTTGGCTTTAGCCATCAGTATAGTTGGCTTTAGCTATCAGCCTAAAAGAGGAAGGCCCGGCCCCCGGTGTGGGGGTCGGGCCTTTCCTGTTGTCTCCGGCGGCCGCAGCCGCCGGGCGAGGGATGTCGATCGTTCAGAGCCTGCCCATCAAGGCGAGGACGAGAATGATCACCAGGATCACGCCGAGGATGCCCGACGGCGCGTAGCCCCAACCGCGACTGTAGGGCCAGCTGGGGATGGCGCCGATCAGCAGCAATATCAGGATGATGATGAGGATGGTCGAAAGCGTCATGAGTGCCCTCCCGTGCAATGAGCCCCGGCATCTGCCGGTCAGTCACGACGCTTCAACTCGGCCCGCAAGTTTTTGTTCCTCCGAGGTTCTTCACGCTGACGGGAGTGGCAGCGGTCGCCGCTCGCGCGTGAGGGCTCGCGGGGTCGAGTGCCGTGGAACCAACGGGGCGGCTGCCGAATTATCCGACCGGACATTCGGTGACTGGAGGACGGTATGTTCGGGTGGGCGTTGACGTTTCTCGTGGTGGCCCTGATCGCGGCGGTTCTCGGCTTCGGCGGCATCGCCGGGGTCGCGGTGGAGATTGCCAAGATCATCTTCGTCGTGGCGCTGGTTCTGTTCGCGCTGTCGGTGCTGTTCGGCCTGTTCAGGGGACGCCGCCCGACAGTGTGACGCTCCGGCGGCCAGTTGCACGCACGATCGAGGGCTCCGGCATCGCCGGAGCCCTCGTCGTTTTGCGGCACGGCTACGCTAAGGAGCGTCGTGGCCTGCGTCGCCGTCGTGTGCGTCGACGCGACCGAAGACGCGGACGAGATCGTCCACCTGTGCCGGCGTCAGCATGCGCGGGTTGAGGCCACGCAGCAGCAGGTAGAGCTTCGCCGTCTCCTCGAGTTCCTCCATCGCGAAGACGGCCGCCTCGATCGTATCGCCGGCGACCACCGGGCCGTGGTTGGCGAGAAGCACCGCGGCGTGGCGGCCGGCGAGCCCCCGGATTGCGTCGGCGACCGCCGGATCGCCCGGCCTATAGTAGGGCAGCAGCGCCACGCGGCCGCAGCGCATCACCGAATAGGCCGTCAGCGGCGGCAGCACCGCCTGCGGATCGATCTCGGGCAGCAGCGTCACCGCGACGGCGTGGGTCGAGTGAAGGTGCACCACCGCTCCGGCCTTGCGGCGCGTCTCGTAGAGGGCCGCGTGCAGCGGCATCTCCTTCGTCGGCGGATCGCCCGAGACGAGGCGGCCGCTGGCGTCGAGGCGCGTCAGGCGGGCCGGGTCGAGAAAGCCGAGCGACGCGTTCGTCGGCGTCACCAGCAGGCCGCCGTCCTCGAGCCGCAGGCTGATGTTGCCGGACGAGCCCGGTGTGAGCCCGCGCTCGAACAGCGAGCGGGCGAACCGGCACACCGCCTCGCGTGCCTTCGAATCCGTCATCGAACCCCTCCGCCCGGCGTGACAGCGACAGGGTTGCGAGCATAGCTTGTGCTCCGGCCGAAGGGGACCGCCGCAGCATCCGGCGGGGAGCGTCCACCACGGTCGCCGGGAGGGTCCGCGTGCCGCGTTTTTCCGCCAATCTCAGCATGATGTTCACGGAGTGGCCGTTCCTCGATCGCTTCGCCGCGGCGGCGGACGCCGGCTTCGAGGCGGTCGAGTACCTGTTCCCCTACGAGCACCCGCCCGAGGCGATCGCCGCGCGCCTGTCCGATCACCGGTTGACGCAGGCCCTCTTCAACCTGCCGCCGGGCGACTGGGCCGTCGGCGAGCGAGGCCTCGCCGCACTCCCCGATCGCTTCGATGAGGTGAAGGCCGGCGTCCGCACCGCCATCGCCTATGCCCGGGCGACCGGCGTGAAGCGCGTCCACCTGATGGCCGGCAATGCAGATCGCGGCGACCCGGCGGCACTCGCGGCCTACGAGCGCGCCGTCGCCTGGACGGCGGAGACGCTTGGCCCCGAGGGCGTCGCCCTGACGCTGGAGCCGATCAATCCGCGCGACATGCCGGGCTATTTCCTCAACGACTTCGCCTTCACGGAAGACCTGATAGCGCGGCTGGCGCTGCCGAACCTCGAGCTGCAGTTCGACCTCTACCACCGCCAGGTCCTGCACGGCGACGTGGTGATGGCGCTCCGGCGAGCGATGCCGATCATTGGCCATGTCCAGGTCGCGAGCGTGCCGTCGCGCCACGAGCCGACGCACGAGGAGATGAACGACGCCTTCGTCTTCGCCGAGCTCGACCGGCTCGGCTACACCGGCTTCATCGGCTGCGAGTACCGACCGCGCGCCGGCACCGTCGAAGGGCTCGGCTGGTTCGAGCCCTACCGGCCGCGGCGGGGAGGTGTGTCGTGAGCCTCGCCCTCGGCTGCATCGCCGACGACTACACCGGCGCCTCCGACCTCGCCAACACATTGGCGAAGGCCGGGCTCGCCACCGTCCAGACCATCGGCATCCCGGCGGACGACCTCGCCTTGCCGCCGGCCGACGCGGTGGTGGTCTCGCTGAAGATCCGCTCGGTTGCGGCCGAGGAGGCGGTGGCGAAGGCACGCGCGGCTGATGTCTGGCTTCGCAGCCGTGGCGCTGGCCACGTGCTCTACAAGATCTGTTCGACCTTCGATTCCACCGATGCCGGCAACATCGGCCCGGTGGCCGATGCGCTCCGCGCCGACCACGGCGATGCGGTGGTGCTCGTCACCCCCGCCTTCCCGGAGACCGGGCGCACCGTCTACCAGGGCAACCTGTTCGTCGGCCGGCTGCCGCTCGACGAGAGCCCGCTGAAGGACCACCCCCTCAACCCGATGCGCGACGCCGACCTGACGCGAGTGCTCGCCCGGCAATCGCGCGACCCCGTCGGCCTCGTCGACCTCGCGACCGTCGCCCGCGGCGTCGAGGCGGTGCGGGAGCGGCTCGCGGTCCTCGCCGCGGAGGGCGCCGGCACGGCGATTGCCGACGCCGTCTTCGAGCGCGACCTCGAGACGCTCGGCCTCGCGGCGCTGGACGCCCGCGTCTCCGTCGGTGCCTCCGGCCTCGGCCTCGGCCTCGCACGGGCGCTGGTGGCAGTCGGGCGCGGTGGCGGTCCGTCGGTGGCGGCCGGTCAAGGACGGTCCGCCACTGGCGGTGCCGCGCTGTGCCTCGCGGGCAGTTGTTCGCAGGCGACATTGGCGCAGGTCGCCGCCGCCGAGGCCGCGATGCCGGTGCTGCGCCTCGATGTCGGCCAACTCGTTGCCGGCGCAGAGGAAATCGAGCGCGCGATCGCCTGGGCGACGGCGCGGCTCGCCACCGGACCGGTGCTCATCGCGACGAGCGCGGCGCCCGCCGATGTCGCGCGGATACAAGCCGAGCACGGTCGCCAGACTGCCGGTCACCGGATCGAGCAAGCCCTTGCGACGATTGCAGAAACCCTCGTTGCCACCGCGGCCGTCGCCCGTCTGGTCGTGGCGGGTGGCGAAACGTCCGGCGCCGTCGTCGACCGTCTCGCCATCCCCGCCTTCGCCATCGGGCGTGAGATTGCGGCGGGCGTGCCGGTGCTCGCGGCCGTTGGCGGCAGCCACGCCGGCATGGCTCTGGCGCTGAAGTCCGGCAACTTCGGCGGCCGCGATTTCTTCACCGACGCGCTGGCGCTGATGCGCTGAGGCGCAAGGGGAGGGCGCATGTTTGAGCTCACCGATGACCACCGCGCCGTGCAGGCGATGGCGCGTGATTTTGCCAGCGACAAGATAGCACCGCACGCGCTCGACTGGGACGAGCGCCGCCACTTCCCCGTCGACGTCGTCCGCGAGGCGGCGGCGCTCGGCATGGCGGCGATCTATGTGCCTGAACGCTCTGGCGGAACCGGCCTTGGCCGGCTCGAGGCGGCGCTGATCTTCGAGGCGCTGGCGGAAGGCTGCCCGGCGGTGTCGGCCTATCTGTCGATCCACAACATGGTCGCCTGGATGGTCGAGCGCTACGGCAGCGACGAGCAGCGCGCCCGCTTCCTGCCGGCCCTCGTGACGATGGAGCAGCTGTCGAGCTACTGCCTCACCGAGCCCGGCTCCGGCTCCGACGCGGCGGCCCTCAAGACGCGCGCGGTGCGCGACGGCGACGCCTATGTGCTGGATGGAACAAAGCAGTTCATCTCCGGCGCCGGGGCCGGCGATCTCTACCTGGTGATGGCGCGCACCGGCGGCGACGGGCCGTCGGGCATCTCCGCCTTCCTGGTGCCGGGCGACGCGCCGGGCCTCTCCTTCGGCGCCAACGAGCGCAAGATGGGCTGGAACGCCCAGCCGACCCGGGCCGTCATCCTCGAGGGCGCCCGCGTGCCGGTTGAAAATCGCCTTGGCGACGAGGGCCAGGGCTTCCGGATCGCCATGAGCGGGCTCGACGGCGGCCGGCTCAACATCGGCGCCTGCTCGCTCGGTGGCGCGCAGGCCGCGCTCGACAAGGCGCTGTCCTACATGCGCGAGCGCAAGGCCTTCGGGAAGCGGCTCGACGAGTTCCAGGCCCTGCAGTTCCGCCTCGCCGACATGGCGACGGAGCTTGCCGCCGCGCGCCTGCTCCTCTACGCCGCCGCGGCCGCCTTCGACCGTGGCGACGCCGACGTGACGCAGCGCTGCGCCATGGCGAAGCGCTTCGCCACCGATGTCGGCTTCGAGGTGGCGAACCAGGCGCTGCAACTGCACGGCGGCTACGGCTACCTCGCCGAATACGGCGTCGAGAAGCTGGTGCGCGACCTGCGCGTCCATCAGATCCTCGAAGGCACCAACGAAATCATGCGCCTGATCATCGCCCGCGGGCTGGTCGGGCGCGGCTGAACTGCAACGGAGTAGCGCTAAGTGAGCGACCACACCATCGCCTTCATCGGCCTCGGCAACATGGGTGCGCCGATGGCGGCGAACCTGCGCAAGGCCGGCCATTCGGTCCGCGGCTTCGACCTTTCGGTCCACGCAGCCGAGGCCGCGCGTGCCGGCGGCGTCACCGTGGCGGGATCGCTGGAGGAGGCGGTGGCCGGCGCCGATGCCGTCATCACCATGCTGCCGGCGGGCAAGCACGTGCACACGGTCTGGCAGGCCCTCGTCGGCCTCGTGGCGCCGGGCACGCTGCTGATCGACTGTTCCACCATCGACGTCGACAGCGCGCGGGCGGTGCACGCCATTGCCGAAGCCGCCTCCTGCCCGTCCCTCGACGCACCGGTCTCGGGCGGTGTCGGCGGCGCCACGGCGGGTACGCTCACCTTCATGGTCGGCGGGACGACGGAGGCGTACGACCGCGGCGCGCCGCTGCTCGCCCAGATGGGCAAGCGGGTGGTGCCGTGCGGGGAGGCCGGCTCCGGTCAGGCGGCGAAGATCTGCAACAACATGATCCTGGGCGTCTCGATGATCGCCGTCGCCGAGGCTTTCGTGCTCGCCGAAAAGCTCGGCCTGTCGCACCAGGCGCTGTTCGACGTCGCCTCGACCGCCTCCGGCCAGTGCTGGTCGCTGACGAGCTACTGCCCGGTTCCGGGCCCCGTGCCGGCCTCGCCGGCGAACCACGGCTACAAGCCGGGCTTCGCCGCAGCCCTGATGCTGAAGGACCTCCGCCTCGCCCAGGAGGCGGCGCTGTCGTCCGGCGCCACCACGCCGCTCGGCGCGGAAGCCGCCCAGCTCTACGCCCTGTTCGACAACGCCGGCCACGGCGGCCGCGACTTCTCCGCCATCATCGAGATGGTGCGCGGCAAGGACGTCGCGGCATGAGCGCGCCTCGCGTCGCCATCGTCACCGGCGGCACGCACGGCATCGGCCGCGCCACCGTCGAGATGCTCACAGCGCGCGGCGTGCGCGTCGTCTTCAGCGGCCGCGATGCCGCCGCCGGCGTCGAGGTGGAGCGGGCCGTGCCCGGCAGCGTCCACGTCGGCGGCGACATCTGCGACGATGCGGTGGTTGCCCGGCTGGTCGACACCGCCCGAGACCTCGGCGGCGGCGTGATCGCCGGCCTCGTCAACTGCGCCGGCATCGGCGGGCGGCAGGATTTCGCGAAGGCCACGCTCGCCGACTGGGACCGCATCTTCGCGGTCAACGCCCGCGCCGCCTTCGCGGTGACGGCGGCGGCGCACGCGGCGCTGTCGGCGAGTGGACACGGCTCGGTCGTCTTCGTCTCCTCCGTCGCCGGCTATGGCGGCGAGGCGGGGCTCGCGATCTACTGCGCCTCGAAGGCGGCCTTGATCGGCCTCGCCAAGGCGATGGCGCTCGAGATCGGTGACCGGGTCCGCGTCAACGTCGTCTGCCCCGGCCAGGTCGACACGCGCATGATGGCCCGCACCTTGGCCGACCCCGCCAAGAAGGCGGCGCTCGAAGCCCGCATCCCGAACGGCCGGATAGCCAAGCCGGAGGAAGTCGCCGCGGCGATCGTGTGGCTGCTCTCCGACGAGGCGTCCTACGTCAACGGGGTGGTGATCCCGATCGACGGCGGCGAGGTGGCCGGGTTGCGCGACGTGCCGATGTCAGGGGCGGCGGCGGGGCGGTGAGGGGAGGGGGCGGCCGCGCGGCGCGCTCTCCCGCTCGGCCGGCCCGCCATGGACGCGCGAAACGCTCGAACAACCCGCGCGCGCCGACTGAAGGCGCATCGATCTCACATCCCCGTCATGCCACGTTGATGTTCAGACCGGGGCATCCGTCCAACGGACAAGACGCTGGTTCTCGCCCTGAACGGATCTCCCGGTCGATCACTCGGGCAAGCCGGGTGAGTGCGAAGACGGAAGGAGGGGTCATGCGGTTGGCGTGTGGCCGCGTCTCAATCTCCCGCCACCCCCGGCAGCCCCGGCACGTCGGCGATCCACGGCACCGCCGAGCGGCACCAGATCTGGCGACGGGGCACGAGGTCGGCGCGCTGGCGGATGCTGCCCCAGCGAATGCCCCAGAAGGCGGCGGCCTCGCCGTCGCCGGTGGTGAACAGCGGCGAGCCGCACTCCGGGCAGAAGTACTGCATCCGTTTGCGGCCGTTCGCGGCGGTCTTGACGTAGAGCTTCGGCGGCGCGGCGGTGAGGCGGACGTTCTCCGCCTTCGTCTCGACGGTGACGCGGAAGGCCGAGCCGGTGAGGCTCTGACAGTCGGTGCAGTGGCAGATCGAGACGTCCTCCGGATCGATCTCCGCCTTGTAGCGCACGTGTCCGCAATGGCAGCCGCCGTCGATGTGCATGGGGGGTCTCCCGTCTCCGCTCCAATCTTGCCCGAAGCGGCCGGCTGGTGTGACAGGGGGCACGTTTGGCGGGCTGCAGGCTCGGTCAACGTTTCGGCGGCTTCCGGAGTTCGGCAAGAATTGAGCGATACACCTCGTCCAAATCGCCTACCGACGACGGCTGCGTCCATTTCGATCGCCGCTGCTCGTCTGTCAGTAAGTAATAGTAAAAATACGTGATCGCAAAAACTGAGAATCCAACTGTGTAAGCCACAAGAAATGCGGCGAATCCGCGAAGGAATCTAATCGATCTCCACTCCTCTGGATCAAAAAATGATAAAATAAAAAGCCCGACGAGCGCCACGACGACGACAGGAAGCATGCCGGTCAGCACGCGTCTGATGAATCTAAAAAGGAGAATACGACGATGATTCTGATGAGTGCGTGACAGTGCCGAGGGGTGCCGCATCGCCACGTTGTTCTCATGAAGTGCGGTTGAGGTCGTCGGTCAGCACGATATTGCCCTGCCGCGGCGGAATAGCAAAGCAATCCCGACGCGTCGTTGCTGGTTCTGGGGTGCGCCCGACGGTAGGCTTGAGTCGCAGGATCCGGCCCGCGTGCGGGCGCAAACGATGATGGGTACGGGCATGATTCTCCAACACCACGTGGCGATCGTGACGGGGGCGGGGTCCGGGATCGGGCGGGCCGGGGCGCTCGCGATGGCGCGCGAGGGGGCGGCGGTGGTGGTCGCCGACCGCGATGCGGCGGCTGGCGAGGCTGCGGCCGAGGCGATCGTGGATGCCGGCGGGCGGGCGCTGGCGGTGTCGACCGACGTCACTGACGACGCGGCGCTGGAGCGGCTGGTGGCGGCGGCGCTCGACGCCTATGGCCGGCTCGACATCGTCCACAGCCACGCCGGCGTGCAGGTGGAGGGGCCGCTCGAGGCGGTCTCGGGCGACGCCATGGATGCGTCGTGGCGGCTGAATGTCCGCGCCCACTTCATGCTGGCGAAGCTCGCCATGCCGTTGATGCGCGCGGCCGGCCGCGGCTCGATCCTCGTCACGGCGTCGAACTCGGGCGTCTTCTACGACCGCGAGATGGTCGCCTACGCCACCACCAAGCACGCGGTGGTGGCGATGGTGAAGCAGATCGCCATCGACTACGGCCGCTTCGGCGTTAGGGTGAACGCGCTCTGCCCGGGCTGGGTCGACACGCCGTTCAACGACCCGTTCATCCGCCAGATGGGCGGGCGCGCGGCGATCGAGGCCTACATCCGCGAGAAGATCCCGATGGGGCGCTGGGCGTCGGTGGAGGAGATCGCCGAGGCGATCCTCTTCCTCGCCTCCGACCGCTCGTCGTTCATGACCGGCCACGCCCTCGTCATCGACGGCGGCGAGTGCATCGCCTGAGGGCTGGCCGGCTCCGCCGGTATTGCACGGGCAGCTCGCGATTGACAATGATTGTCACAGCCGATACTGACTTCAACTGCGGGTTTATTTTGCGGACATGCGGATGTTTGCTTAAGTGATGTCCCCGATCTGTAGATAGTTGAACTTCGCAACGACATTCCTTCCGAACTGGCAGCGCGACACGGCTGCCGGATGTTTCGGGAGGAATGCCGAATGCGCCGAATTTTCCTGGCTGCTGCCATGTGCGCGGCAGTGGGGGGTGTCGCTAACGCCGACCCCGACGTGCGGACGCTCGCCAACAGCTGCGCCATCTGCCACGGCACCGACGGCAAGCCGCCGCGGGACGGGCTCGACCGCCTCGCCGGCATGCGGGCTTCTGAATTCATCGACGAGATGCGCGAAATGCAGGACGACCCGACCGAGGGGCGCCTGATGTCGGTGATCGCGCGCGGCTATTCCGACGCGGAAATCCGCGCGATGGCCGCCTATTTCGCCAAGCTGCCCTGAGCCGGCCGGAGGACGCCAGATGACCGACATCACACGCCGCGGTTTCGCGGGTCTCGTCGGCGGCGCAGCCGCCCTTTCCCTGTTCGGCACGCCGATCGCGAGCGCCGCCCACAGGCCGAGGGTCGTCGTCATCGGTGGCGGCTTTGCCGGCGCCACCTTCGCCAAATATCTCCGGCGCGCCATGCCGGCCGTGCGGATCACGCTGGTCGAGCCGAAGTCGTCCTACATTTCCTGCGTCTATTCCAACGAGGTGGTGGTCGGCCTTTCCAGCCTGAAGCCGCTGACGGTGACCTACGAGGCGCTGGCCGAAGCCTACCGGTTCCGCCATCTGAAGCGGCGCGCGGTCGAGATCGACCCGGTGGCGCGTCGCGTCCGCCTCGCCTCGGGAGACAGCCTTCGCTACGACAAGCTGATTGTCGCCCCCGGCATGGCCTATCGCTACGACGCGGTTCCCGGCTGGAACAAGGCGACCGCGGCGGATCTGCCGGCCGCCTGGCACGCCGGTCCGGAGACGACGAAGCTCGCCGCCAGGCTCAAGGCGATGCCGGCCGGCGGCACGGCGATCATCACGGTGCCACCGGCGCCCTACCGCTGCCCGCCCGCGCCCTACGAACGGGCGAGCCTGTTCGCCTGGTACCTGAAGCGCAACAACCCGACGGCGAAGGTGCTCATCCTCGACGCCAACGAGACCTTTCCCAAACAGGCCCTCTTCGAGGAAGGCTGGAACAGGCTGTTTCCCGGGATGGTGACGCGCCTCGCCGCCTCGCAGGGCGGGGCGGTGCAGTCGGTCGACGCCGGTGCCATGCGGGTTCAGGCCGTCGCGGGCGCCTTTGATGGCGGCGTGATCAACATCATCCCGCCCCAGAGGGCGGGTGCGCTCGCCGACGCCACGGGGCTGACGGACGGCACCGGCTGGTGTCCGGTCGACCTGCGCACGTTCGCCTCGACGCTGGTCGACGACGTCCATGTGCTCGGCGACGCGGCAGCGAGCGGACTGCCGAAATCGGCGACGTCGGCGAACGCGGGTGCGAAGGTCGCGGCGCTCGCGTTCGCCGAGACGTTCGCCGGGCGGCCGGTCACCGATCCGCTGTTCATCAACACCTGCTACAGCCGGCTCGCGCCCGACTACGCGATCGGCATCGCGAGCGTCTTCGAGGTCGATCCGAAGACCGATGCGATCGTCGTCCGCCACACCGGCACCGGCACGAGCCCGCTCGGCGCCTCCCTCGGCTACCGCAAGGAGGAGGCCGAGGACGCCGACAAGTGGTTCCGCGCCCTGATGGCCGACACCTTCACCTGAGGTAACACGGGGCCGGTGTCTGCGCCTGTGGCGAGGGGGGCCAGAGCGTTCGACGCTGCACCGAGTCCTTCTCCCAGCGCGCTGGGAGAAGGTGCCCGAAGGGCGGATGACGGGCTGCGTCGCGGCAGCGACGCGGAAGTGGCCTCAGAACCGCCGCGTGAACAGCCCGCGCCGGACGTACACGTCCGCCGCCTCCTCGACGAGCGCCGCGACCCGGTCGGCGGCGTAGTCGCGGCGGAGCTTGGCGGCGGCGTCCAGTAGCGGCTCGGGGCCGGTGGCGCGGCCGGGGCGCAGCAGCTCGTAGACGGCCATCAGCTCGTCCTCCGGCACGCGGGCGAGCTCGGCGGCGCGCTCGAAGTTCTCCGCCAGCCGGTCGCGGCCTACGCGCCGGGCGATGTCGGCCTGCAGGCGCAGCGCCTCCGGCGTGATGGCGATGTCCTCGCGAGCGATCTTGCCCGCCACCACCGCCTCTACGGTCAGCGCATCGAGGCCGAGGCCGTTCGCCGTGCGGACGAGGTCGGGGCGCTTGTCGGCGATCGGGTAGGGAAGGTCGTCGTCGGCGCCCGGGGCACCCGCCGGGGTGCCCGGCCCGTTGCTTGCCATGCCGCCGGGGGGAGCCATTGTCGCGCTCACGCCGCCTGCTCCTTCAGGTATTCGATCGACAGTTCCACCGGGTCGGCGCCGGGCTCGATCAGGCCGGTCTCCACCGCGTAGACCAGCGCCACGGGGACGTGGAAGCGGGCGCCCAGCGCCTCGCCGCGGAACGGCACCAGCACCGGCTCCGGCTTCTCGCCGCGGGCGTGGCAGGCTGCGTTGCGGCCGATGGCGCGGTAGTGGGCGAGGGTGGCGAGCGGCGCGTTCGAGAAGATCTCGAGGTTCATGTGCGGCAACCGGTCGGCGCGGTGCAGCACCAGCGTGCCCTTCGACTGCACGCCGATGCCGATGCCCGAGCCTGAGAGCTTCGCCGCCGTCAGCCCGAGGAAGGAGGTGTCGGCGGTGTGGCGGCAGCGCACGACGCGGGCGACGCCGCCGCCCTCCGCAACGCCGTCGATCAGGGCTGCGATCAGCGCCGACAGCTTGTGGCCGGCGGTGGTGACGTGCAGCTTCAGCCCGAAGGCGGGGCTGACGCCGATCACCACCTCGTTCGCCGGGCCGCCCTGCCGCGCCGGGCCGCGCTCGGCGAGGCGCCAGGCGGCGGCCTCCTCGGGGGCGTGCACCGCCTGGGCGGCGAGCACCTCGCGCTCGTCGAGCTGGCCGCGGATGTCCTTCACCGCCGCCCAGCGCGCCTCGCTCATGCGGTAGCCGGTGCCGGGGCCCATGTAGTCGTTCGGGTCGTTGACGGCCGACAGCACGTGGCCGTCGCGGATGACGGCGGAGGTCTGCAGGTAGTCGCCGGCGACGCGCTGGCGCAGCATGAACAGGATGTTTTCCGCCTCCTCCGAAAAGCCGCGCTTCGACAGCGCCGCGACGACGTCGAGGGCGGTCAGGCCACGGGCGCGGATCGCCTCGGAGATGCGGGTGGCGTCGCCGGCGGTGTAGCTCTCGGTATCGTCGGAGCCGGAGGCGACGATGACGGACGACAGCATGGCCCGGGTGGGCGTCCCCAGCCCGAGCTCGTCCAGCACGGCGGCGAGCGCCTCGACGGCGCGGCGGCGGACGTCGAGCACCTTGTCCTCGCCGGCCGGCACCAGGCCCCCGTCGGCCTCGAAGTCGCGCTGCAGGACAAGGAAGTCCTCCATCTCCTCGCCGTTGAACAGCGAGGCGTTGAAGGAGTTGTCGTATTTGCGGATCGATCCGAGGCCGGAGCAGACGAGGTCGGAGCCGGCGAGCAGGTAGGGGGCGATCTTGGCGCCGACGCGGATCTCCGATTCGGTCGGCCTGGCGTCGTTGCCGGAGGCGCATTCGAGGCCGAGCCAGACGGCGACGAGGTTCTCCGCCATCATCTCGTACATGCCACCGGGCACGGAGGCGGCGATCGGGGCGCCGTCGATGCCGCCGTTCTGCGTGCCCTGCACGCCCATGCCACGCTGCAGGCAGAGGCAGCGGGCCTCGAGATAGAGCATCGACTTCTTCTCGTGGACGCCCATCAAAAGCTCGGCGCCGGCGCCGGAGGTGCAGCGCGCCTTGATGCCCCGCGAGGCATAGGCGGCCGTGAGGAAAGCCTTCGACCACGGCGTGTCGTCGCCGTCGATGAAGGTGCGCTCGGTGCCGTAGACCGACACCGTCTCGGCATAGGAGGAGAGGCCGGCAAGCCCGATGCGGAGCTCCTCCGCCTCCTCGATCGAGCACTGGAAGAGCACGCCCGGCCGGCCGACGGCGCCGCCGACGAGGCAGGCGAGGGCGTTCGACCAGGAGTTCTCGGCCACCCGCATCGTCGTCTCGATCTCGTCGAAGCCGAAGGCCACTGCCGTGGCGGCATCGGCGGCGAGCTGCAGCGGGTCGTCCTTGGCGTTCGTCACGTGCGCCTGGTTTCCCGGCGTCTTGCGCTGGCGCATCTTCGAATAGGCAAACGCCACCTCGATCGCCGACAGGTGGGCGACCACCTCGGCGAGCTTCGCCGGCGTCATGCCGCGGGCGAGGCGCTCGACCTCGGCGCGCGGCACGTTGATGTCGACCAGCATGCGGGCGACCTCACGCGAATCCATCGCCATCGCTTCTTCCACCACCGAGAGGTCGAGGTGGTGGGCGGCGATGAAGGCGTCGATCATGTCGAAGTCTTCGGCCCTGACCCCGTCCATGACGGCGAGGCGGCCATTCTCGACGACCACCGAGGGCTTCGGGTCATAGGGGCTGCCGTGGGCGCAGAAGCCGGCCTCGGGGTTCTCGCGGGCGAACTTGTCGAGGCGCAGCGGCCGCGCGTCCCAGTCCTCGAAGCGGCGCCAGCGGTTGGCGCCGGGTGTGGCGGCGCCGGAGCTTGCCCTGTCCATGGTCTCTCTCCCGGGCACCGGCGGCGGTGCCCCCGTGTTGTCTCTCAGGCGGCCAGCCGGGGCCGCGCCACCTCGACCAGCACCCGCGCCCGGTCGACGGCGCGGGCGAGCGGCCCCTCCGGCGCGACGTCGGTGACGAGCGTGCCGATGTCCGTCCAGCGGCCGTAGACCGCCAGGGCCGGGCGGTTGAACTTGGTGTGGTCGGCGACGATCATCGTGTGGGCGGCGCGCTTCATGAAGGCGCGGTAGACGGCCGCCGCCATCGCGTCCGCGTCGTTGGCGCCGTCGGTGGTGAGGCCGGAGGCGCCGAGGATCGCCCGGTTGGCGTGGAAGCCCTGCACGAAGTCGATGCACTCCGGCCCGAACACCGAGCCTTCGAGGCCGTTGTAGCGGCCCGGGCACATGATGACGGTGATCGTCGGGTTGGCGGCGAGCACGGTGGCGACGCCGTAGGAATGGGTGATGATCGTCAGGTCGTGGCACTCGGCCGCGATGCGGCGGGCGACGTGCAGCGTCGTGGCGCCGCCGCCGATGGCGACCACCTCGCCGGGGCGCACGAGGGCGGCGGCGGCCACCGCAATCGCCTCGCGCTCGGCGACCATCAGGGTGTGGCGCTCGCTGACGGCCGGCTCGGTGGCGAAGGGGCGGACGGCGCCGCCATAGGTGCGCGAGATCAGGCCGCGGCCCTCGAGCTCGTCGAGGTCGCGCCGGATGGTCTCGGTGGAGACGCCGAGCTCGGCCGCCAGCTCGGAAACGCGCAAGGGATGGCCGACGCGCAGCTCGGCGACGATGCGGTCGTGACGTTCGCTCTTGGCGAGCCGGGGCTTGTCCAGCATCGCTCCTCCCGCAGGCGGCCCGAAGGCGGCCCGTGCGCTGCCCCCACGTCCTGCCGTGTGGCAAGTTAAACAGGCGCTGTGGTAGGGTCAACAGCGCGCGCGGGCTCAGCCGCGGCCGGGTAGGAGAGGCCGATGACGGGGTGGAAGAGCGCGTTCCGGTCGTTCTACTACGAGGGCGCGCCGGTGCCCGAGGACCCGGTGCTGTTGGCCGGCAAGACGGCGCTCCTCGTCATCGACGTGCAGAACACCTACCTCGACCGGCCCGATCCGGCGACGCTGTCGGGGGCAGACCTTGCCCGCTATCACGCCTGGACGCCGTTCCACGAGCGCATGCACGGAACGGTGATCCCGACCATCGCCCGGCTGGCGGACGCCTTCCGGGCGCGCGGGCTCGACGTTCTCTACGCCCGCATCGCCTGCCTCCTGCCGGACGGCCGCGACCGCTCGCTCAGCCAGAAGAAGCCGGGCTGGAACAACCTGCTTTTGCCGAAGGACGAGGCGGCCTCGCAGATCGTCCCGGCGATCGGCCCGGTGGGCCATGAGATCGTCGTGACGAAGACAACGGACAGCGCCCTGACGGGGACGAACCTGCGCCTCGTGCTGGCGAACCTCGGCATCACCCACGTCGTCTGCGTCGGCATCTTCACCGACCAGTGCGTGTCCTCGACGGTGCGCTCGCTCGCGGATGAAAGCTTCGACGTCATCGTCGTCGAGGACGCCTGCGCGGCCGGCACCGACGACCTGCACCGCCGCGAGCTCGAGATCCTCAACATGATCTACTGCAGCGTGATGAGCGCCGAGGAACTCGAGGGCTACCTGCCGGCGGTGTAAGGGCGGACGGCCGAGGGGGGGAGTGGGCGGAGGCCCCCCTCACCGCAGTCATTCCCGGCCTTGTGCCGGGAACCCAAGCAACGGCCCAGTGAACTCCCCCTTCCGACGATGCTCCAACCCGCGGCGGCGTCGCATGGGTTCCCGGCACAAGGCCGGGAATGACCCCGAGTATGGGGTGACGTGCCTGCCTCGGACCCCTCAATTCATGTTCGGCTGCGGGGCGAGCGGGTTGGACGGCGCGGGCGGCGTCGGCGCGGGGGCTCCGAGTTGCGGTGCCGGCGCGCCGAGGTCAGGCGCCGGAGCGCCAAGGGAAGGCGCCGCTGCACCCGGAAGGCCTGCCCCGGGAAGCCCCGCACCCGGCGCCAGCGGGTTCGCGGGGGCCGGCATTCCACCCGGCGCCGGCGCACCGCCCGGAGACGGGCCGCCGAGGCCGGGGATGCCAGCCGGGCCGCCGAGGCCGGGCACACCCGGGCCGCCGCCGGGCGTGCCGAAACCACCCGGGAAGCCGAGGCCGGCCGGGCCCTGCATCTGGATCGTCGCCGGATCGACCTCTGGAGCGTCGCCCTTGTAGTGCATCACCATGCCCGGGAACATGATGGTGAGCGCCACCATGATGATCTGGATGCAGACGAACGGCACGGCGCCCCAGTAGATCTGCGCCGTCGTCACCGGCGCCATCTCCTTCTTCGTCACCTTGTCGATGTAGGGTCTGAGCGGTGCCACCGATCGCAGGAAGAACAGCGCGAAGCCGAACGGCGGGTGCATGAAGCTCGTCTGCATGTTGATGCCGAGCAGGATGCCGAACCAGACGAGGTCGATGCCGAGCGCCTCCGCCGCGGGTACCAGCAGCGGGACGATGATGAAGGCGAGCTCGAAGAAGTCGAGGAAGAAGGCGAGCAGGAAGACGAGGATGTTGACGACGATGAGGAAGCCGATCTGGCCGCCCGGCAGGCCGGTGAGCAGTTCCTCCACCCAGACGTGGCCGTTGACGCCATAGAAGGTCAGGCTGAAGACGCGGGCGCCGATGAGGATGAAGAGGACGAAGGCCGACAGCCGCGCCGTCGAATCGACCGCCTGGCGGATCAGGTCGAACTTCAGCCGCCCCTTGGCGAAGGCGAGGATGAGCGCGCCGGTGGCGCCCATCGCGCCGCCTTCGGTGGGCGTGGCGATGCCGACGAAGATGGTGCCGAGCACGAGGAAGATCAGCGCCAGCGGCGGCACCAGCACGATGATGACCTTGGTGGCCATCTCCGACAGCAGGCCGAGCTTCAGCCAGGTGTTGATGACGGCGACGAGATAGAGGACGGCGATCACTGCCGAGGTGCCCCAGATCGCGGCATTGTCGCGGGGCATGTCGGGATAGAGGATGCGCAACTCGGCGACCGCCGCGCCGGTGAGGATGACGACGAGGCCGAAGACCATCAGCGTGTTGAAGCGCGGCGCATCGCCGAGCCCGTTGATACCGAGCCGCGAAACGGCGTAGGCCGCCGCGGCGATGCCGACGATGCCGCCGACCACCCAGCGGACGAGGTCGGCCGGCGGCTCGGAGAGAAGTCCCAGCCAGACGGCGCCGTCCGCCACCATGCCCGAGAGGCCGGCGCCCACGGCGGCCGCGACGATGAACAGCAGGACCGCCGACAGAATGCCCTGACGCGGTATCAGGCGCGGGTCCTCGCGGATGGTGCGCGCCGCCTCTGGCAGCGCCGGTGCGGCGCCCGGGAAGAAGATCGTCATCAGCACGACGTATCCGACATAGAGGCCGGTCAGCACCATCGCGGGGATGATCGCGCCGGCATACATGTCGCCGACCGACCGGCCGATCTGGTCGGCGAGCACGATGAGGACGAGGCTCGGCGGGATGATCTGGGCGAGCGTGCCGGAGGCGGCGATGACGCCGGAGGCGAGCTTACGGTCGTAGCCGTAGCGCAGCATGATCGGCAGCGAGATCAGGCCCATCGAAATGACGGAGGCCGCGACGACGCCGGTGGTCGCGGCGAGCAGCGCGCCGACGAAGATCACCGCATAGGCGAGGCCGCCACGGATCGAGCCGAACAGCTGGCCGATGGTGTCGAGCAGATCCTCCGCCATCCCCGATCGTTCGAGGATCAATCCCATGAAGGTGAAGAAGGGGATCGCCAGCAGCGTGTCGTTGTTCATCGTCCCGAAGACGCGTTCGGGCAGCGCCTGCAGGAAGTTGTTCTGGAAGAGGCCGAGCTCGATGCCGATGATGGCGAAGATCAGGCCGTTGGCGGCGAGCAGGAAGGCGACCGGGTAGCCGAGCAGCAGAATGACCACGAGGCTCGCGAACATGATCGGAGCCATGTTGTGGATCAGGAATTCCACCATGGGGGAGGCCTCGAGGGAAACGGCGTGAAGGTGCGGGGCGGGAGGCGGCGGCGGGCGCGGTCAGTGGGCGCCTTCACCACTCTCGTAGGGCTCGGGGATCTCGCCGCGGATGACCGCGATGCGCTTGATCAGCTCCGAGACGCCCTGCAGGGCCAGCAGGAAGAAGCCGGCCGGAACGAGGAATTTCGCCGGCCACAGCGGCAGCCCGCCGGCATTCAGCGACTGCTCGTTCTGCTCCCACGAGCGCAGGAAGAACGGCCAGGAATCGACGATCATCAGGAGACAGAAGGGCAGCAGGAAGAACACGTGGCCGAAGACGTCGATCCAGTCGCGCGTGCGCTTCGAGAAGTGCGAGACGACGACGTCGATGCGGATGTGGCCGTTGCGCATCAGCGTGTAGGAGGCGCACAGCATGAAGACGGCGCCGAACAGAAACCACTGGGCCTCGAGCCAAGAATTCGACGAGACCGAGAACGCCTTGCGGATGATGGCGTTGGCCGCGCTGATCAGCACCGCGACGAGGATCAGCCAGCGGGCGGCGAGCCCGATCTTCAGGTTGACGAAGTCGATCGCTCGGCTGAGCGCCAGGAGTGGAGCCACGGGCGTTTTCCCTCTGGTCGGTTCCGGCGGCAGTTTCGCCTTGTCGCGGCCCGGTTTGTAACGAAATTCGGCGGCTCCATAACACACGCTCTCGCGCGGCGCGATGCAAGCGGTCTCGGACTTTCGGAGAGGGTCGGGCGGTTTGATCGGGGGTGTTGCCGAGAGGCCGTCGAGGGGCTGGCGTGTCAGCCGTGCGGGGGCCTCGACCTGCGGCGCGCTCGCCTGTGGGTCGGCCCGTGTTCGCCATCGAGGGCGAGCGCGGTATTGACGAGCGCGAGGTGCGAGAAGGCCTGCGGGAAGTTGCCGAGCTGGCGCTGCTCGCGTGGATCATATTCCTCGGCGAGCAGGCCGACGTCGTTGGTGAGGGCGATCAGGCGCTCGAACAGTGCCTCCGCCTCCTCCCGGCGATGCTGCAGGCAGTAGACATCGGCGAGCCAGAAGCTGCAGGCGAGGAAGGCACCTTCCCCCGGCGGCAGGCCGTCGACGCCGTCGGCGGTGCGGTAGCGCAGCACCAGGCCGTCGGCGTCGAGCTCGCGCTCGATCGCGGCGACGGTGCCGGCGACGCGGGGGTCGTCCGCCGGCAGGAAGCCGACGACGGGGATGAGAAGCAGGCTGGCGTCGAGTTCCTGGCCGCCATAGCTCTGGACGAAAGTGTTGCGGCCGGTGTCGAAGCCGCGCGCGCAGATTTCGGCGTGCAGGCGGTCGCGAACGCCGCGCCAGCGCTCGAGCGGGGCGTCGTCGAGGCCGAAGCGCTCGGCGTCCTTGAGGGTGCGGTCGAAGGCGACCCAGGCCATCACCTTCGAGTAGGTGAAGTGTCGGCGGCCACCGCGCACCTCCCAGATGCCCTCGTCCGGCTCGCCGACGATCGCCTCGAGATGCTCGACCAGCGCCACCTGCAGCGCCCAGCCGGACGGTGCGGGGGCGAGATCGTCGTGACGGGCCTGGTGGACGGCGTCGATCACCTCGCCATAGACGTCGAGCTGCACCTGGTCGGAGGCGGCATTGCCGATGCGGACGGGGGCGGCGCCGAGATAGCCGGGCAGTCCGTCCACCGTCCATTCCGCCAGGCGGCGCTCGCCGGCGATGCCGTACATGATCTGGATCTGCTCGGGCGAGCCGGCGACGGCGCGCAGAAGCCACGCCCGCCAGGCCGTCGCCTCTTCCTCGTAGCCGGCCGCCATCATTGCCATCAGCGTCAGCGTCGCATCGCGCAGCCAGCAGTAGCGGTAGTCCCAGTTGCGCGGGCCGCCCGGCTGCTCCGGCAGCGAGGTCGTCAGCGCCGCGACGATGCCGCCGGTGGGTGCGAAGGTGAGCGCCTTGAGCGTGATCAGCGAGCGCATCACCGCCTCGCGCCAGCGGCCGCGGTAACGGCAGCGCTTCGACCAGCGGAGCCACCACCGCTCGGCCCGCTCGAGCGCCTTGCCGGCGTCGACGGGCTTCGGCAGCGGCCGGTGTGACGGTCCGTGGGCGAGGCAGAACGCCACCCGCTCGCCGGCCGTCACCGTGAAGGCGGCGACGGTGGCGAGGCCATCGCTGTCGAGCGGGACGCCGGTGCGCAGCACCACGGCGTTCGGCCCGGCGATCGCCGACAGCCCGCTGCCGTCGGGCAGCCGCGTCACCCACGGGACCGACTGGCCGTAGTCGAAGCGCAGCGTCAGGTGCATCGTCATGTCGACACTGCCGCTGCGGCCCTCGACGACGCGCACGAGCGAGGAACCGTTGCGCTCGGCGCCGATCGGCATGAAGTCGATCAGCGCGGCGCTGCCGGTCTCGGTCTCGAAGAGTGTCTCGAGCACCAGCGTCTCGCCACGGTAGCGGCGCTTCACCGTGGTGACGGCGCCGGCCGGGGCGATCTTCCAGCGGCCGTGCTCGGAGGTGCCGAGCAGGGCGGCGAAGCAGGCGTCGCTGTCGAAGCGCGGCCAGCACAGCCAGTCGATCGAGCCGTTGCGGCCGACGAGGGCGCCTGAGACGCAGTCGCCGACGAGGGCGTAGTCCTCGATGGCGAGCGGAAGGTCGGGGACTGTGGGAGAATCGGCGGTCATCGCTCTCTCGTCGTTTGCGGGGCGGCGGGGGAGCCGATCGGCGGCCGCGGGCAGCAAACCGGCTCCGGCGCCGGCTGGCAACCCATGATCCGTATGAGGACAGGGCGTAGGGTGGCCGTCACGACCGCGTTAATCGCGCATCGACCGGCCGCTGAGAGCGCGCCGGTGTCGCGATGGGAGCTCAATGAAATGATCCGCCTTTCCACGCTGGTCCTGGCCGCCGCTGCGACCGCCTTCGCCGTCCCGGCCACCTTCGCCGACGACGCGCCGAAGAAGGACCGCACCGAGGTGATGTTCAAGAAGCTCGACACCAACAACGACGGGGTGATCGAGAAGGTCGAGTTCGACGCGCCGCGGGTGAAGATCTTCGAGCGCATCGACAAGGACAAGGACGGCCGCATCACCGTCGAGGAGATCGAGGTGCTGGCCGACAAGCGGGCGAAGCGGGCCGGCTGGTCGGACGAGAAGAAGGCGAAGTGGATCGCCCACATGGGCGTGACGACGCCGCAGGGCGTGACGCGCGAGGAATTCCTGGAGCAGAAGTCGGTGTTCACGCGCATCGACGCCGACAGTGACGGCAAGATCACTGTCACCGAGGTCAAGGCCTACAGCGACAAGCAGGCGGAGCGCCGCGCCAAGCGGGCGGCGAAGCAGGAACAGAAGCAGCAGGCCGCCGCCGCGGCTGGCACCACGACGACGGGTGCCGCCGCGACGGGCACCGCCGCGACCGGCGCCGCCGCCACCGCGGGCGCCGCACCGGCGGCCGATGATGCGGACGACGCCGATCTCGACACCACCCTCGACGCCGACGACGGCACCGACGGCTGACGGACCGCCACCGGCGCGCTCTCCCGGGCGCGCCGGCCGGTGAGGAAATGGAACTTCGCATGCTCCGCACCGTTGCGACCGCAGCCGCGAGCCTGGATGTCGCCGCTCACGGCTTGTTCGTCGGCACGCCGTCGGTTAGGGCGAGTGCCACCGCGACGTTTCGAGGGTCCGGCCCGGTGGCCGGCCGGGGGGCCGAGCTGTCAGCCGTCGAGCCAGACGATCCCGACCTGCCGCTGATCGCCGCCGTCGCCGGTGGTGACCAGCGCGCGCTGGCGCAGCTGGTCCGTCGCCACGGGCCGCGGCTGCGCGCGCTCGCGAGCGGCTACTCGGCGGCGGCGGCCGATACCGACGACGTGGTGCAGGAGACGTTCTTTACGGTCTGGCGCACCGCCGGCCGCTTCGAGGCGCGCGGCGTCAAGGTGTCGAGCTGGATCACCCGCATCGCCATCAACCGCTGCATCGACCTGGAGCGGCGGCGCAAGTTGCGCCGACTGGTGGGCCTGGAGGATGCCGCCGAGGTCCGCGAGACGGCGGTCGGGGCGGAGCGTGATCTCGAGGGCCGGCGCACGCTCTCGGCGGTGCTCGACGACATCCGGACGCTGCCGGCGCGTCAGCGGGCGGCGATCCTGCTCGCCTCCGACGGCGAGAAGTCGAACGCCGAGATCGCCGACGCGCTCGGCGTCTCGCTGGGGGCGGCCGAGCAACTGCTGGTGCGCGCCCGCCGCACGTTGCGCGAGCGGCTTTCGGTGCGCGAGAACAGCCACGCAAGAACAACAGGGGACAGTGGGCGATGACCGGCATGAGCCTCAGCCTCGCGGCCTTCCGCGACCTGCTCGACCGCTACGGCGCCGCGAAGGGCCGCTGGCCCGCCGACGTGCGCGCGGCGGCCGAAGCGCTGCTCGCCAGCGATCCCGCTGCGGTCCGCCTCTTCGAGGAGACGCAGCGGCTCGAGCGACTGGTCGTCGCCGCCACCGCCGCGCCGCCGCTCGACGCGGCCTTCGTCGGCCGCGTCATCGGCCGTATCGACGGCGAGGTCGGCGTGCGTGAGACCGCCTTCCGCTTCACCCGCCGGCTTGCCTTCGCGTCCGCGACGGCGCTGACCCTCTGCCTCGTCGCCGGCGTCGCCGTCGGCCTCGTGGCGCCGGTGCTGCCGGTCGAGGACGGCACCGACATCGCCGTGTTCGTGCTGGGCGGTGCCGACGACGGCGAGACACTGATCGGGGAGATGCTGTGATCATCCGCGGAACCACCGCCGCGGTCGTCGTCGCCGCCCTCGGGCTGTCGCTCGCGGCGAACGTCTTCCTCGGCGGCTACATGATGGCGAAAGCGTCGCGCGACGGCCCGGTGCCGGCGCTCGACCGCGGCATCCTGCTCGGCGGCCACGGTTATCCTCCCCCGATCCGCAGCGCGCTGAAGGCGGAGATGCAGGCCGATCGGGCCGACTTCCGCGACCGCCTGCGCGAGCTGCGGCGCGCGCGCCGCGAGAGCTTCGATGCCATGCGCGCCGATCCGTTCGACGCGACGCGGCTGGCGACGGCTCTGGCTGCCGAGCGGGCGGCGGTGACGCGGCTGCAGGAGGGGGGCCACGCGGTTCTCGAGCGGGTGATCGCCGCAGCCCCCGCCGGCGAGCGGGCGGAGATCGAGCGCGGCCGCAAGGGCGAGGACCGGCGCAAGGACCGCGGCGGCCGCGGGCCGCGCGACGGCCGCGACGGGTCCCAGGGGGACACTGACGGAGCGGCGGGAGACGGGCCGGCGCCGGACGGCGCCGCCGACACGTCGTCACCGGCGAACTAGCGCCCGACCCGACCCGTGACGGTCATCGCCCGTCGATCGCCGCGGCGGCGCATCTTGCCGCGGGCGGCTGCGCAGTTCGCCACCGGTGCCCACATGGCGCCTCGCCGGTGCTGCGCCGGTGGATGAAACCGAGGTCTTCCTGCCGCGATGGACATGCTGTCGGTCACCCCGGTCCCGGACGTCGGAGCGGCGACCCTTCTCGTTGCGACGGTCCTCGGAGCCGGCCTCGTCGAGCCGCTGCGGGCGGGACTCGCGCTGACGATCGCCTTTCCGCTCATCGTCGTCTTCAACCGGATGGGGGAGCGACCGGCGACCGGGGTCGCCCTTGTCGTCCTCGCAGCGGCGGGATGGTGGGCGGCGGAGGCGTGGTCGGCGGCCACCGGCTCGAGCGACGACCGGCGCATCGTCGTCGACGAGTTGGTGGGGGTGCTCGCGGGCGCAGCGATCGCCGGGCGGATGGCACTCGTTCCGCTTGCCGTGTTCAGCATCGCCTTCCTGGCGCTCGACCGGCTGAAGCCGTGGCCGTTCTCGGAAACGGAGGCCCTTCCGGGTGGATGGGGCGTGATGGGCGACGATCTCGTCGTTGCCATCGCCCTCGGGCTCGCGGTGAGGCTGGTGCGGCTGGTGTGGCAGCGGTTTGCCTAAGGCGCGCCGCGGCGCGAGCGCCGGCCTCGCCCGTCAGGCGCCAGTATCGGCGACCAGACCCGCGGCGGTGATGCCGGCGACAGCGCAGATCTCGTCGTTGTCGGAGGTGTCGCCGGAGATGCCGACAGCGCCGAGCACGATCCCGTCCGCCGTCTTCACCAGCACGCCGCCGGGCACCGGAACGATCTTCCCACCCGACAGGTCGCTCAGGGCACCGACGAAATGCGGGCGCTCCATCGCGGCGGCGGCGAGCCAGCGCGAGCCCTGGCCGACGGCGAGCGCGCCGTAGGCTTTCCCGATCGCGATCTCCGAGCGCAGGATCGCGTAGGTGTCCTGGCGCAGGCAGGCGACGAGGTGGCCGCCGCCGTCGAGGCAGGCAACGGCGAGCGGCTTCAGTCCGAGCTCGGCGGCGCGGTCGAAGGCGGCGTCGATGATGGTGCGGGCGACGGAGAGGGTCAGCATCGGCAGGCTCTCACTTCTTGTCGCCGGCGATGGTGTCGAGCCGGCGTTGCATGTCGCTGAGCTGGCGCTTCAGGTCGTCGAGGTCGGTGGCGCCGGGCGCCGGGCGCGCCTCGCCGCCTCCACCGCCGCGCTCGGCCTCGCCCCCGGCCCCGCCGGTTGCGCCGAACGGCAGGAACATCCGCATGGCGCGATCGAAGATCTCGGTGTTGCGGCGCACCTGATCCTCCATCATTCCGAAGGCGGAGGTGCCGAACGGGTTGGTGCCGAAGGCCTTGGCGATCTGCGAGCGGTACTGGTCCTGGTCGCGAGTGAGGGACGACATCATGTATTCGAGGTAACTCGGCACCATGTTCTGCAGCGAGTCGCCATAGAACCGGATCAGTTGCCTCAGGAAGGTGGTCGGCAGCAGGTTGTGTCCCTTGCCTTCCTGCTCGAAGATGATCTGCGTCAGCACCGGCCGGGTTATGTCTTCGCCGGACTTGGCGTCATAGACGATGAAGTCCTCCTCGCTCTTCACCATGGAGGCGAGGTCTTCGAGGGTGACATACGTGCTCGTGCCGGTGTTGTAGAGCCGACGGTTGGCGTACTTCTTGATGATCGTCGGCTGATCGGACTTGGTGACGGGACGTGCCACTGATCACACTCCAAGTAACGGTTTCTCTCCTGCTTTTTTCGGCACGATAGGGTCTCCGGCGGCGGGTGGCTACCGCTTTCTCGGCAGTGCACACAAGCTGCCGCGCTGCGGTTGACAGCGTCGGGAGGCTCCGTCTTGATCGGCCGCAAAGCGAGGGCCGCCGACATGGCCCACACTGCAATGCGCCGGCCTCCTGGAGGCCGAACGGACGGGAGAGCGCAAGACCATGGCTCAGGACGCAATCGTGATCGCCGCTGCGGCGCGGACCGCCGTCGGCGCGTTCAACGGATCCTTTTCGACGGTGCCGGCGCACGTCCTCGGCGCCGCCGCCATCAAGGAGGCGGTGGCGCGGGCGAAAGTGGCGCCCGAGGAGGTCGACGAGGTGATCCTCGGCCAGGTGCTGACCGCCGCTCAAGGCCAGAACCCCGCCCGCCAGGCGTCGATGGGCGCCGGCCTGCCGGTCGGCACCACCGCCTGGCTGCTCAACCAGGTGTGCGGCTCGGGCCTGCGCACCGTCGCTGTTGCGATGCAGCAGATCGCGACCGGCGACGCCAAGATCGTCGTCGCCGGCGGCCAGGAGAACATGACGCTGTCGCCGCACGCCCAGTACCTGCGTGCCGGCCACAAGATGGGTGACGTCTCCTTCATCGACACGATGATCAAGGACGGCCTGTGGGACGCCTTCCACGGCTACCACATGGGCACGACGGCGGAGAACGTCGCCAAGCACTTCCAGATCACCCGCGAGCACCAGGACCAGTTCGCCGTCGCCTCGCAGAACAAGGCCGAGGCGGCGCACAAGGACGGGCGCTTCAAGGACGAGATCGTCCCGGTCACCATCAAGGACCGCAAGGGCGACAAGGTCGTCGACGCCGACGAGTACATCCGCCACGGTACCACCATGGATGCCGTCGCCAAGCTGCGCCCGGCCTTCGACAAGGAAGGCACCGTGACCGCCGGCAACGCCTCGGGCATCAACGACGGCGCCGCGGCGGTTGTGGTGATGCGCGAGAGCGAGGCCGCGAAGCGCGGCGTGCAGCCGCTCGCCCGCATCGTCTCGTGGGCGACCGCCGGCGTCGAGCCGTCGCTGATGGGCACCGGCCCGATCCCGGCCTCGCGCCGCGCGCTCGAGAAGGCCGGCTGGTCGATCGGCGACCTCGATCTCGTCGAGGCGAATGAGGCCTTCGCGGCGCAGGCCTGCGCCGTCAACAAGGACCTCGGCTGGAACCCCGACATCGTCAACGTCAACGGCGGCGCCATCGCCATCGGCCATCCGATCGGCGCCTCCGGCACCCGCATCCTGATCACGCTGCTGCACGAGATGCAGCGCCGCGACGCCAAGAAGGGCCTCGCCACGCTCTGCATCGGCGGCGGCATGGGCGTGGCGATGTGCGTGGCGCGGGACTGAGCGTTCCGCCGGGCCGCGCCGCCATCGGCCGCGCGGCCCGATTGATCCATCCCAAGGACGTCGCTGCGCGCTTCGCGTAAAGGCGGGCGTGCAGACCGGAGGAAGTCGTTCGGGCGGGGCGGCGGGGGGACCGCGGCCTCGCGTCAAAAGGCGGAAAACCGCCAGAGAGGGAAGAGGATATGGCGAGGGTTGCACTTGTCACCGGCGGTACGCGCGGCATCGGCGCGGCGATCTCCACCGGTCTCAAGGCGGCGGGCTTCACGGTCGCCGCGAACTATGCCGGCAACGTCGAGAAGGCGGAGGCCTTCAAGGCGGAGACGGGGATCTCCGTCTTCCGCTTCGACGTGTCCGACCCGGAGGCGGCGGCGGCGGGCGTGAAGGCCGTTGAGGCCGAGCTCGGCCCGGTCGACGTGCTCGTCAACAACGCCGGCATCACCCGCGACGGCACGCTGCACAAGATGACCTTCGACCAGTGGTCGGCCGTCATCCGCACCAACCTCGATTCGATGTTCTGCATGACGCGGCCGCTGATCGAGGGCATGCGCGACCGCAACTACGGCCGCATCATCAACATCTCGTCGATCAACGGCCAGAAGGGCCAGGCCGGCCAGACCAACTATTCGGCGGCGAAGGCCGGCATCATCGGCTTCACCAAGGCGCTCGCGCAGGAGAACGCGCGCAAGGGCATCACGGTGAACTGCATCTGCCCCGGCTACATCGACACCGAGATGGTGCAGGCGGTGCCGCCGAAGGTGCTGGAATCGATCATCGCCACGATCCCGGTCGGCCGTCTCGGCAAGGCCGAGGAAATCGCCTCGATGGTCGTCTATCTCGCCTCCGAGCAGGCGGCCTTCGTCACCGGCTCGGTGATGACGGTGAACGGCGCGCAGTACATCGCCAACGGCTGAGTGCAGCCGGCACCGGGTTCCGCCGCCTCACGGCCGGCGGAACGCGCCGGGGGTGACGCCGATGCGCGCCTTGAAGGCGCGGTTGAGGTGGCTCTGGTCATAGAAGCCGCAGGCCGCGGCGACGGCGGCGGGGGTCTCCCCGCCGGCCAGCAGGGCGCGGGCGGCGCGCACGCGCCGATCGGTCAGGAAGGCGTGCGGCGTCAGGCCGGTCTGCCGCTTCATGGCGCGGATCAGCCGGGTGCGCGGCACCCCGGCGGCGACCGCGAGCGTCTCGAGATCGACGTCCTCGCTGAAGTGCGCGTCGAGATAGGCGATGGCGCGGCGGATCGGGCCGGGCTCGTCGTCGATGGTCGCCGGCGTCGGAGCCCCAGTGGCGTGCCGGCGGATCAGTGCCGTGAAGACGCGGTGCAGCCGCTCGTCGCTCTCGAGCGCGTCGGTGCGACCCTCGGCGCTGCGATGGGCGGCCGCGAAGGCCGCGGCGAGCTCGGGGTCGCGCACCCGTCCCACCGGAAAGTGCAGCGCGCCGGACGATCGCTTCTCGCCGGCGTCCTCGGCCAGCGCCTCCAGCAGACTGACCGTCGGATAGGTCATGCGGTAGGCATAGGCGTCGCCGAACGGCTCGCCGTCGTGGACGTCGCCGGGATTGACGAAGCACAGATCGCCGGGGCCGGCATAGTGGCGCTCGCCGCGCAGCCGGTAGGTCTCGCAGCCCGCCTCGATGATGCCGACGACGAACGTGTCGTGGCTGTGCGGCGCGTAGACGTGGCTGCGGAAGCGCGCCGTCAGGCACTCGAGGTCACGCTGGCGCGGCGCCCGGAAGAAGCGGGCGCGGTCGCCCTGGCCGAGCGGCGCCTCCTTCAGCGCCTGCGGCTGCGTGACGATTCCCACCGCGACCCTCCTCGCCGGGGCCATTTCCCGCGCCTCGTGTCACACGGGCGCTTGAGCCTGGCAAGCGCGAGGTGGCCCGCGCCCCTGGAACAGCCACTGCGCGCCCCGCACGTCCCTCGTCGACGGTTTCATCCTGCGGCTGCAGCGATTAGACTGCCTCCGCGGGGGCACATCGCAATGAGCAAGCCACGATGGACGCACTCGTAGCAGGCACTGCCGCCGCGGTTCGCCGAACCGGCACAGAACCTCACGTCGTCCTCGTGATGATGCCGTTCGGCCCGGCCAAGATGCCGTCGCTGGGGCTCTCGGTGCTCGCGGAGGTGCTGCGCCAGAGCGGCACGACGGTCCGCGTTGAGTATCCGATCCTCGAGTTCTTCAACCGCGTCGGCGAGCGTGACTACGACCTGATCGTCTATGCCTTCGGCAAGCTGTCGCTCGGTGACTGGCTGTTCTCCCGGGTCGTCGACCCGGTCGGCACGATCGAGGATTACCTGGCGCTGTCGGACGTGAGCATCGCACCGCGCCAGCGGGAGGAACTCCGCCGCATCGTCGAGAAGGCGTTGCCGATCGCGGCGGACCTCGTCGAGGAAGCGGCGCAGCGGATCGCCCGGCTCGCCCCGCGGGTGGTCGGCTTCAGCAGCACTTTCCAGCAGCAGATGTCGTCGGTCGCGCTGGCCCGGCGGCTGCGGGAGATCCTGCCGGACGCCATCTTCGTGCTCGGCGGCGCGAACTGCAGCGCGCCGATGGGGGAGGCGATGTTCCGCGCCTATCCCGAGTTCGACGCCGTCGTCGTCGGCCCGGGCGAGATCGCCTTCCCGCGCCTCCTGCAGGAGCTCGGGGAAGGGCGGCGGGACATCCGCATCCCCGGCGTCTACTGGCGCGGCGATGCGACCGACACGGCTCCGCCGGCCGATCCCGGCGTCGCTCCCGAGCCGAAGTTGGACGACCTTCCGTACCCGCACTACGACGATTTCTTCGCCGCCTGGCCGGACGGCGGCGAGGGGCCGACCCTGCTGCCCTTCGAGGGATCGCGCGGCTGCTGGTGGGGCCAGAAGCAGCACTGCGTGTTCTGCTCCCTCAACCACTCGATCCACTATCGCGCGAAGAACCCGGAGCGGCTCTACGAGGAGATCGTCCATCTCAACGAGCGCCATCCCGGCATGCAGTTCTTCGCGACCGACGACATCCTCGACCTGCGCGTGATCGGCTCCATCACCGACAAGCTCGCGGCCCTGCCGCGGCGGCCGAACCTGTATTTTTCGCTGAAGTCCAACATCCGCAAGGACCAGCTCGGCGCGCTCGCCCGGGCGGGTGTCAACGCCATCCAGCCGGGCGTCGAGAGCCTCGCCGACGAAGTGCTGACGCTGATGCGCAAAGGCGTCACCGGCCTGCGCAATATCCAGATGCTGAAGTGGGCGTGCGAGCTCGACATCCGCGCGCGGTGGTCGATCCTCTACGGCTTCCCCTTCGATCAGGCGGCCTTCTACCACCGCCAGACGGAATGGGTGCCGCTCCTGACCCATCTCTCGCCACCGGGCGGGCTGATCGACGTCCGCATCCAGCGCTACAGCCCGCTGTTCACCCAGGCCGAGCATTTCGGCGTGAAGAACCTCAGGCCCCGTCCCGTCTACGCCCTCGTCCACAACGTCGCGCCGGAGCTCGTCGAGCAACTCGCCTACAACTTCGACTGGGACCCGCCCGAGGACCAGAGCCCCTACATCGAGCCGCTGCGCAGGCAGGTGCTCGCCTGGATGACGGCGGGGCAGAGGTCGAAGCCGATCCTCGCCTTTCTCGACTGCGGCGACGGCCTCCTCGTCGCCGACACCCGCGCCGCCGCCGTGCGGCCGCTGCATCGCCTGGACGACCTCGAGCGCGCCGTCTGCCTCGCCTGCGATCAGGTGGTGAAGAGCCACCAGATCCTCGCATCCGTGCGCGAGGCCGGCCTTGCGATCGACGAGGACGGGCTCGAGGACGTGATCGGGCGGCTCATCGAGGACAGGCTGATGATCCGCCACGACGGCTTCCACCTCTTCCTCGCGTGCGAATTGCGCGAGGGGCCGATGGCGGACAGCGAGGCGGGGGAAGCGTTGCGGGCCGAGGCGGCCGGCCGGCGGACGGCCGGGCGGGTCGAGCGGCGGCCGGAAATCTCGCTCGCCGTCTAGCCCGGGTCGAGCCGCATGACCGAGCGGCCGAGGGCATCCGGCCGCCCGAGCACGGCGGTGCGGTCGTATTCTGCCTTGAGGATCGCGAAGACGTCGTCCGGGATCGGCACGACGCGCCGCTCGTCGAGGTGGACGTGCAGGAGCAACTGCTCCGACGTCGCCGACAGGTACCCCTCCGTCCCGTGATAGAGCTCGCCGAACATGACGATGCGCTTCGGATCGAGACCGGCGAGGCGGATGGCGCTTTCGATCGGCGCCCGCGGCGGCAGCTCGCGCTTGTAGACGACATGCACCTCGGCGGTGAAGAAGGACAGCCGCCGCGCCTCGCCGTAGTGCTCGCCGATGCCGAGGTGCCGGAAGAAGGCGTCGAGGTTGCGGTCGAACGCCACGTTGTAGAAGGCCATGTTCATGTGGCCGTTGAAGTCCAGCCACTGATCCTCCACCGTCTGCGGCGGCGGCCGGAAGGGGCTCGCGGATTCGGCTGCGGACATCGGGTTCGGCTCGGACGTTTCGGCGGGCGGCGTCGGGGCGGGCGCGCGGCCCGGCTTTGGCCGCAGGGATGCATTTTGCTAGGGTGCCGTCAACGACGGGCACGAGGTCTCGGGAATGGTCGCGGCGGTGGTGCAGGCGAGGAGCAAGACCGGTGACGAGGCGGTCGCCCGGGCGATCGCGTCGATCGGCCAGCGGCTGGGAGACCGGCTGACGGTCAATGCCACCGTCCGCGAGCAGCACGCCAACGTTTTGACCTGGCTGCCGAACCAGCCGCCGGACGCGGTCGCCTTCGCGCTTTCGACCGAGGAAGTGTCCGAGATCGTCCGGATCTGCGCCGAGCACCGCGTGCCGGTGATCCCGTTCGGCACCGGCACCTCGCTCGAGGGCCACGTCAACGCCCCCCATGGCGGCGTCTGCATCGACCTGTCGCGCATGGACGCCGTGCTGGCCGTCCACCCGGAGGACCTCGACTGCACGGTACAGGCGGGCGTGACGCGCAAGCGGCTGAACGAGCACCTGCGCGACAGCGGCCTGTTCTTTCCGATCGACCCCGGTGCCGACGCGAGCCTCGGCGGCATGGCGGCGACGCGGGCGTCCGGCACCAACGCCGTGCGCTACGGCACGATGCGCGACAACGTCATCTCGCTCACCGCGGTGATGGCCGACGGCACGATCGTGCGCACCACCCGGCGGGCCCGCAAGACGTCCGCTGGCTACGACCTGACCCGGCTGCTGGTCGGTTCGGAGGGCACCCTCGGCATCATCACCGAGCTGACGCTGCGGCTGCAGGGCATCCCGCCGGCGGTCGCCGCCGGGGTCTGCCCGTTCGGTTCGGTCGACGAGGCCTGCCAGACCGTCATCGCCACCATCCAGTCTGGCATCCCGGTCGCGCGCATCGAGCTCCTCGACGAGGACGCCATCCGCGCCACCAACCTCTATTCCAAGATGGACCTGCCGGAGCGACCGACGCTGTTCGTCGAGTTCCACGGCACCGAGGCGGGCGTCACCGAGCAGGTGGCGCTGTTCGGCGAGATCGCCGCCGAGTTCGGCGGCGGCCCGTTCGCGTCAGCGACGCGGGCGGAGGACCGCACGCGTCTCTGGCAGGCCCGACACGACGCCTACTGGGCGGGCCGGGGGCTGCGGCCAGGGGCGGAGGGGTTGTCGACGGATGTCTGCGTGCCGATCTCCCGCCTCGCCGACTGCGTGGCGGAGACGCAGGCCGACATCAGGTCGCTCGGACTGGTGACGACCATCGTCGGCCACGCCGGTGACGGCAACTTCCATGTGCTGGTGCTGGTCGACCGCAACAGCGTGTCGGAGATGGCCGCGACCGAGACCTTCCTCGAGCGGCTGGCGATCCGCGCGATCGACATGGACGGCACCTGCACCGGCGAGCACGGCATCGGCCAGGGCAAGATGAAGTACTTGCCTCGCGAGCTCGGCGCCGGGCTCGAGGTGATGCGGTCGATCAAGCGCGCCCTCGACCCCGACGGCATCCTCAATCCGGGCAAGGTGGTGGCGCCGTCGTGACGGCGCGCGCCCCTGCCGTCAGCGACGGAGAGACCTGCTGAACGCGTTCCTGATGTCGATCGCGGTGGCGGCCATCCTGGCGCTGGTGGCAGCGCTGATCGGCCCCTACTTCGTCGACTGGTCGGCCTACCGGGCGGAGATCGAGGGGCAGGCGACGCGGCTGCTCGGCGCCCGCGTGCGGGTGCTCGGCGATGCGGACCTGAAGCTCCTGCCGACGCCGACGATCGTGCTCGCCGACGTTCGCCTCGGCCCGGAGGGCGACCCCGTCGCCTCGGCCGCGCGCGTCTATGCCGAGATCGAGCTCGCGCCGCTGCTGCGCGGCGAGGTCGAGGTGACGGCGCTCGAGATCGGCTCGCCGGTGCTGCGGCTCGCGCTCGACGCCGAAGGCCGGGTTGGCGACCTCGGCCTGTCGGCCGATCCGGCGGCGCTCGATCCGGCGGACGTCAAGCTCGACCGGGTGACCATCACCGACGGCACCATCGAGCTCGACGACGGCCGCAGCGGCGGGCCGCTGACGGTCGACGACATCGACATGACGCTCGAGGCGCGCAGCCTGCTCGGCCCCTTCAAGGCCGACGGCTCGGCCAGCGTCTCCGGGCTGCAGTCGCGCTTCCGCATCGCCACCGGCGCCGCCGACGGCTCGGGTGCGCTGAAGGTGCAGACCGAGCTCTGGCCGGCGCTGTGGCCGGCGTCGGTGACGGCGGACGGCATCGTCACCACGCCGGACGGCGTGCCCGTCTACGAGGGAACGGTCGCCGCCGTGCGCGTGCTGCCGCCGCAAATGGAGGGGGAGCCGCCGCCGACCGAAGCGCCGGCGCGCGGCGAGGGCCGCTTCCGGCTCGACGCCCGCGGCTTCTCCATGCAGGAACTCGCGGTTTCCTACGGTCCGCCCGACCGGGCCCTCGGCCTCACCGGCCTGCTCGAGATCCCCTTCGGCACCGGCGCCGGCTTCGTCGCGGCGCTGTCGGCGCGCCAGATCGAGCTAGACCGCATGGCCGGGGCCTCGCTCGACGCACCGCCGCCGCCGTCCGAGGCGCTCGCGAGCCTCGTTGGGACGCTCGCCGGTGCGCCGGCACCGCCGATCCCCGGCCGGGTGACGCTCGACACGGCGGCGGTGGTGGCCGGCGGCGGCGTCATCCAGGACGTCCGGCTCTCGGCGGAAACGCGGCCGGACGGCTGGCGGATCGACGCACTCGACGCGGTGCTGCCCGGCCGTTCCGCCCTGTCGCTCTCCGGCGATCTGTCGACCCGAGGATCGCCGAGCTTCGACGGCCGCGTTCGCCTCGCCTCCGAACAGCCGGGCGTGCTCGCCGGCTGGTGGCGCGCCGCCTCCGCCCGCTCGGCGGCGCCCGGCGCGCTCACCGTCTCCGCCGACGTGCGCGCCTCCGCCGGTGGCATCGACCTCTCCGACCTCACCATCGCCAACGACGGGCGGGCGCTCTCCGGCGGCTTCGCCTGGCGACCGTCGAGCGACGGCGGTCGCGGCGGCGTCGATCTCGAACTCGCCGGCGAGCGTCTCGACGTCGACGCCCTGACGACCTTGACGACCCTCGTCGCCGGCGCCTCGCCGGCCGGCCTCATCGCCACGGTGGACGGCGACCTGTCGCTGCGCCTGCGCGCCGACGAGGTGGGCGTGCGCGGCTTCACAGGCCGCGGCCTCGACCTCGTCGCCGCCCATGCCGACGGGGCGCTGACCATCGAGCGGCTGCGGCTCGACGACCTCGCCGGCGCCGCTGTCGACGCCTCCGGCCGCATCGCCGACCTCGCCGCGACGCCGTCCGGGGCGATCACGGCCAGGCTCGGCGCGCAGCGCCTCGACGGCGTCGCCGCCCTCATCGCGGAGCTTGCGCCCGGCACCGCCTTCGCCGAGGCGTTCGCGCGGGCGGCGCCGTCGCTGTCGCCGGCCGACCTCACCGCCGACATCGCCGCCGCTCCGGACGGGTCCGGCGTCTCGGCCACGCTTACGCTGAAGGGCACCGCCGGCGGCGCCCAGGTCGGCGTCACCGGCAGTTTCGAGGGCGACGTGGCGGCCTGGCGCGCCGGCTCCTACGAGGTCGCGGCCACGGCGTCGGGTGTCGATGGCGTGCGGCTGCTCGGCCAGCTCGGCGTGCCGGTGCTGCCGATCGCAGCCGGCGGCGACGGGCGGCTGTCGCTCACCGCGACAGGCCGGCCGGCCGACGGGCTCACCGTGGCGCTCGATCTCGAAGCCGGCCCGTCGCGGCTCGACGTCGAGGGACGGGTGCGGCTGCCGGAGACCGGTCCGATGGAAGCGAGCCTAGAAACGGCCCTGTCGAGCCCCGACCTCACGGACGTCGCCCTGGCGCTCGGCCGCATCGTGCCTCTGTTCGAGGGCGGCCTGCCGGTCGAGCTCTACGGCCGCATCGAGGGACTCGGCACCGGGCTGTCGCTGCAGGGCGTCTCGGGCACAATTTCCGGCGTCGCGGTGTCGGGCAACGGCGCCCTCGACCTCTCCGGCCGCCGGCCGCGGCTGACGGGCGACCTGACGCTCGCCGAGGCGGACCTCGCCACGCTCGCCGAGTTCGGCCTCGGCGCTGACGCCTTCACGCCGGTCGGCGGGGAGGCGGGGTGGTCGCAGCGGGCGTTCTCGCCCGGCATCGCCGATGGCCTCGACGCCAACCTGTCGCTGGCGATCGATCGTCTCGCCATCGGAGCCTTCCCGGTCAGCGGTGCCCGTGGCCGCTTGCGGCTCGACGCCGAGGGGATGCGCATATCGGAGCTCTCGGGCGGCTTCGCCGGCGGTCGCCTCGACGGCGCGCTGACCATCCGCCAGGCGGGGGGTGCCGCGACGGTCGGCGGCCGTATCGCCGTCACCAACGCCGACCTGTCGTCGCTCGTCTGGCAGCGCGACGGTGCACCGGTCGCGACCGGCACCCTCGACGCCGCCCTCGAGCTCGAAGGCCAGGGACGCTCGGCGGCCGCGACGGTCGCGACGCTCGCCGGCAACGGCTCGTTCTCGATCCGCAACGGGACGATCGCCGCCGTCGACCCGGCGGCCTTCGCCACCACGCTCGCCGCCGCCGACGACGGCCTGAAGCTCGACGAGCCGTCGGTGCGGCGTGTTTTCGAGGAGAGCTTTGGCGCGGGCCGGCTGGTGTTCGGCGACCTGTCCGGCTCCGTCACCGTGGCGGCGGGCGTGCTGCGCCTGCCGAGCCTCGTCGTCGAGAGACCGGACGCCGAGGTGCGGGGCACCGCCTCGGTCGACCTCGCGGCGCAGACCCTGTCGGCCGACTGGACGCTGTCGGTCGCCGCCGGCGAGCGCGACCTCAAGGGCGTCTACCCCGCCGCCTCGCTGCGCTTTTCCGGCCCGATCGCGGCGCCCGTGCGCTCGCTCGACGTCACGCCGCTCGTCGCCTTCCTGACGCTGCGCGAATCCGAGCGTGAGGCCCGTCGCGTCGAGGCGCTGGAGGCGGAGGTCCGGGAACTGCAGCGCCACGACCGCGACCTTCGCCGCCTGCGCGAGGACGCTGAGCGCCGGCGGCGCGAAGCCGAGGAGGCGGCGCGCCGCGCCGAGGAGGAGCGGCTGCGGGCGGAGGAGGAAGCGCGCCTGCGCGCTGAGGAAGAGGCAGAGCGGGTGGCGGCGCAAGAGGCTGCCCGCCGGCAGGCCGAGCAGGACCGCCTCGAGTTGGAACGCCTCGTGCGCGAGGCGGGGGATGGGCAGCCGCCACTCGACGGCACCTCACCGCGAGAAGCGCCCGCGGAACCGATGCAACTGGTTCCTCCGGCGCAGTAGCGGCGACGCTTCGGTCACACTTTTCCTCGCGGCTGGCGGCGCTGGCATCTTGCCGCGGCCTCGAAATTTCGCGTAAGGGTTGAAACGAGACCCACCGCTTCATCAAACGGTATCGCGGACGCAACATGCGCAAGCCAACTCTAGTCGCGCTGGCTATCCTTTGTGTGCAGACCCTGTCCGTCGTCCCGGATACCGCCCGAGCGGCGTCCAGCACGGTGACGATCGAACTTGATCCGAAATCGAATACGGGTCTTCGCCCCAAGAGCGGTTGGACCAATCTCGACAAGCCGTCGGTTCTGGGCAAGGCGCCTGCTGGTGCAATGGTCGAGGTCGTCAACGGCAAGAACGTCCTGTGCAGGACAAAGGCCTCGAAGTCCGGCGCCTGGACGTGCAAGATCGGTCCTCTCGCGGACCGGTTCTACACGCTCTATGCGCTCTCGGGTAAGCTTGTCAGCAAGCCGGTTCGAGTCCTTGTCGATACGAAGCCGCCGAAGCCTCCGACTTTCTATCCTTCTTACCCGCGGGGGTTCACCTCCGCGGACGGCAAGTCGAAGGTCTACATCGCCGATTCCGGACGGCTGTCCCTCGACGGTGTCGCATCGGAGTGTGGTGAAGTGATCCTCACCCGGGGCCGCCGAACCATCGGCCGGGTCGACAGCAACTGTGGCTCATGGGGGAAGGAAGTCGATCTGGCGTCCGGACTGCACGACTTCAGCGCCGTGCTTGTCGATGCCGCTGGCAACCGCAGTCGCGCAGTCGGGGTCACGCTTTTCGTCGAAGCATCTCTCCCCCGAACGCAATTGGCTGAAATCGGTGGCAATACCGGCGTTCAGTTCTTCAGTTCCAGCAGCCCCAAGGGCGCACAACTTTCAATCGCCTCGGCTGGCGACGTGAACGGTGATGGCCGCTCTGACGTCGTGATGGGAGAGAGTGCATTCATCCTTCAGGTGTCGGGCTCCTGGAAGGCCAAGGCCCATCTTGTCTTCGGTTCGTCCAAACTCCCGAAGTCGCCCGTCGATGTCGATACGCTCAAGGAAGGCCAGGCAGTCGAACTGCTGACGCCGGGGCGCCCCTTCAACATGGGCTTGAGTGTTTCCGGAGCCGGCGACGTAAACGGCGACGGATTTGACGATCTCCTGATCGGCTGGCCGACAGGGTCGCCCCTGGGTCGCGAGGACGCCGGCGTGGCCTACGTCGTCTTCGGTGGCGGGAACTTGCCGCGGACGCTGCACCTCGAGACCCTCGATGGGGCGAACGGCTTCAGGATCGCCGGGCCCTGGGCCGGGAGCCGCCTCGGTGGAACGGTCATCGGCGCGGGGGACGTGAATGGGGATGGGCTCGGCGACATCGCCGTGGTCACCGCGCGCCCCAACGAGAAGCCGGCTCGTCCGCACAACGGTGTGACCATCGTCTTCGGCCGCGACACGGGGTTTCCGCCTGTTCTCGATCTCGCGCACTTCCGGGCCGAGGACGGCTTCGACGTGACCGGGTTTTTCGGCTCGGCTGACGTCTCGCCGACGCTCGCAGCCGGAGACTTTAACGGCGACGGCTTTTCCGACGTCGCTGCCGGCTATCGGTTCACCGGTGAAGGCCGTGGTGACCTCTATGAGGCGGCCGGTCGGATCCTCGTCGTTTTCGGCGGCCCGACCGGAAAGCTGAAGTCCGGTTCTGTCGACCGGCCCGCCGACGCCATCGACGCCCTGACGATTGACGGTCGCTTCGGTCACCCGGATCCGCGCGCGAATTTGGGGGCCAGTCTGGCGGCTGGCGACTTCAATGGCGACGGCGTCGATGATCTGGCCGCTTGCGGTCAAGCCTGCGCCAATGCCTTTATTTTATATGGCGGCAGGACGTTCCGTAAAGGGTCGATGAAAATCGACGAACTGAAGAACAAAGATGGGTTCGCTTACGCAAATCTGCTGGGGTATGCCCGTATGGCAATGAACAGTGCGGGCGACGTCAATGCCGATGGTCGAGACGATGTCCTCATCAGTGATTTCGAAAGCGAGGGCGTGGTTCAACTCGCGTTCGGTCAGCGGAAGATGAAGCTCCCCGTCTGGCCGATCACCCCCGCATTTGATGACGAAGGACGGATGTTCAGTGGCGCCAATGGCGACGCGGCCGGGACGACGCTCAGCCCCGCCGGTGACTTCAATGACGACGGCGTCGAAGATTTCATGGTGAGTACATCCTACGTGTATCCAAGAAAGCGGACGCCGCGTGCGATCGTTGTATTCGGCGTGCGTCAGGAGAAATAGATGCGCGCTCATCTCCAGTAGTTTACTTCTAAGTCGTTTGAGAAAAGAAGATCGCGATCGGTCAGCCTGAAGTGACTGGCCGATGGCGCTGTGCACAGGCTCCGATGAGTGTTGCCTTGGAGTCCGGAGGGTAGTGGGGAGGGGGCTGTCGCACCCTCAAGCCTGGGCCGGCGACGGTCTCCGGGCTTAGCCGGCCGGCACCCCCTGCGGTCTTGCCGACAGGACAGCCACGCGAACGGCAGACGCCAATCCACGTTCCCCGCGGCCTCTGTCGATCTCGGCGACGAGGCGGGGAAGGCTCATCCCACGTATTGCTGCCAGTTCAGCAAGGCCGTCCCAGAACTCCGGCTCGAGCGCCAGACTGGTGCGGTGGCCTTCCAGCGTCAGTGATCGCTTCTCGAGCGGCATGGCGGCGTCCGGACGCTAGCGGCTAGTCGGGTTTCGGGGCGCCGCTGTCGCGCGGCTGCGGGGCGGGTGGAACGGATGACGGACCAGTTGCTCGGTCAGAGGCGACCCCAACCGACGGGCCAACTGACGGTTCGGATGACGGGCCGAAGGTCGGCCCGGAGGCCGGTCCAGGGGACGAACCAATTGCCGGGCCGTCCAGGCGGTGAGCCTCGACATCGCGCTCGGCCTTCTCGGCGCGGGCGCGGGCGAGGGTCTTCTCCGCCTTGCTCAGCCCATGCGCCGCCCGCGCCTGTGCCGCGGCCTCGGCGGCCGCGTCACGGGCCTTGCGCTTTCGGGCGAGGCGGAGGTTGACGATCTCGGCCACGGGCGGTCCCTCCGGTGCGGTCAGAAGCCGGTGAAGAGCAGGTCGAGCGCCCGCACGATGGCGTCGCGGTGGTGGGCGAGGTTGGTCTCGACCCGGCCGAGGCGATGGTGATCGATGGCGAAGAGCTCTGGCATTGAGACGATGTAGGCACCGCCTGCCACCGTCACCTCGGGCATCAGGATATCCAGACGTTCGACCGTGCTGGCCTTGAGCAGAGGCGCCACGATCCGCAGACGCAGCGGCGCCACGGCATCATGCTGGATGTCCACGAGATAGGGAGCCTGCGCCGCGCCGCGTCCGATGTTCCGGTGAACGTCGAACTGCATCAGCCGTAGCGGCGCTCGTCGTCACCGATCGTGCCACGATCGTCGACCTGACGGTTGAACGACGAAATCGCCTCGCGGTTGCGGTCGGCCCAGGCGGCCTGCTCGGCGATCTTCAACTGTTCGGCGATGCCCCGGGCGGCCGCCGCTCCGAGGTCGACTCCCAACCGCTCCGCCCGGGAAACGAGCGCCGCATCGAGCGACAAGTGCACAGCCCGCGTGTTCGCCATGGGGTGACCTCGCATCGCCACACGCCGGAGTTTGGACCCTCGTGCGGAGGCGTCAAGCGCTTCTGCTCACGTCTTCTTGCGGAAGGCGTCGAGCGAGACGACGGCGGCGGTGGGAGCCGGGGTGTCGACGGGAGCATCGGCGGGGCCTTCCCCCTCCGCCGCGGCGGCGGGTTCCGCCTCGGGCGCCGGCTTCGGCGCGGCCGTGGTCGGCACGGAGGCGCGCGCGGGGGCCTTGGCGGGCTGTGCCGGCTTCTCGGGCTGGGCGACGGTGCGCCCCTCGCTGCTGGCGAGCGCCGGCTTCGGTCCGCTCTCGGCCGGCGCCGTGTCGTCGCCCTCGGCGGCGTCGGGGTTGCGGGCCGGATCGAACTGCAGGCCGAACTGCACCGACGGGTCGAAGAAGCCCTTCACTGCGGTGAACGGGATGACCAGTCGCTCGGCGATGCCGCCGAACGACAGCGTCACTTCGAACTGGGTGTCGGTGACGACGAAGTCCCAGAACTGGTGCTGCAGGACGACGGTCATCTCCTCCGGGTATTTCTGGCGGATGCGCGAGGAGAGCCGCACGCCGGGCGCCGCGGTGTCGAAGGCGATGTAGAAGTGGTGTTCGCCCGGCAGGCCGGCGCGCGCCGCCTCCGCCAGCACCTTGCGCACGACGGAGCGCAGCGCTTCCTGCACCAGCACGTCGTAGCGGATGATGTCTTCGGCCATCGCGTCTCGCCCGGTTGTCGAACCTGTCGCCCCCACCCGCGCGATACCACAGGGCACCGCACACAGGAACCGCGCCGGCGGCCTGAGCGCCACGAAAATGCGGCTGCGACGACGTGCGCCGCCATGCGGGGAGACGGAACAGGAGAAGGAGAAGTGAGGGCTTCTGTTGCCAGGTGCCCTCGGACCCCGCCTTTCCGGTGCGACCCGGGAGGACTTAGATGAGGTTATCGGACCGCATTACGCGGCCAGACGGGCCTCGGCATAGTTGTCATTGGCAACTATAGAAAGGTCCGATAACGGCGGTACCATGCCGGGCGAACGAACGACCTTTACACCCTCGTCGATCCTATTTCGCCCCCACCGAAATCCACACGAGATCATGGACTTGGGTGGAGGCGCCGGGTACCGCCCCCGGGTCCGATAGGCTTATTACGACGCCGCTGTATCGCCATAGCCGGCCGAAGCCGGCAACGGGAATATAGGGGGCGGGGCGGCGGACGGGAAGGGGGCGAGGACAGAAAGACGGGGGAGAGGGGAGGGACGGCGTGCGCCCACCGCCCATGTCGCATCCGTTCAAGGCCGTCGCCGAAACAATGCTCGCGCGACGGGCTGGGCGGCCGCATGATCGCTTGTCGTCCGGGATGGGGTCAGCGCGCCGATGCAGAAGTTCTCCGCCCTCTCGCTCTTGGCGAAGGCGTTCGGTGGCCATCAGGGCTGGCAGCCGCAGTGGCGCTCGCCTGAGCCGAAGCCCGCCTACGACGTCGTCATCATCGGCGCCGGCGGCCACGGGCTCGCAACCGCCTTCTATCTCGCGAGCGAGCACGGCATTCGCAACATCGCCGTACTGGAGAAGGGCTGGCTCGGTGGCGGCAACACCGGCCGCAACACCACGATCATCCGCTCGAACTACCTCTTCGACGAATCGGCCGCCCTCTACGACCACGCCGTGAAGCTGTGGGAGGGCCTGTCGCAGGCGCTCAACTACAACGTCATGTACTCGCCGCGCGGCGTGCTGATGCTCGCCCACAACATTCACGACATCCAGTCGTTCAAGCGCCACGTGCACGCCAACCGCCTGAACGGCGTCGACAACGAGTGGCTGACGCCCGAGGAGATCCAGGCCTTCGTGCCGGCGCTCAACGTCTTCGGCAAGGTGCGCTACCCGATCCTCGGCGGCGCCCTGCAGCGGCGCGGCGGCACCGCCCGCCACGATGCCGTCGCCTGGGGCTACGCGCGGGCCGCCGATGCGCTCGGCGTCGACATCATCCAGAACTGCGAGGTCACCGCCATCCGCCGCGGCGCCGACGGCGCGGTCGAGGCGGTGGAGACGAGCCGCGGCACCATCAAGGCCAAGAAGATCGGCGTCGTGGCAGCCGGCAACACCTCGGTGGTGATGGGCATGGCCGACGTGCGCATGCCGCTCGAGAGCTATCCGCTGCAGGCCCTGGTGTCGGAACCGATCAAGCCGATGTTCCCGTGCGTGGTGATGTCGAACACCATCCACGCCTACATCAGCCAGTCCGACAAGGGCGAGCTCGTCATCGGCGCCGGCACCGACGCCTACACCTCCTATTCGCAGACCGGCGGCCTGCACATCACCACCCACACGCTCGACGCCATCTGCGAGCTGGTGCCGACCGTCCGGCGGATGCGGATGCTCCGGAACTGGGGCGGCATCGTCGACGTGACGCCGGACCGCTCGCCGATCATCGGGCTGACGCCGGTGCCGGGCCTCTTCGTCAACTGCGGCTGGGGCACCGGCGGCTTCAAGGCGACGCCGGGCTCCGGCCACGTCTTCGCCCACACCATCGCCCGCGGCACGCCGCATCCGATCGCCGCGCCATTCGCCCTCGACCGGTTCAAGGCGGGCCGACTGATCGACGAGGCGGCCGCCGCCGCCGTCGCGCACTGAGGGGCGTCCCATGCTGTTGATCGCCTGTCCCTATTGTGGAGAGAGCCGGCCGGAGGCGGAGTTCCGCTATGCCGGCGAGGCCCACCTGGCGCGCACCCCCGACAGCCTCGACGACGACGGCTGGACCGGGTTCCTCTATGCCCGCGGCAATCCGAAGGGCCTCCACTTCGAACGCTGGCGCCACATCCACGGCTGCGGCCGCTTCTTCAACGCGGTCCGCCACACGGTGACGGACAAGTTCGTGACGACCTACCCGGCGGGGGAGGGGAGGCCGGACCTCTCGTCGCCGGAGCTCGCGGACAAGGTCGCGGAGGCGTCGCGGTGACTGTTCTCCCTCCCTCGCAGCCGTTCCGGGCCGTTGCCGGTGGTCGCGTCGACCGTGACCGCACGGTGCGCTTCACCTTCGACGGCACGCTCTATCGCGGGCTGAAGGGCGACACGCTCGCCTCGGCGCTGATCGCCAACGGTGTCCACCTGGTCGGCCGCTCGTTCAAGTACCACCGGCCGCGCGGCATCCTGGCGGCCGGCTCGGACGAGCCGAATGCCCTCGTCGGCGTCGGGGCGGACGAGGCGCACTACACGCCGAACCTGCGCGCCACCCAGGTCGAGCTGAAGGACGGCCTCGTCGCCGTCAGCCAGAACCGCGCGCCGTCGCTGAAGTTCGACGTCGGCGCGGTCAACGACCTCGTCGCGCCGCTGCTGCCGGCGGGCTTCTACTACAAGACCTTCATGTGGCCGCAGGCGTTCTGGAAGTCGGTCTACGAGCCGGTGATCCGCGCCGCCGCCGGCCTCGGCCGCGCGCCACGGGCGCCGGACGCCGACCGCTATACCCAGCGCTACGCCCACTGCGACGTCCTCGTCGTCGGCTCCGGCCCCGCGGGGCTCGCCGCGGCGCGGGCAGCAGCGGCGAGCGGCGCCACCGTCATCCTCTGCGACGAGCAGGCCGAGATGGGCGGCTCGCTGCTGGCGGAGACCCAGGCCACGATCGACGGCGTGCCCACGGCCGACTGGGTCGCCGACGTGCTCGCCGAACTCGCGGGCAACGACCGCGTCACGCTGCTCTCCCGCACCACCGCCTTCGGCTGGTACCCGCACAACCTCATCGGCCTCAGCGAGCGGATCACCGATCACCTCGCCGCGCCGCACCGCGACCTGCCGCGCGAGCGGATGTGGCAGGTGCGGGCGAAGGAGGTTGTGATCGCAGCCGGCGCCATCGAGCGGCCGATGGTGTTCCCGGAGAACGACCGCCCGGGCGTCATGCTGGCGGACGCTGCCCGCACCTTCCTCAACCGCTACGGCGCGGTGGTCGGCCGGCGCGTCGTCGTCTTCACCGCCCACGACGCCGCCTACCAGGCGGCCCTCGACCTCCACGCCGCCGGCGTCCAGGTCGCCGCGATCGCCGACCTCCGGCCCGTCGCCGACGGTGAGCTGCCGGAGAAGGCGCGCGCCGCCGGCCTGCCGGTGCAGACGTCGACCACCGTCGTCGGCACGCGCGGGCGGCTACGCGTCCGCGAGGCGCACCTTGCCACCGTCGCCGCCGACGGCAGCGTCGCCCGGCCGGTGATCGTGCCGTGCGATGCGGTGCTGATGTCCGGCGGCTTCACGCCGTCGGTGCACCTGTTCTCGCAATCGCGCGGCAAGCTCGCCTTCGACGCGGCGACGAAGACGTTCCTGCCGGGGCAGTCATTTGCGCATGAGCGGTCGGCCGGGGCGTGCCGGGGCACGTTCGGGCTCGCGGACGTGCTGGCCGAGGGCTACGCGGCGGGCGAGCAGGCGGCGAAGGCGGCTTTCGCGACGCGTCCTCCCCCTGCAAGGGGGGAGGACAGCCGCGCCGAAGGCGCGGCAGGTGGGGGCCAGTCAATCCACCCCGAGACCTCGATTGACGGGCCCAACCCTGGCGACCTGCGGTCGCCTGTCCCTCCCCCTGGCAGGGGAGGGACGGAGGCCGGCGCAGGGGGAGGACCGGTGGTCACCGAAGCCCCCATCGTCTCCGGCGGCTTCTCCGGCGCTGCCCCGCACGGGCGCAATCCGGCGTTCGCCAAGGCCTTCGTCGACTTCCAGAACGACGTCACGGCCAAGGACGTCAAGCTCGCCACCCGCGAGGGCTTCGTCTCGATCGAGCACGTCAAGCGTTACACCACGACGGGCATGGCGACCGACCAGGGCAAGACGTCGAACCTCAATGCGCTGGCCATCGTCTCCGACGCCATCGCCAAGCCCATCCCGCAGATCGGCCTGACAACCTTCCGCCCGCCCTATACGCCCGTCACCTTCGGCAGCTTCGCCGGCGCCGCCCGCGGCGATCTGTTCGACCCCGTCCGCACCACGCCGATCCACGCTTGGGCAGAGGCGCACGGCGCTGCCTTCGAGGACGTCGGGCTGTGGAAGCGCGCCTGGTACTTCCCGAGAGCCGGCGAGGACCTGCACGCCGCCGTGGCGCGCGAGTGCAAGGCGGTGCGCGAGGCCGTCGGCATCTTCGACGCCTCGACGCTGGGCAAGATCGAGGTGGTGGGGCCGGACGCGGCCGAGTTCATGAACCGCATGTACACGAACGCCTGGACGAAGCTCGAGCCCGGGCGCCTGCGCTACGGCGTGATGCTGCGCGAGGACGGCTTCGTCATGGACGACGGCGTCGTCGGCCGCATGGCGCCGGACCGCTTCCACGTCACCACGACGACCGGCGGCGCCCCGCGCGTCCTCCATCTGATGGAGGACTACCTGCAGACCGAGTGGCCGGACCTCGACGTCTGGTTGACCTCCACCACCGAGCAGTGGGCGGTGATCGCCGTGCAGGGGCCGCGGGCGCGCGACGTCATCGCGCCGCTGGTCGAGGGCATCGACCTGTCGAAGGGGGCGATGCCGCACATGAGCGTGCGCGAGGGCCGCATCGCCGGCGTGCCGACGCGGCTGTTCCGCGTCTCCTTCACCGGCGAACTCGGCTTCGAGGTGAATGTGCCGGCCGACTATGGCCGCCACGTCTGGGAGGCAATCGTCGCCGCCGGCGAGCCGCACGGCATCACCCCCTACGGCACCGAGACGATGCACGTGCTGCGGGCCGAGAAGGGCTACATCATCGTCGGCCAGGAGACCGACGGCACGGCGACGCCGGACGACGTCAACCTCGGCTGGGCAGTCGGCAAGTCGAAGAAGGACTTCGTCGGCAAGCGCTCGGTGCTCAGGCCCGAGATGACCGGGGCCGGCCGCAAGCAGCTCGTCGGGCTCCTCACCGTCGACCCGAGCGTGGTGCTGGAGGAGGGAGCGCAGATCGTCGCCGACCCGGCCGAACCCGTGCCGATGACGATGCTCGGCCACGTCACCTCGTCCTACTGGAGCTCGGTGCTCGGCCGCTCGATCGCGCTCGCGATGGTGCGCGACGGCCGCGGCCGGATGGGCGAGACGCTGCACGTGCCGATGCCCGGCGGCGCCATCGCGGTGACGGTGGCCGCCCCTGTGTTCGTCGACCCGGAAGGAGCGCGGCTCAATGACTGAGGCCTCTCCCGTGCTGCCGCGCGCCGACGCGCTGGCGATGATCGCCGCTGCGACGCCCCCGCTCGCCGCGGCGGAGCTCAGGACGCTCGACAACGACTGTGCGCGCTACGTCTTCCGCGGCCGCGAGGCGGCGATCGGCCCGGCCGGCGAGGCGTTCGGCGTCGCCCTGCCGCGGGCCCGCGGCGCCTATGGCGAGGTCCGCAACCGCAGGGCGATCTGGCTCGGCCCCGACGAGTGGCTGCTGATCGCCCCCGGCGAGGCGCCGGAGGAGATAGCAGCCGCCATTGAGGCGGCGACGGGAGGCGTGCCGCATTCGCTGGTGGACGTCTCGCATCGCCAGCTCTGCATCGAGGTGTCCGGACCGCAGGCGGCGACGGTGCTCGCCGCCGGCTGCCCGCTCGACCTGTCTGAGGCGGCCTTCCCGGTGGGCACGGCGACGCGGACGGTGCTGGCCAAGGCCGAGATCGTGCTGGCGCGGACGGGGCCGGACGTGTTCCACATCGAGGTGTGGCGCTCGTTTTCCGCCTATGTCTGGCATTATCTCGACGAGACGCGGCGGGAGTTCCGGGCGGGGTAGGGGGGATTGCCAGTGGGCTGACCCGTCCCTCCCCTGTCAGGGGGAGGGACAGACCGCCGAAGGCGGTCAGGGTGGGGCCCGTCAATCCGAAGTGATGCGGCGGTCGTCGCGCACCGGATTGACAGGCCCCCACCTGCCGCGCCTTCAGCGCGGCTGTCCTCCCCCCTGGCAGGGGGAGGACGCGTCAGCGCACCGTCAGGGGGAGGACGCCTCCACCCTTCGAGAGACAATCGTTCGTCCGGCGGGGAGGCCGGCATCGATGATCAGCGTCTTCGAGCTCTTCAAGATCGGCATCGGGCCGTCGTCGTCCCACACGGTGGGACCGATGCGGGCGGCGCACGCCTTCGTCGACGGCATCGCGGCGGCGGGGAGACTCGACGACGTCGACCGCGTCGAGGTGGCGCTCTACGGCTCGCTCGCCTGGACCGGCAAGGGCCACGGTACCGACCGAGCGGCGATCCTCGGCCTTTCGGGCATGGAGCCCGCCACCGTCGATCCGGACGAGGCCGACGCGGCCTTCGCCGCCGCCGGCGCCGGCGGCTCCGTCAATCTTGGCGGCCGCCGCCGCATCGCCTTCGACTACGGCCGCGACATCCTCTTCGACGGCCACGCCGAGACGCCGAAGCATCCGAACACCATGGCGCTCGCCGCCTTCGACGCCGACGGTACCGTCGTCGCCCACGAGCGCTGGTGCTCGGTCGGCGGCGGCTTCGTCGTGCCGGAGGCGGAGGTGGGCGTCGTCGTCCACAACCCGGTGTCGGTGCCGCACCCCTACCGCAGCGGCCGCGACCTGCTGCACATCGGTTCTGCCACCGGGCTGTCGATCGCCGGGATCGTGCTCGAGAACGAGCAGGCGCTACGCCCGGATGCCGAGATCGACGCCCACCTCGAGGCGATCGCCAAGGTGATGATGGCCTGCATCGACCGCGGCGTCGCCACCACGGGCGAGCTTCCCGGCGGCCTCAAGGTCAGGCGGCGGGCGAAATCGATCCGCGACCGGCTTCTGGCGCGCAGCCACGCCAACGACCGCGCCGCCCACGAGGTGATGGACTGGGTCAGCGTCTATGCGATCGCGGTCAACGAGGAGAACGCCGCCGGCGGCCGGGTGGTCACCGCGCCGACCAACGGCGCCGCCGGCGTCGTGCCGGCGACGCTGCGCTACTATCTCGACCACTGTTCCGGCGCCGGCCCCGAGGGCGTTCGCACCTTCCTGCTGACGGCCACAGCCATCGGCGGGCTGTTCAAGATGAACGCGTCGATCTCCGGCGCTGAGGTCGGCTGCCAGGGCGAGGTCGGCGTCGCCTGCTCGATGGCCGCCGCCGGCCTGTGCGCCGCGCTCGGCGGCACCAACGAGCAGGTCGAGAACGCCGCCGAGATCGGCATGGAGCACCATCTCGGCATGACCTGCGACCCGATCGCCGGCCTCGTGCAGGTGCCCTGCATCGAGCGCAACGCCTTCGGCGCGATCTCAGCCGTCAACGCCGCCTCGCTCGCTCTCCACGGCGACGGTACCCACGTCGTCTCGCTCGACAAGGTCATCGTGACGATGCGCGAAACCGGCCGCGACATGGCGTCGAAATACAAGGAAACGTCCCTCGGCGGCCTGGCGGTCAACCTGCCGGAGTGTTGAAGAGCGCCCCGCTCACGCCGTCGCGCGGCCCAGCATCCGCGTCAGCGTCGCGTCGCGGTCGAGGATGTGGTGCTTCAGGGCGCCGATGACGTGAAGGGCAATCAGCACGCCGAGCCCGAGCACCAGAACCGGGCCGGAGTGGACGCTCCTCGCCAGCGACAGGGCGAAGGCATTGCCTGCCCCGGCCGGCAGCAGCGTCAGGCCGAAGACTTCCAGCGCCTGGCCCTTGCCGATGATGCGGGCGATGCCGGTCAGCGGCGCGAGCACCGTCACCGCGAGCAGCAGGCCGTGCACGGCGTGGGCGAGGATGCGCTCGATGAGCGAGTAGCGGCCGACCGGGTGCGGGAAGCCTTCCGAGAGGCGCACGCCGAGCCGCCACGTCGCCAGGATCAGGATCATCAGCCCGAGCGCCTTGTGGCAGCTGAAGACGAACTCGCGCGCCGGCCCCTTCGCCATCTCCTCGGCCGCGATGCCGAGCGGGATCATCGCCAGGATCGCGATGGCGATCAGCCAGTGGAGCCGGCGCTCGACGGCGGGAATGGGGGCTGCGGCGGAAACGGCAGGGCGGGTCACGGTGGTGCTCCTCGATGACCGCCTGCCGCGCGCGGGCCGGCGGTGAGCGCCACTGTAGAACCGCAAACGGTCGAGGCCCTTGATGCGGATCAGGTGCGGCAACCTGCCGTCTCGTGCGCGGCTCTCGCGACGATCGCAGCCTCCCTGGAGGTCAGACGTACCAGGGCCGGCCCCCGACCTCGTCGGCGACCGTTTCCACCATCCGAACGGCGGGGCCCGGGCTAGCCGACCGAGAAGACGCTCTTGCCGGCGAGGCTCTCCGGGTCGAGCAGGATCGGCGGCGACACGGTGATGCGCAGCACGTCCGACATCTCCCGCGTGCCGTCAGCGGAGATCGCGCGCGCCGTGAACTCGTAGTCGCCGGCGGCGATCGGCGTGCGGGGTGCGTACCAGAGCCCGCCGCGCAGCGCGGTCGTCCGCGAGACGACGACGCCGTTCGCGAGGATCTCGATGCGCGCGTCCTCCCACGCCCGGCCGGAGAAGCGCAGCATCGACTGCAGCGTCACCCGGTCGCCCGCGATCCTCTGGATCGGTGCGCGCAGCACGATGGTGACGTCGCGCTCCTGCCCGACCGTGGCCGAGGGGATCGTCGCCTCGTCGGCGCGTGCGGTCTTGGCGGCACAGAACGGCAGCAGCAGCGCCGCCGCCAGGAGCACGAAGGCAGGTGGGCGCACCCGTCGTGGCGCCGATCGGCGGGGCCGTGCGGCGGCATTGAGGGGAAAGGCGGCGGACGAATCGATCCCTGATGTCGCGGTGAGCGCCATGATTGCGGTTTGCCCTCTGCGGGAACGCGATGCCCGGCTTTGCGCCGATGTCGTCGCGTTCACCGAATTGATATCGCACCGTCGCAGAACCTCGCAATCGGCATGCCAGCGTCGCCTGCAATGCTTGGGCGGGCGTTGCATTCCGGTCCCGGTCCGCCGGCGGTCTGGTAATGTGAAGCCTGCACCGCCTCGAGGGCAGGAATGGACGCCGTCCGCACGTCGCGCACATCGGGGGAGGAGGGGGGCGCCGGGCGCCCGCGCCTCTCCGTCGGCTTCATTCTCGCCGACGACTTCACGCTGTCGGCGTTCTCGCTGTTCGTCGACCACCTGCGGCTTGCCGCCGACGAGGGCGACCGCTCCAGGCAGATCCTGTGCCGGTGGGTCGTGATGGGCAGCCGCGAGGAGGCGGTGCGGGCGAGCTGCGGCATCGCGGTGGCGCGCACCAGCCCGTTCGTCGACCCGCGCGGCTTCGACTACATCGTCGTCGTCGGCGGGCTCTTGTCGGCCGGCGCGCAGGTCGATGCCGCGACCATCGTCTATCTCGAAAAGGCGGCCGCCGCCGGTGTGACGCTCGTCGGCGTCTGCACCGGCTCGTTCGTGCTCGCCCGCGCCGGGCTGATGACCGGGCGGCGCTGCTGCGTCTCCTGGTATCACCGCCAGGACTTCCTCGCCGCCTTCCCCCATCACGTGCCGGTGGCCGACCGGCTGTTCGTCGACGAGGGCGATCGCATCACCTGCTCGGGCGGTGGCGGCGTCTCCGATCTCGCGACGCTGCTGGTCGAGCGCCATCTCGGCCGCGCGGTCGCCCAGAAGACCCGCCACGTGCTGCTGCTCGACCGGCCGCGCGCCGGCAGCGAGGCGCAGCCGCACCCGCCCGTCGCCGACACCGACGGCGTCCGTGACGAGCGCGTGCGGCGGGCGCTGCTGTTGATGGAGCAGAACCTCGCCGACCCCCTGCCGGTCGCCACCATCGCCGAGAAGCTGAGGCTCTCCACCCGCCAGCTCGAGCGACTGTTCCAGGCGGTGATGGGCGAGCGTCCGGGCGCCTTCTACCGCGAGCTCCGGCTGCGCTACGCCCGCTTCCTCCTGGAGACGACCGACCGCACGATCACCGACATCGCGCTCGAATCCGGCTTCGCCGACTGCGCCCACTTCTCGCGCCAGTTCAAGGCGCTGCACGGCTTCACGCCGACGGGCTCGCGCGGCGGGCGCCGCCCGGCGGCCGATCCGACGGCGCAGGCGAGGCTGGCGGGCGGACGGCTGTTCGAGTGATCGGTGGGCGTCTCGTGCGTATGTCGTGCTAAAGTAAAAACGCGTCGTGCCGAGAAAAGTAGCCGAACGAGGACTGCGGAACACTTCTAATCCGCACGACGCGCGTGGCGCGCGTCCGGCGGTGCGGCGCGCGGCGCCGCGGCGGAGACCCGGACCCATGTTGCAGGTTCCCCATTCGAGCATCGGCGCCCTCGTCGCGCGCCGCCGGCCGGGCTATGGCCTCGAGCAGCCGTTCTTCCTGTCGCAGGAGATCTTCGACCTCGACATGGAGGTGATCTTCGGGCGCCACTGGATCTTCGTCGGCGTCGAGGCGGACGTGCCGCAGCCGGGCGACACCATGGTCGTCGACATCGGCCGCACCACCGTCCTCATCCTGCGCGACGAGGCCGGCACCGTCCGCGCCGTCAACAACGTCTGCCGCCATCGCGGCGCCCGCCTCGTGCACGACTACAAGGCGAGCGTCGGCAATCTCGTCTGCCGCTACCACCAGTGGACCTACGGCCTCGACGGGGCGCTGCAGTACGCCGAGCACATGGGCGACGGCTTCGACAAGAGCTGCCTCGGCCTGAAGCCGGTGCACCTGAAGTCGCTCGAGGGGCTCCTGTTCGTCTGCCTGAGCGAGGACCCGCCGGCCGACTTCGACACCATGGCCGAGGCGATGCGGCCCTACATCGCCCCGCATTCCGTCCGCGACACCAAGGTCGCCTTCGAGATGGACATCATCGAGCCGGGCAACTGGAAGATCACGATGGAGAACAACCGCGAGTGCTATCACTGCGCGGTGAACCATCCGGAACTGACGGTCCCGCTGTTCGCCTACGGCTTCGGCTATGCGCCCGAGCAGCTCGACGAGACCGGCCGGAAGCAGGCCGAGCGCTACGACTGCCTGCTCAATGACGACCATGCCGAATGGGAGGCGAAGGGCTTCCCGTCGCGGACGATCGAGCACCTCGACGACGTCGTCACCGGCTACCGCACGCAGCGCCTGCCGCTCGATGGTGCCGGCGAGTCGCACACGCTGTCGACCGAGGTCGCCTGCCGGAAGCTGCTCGGCAACCTGACGGATCGGCGGATGGGCGGCCTGCATTTCTGGACGCAGCCGAACTCCTGGCACCACTTCATGAGCGACCACGCCGTCGTCTTCTCGGTGCTGCCGCTCGACCCCGAGCACTCGCTCTTGCGCACCAAGTGGCTCGTCCACAAGGACGCGGTCGAGGGCGTCGACTACGAAATCCAGAAGCTGACCGAGGTGTGGGTCGCCACCAACGCCCAGGATTCCGAGCTCGTCGGCTACCAGCACTCCGGCGTCAGCAGCCCCGCTTACGAGCCCGGGCCCTACTCGCCCTACACCGAGGGCCTCGTCGACAAGTTCACCAACTGGTACCTCGGCCGCATCGCCGAGCACCTGGAGCGGTAGACGGCGGCGGTCGCGGGAGCCTGTCCCTCCCCTGCCAGGGGGAGGGACAGACCGCGAAGCGGTCAGGGTGGGGCCCGTCAAACACGGGCTCGAGGTTGGATTGACAGGCCCCCTCCTGCCGCGCGTTCCGCGCGGCTGTCCTCCCCCCTGGCAGGGGGAGGACGGGCGACGACGGCGACGGGTACAATGGCAGGCAAGTCCAAGTCCCAGGGGTCCACGAGCAAGGGCAAGCGGACCGTCGTCGACGCCCACGTCGGCAGCGCCGGCATCACCGTGCTGCCGACCAATTCGACGACGCGGATGGCGGTGCCGAACCTCGACGACGCCAAGGGCGCGGGGACCGGAGGGGCCTTTGCGCGCCGCTTCGTCGGCCCGGCCCTGATCGTCGGCGCGATCGACGATTTCGCCCTCGTCGGTCCCGGTCTCACGCTGCCGCACGAGCGCGACGTCATCGAGACGGTGCGGGTGCGCCACACGCCGGCGGCCGTCAGCGCCTCGCCCGCACGGGCTGCCGCACCGGAGCCTGCCGCCTCGCTCGACCTCGCCGAGACGCCCGCGCCGGCTCCGCCGATCAGCCGGATCGCCGCGCTGGCCGACGTGCCGGCCCGCTTCAATGCCGACGACGATGATCTCCTCGTCTGCCGGCAGGTCCACACCGAGACGCACGACGTCAAGACCTTCGTCTTCGCCTCGCGCAACCCGCGGCTGTTCCGCTTCCATCCCGGCCAGTTCATGACCTTCGACTGGCCGGTCGGCGACGAGCCGGTGCAGCGCTGCTACACCATCGCCTCGGCGCCCTCCCGCCCCGATACCTTCGCGATCACGGTGAAACGCGTGCCCGGCGGGCCGGTGTCAAACTGGCTGCACGACAACCTCGTGCCCGGCATGGAGGTGCGCGCCGTCGGGCCGATGGGCGAGTTCACCTGCGCCACGCATCCGGCGGAGAAGTATCTCTTCGTGTCCGGCGGCAGCGGCATCACGCCTTTGATGTCGATGAGCCGGGCGATCACCGATCTCGCCGAGGATCGCGACGTCGTCTTCGTGCACGCGGCGCGCACGCCGGCCGACATCGTCTTCCGCGCCGAGCTCGACGCGATCGCCCGCGCCCACGCCCGCTTCAAGGTCGCCTACGTGGTCGAAAGCGACGCCGGCGAGCCGGGCTGGCCGGGCTTCCGCGGGCGGCTGTCGTGGCCGATGCTGTCGCTCATCGCCCCGGACCTCCACGAGCGCGAGGTGTTCACCTGCGGCCCCTCGCCGTTCATGAAGGCGGTGCGGGCGATGCTCTCCGATGGCGGCGCCGACATGCGGCGCTATCATGAGGAGAGCTTCAACTTCGAGGAACTGGCGCCGATCACCCAGGCGGCGGCGGCCAGGGCGGAGGAGAAGCTCGTCGAGGGCGAGGCGCGTGGCAGCTTCCGGGTGACGTTCTCGAAATCCGGCCGCGCCATCGACTGCCCCGACGATACCTTCGTGCTGCAGGCGGCGCGCGCCGCCGGCATGAAGCTGCCGGCCTCGTGCACGAAGGGGCTCTGCGGCACCTGCAAGTCGAGGCTCGTTTCGGGGCAGGTGGAGATGAAGCACGCCGGCGGCATCCGCCAGCGCGAGATCGACCAGGGACTGGTGCTGTTGTGTTGCTCGAAGCCGCTGACCGATCTCGTCGTGGAGCGTTGAGCGCACCGGCCGCGCCACCCGCGCCGGCGCCGCCGGCGCTGGCGCGGCTGTCGCGCATCGGCTTCCTGACGCTGCCGAACTACTCGGCGATCGCGCTGGTGAACGCCCTCGAGGCGTGCCGGATGGCGAACTACGTCTCGCTCGCCGACGACTATCACTGGGCAGTGGTGACGCTCGACGGCGCGCCGGCAGAGGCGAGCAACGGCCTGTCGATGACGCCGACCGTCAAGCTCGCCGACGCCGGGCCGCTCGATCTCCTGTTCGTCTGCGGCGGCGTCTCGGTGCGCCATGCCGTGGAGCGGCCGCTGTCGGACGCGCTGCGCCGGCTCGCTCGACGCGGCGTCGCCCTCGGCGGCCTCTGCACCGGCACCTTCGCGCTCGCCGAGGCCGGCCTCCTCGACGGCTACCGCGCCGCCATCCACTGGGAGAACCTCACGGCGATCCGCGAGGAGTTCGCCGGCGTCGCCTTCACCGAGGAGCTCTTCGTCGTCGACCGCGACCGGCTCACCTGCACCGGCGGCGTCGCGCCGCTCGAGCTGATGCTGACCCTGATCGAGGCGCGCCACGGCAAGCCGGTGGCCGCCAAGGTCTCCGACCAGTTCATGGTGGAGCGCCCCCGCGCCGGCGGCGACCGCCAGCCGCTGCCGCTACCCTCCCGCATCGAGCACCTGCATCCGGCGCTCGCCCGCGCCGCCCGCATGATGGACGCGGCGATCGAGCGGCCGCTGACGGTGGCGGAGGTCGCAACCGGCGTCGGCATGTCGCCACGGCAACTCGAGCGGCTGTTCCGGCGCCACCTCGGCACCTCGCCGGCGGAGTTCTCGCTTGGGCGACGGCTGGTGCACGCCCGCGAGCTCCTGCGCCAGACGCCGATGAGCGTCACCGACGTCGGCCTCGCCTGCGGCTTCCAGACAGCCGCCCACTTCTCCACCGCCTACCGCCGCCACTTCGGCCGCTCGCCGCGTGAGGAGCGCGCCTCGACATGATCGCCAACGCCGACGCGCTGCTGAAGCCCCTGACGATCAAGGGCCTGACGATCCGCAATCGCGTGATGTCGACGAGCCATGCCCCCGGCTACGGCAAGGACGGCAAGCCGCAGGAGCGCTACCAGCTCTACCACGAGGAAAAGGCCAAGGGCGGCATCGGCCTGACGATGTTCGGCGGCTCGTCGTCGGTGGCGATTGACAGCCCGGCGACGCCGTGGGCGCAGATTTCGGCCGCCGACGACAGCGTCATCCCGTTCTTCCGGAGCTTCTCCGAGCGCATCCACCGCCACGGCGCCAAGCTGATGATCCAGCTCACCCACATGGGCCGGCGCACCAAGTGGGACACCGACAACTGGTTCCCGACGATATCGTCCTCGCCGCGGCGCGAGCCGGCGAGCCGGGCCGTGCCGCGCGAGATGGACGAGGGCGACATCGCCCGCGTCGTCGCCGACTTCGCGGAGGCCGCCCGCCGCTGCCGCGAGGGTGGGCTCGACGGGCTCGAGGTCTCGGCGGCGCACGGCCACCTGATCGATCAGTTCTTCAGCCCGTCGATCAATCACCGCACCGACCAGTACGGCGGCTCGCTCGAAAACCGCATGCGCTTCGGCGCCGAGGTGCTGTCGGCGATCCGCGCCGCCACCGGCGACGACTACGTCATCGGCATCCGCATGTCGGGCGATGAGCTCCTCGCCGAGGGGCTGAGCCACGAAGAGTGCGTGACGATCGCCGCGGAGTACGCCCGCCGCGGCCTCATCGACTTCGTCAACATCGTCGGCGGCCAGGCGCGCGATCACATCGCCCACGCGATCTCGCTGCCGAACATGAGCTTCCCCGTCGCGCCTTTCCTCTATCTCGCGAGCGCCATCAAGCGGGAGGTCGAGGTGCCGGTGTTCCACGCCCAGCGCGTCACCGATCTCGCCACTGGCGCCCGTGCCGTCGCCGAGGGTCACCTCGACATGGTGGCGATGACTCGCGCCCACATCGCCGACCCGCACGTCGTCAAGAAGCTGATCGAGGGCCGCGCCGACGATATCCGCCAGTGCGTCGGCGCCGGCTACTGCATCGACCGCATCTATGTCGGCGGCGACGCGCTCTGCCTGCAGAACGCCGCCACCGGCCGCGAGGCGACGATGCCGCACGTCATCCCGAAGGCCGCGCGGTCGCTGAAGGTGGTGGTCGTCGGCGGCGGCCCGGCCGGCCTCGAGGCGGCGCGCGTCTCGGCCGAGCGCGGCCATGCCGTGGTGCTCTTCGAGAAGGAGCGCGAGCTCGGCGGCCAGATCAACATCGCGTCGAAGGGGACGTGGCGCGAGGCGCTGTCGGGCATCCCGCGCTGGCTGTCGGCGCAGGTCCGGAAGCTCGGCGTCGACGTGCGGCTCGGCGTCGAGGCGACGGACGCGGCGGTGACGGCGGAGAAGCCCGACATCGTCATCGTCGCCACCGGCGGCCGGCCGAACCTCGACGAGGTCGCGGGCGCCGCCCACGTCGTGCCGACCTGGGACGTGCTGACCGGCAAGGTCGAGGCGGCCGGCTCGGTGCTCCTCTACGACGCCACCGGCCAGCACCACGGTGCCTCCACCGCGGAATTCCTCGCCAAGAAGGGCTGCCTCGTCGAGATCGCCACCCAGGACCGCATGGTCGGCGAGGAGATCGGCACCACCAACCAGCCGGTCCACCTGCGCGAGCTCTACAAGCTCGGCGTGGTGATGACGCCGAACACGGAGCTCGCCGAGGTCTATCCCGAGGGCAACCGCCTCGTCGCGGTGCTCAGGAACACCATGACGCTCGCCGAAGAGGAGCGCCTCGTCGACCGCGTCGTCGTCGAGTACGGCACCTTGCCGGTCGACGGGGTGTTCCGGGCGCTGCGCGGAGGCTCCGTAAACGACGGCGTCACCGACCAGCACGCCCTCGTCGAAGGCCGCCCGCAGCCGTGGGCGGAGCAGGTGGGGCGGAACGGGGCGGACGGCTCGGCGGCCGGGTGGACCGGCGCGGCGCCGGCGGGTGGAGCGGCGTCGAACGGGGCGGGGGGGCCGGCGAACGGTGCGGCCACGGCGGAGGCGCACCCGGGCGGCTACGCTCTCTACCGCGTCGGCGACTGCGTCGCCGGCCGCAACATCCATGCGGCGCTCTACGACTCGCTCAGGCTATGCAAGGACATCTGAGCGCTCCGGCGCGCCGCCGGCCTCGCACCGCGGACCCGAGCAGCCGATTTGCCACAGTCGTCCGCGAGCCGACATCGGCGCGTGAAAACGCGACACTTCGAGTTGCCGAAACTTCGCGTTTAAGTAGCATGTGTCCCCGTGGGTCTGACTGGAGCCAGGGACATGCGTGCAGGGTTGGTGTGGGGCGCGGCGCTCGGTGGCGCGGCGTTGATGTCGGCGATGTCGCCTCTGGCGGTCGCGGAGGAAGCGACGGTCAAGCAGCTGCTCAGCGTCGAAGGGGAGTGCACGGAGGTCCTGCACGTCGGCAAGATCCCGCAGTACCGCAGCTGTGGCGGGATCGTCTTCCAGTTCATGATGTCGGACGGCTACCAGGTGATCATGTGGGTCGGCGGGGGGAGCCGCTATTACTTCATCGGCAAGGGTGCGAACTGGAACCAGAAGGGCGGCGGGCGGATGACCGTGACGGCGGTCGCAGCGGGCACCGGCGACGCCTTCGAGGAGATCCCCGCCAAGGGCACCTGCCGCTTCGACAATCTCCACTCCGGCAAGGTGGCGACCGTTTCCTGCTCCGCGACGATGAGCAAGGGGCACTGGTCGGCGGCCTTCAAGTCCGACGGCAAGCCCCCGATCGTGCCGAAGCTCAAGAGCTGAGGTCCAACGCCTGCCCCACGGCGGATGACGTTGCGGCGGGGCGCGACGCAGCACCCTGCGATCGTCCCCTCGAAGTCAGCGCGAACCCTCCCCCCTCGCCGGGGAGGGCAGGGAGGGGGGGCGCCACGGGCTCCGCGCTCGACGTCGCCCCGACCGCTGGCAGGCAGCCGCCGCGACGGGAGTTTCACATCGGCCGCTTCGGCGTGTGTCCCCCCCTCCGACCGGCTCCGCCGGCCACCTCCCCCGCGAGGGGGGAGGGGTTGCGTTGTGCCATTGGAAGGGCGGTGCAGAGTTCGTCCTCCCCCTGCCAGGGGGGAGGACAGCCGGCGCAGCCGGCAGGTGGGGGCCCGTCAATCCGGAGTTCGACGTCAAACGTAGCGGGCTGGATCGACGGGCCCCACCCTGGCCGCCTCCGGCGGCCCGTCCCTCCCCCTGGCAGGGGAGGGACAGCGACCTCCGGCGTGCTCGCGCCATGACGCCCGCCGCCTTCCTCGCTTTCGCCACCCTCGCGGCCGCCCTCGTGGCGGCCCTCGAGGCTGCCCGTCGGATCCGGCTCTGGCGCGTCGGCAAGCCGGCCCCCATCCCCCTCTCCGGCCTCCTCGCGCTGCCGCGGCGCTATCTCGTCGACGTCCACCACGTCGTCGCGCGCGATCCGTTCGCCGCGCGCATGCACATGCTGGTGGCGGGCGGTTTCCTCGCCGGCGGGCTGTTCACGGCGCTCGCGATCGTGCCGCCGCTGGGAGCCTCGCGCCTCTACTGGCTGCTGCCGGCGGCCGCCTTTGCGACGATGCTCGCCGGGGCCGCGATGGTGCGGCGACGGCGTGTGCCGGTGCGGCCGGCGCGGCTCTCCGGCGGCCGCTTCACCGTGCTGCCGTGGCTGTTCGCGGCCTTCGGCGTCGGTGGGCTGATCGTCGCGGTGACGACGGTCCTCGGCGGCCCGCCGGCGATCGGCTGGATCGGCGCGGCGCTCGCCGCCGCGGGTGCGCTCGGCCTCGCCTTGCAGGTCCACAGCGGGCCGCTCCGCCACATCGTCGCCGGCGCCATCCATCTGATCGCCCACCCGCGTCCGGCCCGCTTCGCCGGCGGGCGCGACACCGCGCTCGCACCGCTGGAACTTTCCGCCGACCGTCTCGGCATCGCCGTGCCGGCCGATTTCACGTGGAACAGGCTCGCCGGCTTTGACGCCTGCATCCAGTGCGGGCGCTGTGAGGCGGCGTGCCCGGCGTTCGCCGCCGGCCAGCCGCTCAACCCGAAGAAGCTGATCCAGGACCTCTCCGCCGCCATCGCCCCCGGCGGCAGCGACGAGGCCTATGCCGGCAGCCCCTATCCGGGCCGTGCGGTCGGTGCCCACCACGGCGGGCCGCATCTGCCGCTCGTCGGCGCAATGGTGCCGGCCGAGACGATCTGGTCGTGCACCACCTGCCGGGCCTGCGTCGAGGAGTGCCCGATGATGATCGAGCACGTCGACGCCATCGTCGGCCTGCGCCGCTTCGAGACGCTGGAGAAGGGCGCCGTACCCGGCAAGGGCGCCGACGTGCTGGCGGAACTGCGCCTCGCCGACGACCCCGGCGGACGGCCGCTTTCCGCCCGCACCGACTTCGCCGCCGGTCTGACGCTGCCGGTGCTGCCGGAAGGCGGCAAGACCGACGTGCTCTTGTGGCTCGGGGAGGGCGCCTACGATCTGCGCTATGGCCGCACCCTGCGCGCTCTCGTGCGGCTGCTGCAGGCGGCCGGCGTCGAGTTCGCGGTGCTCGGTGCGGACGAGCGCGACTGCGGGGACCTGGCCCGCCGGCTCGGCGACGAGGCGACCTTCCAGCGGCTCGCGAGCGACAACATCGCCGCCCTGTCCACGCGCCGCTTCGCCCGCATCCTCACCGCCGACCCGCACGCCTTCCACGTCCTGAAGAACGAGTATCCGTCGCTCGGCGGCCGCTTCGACGTTGTCCACCACACGACGTTCCTGGCCGGCCTCGTCGCCGAGGGTCGGCTCACGCCGGCGGCGCTGTCGGGGCCTGCGATCACCTATCACGACCCCTGCTATCTCGGCCGCTACAACGGCGAGACCGCCGCGCCGCGCGCCCTTCTCGACACCCTCGGTCTCGAGCGGCGCGAGATGGCGCGCTCGGGCCTGAAGGCGATGTGCTGCGGCGGCGGCGGTGGCGCGCCGGTCACCGATATTCCCGGCGAACGCCGCATCGCCGACCTTCGCATGGCGCAGGTGGGCGAGACGGGGGCGGCGACGGTCGCCGTGGCGTGCCCCGGCTGCACGGCGATGCTGGAAGGCGTCACCGGGCCACGCCCGGAGGTGAAGGACGTCGCCGAACTCTTGTGGGAGGCGGTGGAGGCGGCGAAGGCATCGGCGGTGACGGGCGGGGCGCCGTCGGCGTCCGGCGCCGGCGTGCGCCGGCCGGAGCCGGTGGCATGACCCGGCCCCGCCGCGACCCGCGGGCGGAGGCCGCCCGCCGCGCCGTGCCCGGCGGCGACCGTCCGCGCTCGACCATCGAGGCCGCTCTGCCGGCGGCAGCCGTCGCGGGCGTCCCCGTCGGGCCGGGTGGCCGCCCGCGCCGCGACCCGCGCGCCGAGATCGCTGCCCTCGTCGTCCCCGCGCCGCGCCGGCGCCTCGACCGGTCGCTGTCGGCCGGCGTCGCAGCGGCCGCCGCGGGTGCGGCTTCGGTGGCGGGCCTCGGAGCGCGTGGTCTCGCGGCGGGCGCCGCGGCGAATCAGACCGCGACGTCAGCCCGCCTCGCGTCCACCGCCGCCGCAGCCGCGGCGTCTACAGCCATCCGGACCATTGCGACGCCGGCATTCCTCGTCCTCGTGGTGCCGGACACACCCGGCGGGCGCACCGGCGCCCACGATCGCCAACTCCTCGGCGCCGCCCGCCTTCTCGCCGACACCGGTGGCGGGGCGGTTGTCGTGCTGGCCGATGGCGGCGCGTGGGGCGGAGCTGGGGCCGATCGGGTGCTGTCGCTCACCGGCGAGGGAAGTGAATCAGTCAACAGAATCGCGACGCAACCCTCCCCCCTCGAGGGGGAGGGCAGGGAGGGGGGGCGCCCCGATCTCGGCGTCGCGTTTGCCGCTCCCCCCCTCCCTACCCCCGGATCAAGTCCGGGGCAGGCTCTCCCCCGCGAGGGGGGAGGAGCGCCCGACGCTGATGTTCTCGATGATATCGGCGTTCAGAACGCTTCTGGACCAGACGACGCCTCTGGCCCAGCCTCCTACGACCCCGAATCCCGCGCCGCCGTCCTCGTCGCCGCGATCCGCACCCTGTCGCCCAGGCACGTCGTCTTCGCCGAGACGGCGGCGGGCGGCGACATCGCCCGGCGCGTCGCGGCCGGGCTCGGCGAGCCGCTGTTCGCCGGGGCGGAGAGCGTCTCCGTGCGGGCGGTGACGCGGCCGGCGAAGGCGGGGCGGGTGGAGCAGCGCACGGCGCCGCCGCGGCTCCTCTCGCTGCTGCCGGACATCGTCGCCGCCCACGCCGGCGTCCCGCACGAGGCGCGGCCGGTGACGCTTGCGGACCTCGCGGCCGAGGCGAGCGACACCGCGCAGCGCGGCCCCAGCGCAGAGAGTGCGGCCGAGAGCCTGGAAGCGAGGGGCGAGGCGGCGACGGCCAGCCACCTCCCGCTGCAACCGCCGCGCGGCATCCTCTCCGCCGAGACGATCCCGGCCGACCCGGCCTCGCTGCCGCTCGCCGAGGCCGGCTTCGTCGTCTCGGCGGGCAACGGCGTCAGCGACTTCGACGGCTTCCGGGCGCTCGTCGCCGCGCTCGGGGCGACGCCGGGGGCGAGCCGGGTTGTCTGCGACGCCGGGCTGATGCCGCGCGACCGGCAGGTCGGCGCCTCCGGCACGGTGCTCGACGCCACCTGCTATTTCGCCCTCGGTATCGCCGGCGCGCCGCAGCATCTGCAGGGCGTGGCGAAATGCGAGCACGTGGTGGCGGTCAACACCGACCTGCACGCCGCGATGATCGAGCGGGCGGGGCTCGCGGTGGTCGCGGACGCCCAAGCGGTGATGCCGGCGCTGGCGGCGCTGCTGGCGGAGGAGCGCGGCCCGTCCCCGGCCGCTGGTCCGGTGGCCGTACCAGCTGTCGTCGAACCCGGGGGTTACGGAGCCGGGAGCCGTGCGGGCTCCGGAGCCCGGAGGCGTGACGGCGGCACGGTGGGGTGGGCCGGTGGCGAGACACTGGCCGCGGCCGCGCCCGATCCGTTGCGAGCCCGCGTGCTGCTGTCGGCCGGCCGCCACCCGGTCTCCGGCCGGCCGGCGCCGGTGCGGGCTGAAGCGCAGGCGACGTCGCTGGCGCTCGCGATCGGCGCCCGCGTCAGCGGCCTTCACGCCGGGGGCGACGGGGCGGTGGTGGCCGACCATCTCGGCCACGGCCTCGACACGGTCGGCGTCGTCGCCGGGTCGGCGGACGCCAATCCGCTGCCGGCGCTGGTGGCGGCGCTGTCCGGCGCGCCGGTCGATCTTGTGCTCATGGGCCGCCGTGGCGTCGGTGGCGACGACAGCGGGCTACTGCCTTACCGGCTGGCGGCGGCGCTCGGCCTGCCGATCGTGCCCGACGCGGTGGCGCTCGCGCGCGAACAGGGGCGGCCGGACGTGCTCGTCGTCGAGCAGGCGCTGCCGCGCGGAGCCCGCCGGCGGGTGCGCGTGACGCTGCCGGTCGTCGTCACGGTGCACCCGGCGGCACCGCCACCGCGCCCCTTCGCGTTTGCCTCTGTGCGGCGAGGGCGCCTCGTGCCGCTGACGGTCGCGGCCGCAGCGGGCGAGCCGCCGCTTGCCGTCGAGGAGCGGCCGTGGCGACGCCGCCCGCGGCTGATCACGGGCGCTTCGACCGCCGGCTCGGCGGCCGAGCGGCTGAAGGCGGCAACGGAGGTGGCGGGCGGCGGCGGCCGGCTCATCGTTGATCCGTCACCCGACGAGGCGGCGCGCGAGATCCTCGCCTTCCTGCGCGGCATCGGCGTCGTGGCGCCGATCACGAAGTGACCCGTCGCAGGCGTTTTGCGTGACGGTGATCACAGCGGCCGTCCGGCTGTTGCGGGCATCTTCCTTCTCACGGCTGGGGTGGCCGGCAACACGATGGAGAACCGTCATGGCCACCAGCAGGATCACCGCTGCAATCGCCTTAGGGCTCGCTCTGGTCGCGAGCCCGTCGACGGCCGATGTTCTCATCGGCAAGGCGAAGGCGAAGAGCAGCGAAAAGATCGGCCCCGCCGCGCCGGGGGACCCCAAGCCCTATGGCGCCAAGGTGCTGGCCGAATGCGACGCGAGCAATTGTATCTTCAATTTTGGCAAGAAAGCCAATAAAACGCGCACGATAGACTGGTTTAGCTGTGGCATATCGACAAATAATGGAACTACACTTGTAGGTACAGTTATCATAAATAGCGTTGACAATCAAGAAGGCTATTTTGCTGCAATCTCGAGAGCTTTAGCGGGGGCAACCGAGTACGCAATATTAGAGTACAAGAATCCCGTGACGGTCGACGCAGGCGACACGCTGTTCGTCTATGTATTGACGTCCGGCAGTGCGAATGGGGGCCAGTGCAATCTCGGCGGCACGATCCAGTAGTGCCAGGCTGCCAGACGGACCAAGCAGCCGGTCTGAGAATGCAGCAAGACTTCGCGCGGGAAGCGCCGCCCCAAGGGGCGGCGTTCCCGCTGCGTTTTCTCACGGAGTGGCGTATCGATATCCATGATGATCACCGGCCCGGGCGTGGCGCTGTCGCCGGCCCATGAGTGCCGTCAGCTTCACACGAGCCGCGGGATGGCGATGTCCGTGGGCCGCTGCGGCTCATCGTCGACCCCGATCCCGCCGAGGGCGTCCGCGAGATCCTTGCCGTCTTCGTGGCATCGGCGTCGTAGCGCCGAAGACAAACTGAGCAGGCCCAAAGTGTTTTGCGTGACGGTAATCACGGCGATCATTGAACGGCTGTGATCATCTTCCTCTCACGGCGAGCCGCGTGCCGCCGCTCAGAAGAGGGAGAACAGTCATGATGACCAGCAAAATCGCAGCAGCAATCGCCGTTGGTCTCGTTCTGGCCGCAGGGCCGGCGGCTGCCAACGTCCTCGATGGCAAGACCAAGGTGAAGAGCAGCGAGACCATCGGCCCTGCCGCAGCGGGCGATCCGAAGCCTTACAGCGCGCGCGCCGGCAGCGAGTGCGGCGGCAGCGTCTGCACCTTCAACTTCGGCAAGAAGGGTAACAAGACCCGCACGATCGAGTGGATCAACTGCGGCGTCAGCGTGACCGCCGGCGTCGTTCGCATCGGCGCAGTGATCATCAACGATTTCAGCAACCAGGCGGGCTATTTCTCAAAAGTCTCGAGCGTGATCGACGGCGGGGACGAAACAGCGGTCCTGGAATACAAGAACCCCGTCACTGTACCCGCAGGCGCCGTCTTGTTCATCTACGTCGTTGGGACCGGCACTCCCAGCAATGGGCAGTGCATGCTCGGCGGGACGATCGAGTAGGGGATGCTGCTTCGGCGCTGCGCGGAGGCGTCTGAACAATCGAGGCGCGGCGGTCCCGCCGCGTCGTACCCGTGGGGCTGCCAACCTCGATCCGAGGCGGCCCGATCGTCGGGCCCCCAGATGGGCCCTTCGGCCCTCGACCGGCTCCGCAAGCTTCGCGCAAGCCAGCGGACGGAGGGTCGCGCGAGGCTCGCAGGCGGCGAGGGACCGGCGCAATGGCCGCCAGCCGCAGGCAATCGGCGCTGAACGTGAGATGCCGGCCGCGCAACCGGCCGCGTCGCGTTTGCCTTGTCGCCGGCGCGACGCCGATGTCCCGGGGCGGGTCAGTCACCCTGTGGGGTGTGATTTTCGGTTGACGATGGATCGGGGGATCAGGTGGCGACTTACGAGGCTCTTTATCTCTGGAACGTGACCCTCAACGAGGGCACGCAGACGGTAACGGCCTGGAACGGCCGGTTCGACGTCCAGACGTCGTCGAGCGGAGATTTTTCGGTTGGCGACACGATCGTCGTCACGGACCTGTCGAATTCCAACACCTACAACTTCGTCTATCTCGGCCATCTTGACGGCGGCTGGATCGGCGTGCTGGGCGGCTCGACCTACCGCTACATCACCAACGACGCCACCGTTCCGTCGGCGCCGATCGTGTACTCGACGGCCGACTTCGTCGTCTGCTTTCTCGCCGGCACGCGGATCGCCACTCCCGGCGGATCGGCCGCAATCGAGAGCCTGGAGATCGGTGATCTCGTGCTGACGGCGGACGGGCGTGTTGCCCCGGTGCGCTTCGTCGGTCGGCAGACGGTGGCGAGCACCTTCGCGGACCCGCTGCGGACCTTCCCGATCCGCATCAGCGCAGGCGCCCTCGGCGAGGGCCTCCCCACGCACGACCTCCTCGTCTCCCCGGACCACGCGCTCCTGCTCGAGGGCGTCCTCGTGCAGGCCGGCGCCCTGGTCAACGACACGACGATCGTCCGCGAGACGGCTATGCCGGAGCGCTTCACCTACTTCCACGTCGAGCTCGAGGACCATTCGCTGATCCTCGCCGAGGGCGTGCCGGCGGAGACCTTCGTCGACAACGTCACGCGGCGCCGCTTCGACAACTTCGCGGACTACGCGGTGCGCTACGGCGACGAAGCCGCGACGATCGCGGAGATGGACCAGCCACGCGTCAAGTCCGCCCGTCAGTTGCCGAAGGCGCTCCGGGCGCGGCTCGGCCTGGACGTCGCCCGCGCCGCCTGAAACGGCGACGCCCGCCACGGCGGAGTGCCGAAGCGGGCGTCCTGGTGCGCCTAATGCGGGGAGAGGTGCGCCCTCAGGCGACCTTGCGCGGCTCGTGGCGGCCTTCCTCGACCTCCTCGATGATCTTCGCGACGAAGGCCGGCAGGTCGTCCGGCTTGCGGCTGGTGATCAGCCCGCCGTCGACGACCACTTCCTCATCGACCCAGCGGCCGCCAGCGTTCTCCATGTCGGTGCGGATCGACTTGTAGGAGGTGACGCGCTTGCCGCGCACGGCGCCGGCCTCCACCAGCAGCCACGGGCCGTGGCAGATCGCGGCCACCGTCTTGCCGCTCGCCACCATCGCCTTGACGACGCGCATGGCATCGGCGTCGACGCGCAGCACGTCGGGATTGATCTGGCCGCCCGGCAGCACCAGCGCGTCATAGGCGGCGGGATCGACGTCGGCGATGCGGCGGTCGGCATCGACGCGCTCGCCCCAGTCCTTGTCGTTCCAGCCGCGGATCGGCCGGCCGTCGGGCGAGGCAACCTCGACGGTGGCGCCGGCCTCGCGCAGCTTCTCGAGCGGCACCATCAGCTCCGACTGCTCGAAGCCGTCGGTGGCGAGAATGAGGATCTTGGCGGACGTGATGTCGGTCATGGCTGAAAACTCCGGTTGCCCCTCCCGCCGTGCCAACGCGACGGGTGCCGGGAGGTTCCGGCGGCGTTCAGCCGCGCCCGGCGCGGCGGCCGAGCAGTACGGAGCCGCCGACGCCGAGCACCATCAGGCCGACGAAGATCCACGGCAGCACGTCGAGCGGCGCCGGCGGCACCGGCCAGACCGAGCCGTAGAGGACGTAGGCGAGCACCGCGAGGGCGAGGGCGGCGACGATCGCATGATGGGGCCTGAGCTGCCCCTCGCGCCGCAGGAAGATCGGCATGGCGATTGCGGTGAGGCCATAGGCGAGGATGCAGCCGAAGGTCGAGAAGGTGCCGAACCAGTCGTAGACGTCGAGCGGCCTGGCAAATGACGTGAGCGTCAGGCTGAAGCCGAGACCGATCACCACCGCCACCCAGACCGCGATCGACGGCGCGCCGCGCACCGGGTCGAGCCGCCCGAGGACGGCCGGCAGGGCCCCGCGGCTCGCCAGCGCATAGGCGACGCGGGAGGAGGCGACGAGCGTCGCCACCACGCAGGTGAACAGGCTGATCGCCGCGCCGACCGAGACCAGCAGGCCGAGCCCCGGCAGGTCGAGGGCGCGGGCGAGATGGTCGAGGGGAGCGCTCTCGGTCGCCACCGCGATGTCGTAGCGGTCGAAGCCAAGCACGATGACGTAGGCGGAGAACACGAAGAAGACGCCGGTGATCAGCGGTGCCAGCAGCAGCGTGCGGGGGATGTCGACGAGCGGCCGCCGTGCCTCGCCGCCGAGCGAGGCGGCCGCCTCGAAGCCGACGAAGCTCAGGACGCAGATCAGGAGAGCACTGTTCATACCCGCCATCGAGACGCCGTCGAGGCTGAACTGGGAGAGGTCGACCGCGATGCCCTGGCGCGACAGGATAGCGAAGCCGAGCAGGGTGACGAGCAGCATCGAGAGGCCCTCGAGCGCCAGCATCAGGACCGTCGACACCCGCACGTCGCGCAGCGCCAGCGCCGCTGCGCCGACGCCGGCGACGGCGACCAGCACCACCGTCGGCACGGACAGCCCGGCCATCTTGAAGATCGCCTCGAGGTAGGCGGCGCAGCCGGCGAGCGTCGCGACCGGCACCGCGAGATAGGCGAGCAGCAGCGCCCAGGCGGTGACGAGCCGCGCGTTGGGGCCGAGGCCGTGCGCCACGAACTCCGACAGGGAGCCTGCGCCGGCAAAGCGCCGCGCGAACGGCACGAGGGTGAGGGCGACGAGCAGCACCGCCACGGTGCCGATCAGGTAGGCGAGCCAGGAGGCGGAGCCTGCGGCGGCGAAGACGAGGGCGATGTTGATGGTCGGTGTCGTCGAGGGCGCCAATCCGGCCACCGACTGCCCGAGCATGCCGACGAACCCGACGGACCGGCGCAGCCCAGCCGCCTCGGAGGCCGTCGTACCGGTCGTCCCCGTCGTCGCCGCGTCGTCACCCATCCCGCGCCCCCGCGCTCCACCCTATGCGACGGCGATAGCACATCGGCGGGATTGGGGGGTGCGGGTTGCTACCGCTGCCGCTCCTCCCACCCCTCCGCCACGAAGTAGGGGGCGTTGGAGGGGGCCAGCGCCGGCCGGCCGCGGAGGATGTCGGAAGCTTTTTCGCCGATCATGATGGTGGGGGCGTTGAGGTTGCCGGTGGTGACCTGCGGCATGATGGAGGAGTCCACCACGTGCAGGGCCTCGAGGCCGTGCACCTTCATCGTGGCGGGGTCGACGACGGCCATCGGATCGCTGGCGCTGCCCATCTTGCAGGAACACGAGGGATGGTAGGCGCTCTCGACCTTCGCCCGCACGAAGGCGTCGATCGCCTCGTCGGTGACGATGTCGGCGCCCGGCTGCAGCTCGCGGCCGCGATAGGGGTCGAAGGCGGCCTGGGCGAAGATCTCGCGGGTGAGGCGCACGCAGGCGCGCATCTCCACCATGTCGTCGGGGTGGCTCAGATAGTTGAAGAAGACGCGCGGCTTCTCCAGCGGATCGGGCGAGCGCAGGCGGACCCATCCGCGGCTCTTCGAGCGCATCGGGCCGACATGGGCCTGGAAGCCGTGTTCCGAGGCGAGTCCCTGGCCGTCATAGGTCACGGCGAGCGGCAGGAAGTGGTACTGGATGTCGGGATAGCGGATGCCGGCGCGCGAGCGGATGAAGCCGCAGGTCTCGAAGTGGTTGGTGGCGCCGAGGCCGTCCTTGAAGGCGAGCCAGCGCATGCCGATCAGCGCCTTCGCCAGCGGGTTCATCGATGAGTAGAGCGTGATCGGCTGCGTGCAGGCGACCTGGAAGTAGAACTCCAGATGATCCTGCAGGTTCTCGCCGACACCGGCCAAGTCGTGGACGACGCCGATGCCGTGCGACTGCAGCTCCGCCGCCGGGCCGACGCCGGAGAGCTTCAGAAGCTGCGGCGAGTTGATCGGCCCGCCGGCGAGGATGACGCCACGGCGGGCGGTGGCGAGATGCTCGGCGCCGCCGCGGCGATATTGGACGCCGGTGGCGCGGCGGCCGTCGAACGTCACGCGGGTGGCGAGCGCGCCGGTGAGCACGCGCAGGCCCGGGCGCTTCATCGCGGGCTTCAGGTAGGCGTTGGCCGCGGAGGAACGGACGCCGTGCTTCACCGTCATGTCCATCCGCCCGAAGCCTTCCTGGCGGTAGCCGTTGACGTCCTCCGTCTCGGCATAACCCGCCTGTTGCGCCGCCTCGACGAAGACGCGGTAGAGCGGGTTCTTCAGCTGCCCGTAGCGAGTGCCCAGCGGGCCGTCGGCGCCGCGATACTCGTCGCCGCCCTCCGCGCGCGTTTCGGCGCGCTTGAAGTAGGGCAGCACGTGGCGGTAGCCCCAGCCGCTGGCGCCCTGCTCCTCCCAGCCGTCGAAGTCGAGCGGGTTGCCGCGGATGTAGACGAGGCCGTTGATCGACGACGAGCCGCCGAGCACCTTGCCGCGCGGCGTGTGCAGGCGGCGGCCGCCGAGCCCGGGCTCCGGCTCGCTCTCGTAGAACCAGTTGTACTTCGGCATGTTCATCGGGATCGACAGCGCGCTCGGCATCTGGATGAACACCGAGCCGTCGCCGCCGCCGGCCTCCAGCACCAGCACGCTGACACCGGCATCCTCGGTCAGCCGGGCCGCCAGCACGGACCCGGCCGAGCCGGATCCGACGATGATGAAGTCGTAGGTGTCGGCCTGCATCGGACTTCTCAGTACGGCGCGTCGATGGGGGCGAGGGCCACGTAGACGCTCTTCAGCTGCGTGTAGTGCTCGATCGCAGCCTTGCCGTTCTCGCGGCCGAGGCCGGAGCGCTTGACGCCGCCGAAGGGGAGCTCGATCGGCGTGATGTTGTAGTGGTTGATCCAGCAGGTGCCCGCTTCCAGAGCCGCCACCGCGCGGTGGCCGCGGGTGAGGTCGCGGGTGAAGACGCCGGCGGCGAGGCCGAACTCGGTGGCGTTGGCGCGCTCGATCACCTCGTCCTCACTGTCGAAGGCGAGCACCGTCATGACGGGTCCGAAGATTTCTTCGCGCACGATCGCCATGCCGTCCTCGCAGCCGTCGAAGACGGTGGGCTCGACGAAGGCGCCGCGGGCGAGGGCGCCTGCGGAGACGCGCTTTCCGCCGACGGCGAGCTGCGCCCCCTCGGCGACGCCCTTCTCGATGTAGCCGAGCACCTTCTCCATGTGGCCGGCCGAGATCAGTGCGCCGACCTGCGTCCTCGGGTCGAGCGGGTCGCCGACGACCATCTTCTTCACCCGCGCCACGAGCTTCTCGAGGAACGCCGCCTTCACCGAGCGGTGCACGAAGACGCGCGTGCCGTTCGAGCAGACCTCGCCGGCGGAGTAGAAGTTCGCCAGCAGCGCGCCGGAGACGGCATTGTCGAGGTCGGCGTCCTCGAAGACGATCAGCGGCGACTTGCCGCCGAGCTCGAGCGTCACCTGCTTCAGCGTCGTGGCGGCGTCGGCCATCACCTTCATGCCGGTGCCGACCTCGCCCGTCAGCGACACCTTGGCGATGGCGGGGTGGCGCGTCAGTAGGCGGCCGGTGTCGGCGAAGCCCTGCACGACGTTGAAGACGCCGTCCGGCACGCCGGCCTCCGCCATGATCTCGGCGAGCTTGACGGCGGTGAGCGGGGTGAGCTCGGCCGGCTTGAAGATCATCGCGTTGCCGCAGGCGAGCGCGGGGGCCGACTTCCAGCAGGCGATCTGCAGCGGATAGTTCCACGCACCGATCCCGGCGACGATGCCGAGCGGCTCCCGGCGGGTGTAGCCGAAGGCCGACGGGCCGAGGTCGATGTGCTCGCCGGCGAGCGAGGCGGCGAGGCCGGCATAGTATTCGATGCAGTCGGCGCCGGAGATGACGTCGACGACCGAGGTCTCCTGGATCGGCTTGCCGGTGTCCTGCGTCTCCAGCCGCGCGAGCTCGTCGTTGCGGGCGCGCAGCAGGTCGGCGACGCGCTTCAGCACGCGGCCGCGTTCGGTGCCGGTCATGCGGGCCCAGAGCTTCTGGCCGGCGCGGGCGGCGGCGACCGCGGCGTCAACCTCGGCGGCGCCGGCGATCTCGACCTCGGCCAGCACCTCGCCGGTGGCGGGGTTGATGGTCTCGAAGGTCTGGCGTTCGGCAGCGTCGATCGGCCGGCCGCCGACGTGGTTGCGGATGATGCTGGACATGCGGGTCGGCCTCGGAGCGGGGAGGGAGCCGGCCTTCAGGGCGGCCTCAACGGAGGAATCGACGAAGGCGACGGCGATGGCGCGCGCGGCGGTGCTGTCGGTCTCGTGGGTGTCGGAGAGGGTGGCGCGCAGCCAAAGCCCGTCGATCATGGCGGCGGTGGCCACCGCGATGCGCTTGGCGTCGGCGGACGAGACCAGCGCCCGCAGCGCATGGCGCAGGTTCGACAGCATGCGCTTCTGGTAGACGACCTGGACGCGGCGCAGGCGCTGCGAGTGGATGACCTGGCCCCAGAAGGCGAGCCAGACCGAGCCGGTGCGGCGGTCGAACTCCTCCGGCGCGAGGTTCGCCTCGATGACGGCGCGCACCCGCTCGTGCGGCGTGCGGGCGCTCGCGAGCCTGCGGCCGGCGGCGCGGCCGACGCGGCTCGCCATGTGCCTGAGCGTCGCCTCCAGCAGCGAGTCCTTGTCGCCGAAATAATGCGAGACGAGGCCGGGCGAGACGCCGGCGCGCCGGCCGATGAGAGCGAGCGTCGTCGCCCCGAAACCGACCTCGGCCAGCGTCTCGATGGTCGCCTCGATCAGCTGGAGGCGCCGGTCGTCCTCGGTGGCGATCCGCAACAAGACCCGCCTCGCATCCCTTGATTGGTCGTTCAAGCAGGCGGCCCCCGCGCAGACGGATGCCGCCGATGATGGCCCGGTCGTCAGCGCCGGGGTTGCCCCCGCGCCGATCGCCGGACTGGCCAAATTATGAGCGTTTTCGGGCTGGAACAAGTCGAAAAAAGTGCGTGACAACGGCGCGGGAAGGGCATTGAATAGCCGTTCAATGGACCCGGCTGGTGGAGGCCGCGTCCGTCGATGCCGTCACCGTGACGGCCCTCGCCGCTGTGCGTGCGGAGGGTCTCGCGGGAGGCGTCGCCGGGGCCGGGTTCGAGGGGTTTGCCGGCACGAGCGCGAAGCGCCGCCGGCGGAGAGGGAGACCAGCAGGCATGTCGATCAGCTCTTCCCGCAGCACGTTCTCGTTCCGCAGCAGCATCCTGACCCGTCGGGCGTTCGCCGCCGCGGCGCTGTCGCTCGCCGTCGTCGTGACGGCCGCTCCGGCCGACGCCGCCGACCCCGAGGCGTGCAAGGTCGTGCGCTTCGCCGACGTCGGCTGGACCGACATCACCGCCACCACGGCGCTCGCCTCGACGGTGCTGGAGGGCCTCGGCTACGAGCCGAAGACCACCATCCTCGCCGTGCCGGTCACCTACGCCTCGCTGAAGAACAAGGACATCGACGTCTTCCTCGGCAACTGGATGCCGACGATGGAAGCCGACCTGAAGCCCTATCTCGAGGACAAGTCGGTCGAGACGGTCGGCGTCAACCTCGAGGGCGCCAAGTACACGCTGGCGGTGCCGGCCTTCACCTATGACGCCGGCCTGAAGTCGTTCGCCGACATCGCCAAGTTCAAGGACAAGCTCGGGGGAAAGATCTACGGCATCGAGCCCGGCAACGACGGCAACCGGCTGATCCTCGAGATGATCAGCGGTGGCCAGTTCGGCCTCGACGGCTTCCAGGTGGTGGAATCGAGCGAGCAGGGGATGCTCGCCGAGGTGGCCCGCGCCACCCGCCGCAAGGAGGACATCGTCTTCCTCGGCTGGGAGCCGCACCCGATGAACGCCAACTTCGAGATGAAGTACCTCGATGGCGGCGACGACGTCTTCGGCCCGAACTACGGCGGCGCCACCGTCCACACCAACGTCCGCGCCGGCTACCTCGAGGAGTGCCCGAACGTCGGCGCGCTCGTGAAGAACCTCAAGTTCTCGCTCCCCATGGAGAACGAGGTGATGGGCAAGATCCTCAACGACGGCGAGGATCCGGCCAAGGCCGCGAAGGACTGGCTGAAGGCGAACCCGGCCGCTCTCGACGGCTGGCTCGCCGGCGTCACCACCTTCGACGGCCAGCCCGGCCTGCCGGCGGTGAAGGCGAGCCTCGGCCTCTGAGGCGTTCCTCGCGGATTGGGTGCCTTCGTCCCTCCCCTGCCAGGGGGAGGGACAGCCGGCGTAGCCGGCAGGGTGGGGCCCGTCTTTGACGTGCCACCCCCGTTGACGGGCCCCCACCTGCCGACCTGCGGTCGGCTGTCCTCCCCCCTGGCAGGGGGAGGACGGTCGCGAGCCATTCGGGGTGGGCGCCCATGTACGACTGGATCACGGACCACAAGATCCCCGTCGGCCGGTGGATCGCGGCCTTCATCACCTTCCTCACCGACAATTTCGAGTGGCTGTTCGACGCCATCTCGCTGGTTCTGAGTGTCCTCATCAACGGCACGACGGCCGGCCTCCTGTGGGTGCCGCCGATCATCCTGATGGCGATCATCACGGTCGCGGCCTACTTGCTGCACCGCTCGATCTGGCTCGCGGTGTTCATCTTCCTCGGGCTCCTGTTCATCGCCAATCTCGGCTACTGGGAGCGCACGCTCGAGACCTTGTCGCTGGTGATCTGGGCGACGGTGGTGAGCGTCCTCATCGGCGTGCCGATCGGAATCGCGGCGGCGCACCGGCCCTGGCTCTATCAGGCGATGCGGCCCGTCCTCGACCTGATGCAGACGCTGCCGACCTTCGTCTACCTGATCCCGACGCTGGTGCTGTTCGGCCTCGGCGTCGTGCCCGGCCTGATCTCGACGGTGGTGTTTGCGGTGCCGGCGCCGATCCGGCTCACCCATCTCGGCGTCTCGTCGGTGCCGACGCAGCTCGTCGAGGCCGGCAAGGCCTTCGGCGCCACCAACCGGCAGCTCCTCTACAAGGTCGAGCTGCCCTACGCGCTGCCGATGATCATGGCCGGCGTCACCCAGTGCATCATGCTCAGCCTGTCGATGGTGGTGATCGCCTCCCTCGTCGGCGCCGACGGCCTCGGCGTGCCGGTGCTGAGGGCGCTCAACACCGTCAACGTCGCCATGGGCTTCGAGGCGGGCATCGCCATCGTCATTCTGGCGATCGTCCTCGACCGCGTCTTCAAGCGTCCCGAGACGCGCCGGAAGGGAGGCTGAGCCATGCCGGCCGTCGAGTTCCAGAACATCGACATCATCTTCGGCAAGGAACAGGCGAAGGCGCTGTCGATGGTCGACGCGGGGGCGACCCGCGACCAGATCCTCGCCGAGACCGGCGCCGTGCTGGGTGCTGCCGGCGTCAGCCTCGGCGTCGAGCGCGGCGAGATCTGCGTTCTGATGGGGCTTTCCGGCTCCGGCAAGTCGACGATCATGCGGGCGGTCAACCGGCTGAACACGGTCGCGCGCGGCGCCGTGCTGGTGGAACACGGCGGCAAGACCGTCGATGTCGTCAGCTGCGACGAGGCCACCCTGCGCGATCTGCGCATGCACACCGTCTCGATGGTGTTCCAGCAGTTCGCGCTGCTGCCGTGGCGGACGGTGCGCGAGAACGTCGGCTTCGGACTCGAGCTGCGCGGCGTCGGCTCGGCCGAGCGCAAGCGCATCGTCGACGAGAAGCTCGCCCTCGTCGGCCTGTCGAACTGGGCCGACAAGCACGCCCACGAGCTTTCCGGCGGTATGCAGCAGCGCGTCGGACTCGCCCGGGCCTTCGCCACCGACGCCGAGATCCTGTTGATGGACGAGCCGTTCTCGGCGCTCGACCCGCTCATCCGCGACAAGCTGCAGGACGAGCTCCTCGATCTGCAGTCGAAGCTGCGCAAGACCATCCTGTTCGTCAGCCACGATCTCGACGAGGCGCTGAAGCTCGGCAACAAGATCGCCATTCTCGAGGGCGGCCGCATCGTCCAGTGCGGTACCGGCGAAGACATCCTGCTGCGCCCGGCGAACGACTACGTCGCCGAGTTCGTCAAGCACATGAACCCGCTCAACGTGCTGCGCGGCACCTCGGTGATGACCCCGGCGGCCTCGCTGGTGCGCGAGGATGGCGCGGTGCTGGTCGACCGCGGCGGCCGCATCCGCGTCGCCGTCGACGCCGAGGACCGGCCGATCTCGGTTTCACTCGACGGCCGCGTCGGCACCATCGCGCACTGCGACCCCGAGGGAAACGTCACCGACGCCGTTCGCGCCGCCGAGGTGTTGATCGCCCCGGTCGACCTGTCGCTGAAGTCGGCGATCGTGCTGAAGCAGGAGACGGCGCACCCGATCCTGCTGGTCGACCAGCTCGGCCGCCTCGCCGGTCTCTGCGGCGACGAGGAGATCTACCGCGGTCTGCTGCGGCGCGGGCAGAACTGAGGATCAGCCGGCGCTCGTTGGGCCGGTGCCAGCGAGGCCGAGGAAGACGATTGCCGCCTGGCTCAGACGGGAGAGGTCGTCTGCGTCGAGCTGCCCGATCTTCTGACCGAGGCGCGCGCGTGGCACGGTCGTGATCTTGTCCACCATCAGCCGGCTCGGCTGGCGCAGGCCGTTCCGATCGTCGGGCTCGACGAGAAGCCGCAGGAACGGCGCATCGAGCGGATCCGACGTGAATGCGCAGATCGTGACCGATGCCGTCGCCGCGAAGGCGTCGTCCTGCAGGACGACGGCCGGGCGAGGCTTTCCGGTGTAGTCGCCGGCCGCGGCGACCGTCCAGATTTCGCCTCGCCTCATGTCCCGGAAAAATCCGACACCGCGTCGATGAACGCCTGGTCCTCGCGCTCGGACGGGCTCCTCGCGACGGCTTCGGACTGCCGTCTTGCCTCCGCTCGAAAGGCGTCGGTGCGCGTGTCGGGCAGCCAGATCTGCACCAGCCGCAGGCCCTGCGCACGCCGTCGCTGCCGGTGCGCCTCCACCCTTGGCCTCGAAGGCGCCGTCATGTCGCCGCTCCGCTCTGCGTTACATGTAACATAGTCGGGCGCTCGCAGCCGGGCAAGTCACGCCACCGTCAGAACATGAACACGCCGCCGAGCCAGACGATCGCCAGCGCCCGCGCGCCCGTCGTCAGCACCGCGTGGCCCGTGCCGGAGGCCCGCCAGACCGCGGCGCACAGGAACAGGTTGTAGGGGAGCGGCACCAGGAAGGCGGCGAGTGCCGCCCAGTCCGGGGCGTCGTGGGCGATCAGCGTCAGCGCGATGCCGCCCGCGCACAGGTTGAGCAGCGTCCCCCAGACCAGCATGTCGACGAGAAGCACGCGCCGCAGCGGGCTTTCGGCACGCCAGAGGCGCCGGAAGTGGCTGGGCACCGGCTGCAGCGCGGCGAGACTCGGCACGCTCACGTCTCCTCCGCGGCCGCGACCTGAACCAGCAGCTTGTCGATCCGCCGGCCATCCATGTCGACGATCTCGAAGCGGTAGCCGGCGTGCTCGAACCAGTCGCCGGCCGCCGGGATGCGGCCGAGCTTCTCGAGCGCCAGGCCGGCGACGGTGTGATAGTCGCCGCCGCCGATGCCGCGCACGCCGAGCCGGTCGCGGAACTCGTCGACCGGCGTCAGCCCGTCGACGAGCCAGGAGCCGTCGGCGCGCTCGACGATGTCGGGGTCCTCCGCCTCGTGCGCCTCCGGCAGGTCGCCGGCGATCGTCTCCAGCACGTCGGTGGGCGTGACGATGCCCTCGGTGGTGCCGTACTCGTCGACGACGACGATCATATGGGCGCCGCTCGCCTTGAACTGGTCGATCAGGTTCAGCACCGGTGTCTGTTCCGGCACGGCCACGAGCGGCTGCATGAGGGCCCCGAGATCGAGCGGGCGGCCCTCCATGACGGCGGCCAGCATCGCCTTGGTGTGGACGACGCCGACCGCCTCGTCGACGGTGCCATCGCAGACGAGCAGTCGGGAGTGCGAGTGGGCGCACAGCACCCGCGCGATCTCCTCGCGGGGGGCGTTGCGGTCGAGCCAGACGATCTCGTTGCGCGGCGTCATCAGGGCGCGGACGTTGCGATCGGCAAGGCGGAGCACGCCCTCGATCATCGCCCTTTCCTCGACGGCGAACACGCCCGTCTCGGCGCCCTCGGCGATGAGGGCTCGCACCTCCTCCTCGGACACCGTCTCGTCGCCTTGCGACCGGCGGCCGAACAGGAGCAGGATCGCCTCCGTCGAGGTGCGCAGCAGCCAGACGATCGGTGCGGCCACCTTCGACAGCAGCGTCATCGGCCCCGCCACGACGGTGGCGACCGCTTCCGGGTTGGCGAGCGCCAGCCGCTTCGGCACGAGCTCGCCGATGACGAGCGACAGATAGGTAATGCAGACCACGACGACGAAGAAGGCGATCTCCGGCCCGCGGGTGCCGATCGCCGGGACGTCGGAAAGCACGTGGCCGAGGCGGTCGGCGAGGGTGGCGCCGGAGAAGGCGCCGGCGAAGATGCCGACCAGCGTGATGCCGATCTGCACCGTCGAGAGGAAGCGGCTCGGGTCCTCCTTCAGCCGGAGCGCGGCGCGGGCGCCGCGGCTGCCGTCGGCGGCCATCCCCTCCAGCCGCGCCTTGCGGGCCGAGACGACGGCGAGCTCCGACATCGCCAGCACGCCGTTGACGAACGTGAGGGCGAAGACGACGGCGATCTCGAAGAACAACATGGTGTGTGAGGGGCCTGGTGGTGGCGCGGAGGCTAGTATGGGGTCTGCGGGCGGCAGGTGCAAAAAGCCGCCGCCGCGGCCCCGGCTCTCGCGGCCGCGTCAGGGTGGCGCGTCGGCCGGGCCCTCGCCGCGGGCGAGCGCGCGCACCACCGGGCTCGCGACCCGGTAGGCGGCCTCGATGGCGGCGTCGTAGGCGGAGAAGCTGGTCTCGTCGGCGTTCTGTGCCAGGTGCTCGGCGGCGGTCTCGCCGCGACGGGGAAGCGTGTGGTTGCTGGCGGCGCGCAGCACCAGCACGCGGTCGCGGTCGACCTTGCCGGCGCGGGCGAGCTGCGTCAGGGCCGTCAGCGTGCCGGTGTCCTCCATCGCCGAGGTGGTGAAGTCGCCGCGGCCCTCGGTCCAGTAGCGCACCCAGCGCCCGGCCCAGCGGTTGAGGCGCTTGCCGGTCCAGAAGGTCGAGCCGGACAGCGTGTCGCCACGCATCACCCGCGGTGGCGTCTGGGAGGCCGGATAGTCCTCGTAGCCGCGCCGCGCCCGGCGGAGCGCACGGTCGTCGGCAAGGCGGATGTTGCGCGTCTCGCGGAAGGCCCAGGCGACGAGGCTCTCCTTCAGCTTGAACACCGAGCGGGTCGCCCCGGTCGGCGGCCGCGGCTCCTGGTAGGGCTCGGTCCGGCCGAGCGGCACGTAGCCGGTCGTCCAGTCGGCCGGGATCTCGCGGGCGTCGATCTCGTAGGCGAGGTCGGCGTCGACCACCCAGCGCGCCCACGCCGCCGAGCCGACCGACATCCGCTCCGGATTGCCGCCGGCGATGCCGGCCACCACCCAGTAGGCCTGGGAGAGGTCGAAGCGCGGGTCCATGCCGAGACCGGTGATCGAGGCGCTCGCATGGGCCGTGCCCTCGCCGGTGACGATCGCCAGCACGCCGAGGTCGGGATTGTAGCGCAGGCGGTGGTTGCCCTGCGGGAACGGCAGGACCTCGGGGAGCGGCAGGCGCTCGGTCCAGAGCTGCAGTTCGCCGGGGATGTCGCCCTTGTCCTTGCCGATCTCGAAGGCGGTGACGACCACGACCTTGATGGGGATCGGCGGGTCGGCGGCCCTGGCCGGACTAACGACGAGGGCTGTGGCGAGCAGGAGGGCGGGGATCACGTGGCGCATCGCCCCTCTATAGGGGCGCCCGGCGCGATTGTCCCGCCATCGCCACGTCGCAACCACTTTGGAACGCCTCTCATCCGTTGACAGCGGCGAGACGGTTTGATCAGATGGTCAAAATTTCAGCCTGACGCCGCAACGGGCAGTGCCCGCGGGCGGGGCTCACCGAAGACACCCAGAGGGCGTCGCCGAATCCGAAAACGGACGGGACGCGGTGGAGACGATGGCATGACGGCAGCACCGGACATCCGGGGCGGACGCCTGGCGTCCGCCGAGTACGCGGTCAATTTCGCCGACCTGCATCCGGCACAGACGCCGCACGAGGCGCGGCTCGCCGCCGAGCGGTGCCTGTTCTGCTACGACGCACCCTGCCAGACGGCGTGCCCGACCTCGATCGACATTCCCCTGTTCATCCGCCAGATCGCCACCGGCAACCGGCTCGGCTCGGCGAAGACGATCCTCTCGGCCAATCCGCTGGGTGCCATGTGCGCCCGCGTCTGCCCGACCGAGACGCTCTGCGAGGAGGCGTGCGTGCGCAATGCCGACGCCGACGAGCCGGTGGAGATCGGCCGGCTGCAGCGCTACGCCACCGACCTCGTCATCGACGAGATGCGGCCGATCTTCCGCCGCGCGGCGCCGACCGGCCGCAAGATCGCCGTCGTCGGCGCCGGCCCGGCCGGCCTCGCCTGCGCCCATGGCCTGGCGCTCGCCGGCCACGAGGTGACGATCTTCGACGCGCGGGAGAAGGCCGGGGGCCTGAACGAGTATGGCATCGCCTCCTACAAGGCGACCGGCGACATCGCCCAGCGCGAGGTTGACTGGCTCCTGTCGGTCGGCGGCATCACGGTCGAGACCGGCAAGGCGCTCGGCCGCGACGTGACGCTCGCGGGCCTGCGGGCCGAATACGACGCGGTCTTCCTCGGGCTCGGCCTGCAGGGCGTCAATCACCTCGGCTTCCACGACGGCGGCATCTCCGGCGTGGTCGATGCGATCGACTTCATCGCCCGCCTCCGCCAGGCGCAGGCGGACGGCCGCCTCGACACGGTGCCGGTCGGCCGCCGCGTCGTCGTCATCGGCGGCGGCATGACGGCGATCGACGCCGCCGTGCAGGCGAAGAAGCTCGGCGCCGAAGAGGTGACGATCGTCTACCGCCGTGGACCGGCGGAGATGGGCGCGAGCCGCTTCGAGCAGGAACTGGCGCTGACCCACGGCGTCACCATCCGCCACTACGCCCGCGTCGTCGAACTCGAGGACCGGGACGGCCAGCTGCACGCCGTCCACGTCGCCGTCACCGGCGTCGACGGCGGCCACGTCTATGACACCAACGAGCGCTTCGAGCTGTCCGCCGACATGCTGCTGAAGGCGATCGGCCAGACCTTCCTGCCCGAGGTGCTCGGCCACGATCTCGAGCTCGCCCACGGCCGCATCGTCATCGACGACGAGCGCCGCACCTCGCTGCCGGACGTCTTCGCCGGCGGGGACTGCGTCGCCGCCGGCTCCGACCTCACCGTCGTGGCGGTCGAGGACGGCAAGCAGGCGGCCCGCGCCATCGACCGGCAGCTGCGCGGCGGCATGGAAATTGTGGCTGCTTAAATGCAGGTTCTGGCACTCAATCGAAAGTGGGCCGAGGACGACGATCTGCTTTCGTCGGACTTTAGTTTGGCCGGGAGTGTAGCGCCGCCGTCCTTTGACGTTCAGCTAGTGGATGCTGGCCTTGGAGCCTCATTGCCGACGATTTTGTTCAGCTGCGCGAATGCTGCGGCGTTGGCTCTTGCAATTTTTTCCGCTCCCAAGACAATTAAAGAAAATTGGCCGGAATGGAAGTCGATTTATGATAGTATCACTAGCAAGGTGTCATCGATTTATGATGAATATAGTATAGATAGGGATTCCGCAGCGATTATCGCTATTCATGAGGTGTTTGAGCTGACTGCGGGCGCGGGGGATCTGTTTGTTGATTTCGTGCTGCGCCACTATAGCGATTTGTCTACCGGCTATGAGGATGTTTCTATCGTAAAAGTTGTGATAGCAGATAGCGGTGTCGAAGGTAATATTCAGGCATCAAGGCAAGTAAGATGTCGATATATTGTCGGTGTGTCAGCGGAAGTTTCGAGATACACTGTTTTAGTTGAGAAGACGGGCTTGGTGTCATTCTGCAGGCTGATATAAGGGAGAGCGCCAAAATGGCCGATCTGTCCGTCACCTTCGCCGGCATCCGCTCGCCGAACCCGTTCTGGCTCGCCTCGGCGCCGCCGACCGACAAGGCCTACAACGTCGAGCGCGCCTTCGAGGCGGGCTGGGGCGGCGTCGTCTGGAAGACGCTCGGCGAGGAGGGGCCGCCGATCGTCAACGTCTCCGGCCCGCGCTACGGCGCCATCCACGGGCCGGACCGGCGCGTCATCGGCTTCAACAACATCGAGCTCATCACCGACCGGCCGCTCGAGGTGAACCTCGCCGAGATCGCCGCCGTGAAGCGGCGCTGGCCGGACCGGGCGATGGTCGTCTCGCTGATGGTGCCGTGCGAGGAGGTCGCGTGGAAGCGCATCCTGCCGCGCGTCGAGGACACCGGCGCCGACGGCATCGAGCTCAACTTCGGCTGTCCGCACGGCATGTCCGAGCGCGGCATGGGCGCGGCCGTCGGCCAGGTGCCCGAGTACGTGCAGATGGTGACGGAGTGGTGCAAGCTGCACTCGCGGCTGCCGGTCATCGTCAAGCTGACGCCGAACGTCACCGACGTCCGCAACCCCGCTCAGGCGGCGGTGCGCGGCGGCGCCGACGCCGTCTCGCTCATCAACACCGTCAATTCCATCATGGGCGTCGACCTCGACGCGATGGCGCCGAACCCGCACACCGACGGCAAGGCGACGCACGGCGGCATGTGCGGCCCGGCGGTGAAGCCGATCGCGCTCCACATGGTCGCCGACATCGCCCGCTCGCGCGGCACCGCCGGCATCCCGATCTCCGGCATCGGTGGCATCGAGACCTGGCGCGACGCAGCCGAGTTCATCTCGCTCGGCTGCGGCACCGTGCAGGTCTGCACCGCGGCGATGGTCTACGGATTCAAGATCGTCCAGGAGATGATCTCCGGCCTCGAGACCTTCATGGACGAGAAGGGCTACGCCACCATCGAGGACTTCCGCGGCCGCGCCGTGCCGAACGTCACCGACTGGCAGCACCTCAACCTGCACTACGCCGTCAAGGCGCGGATCGACCAGGACCTCTGCATCAAGTGCGGTCGCTGCCACATCGCCTGCGAGGACACCTCGCACCAGGCGATCACGTCGCAAAAGGACGGCGTGCGCCACTTCGAGGTGATCGACGAGGAGTGCGTCGGCTGCAACCTCTGCGCCACGGTCTGCCCGATCGAGCACTGCATCGAGATGGTGCCGCTGATGAACGAGGTCGACCGCCGCACCGGCCGTCTCGTCGACGGCTCCCACCTCGACTGGACAAGGCACCCCAACAACCCGGCGGTCCGCGAGGCGGCTGAGTGAAGTTTTCTTGTCCTCCCCCTGCCAGGGGGGAGGACAGCCGGCGGAGCCGGCAGGTGGGGGCCCGTCAATCCGGATGACTACCTCGGCCGTCGTGCTCCGGATTGACAGGCCCCACCCTGACCGCTGCGCGGTCTGTCCCTCCCCCTGGCAGGGGAGGGACGCTCCACCACCAGCGTGGAGGGACGCGTCAGGGCCTGAGCCCGCCCAGCAGGATCGTCAACAGCGAAGCGAGCGTGCGCTGGTGGAAGTCGTCGTCGGAGAGGTCGGAGCCCGCCACCGCCCGCACCTGCACGGCGAAGTCGGCATAGTGCTGCGTCGTCGCCCAGATCGAGAAGAGGAGGTGGCGCGGATCGACCGGCGCCATCCGCCCCTCGGCGATCCAGTGCTCGATGATCGCCGCCTTGGCGTCGACCAGGCACTTGAGACGGCCGGACAGCACGGGGGAGAGATGCGGCGCGCCCTGGATGATCTCCATCGCGAACATCCGCGAGGCGGCCGGGTCGCGCCGCGAGGCCTCGAGCTTGTTGGCGATGTACTCGGGCAGCGCGTCGAAGGGGTCGCGGGAGGCGTCGAGGCCGCGCAGTGGCTCCAGCCACATGTCGAGGGTGCGCTCCAGCACGGCGGTGTAGAGCGCGTCCTTGGAGCGGAAGTAGTAGAGCAGGTTCGGCTTCGACATGCCGGCGGCGGCCGCGATCTGCTCGACGCGGGCACCGTGGTAGCCGAACGTCGAGAACACATTCAGCGCCGCGTCGAGGATGCGCACGGCGTTCGCCTCGCCGATGCGCGTCTTGCGCGGACCGGCGGGCGATTCGCCCTCAGTCACCTCGACGGCACCGCCCGCGCCCTTGACTTCGTGACCCTCCATCCCGCCCTCTTGCCCCGCCGTGCCCGCATCCGGCGCGATGGTGCCCAAGATTTGCCCAGCCGGTCAAATCGCCGCCGGCCGATCGGCGCGCATCGCTCGCGCAGCGACGGCCGATCACGCTATCTTGCCTGCATGGCACACGCCTTGCGATCCGCCTCCGGCCCGATGGCCGGCGCCTGCGGAACCGGATGGCGGCGGGGGTGGCGGCTCCGGGACAGCGGGACGGGCGGATTGTGAAGGAAGCGATGCGGACCGAGACGAGCGCGGGGGGCGGTGCAGCGGCGGCGGGGGCCGGGCGGCCGGTGATCGAGGCGCGCGGGCTGTCGCTCACCTTCGAGACCGCCGACGGCCCGGTGTTCGCGCTCTCCGACGTCGATCTCGACGTGCACGCCGGCGAGTTCGTCTCCTTCATCGGCCCGTCCGGCTGCGGCAAGACCACCTTCCTGCGCGTCGTCGCCGACCTCGAGCAGCCGAGCGCCGGCACAGTGCTGGTCAACGGCCTGACGCCGGAGGCGGCGCGCCTCGCCCGCCAGTACGGCTACGTCTTCCAGGCGCCCGCCCTCTATCCGTGGCGGACGATCGAGAAGAACGTCATGCTGCCGCTCGAGATCATCGGCCTGCCGGCGGCCGAGCGGGCGGAGCGGGCGCGCAAGCAGCTCGAACTCGTCGATCTCGCCGGCTTCGAGCGCAAGTTCCCCTGGCAGCTCTCCGGTGGCATGCAGCAGCGCGCCTCGATCGCCCGCGCGCTCTCCTTCGACCCGGCGCTGATGCTGATGGACGAGCCCTTCGGGGCGCTGGACGAGATCGTCCGCGACCACCTGAACGAGCGCCTGCTGCGCCTCTGGGACAAGACCGGCAAGACGGTGCTGTTCGTCACCCACTCGATCCAGGAGGCGGTGTTCCTGTCGACCAAGATCGTGGTGATGTCGCCGCGGCCGGGGCGCATCATCGACGTCATCGCCTGCGACTTCCCGCGCGACCGCACGCTCGACATCCGCGAGACGCCGGAATTCCTCGAGGTGGCCCACCGCGTCCGCGCGGGCCTCCGGGCAGGGCACGCCTATGGCGACTGAGGCGGCGACGCACGCGTCCCGTGCCGCACCGGCGCGGCGCTCCGGCTCCGGGCCGCTCGACGCGGTGCTGCCGGTCGCCGTCATCGTCGCGATCCTCGTCGTGCTCTGGTACGTCGCCGCCGTGGCGCTCAACGCGGGCATCGTCCGCGACGGCTTCGAGCGCGCCGGCACCGCCTACACGACGGAGGACCTCGTCGCCGCCACGCTGTCGCACGACCGACCCTTGCTGCCGGCGCCGCACCAGATCCTCGTCGAGCTGAAGAAGACGGTCATCGACGTCGACCCGACGTCGAAGCGCAGCCTCGTCTACCACGGCTGGGTGACGCTCTCCTCGACGCTGCTCGGCTTCGTCATGGGGACGATCCTCGGCATCGTGCTCGCCGTGCTGATCGTCCACATGCGCTCGCTCGACAAGAGCCTGATGCCGTGGATCATCTCGTCCCAGACGATCCCGATCCTGGCGATCGCGCCGATCGTCATCGTCGTGCTCGGCTCGATCGGCCTCAGGGGCCTCGTGCCGAAGGCGATCATCTCGACCTATCTCTGCTTCTTCCCGGTCACCATCGGCATGGTGAAGGGGCTGACGTCACCCGACGTGCTCTCGCTCGACCTGATGCGCACCTATTCGGCGTCGAAGGCGCAGACCTTCTGGAAGTTGCGCCTGCCGGCCTCGGTGCCGTTCCTGTTCGCGAGCCTCAAGGTCGCGATCGCCATCGCCATCGTCGGCGCCATCGTCGCGGAACTGCCGACCGGCGCCCAGGCCGGCATCGGCGCGCGGCTGCTGTCGGGCTCCTACTACGGCCAGACCGTGCAGATCTGGGCGGCCCTGTTCGTCGCCGCGGCGCTCGCCGCGAGCCTCGTCGCCCTCGTCGGCCTCGCCGAGCGGGTGACGCTGAAGGCGATGGGGGCGCGGCGATGACCGTCACGCGCGGCCGCTCCGTCGTCTGGATCCTCGCCGGCGCGCTGCTGGCGCTCTCGGCCTTCCTGCCGACCGGCGTCGAGGTGGCCGGCACGCCCTTGCTGATGTTCGCGGTGCTGCGGCTCGCCATCGGCGGGCTGCTCTGCGCCATCGGCGCGACGCGGCGGCTCGACGGGCCGCGGCTGGCGATCGTCTTCGCGCTCCTCGTCGCCGGCTGCGCTGCCGCGCTCTTCACCGTCCACCTCGACGTGGTCGCCGGCCGCGCCGACCTCGACTTCTGGCTCGGTGTCGTCGGCCTGTGGCTCGCCGCCTGGGTGGCGAACGACGCGCTCGCCGCCCATCGCTTCGCCACGCCGGCGGCGCAGCGGGCGGCTTCGATCGCCGTACCGGCGATCTTCGGCGCCTTCCTCCTCTTCCTCTGGGAGGTGGTGGTCGTCGGCTTCGGCGTCTCGCCGGTGCTGATGCCACCGCCGTCGGCGGTCGGCGCCCGCATCGCCGTGTCGCTGCCGATCCTCGCCGACGATTTCGTCCAGACCTTCGTGCGCGGTGTGCTGTCGGGCTACGTCATCGGCTGCGCCGCCGGATTCCTCGTCGCCATCCTCGCCGACCGCGTGCCGTTCCTGCGCAAGGGGCTCTTGCCGCTCGGCAACTTCGTCTCGGCCCTGCCGATCATCGGCATCGCGCCGATCATGGTGATGTGGTTCGGCTTCGACTGGCACTCGAAGGCCGCCGTCGTCGTGGTGATGACCTTCTTCCCGATGCTGGTGAACACGGTCGCCGGCCTGTCGGCGAGCGGCACGCTCGAGCGCGACCTGATGCGCTCCTACGCCGCCTCCTGGTGGACGACGCTCGTCAAGCTGCGGCTGCCGGCGGCGTTGCCGTTCATCTTCAATGCGCTGAAGATCAACTCGACGCTCGCGCTGATCGGCGCCATCGTCGCGGAGTTCTTCGGCACGCCGACGGTCGGGATGGGCTTCCGCATCTCGATCGAGGCCGGCCGCATGGCGCTCGACATGGTGTGGGCCGAGATCGCGGTCGCCGCGGTCGCCGGCACCGCCTTCTACGGTCTGGTCGCGCTCCTCGAGCGCTCCGTGACCTTCTGGCACCCCTCGTACCGGCGATAGAGGGCGCCGGCCCGGGGACTTCGTCTCATCTTGGTGGAGGACGTGGACATGACGACGAGAACGGCCATCGCAGCAGGCATCGCACTCGCGCTCGGCATCGGCACGGCGCAGGCGGCCGACCCGGTGACGCTGCAGCTGAAGTGGGTCACCCAGGCCCAGTTCGCCGGCTACTACGTGGCGGCGGAGAAGGGCTTCTATGACGAGGAAGGCCTCGACGTCACCATCAACCCGGGTGGCCCGGACGTCGCCCCGCCGCAGGTGATCGCCGGCGGTGGCGCCGACGTCGTCATCGACTGGATGCCGTCCGCGCTCGCCTCGCGCGAGAAGGGCGTGCCGCTCGTCAACATCTCGCAGCCGTTCAAGAAGTCCGGCCTGATGCTGACCTGCCGCAAGGACACCGGCATCACCTCGCCGGCCGACTTCAAGGGCAAGACGCTCGGCGTCTGGTTCGGCGGCAACGAGTATCCGTTCCTGTCGTGGATGTCGAAGCTCGGCCTCAAGACCGACGGCGGCCCGGACGGCGTCACCGTCATCAAGCAGGGCTTCAACGTCGACCCGCTCATCCAGAAGCAGGCCGACTGCGTCTCGACGATGACCTACAACGAGTACTGGCAGGTGATCGACGCCGGCTTCAAGCCCGAGGACCTCGTCGTCTTCAAGTATGACGAGCAGGGCGAGGGCACGATGGAGGACGGCCTCTACGTGATGGAGGACAACCTCAAGGACCCGGCCTTCGTGGAGAAGATGGCGAAGTTCGTGAAGGCGTCGATGAAGGGCTGGGACTACGCGCGCCAGAACCCCGACGAGGCGGCGATGATCGTGCTCGAGAACGACGCGTCGGGCGCCCAGACGGAGGCCCACCAGAAGCGGATGATGGGCGAGATTGCCAAGCTTCTGGACACCGAAGCGAACGGCAAGCTCGACCCGGCCGACTTCGACCGCACGGTCGCGATCCTGATGTCCGGCGGCTCCGACCCGGTGATCACCAAGAAGCCGGAGGGGGCGACCTCGACGGCGGTGTACGACGCGATGAAGTGAGGGGGGCGGGGGCGTCGTCATTGGATTGACGGGCCCCCACCTGCCGCGCCTGCGGCGCGGCGGTCCTCCCCCCTGGCAGGGGGAGGACCGGACAGCGGTTGTCGGACGCTGCCATCTCAAAGCAAGCGACGCGTCCTCCCCCTGCCAGGGGGGAGGACAGCCGGCGAAGCCGGCAGGTGGGGGCCCGTCAATCAAGAGCAATTGGTCCGATGGTCGTCGAACGCACCCGTCGCGACACCGCCCGCCGTCTCCGTCGCCAGCCGACGGAGGCGGAAACCACACTGTGGAATGCCCTCCGGCGCCTTCCGCTCGACGGCTCTCACTTCCGCCGGCAGGTGCCGATCGGAGCGTTCGTTGCGGACTTCGCCTGCCACGCGGCGCGGCTCGTCGTCGAACTCGACGGCGGCCAGCATACCGAGCAGGCGGATGCCGACTATGACGCCCGACGGACGGCATGGCTTGGGCGGGCGGGTTACCGCGTTTTGAGGTTCCAGAACGCCGACGTGTTCCTGCGGATCGACGATGTGCTGGAGACGATCCGGGCGGCGGTGTTCGGCGGCATCGATGTTGAGGGGCGGAAGTTGATCCACCGACGCACGAGCAGTCGTCGCAGCCCGGAGCGACGGGCCCCACCCTGACCGCTGCGCGGTCTGTCCCTCCCCCTGGCAGGGGAGGGACGTGTCGCGGACCTTGAAATGCCGAGGCCCAACAAGTCCGTTGCCCCGTCCTCCCCCTGCCAGGGGGGAGGACAGCCGGCGAAGCCGGCAGGTGGGGGCCTGTCAATCAAGACCGCAACGTCCGCGTTCTCACTGAACTGATCTCGGAGACCCCCATGACCACTCTCATCCGCGGCGGCACCGTTGTGAACCATGACGCCTCGCAGAAGGCGGACGTTCTCGTCGAGGGCGGCAGGATCGTCGCCGTCGGGCGCGATCTCGAGGCGCCGGCCGGTGCCAACGTCATCGACGCCGGCGGGGCCTACGTCATGCCCGGCGGCATCGACCCGCACACCCACCTCGAGTTCATGTTCATGGGGAGCGTGTCGGCCGACGACTTCGAGTGGGGCACCAAGGCGGCGCTGTCGGGCGGCACCACGATGGTGGTCGACTTCTGCATCCCGGCCCCCGGCCAGTCGATGCTCGCCGCCTACCAGGACTGGCGGCGCAAGTCGGAAGCCGCCGCCTGCGACTACGGCTTCCACATGGCGGTGACCTGGTGGGACGAGCCGGTCTTCGACGAGATGGAAACCGTCGTGAAGACCTACGGCATCAACACCTTCAAGCACTTCATGGCCTACAAGGGCGCCTTGATGGTGAACGACGACGAGCTCTTCCACTCGTTCCGTCGCTGCGCCGCCCTCGGCGCCCTGCCGCTCGTCCACGCCGAGAACGGCGACGTCGTCTTCCGCCTGCAGCAGCAGCTGATGGAGCAGGGCATCACCGGACCGGAAGGCCACGCCTATTCGCGGCCCCCCGAGGTCGAGGGCGAGGCGACCAACCGGGCGATCATGATCGCCGACATGGCCGGCTGCCCGCTCTATGTCGTCCACACCTCCTGCAAGCCCGCCCACGAGGCGATCGCGCGGGCGCGCGCGAGCGGCAAGCGCGTCTATGGCGAGCCGCTGATCCAGCACCTCGTCCTCGACGAGGACGAGTATCGCAACGCCGACTGGACCTATGCGGCACGCCGCGTGATGTCGCCGCCGTTCCGCCCGAAGGAGCACCAGGCGAGCCTGTGGGCGGGGCTGCAGTCGGGCTCGCTGCAGGTGGTGGCGACCGACCACTGCGCCTTCACCAGCGAGCAGAAGCGCCTCGGCCTCGGCGACTTCACCAAGATCCCGAACGGCACCGGTGGCCTCGAGGATCGCCTGCCGGTGCTGTGGACGGCCGGTGTCGGCACCGGCCGGCTGACCAAGGAGGAGTTCGTCGGCGCCACCTCCGCCAACATCGCCCGCATCCTCAACGTCTATCCGCGGAAGGGCCGCATCGCGGTGGGATCGGACGCCGACATCATCGTCTGGGACCCGTCGGCGACGAAGACGATCTCGCCGAAGACCCAGGTGAGCCGCATCGACTACAACGTCTTCGAGGGCTTCGAGTGCGTCGGCCTGCCGGCCGTGGTGATGTCGCGCGGCAAGGTCGCCTGGCAGGACGGCCGGCTGCGCGCCGAGCGCGGCGACGGCGCCTATGTGGCCCGCGACCCGTTCCCGGCGGTGCACGTGGCGAATGCCAAGTGGCGGGCGCTAACCGCGCCGCGGGCGGTCGAGCGGGCGGAGGTGACGCCGTAGGGGATTGGCGGCAAGCGCCGAGATCAGCTATAGTAGTGAAGTTCACTACATTGGGACCATGCGCGTGAAGACGGTATCGGCGGCGGATGCCAATCGCCACTTCTCGAAGCTCCTCGGCGAGGTCGAGCGGGGCGAGACGGTGCAGGTCACGTCGCGTGGCCGCCCCGTGGCGCGCCTCGCGCCCGAGCCGGAAGCCGATGCCGCGGAACGCGAAGCGGCCTTTCGCGAACTCATCGCGCGGCTGAAGAGCCAGCCGGCTCTCAATCTCGGCCGCGTCACCCGCGACGAGGCCTACGACGACACGGATGATCCTGCTTGAAAGTCGCGATCGACACGAACGTCCTCGCCTATGCCGAGGGTGTCGACGATCGCGGCCGACAGCAAACCGCCACCCTCACGATCGAGAGGCTCGGAGTCGCGCGGATCGTCCTGCCGGCGCAGGTTCTCGGTGAACTGCAACGCATTCTGCGACGGCGAGGTCGGATGACCCGAGCCGCATCCTGCGAGCGCGTACGGTTATGGCGTAACACGTGCTTTGTCGCCGGAACGTCAACTGCAGCGTTTGATGCGGCTCTTGATCTCACCGAGCGCCACGACCTGCAGATCTGGGATGCCTTGATCCTCGCCGTATCGGTGGAGGCCGGCTGCCGCCTGCTACTGTCGGAGGACATGCAGGAGGGCTTCTCATGGGCCGGGCTCACGGTCGCCAACCCCTTTGCCGATATCCTTCACCCCTTGCTCCGTCAGGCATTCCAGTCTGCCTGACGATCGGAATGTCCGACCGACGAGGCCTACCATGACCACCACCACCACCAACCTCTCCATCGACCCGCAGCGCCTGTGGGACACGCTGATGGAGACGGCGAAGATCGGCGGCACCGAGAAGGGCGGCGTGCGGCGGCTGACGCTGACCGACCTCGACCGCCAGGTACGCGACTGGTTCAAGGCCGCCTGCGAGGGCCTCGGCTGCACCGTCACGGTCGACGAGGTCGGCAACATGTTCGCCGTCCGCCCGGGCAAGCGTGACGACTTGGCGCCCATCGCCATGGGCAGCCATCTCGACACCCAGCCGACCGGCGGCAAGTTCGACGGCATCCTCGGCGTGCTCGGCGGGCTGGAGGCGCTGCGCACCTTGGTCGATCTCGGCTACGAGACGAACGCCCCGGTGATGCTGGTCAACTGGACCAACGAGGAGGGGTCGCGCTTCGCCCCGGCGATGCTCGGCTCCGGCGTCTTCGCCGGCGTCTTCGACCGCGCCTATGCGGACAGCCGCGAGGACCGGCAGGGCGAGACCTTCGGCGCGGCGCTCGACGCCATCGGCTACCGCGGCGAGGTGAAGGCCGGCGCCGTGTCGATGAGCGCGATGTTCGAGCTCCACATCGAGCAGGGCCCGATCCTCGAGGCCGAGGGCAAGACCATCGGCATCGTCAAGGGCGTGCAGGGCATGCGCTGGTACGACGTCACCGTCACCGGCAAGGAGGCCCACACCGGCTCGACGCCGATGATGCTGCGCAGGAATGCGCTCCTCGGCGCGGCGAAGCTCTTCGAGGCGGTCGACCGCATCGCCAAGGCACGGCTGCCGGCGGTCGGCACCGTCGGGCTCGTCGAGGTGAAGCCGAACTCTCGCAACGTCATCCCCGGCGAGGTCTTCTTCACCGTCGATTTCCGCAACCCCGACGCCGCCGTGCTGGAGGAGATGGAGGCCGAGTTCGGCCGTACCGTCACCGCCGTCGCCGCCGAGACCGGGCTCGAGATCGTCTGGAAGCGGATCTGGGATTCGCCGCCGGTGGTCTTCGACGCCGACTGCGTCGCGAGCGTCGCGGAAGGGGCCGTCACCGCCGGCTTGGCCGCGCGCGAGATTGTCTCGGGCCCTGGCCACGACGCCGCCTACATCGCCCGCGTCTGCCCGACCTCGATGATCTTCGTGCCCTGCAAGGACGGCATCAGCCATAACGAGGCGGAGGACACCTCCTTCGACGAGTGCGCCGCCGGTGCGCAGGTGCTCCTCAACGCCGTGCTCGCCTACGACCGCCGCTTCGCCCGCTGAGGGCGCTGGCGCGCCTCAGCCCCGGCCGCCGCCGAGGATCGGGCCGTTCGCGAGCAGGGCCGCGAGCGCCTCGAAGGGCATCGGCCGGGCGATGTGGTAGCCCTGAACGACGTCGCAGCCGATCGCCCGCAGCATGGCGAGCTGGCGCGCCGTCTCGACGCCCTCGGCCGCCACCTCGATCGCCCGCGCCCGGCTCACCTCGACGACGCCGCGCACCACCGCCTGGCTGACCGGATCGGTGACGATCTCGGCGATGAAGCGCTTGTCGATCTTCACCTGGTGGACGGGGTAGGAGGCGAGGTGGATGAGCGAGGCGTAGCCGGTTCCGAAGTCGTCGAAGGCAACGCGGAGACCGCCGTGGGCGAGCTCGTCCAGCGCCTCGTGCACCTCCTCCTGGTCGCGTCCGAGCAGCACGTCCTCGGTGATCTCGACGAGCACGTCGCTCGGCGGGATGCCGTGCGCCTCGAGCTGCGCCAAAAGGTTGCGGGTATAGTCCGGGTAGCAGATCTCCATCGGCGCGACGTTGATCGACAGCCGCGGCGGCAGGATGCCCTGGCGGCGCAGCTGACCGAGGTCGCGGCAGGCGGCCCCCAGAACGACGCGGCCGATCGAGACGGCGAGCGCGCCGTCGGCAAAGGCGTCCTCGAAGTCGGCCGCCGCCGTCACCTTGCCGTCGAGCACCTGACGCGCCAGCACCTCGACGCCGATCACCGCGCCCGAGGCAACGTCGACCTGGGGCTGGTAGTAGGGCACCACGCCGCCGCGGGCGAGGGCCGCGCGCATGCGGGTGAGGGTCTGGTCGCGGCGGATCAGCTCGTCGCCGAAGCGGGCCTCGTAGAAGGCCACCTCGCGCCGTCCCCGCCGCTTGGCGTGCATCAGCGCGATGTCGGCGCTGCGCAGCACCTCGGCGGAATCGCACGCGTTGGCGCACATCACGCAGGCGCCGGCCGTGGCGGTGATCGGCACCTGTCGGGCGTCGTGGGAGAAGTCGAAGGCGAGGTCGCCGATCAGCCGGCGGGCCGCCTCCTGAGCTTCCCGGCGCGTCGCGAACCCCGTCGCCACCAGTCCGAACTCGTCACCGCCGACCCGTCCGGCGAGCGGCACCGCGGCACCGATGCGCTCCGCCATCGCCACCAGCACGCGGTCGCCGATGTCGTGGCCGTGGACGTCGTTGATCACCTTGAAACTGTCGAGGTCGGCAATGATCGCCACCCCGAAGGTGCCGCTCGACCGCGCCTGCACGCAGGCGGCGGCGAGGCGGTCGGCGAAGGCCCGGCGGTTCGGCAGGCCCGTCAGCGGGTCGTGGTTGGCCGCCCGCCAGAGATCTTCCTCGCGGCGCGCCTGCGAGGTGACGTCCTGGAAGACGCCGAAGGCGCTCCGGGCCCTGCGCCCGGCCGGGTCGCTGGCGCCGATCGCCCGCACGACGCGCCGTTCCCCGTCGGCACGGTCGATCGGAACCGTCAGGTCGAAGCTCTCGCCGTGCTCGAGCAGCCGCTCGAGGTGCCCGCGCAGCGCGGTGCGGGCGGGCTCGGGATAAAAGCCGAGAGCCGTCTCGACGTCGGGTTCCCGTCCGGGGGCGACCCCATGCAGCCGGTAGATCTCGTCCGACCAGTGCAGGCGGTGGCTGGTCGGATCGACTTCCCAGACGCCGACCCGAGCCAGCGTCTCGACGGTCGTCAGCATGTGGCGGAGACGGGCGAGGGCGGCCTGCGAGGCGAAGTGATCCTGGACGTGGCCCTTGAGGCCGCGCAACAGCCCGGACAGCGTCTGAACGACGGTGTCGCGGGCGCCCTGGACCGGCAGAGCGAGGCCGATGGCCATCAGGGCGGCCCCTCCGGTCCCGGTTGCATCCGGTTCGGCGTGCAAAGTCATCGCCGCCTCGGCGGCTGCGAAGCGAACGGCGATCTGGTCGTCGACGCGGTGGACCGGCGCCAGCGCGACGTGCGGTCCGAGGCGCTCGTGGAGGCTGTGCCAGTCTGTCGGCGAGTAGGCGCGGAAGTGTGCGCTATGGCCCTGCACGAGCCCTTCGCCGGAATTCAGCGCGATGCTGACGCCCCGGAAGGCGTGCCGGTTGGCGGCGAGATCGCAGATGGAGTCGAGCAGCTCGGAGAGAGAGCTCCTCGCCACCGTCGCTATCAGATCTCGCAACAGCATTCTGTTTTTCCAGTCGGACGGCGGTCGGCGCAATCCACAGTGGCGCGTGCAATGTTGAAGGTGCAAGGCGATTGGTGACGCCCTGACGAAAGTCCGATGTCGTTGCTTTCCAGGAGGTTACGTCGCTGGGTTGAATGGGAGGGTCCGGGCGGGGCGAAGCGCGCGACCCTAGCGCGAACCAGTGAGCGAACCATTTCGTCCGGGCTCGCGATCGGCGCGCGCGTACAGCGCCGCGCGCGCGGTGCGCGGGCAATCAGCCGGTCACCGCGTGTCGCGGCCGTCAGAGCACGCGGTTGGGATTGAGGATGCCGTTCGGGTCGTAGGCGCGCTTGATGCGCCGCATCAGGTCGAGCTCGAGCGGCGCCTTCACCCCGGGCAGGAGGTGCCGCTTGAGCCGCCCGATGCCGTGCTCGGCGGAGATCGAACCGTCGAGCTCGGCGACGACGCCATGCACGACGGTGCCCATCGCATCCCAGCCGGCAATGAAGGCGGCCTTGTCGGCGCCGACCGGCTGGGAGACGTTGAAGTGGATGTTGCCGTCGCCCATGTGGCCGAAGGCAGCCGGCCGGCATCCCGGCACCAGCGCCTCGACAGCGGCCGTGGCGCGGGCGAGGAAGGCCGGCACCGAGGCCACCGGCACCGAGACGTCGTGCTTGATCGAGCCGCCCTCGTGCGCCTGCACCTCCGACAGCCCGTGCCGCAGATGCCAGAAGGCGTCGCCCTGGGCGAGGCTCTCGGCGATCGCGGCGTCGGTGACGACGCCGTCCTCGAAGGCGGCGGCGAGCACCTCCTCGAAGAGCGCGCGCACGTCGAGCGCCCGGCTGCCCGAGGAGACCTCGGCAAGCACGTACCAGGGCTGCGGCGCCGACAGCGGATTGCGCGCGCCGGCGAGGTGGCGGAGCGCGAAATCGAATGCGGTATGGGCGATCAGTTCGAAGCCGGTCAGCGATGATCCGGCGGCGCCGCGCAGGCGGTTGAACAGGTCGAGCGCCGCCTCGGGGCTCTCGACGCCGATGAAGGCGACCTCGCGCGCCACCGGCTTCGGCAGCAGCTTCAGCACCGCGGCCGTGATGACCCCGAGCGTGCCCTCCGCGCCGATGAACAGGTGCTTGAGGTCGTAGCCGGTGTTGTCCTTGCGCAGCTTGCGCAGGCCGTTCCACACCTCGCCGGTCGGCAGCACCACTTCGAGCCCCAGCACGAGGTCGCGGGTGTTGCCGTAGGCGAGCACCGCCGTGCCGCCGGCGTTGGTCGACAGGTTGCCACCGATGCGGCACGAGCCCTGCGCGCCGAGCGTCAGCGGGAACAGCCGGTCGACGGCGTCGGCCTCCGCGTGGATGCGCTCCAGGATGCAGCCGGCCTCCACCGTCATCGTGCCGCCGGCGGCGTCGACCTCGCGCACGCGGTCCATGCGGGCGAGTGACAGCACCACCTCGCGGCCGCTTTCGTCCGGCACCTGGCCGCCGACGAGGCCGGTGTTGCCGCCCTGCACGACGATCGGCGTCAGCGTCTCGTTGGCGATGGCGAGGATCGCCGCGACCTCGGCGGTGGAGCCCGGGCGCAGCACGGCCGGCGTGCGGCCGTGATAGAGGCCGCGCCACTCGACGAGATAGGGCGCGGTGTCGGCGTCGGCGGTCAGGATGTTGCGCAGGCCGATCGCAGCGGCGAAGCGTTCCAGCGGCGCGGCGGGGGCGTCGGCGGAGGCGAGGGGGGATGCGGTCACGGCGCGCTCGCGGCTGTCGGTTCGGGGCGCTCCGGTTCTAGCGAAGCGCCTCGCTCCGGTCGAGCCGCGCCGCGCTCAGGTCGCTTCCTCGAGCGTCTCGGCCGTCGCCGCCCGGCGGCGGCGCTTCTGTCCCGACAGCACCGCCTCGAGCCCGTCGTCCCAGTAGGGCGCCGACCCGTAGAGCCCGGCGAGATGGTCGATGAAGACGCGCACCTTCAGGGGCAGGAAGCGGCGGCTCGGATAGACGGCATGCACCGCCACCCCGCGCGCGCCGCGATAGTCCGGCAGCACCACCTCGAGCCGGCCGGAGGAGAGCTCCGGCCCGACGTCCCAGGTCGAGCGCAGCGCGATGCCGAAGCCGGCCACCACCGCCTCGCGCACGACTTCGCTCGAGTTGGTGCGGATCGGCGCCGACGGGCGGATCACCACCGGCCCGTCCGGCCCGTCGAGGCGCCAGCCGTCCTGCTGCTGCGGCGACAGGCAGGCGTGCTTCTCGAGGTCGGCGAGCGTCTCCGGGCGGCCGTGGCGGGCGAGATAGTCCGGCGAGGCGCACAGCACCCGGTGAACCGGCGCGAGCCGTCGCGCGACGTGGCTCGAGGCGGTCAGCTCGGCGATGCGGATCGCCACGTCGAAGCCCTCGCCGACGATGTCGACGAACTCGTCATTGAGCTGCAGGTTGAGCGTCAGTTCGGGATTGGCCGCGAGGAAGGGCCCGAGGTGCGGGGCGACGTGCATGCGGCCGAACGAGGTCGGCGCCGTCACCTTCAGGGTGCCGCGCGCCGTCGTCGAGCGGCGGGTGACGAAGGATTCCGCCTCCTCGATCGAGGCGAGGATGGCAACGACGCGCTCGTAGAAGCCCTGGCCGGCCTCGGTGAGGGCGATCTGGCGGGTGGTGCGCTGCAGGAGGCGCGTGCCGAGGCGATCCTCGAGCCGCCGCATCCGCTTGGAGACGACGGCGGGGGAGAGGCCCATCTCGCGCCCGGCCGCCGACATGCTCTCCGCGGTCACGACGCGCGCGAAGATCTCGAGGTCGACCAGGCTGCTCATGCGTTCCTTCCGCACCTGTTGCAAAACACCCCGTTTGAACTAATGCGTCGAGTGGCGTAGTCCAGAGCAGATCGAAACAAGAGCGGCGAACGATGCCGCCGGCCGGTTCGGAGCCCCGTCGCAGACGGGGCACCAGGGGAGGAAGCGGGCGCGATGTCGAGCCTGAAGATGCCGGACCTCGATGAAGCGGTGCTGGCGCGCCGTGGCGAGATCGCGCGCGCTCTCGCCGAGCGCACCGCGCCCGACCGTGTCATCGTCGAGCCGACCTCGCTCGCCCCCTACGAGACCGACGGCCTCACCGCCTACAAGCAGCTGCCGATGCTGGTGGTGCTGCCGGACACCGTGGCGGAGGTGAGCGCCGTGCTCTCCTATTGCCACGAGAACGGCATCAAGGTGGTGCCGCGCGGCGCCGGCACCTCGCTCTCCGGCGGCGCGCTGCCGCTCGCCGACGGCGTGCTGATGTCGATGATGCGCTTCAACCGCGTCCTCGACGTCGATTTCGACAACCGCTGTGCCGTCGTGCAACCCGGTGTCACAAATCTCGGCGTCACCCGTGCCGTCGAGCACGAGGGCTTCTACTACGCCCCCGACCCGTCCTCGCAGATCGCCTGCTCGATCGGCGGCAACATCGCCGAGAACTCCGGCGGCGTCCACAGCCTCAAGTACGGCCTCACCACCAACAATGTGCTCGGCGTCGAGATGGTGCTGATCACTGGCGAGGTGATCCGCCTCGGCGGCAAGCACCTCGACAGCGAGGGCTACGACCTGCTCGGGCTGATCGTCGGCTCCGAGGGCCTGCTCGGGGTCGTCACCGAGGTGACGGTGCGGCTGCTGCGCGCCCCCGAGACGGCGCGGGCGGCCCTCATCGGCTTTCCCACCAGCGAGGCGGCCGGGGCCTGCGTCGCCGCCATCATCGCCGCCGGCATCATCCCGGCCGGCATGGAGATGATGGACGCGCCGGCGATCGCCGCCGCGGAAGCCTTCGTCCACGCCGGCTATCCGCTCGATGTCGAGGCGCTTCTGATCGTCGAGCTCGACGGTCCGCCGGTCGAGGTCGATGCGCTGCTGTCCCGCGTCGAGGCGATCGCGCGGGCGAACCACGCCACCGAGTGCCGGGTCTCCACGTCGGAGGCCGAGCGCATGAACTTCTGGGCCGGCCGCAAGGCGGCCTTCCCGGCTGTCGGTCGGCTGGCGCCGGACTATCTCTGCATGGACGGCACGATCCCGCGCAAGGCGCTGCCGCTGGTGCTCGCCCGCATGCGCGAGCTCTCGGAGCACTACGGCCTCGCCGTCGCCAACGTCTTCCACGCCGGCGACGGCAACCTCCACCCCCTCATCCTCTACGACGCCAACAAGCCGGGTGAGCTCACCGCCGCTGAGGACTTCGGCTCCGACATCCTGCGGCTCTGCGTCGAGGTTGGCGGCGTTCTCACCGGCGAGCACGGCGTCGGCGTCGAGAAGCGCGACCTGATGCCGACGATGTTCAACGAGGTCGATCTCGACCACCAGATGCGGGTGAAGTGCGCCTTCGACGCGAACGGGCTGCTCAATCCGGGCAAGGTCTTCCCGCAGCTGCGCCGCTGCGCCGAGCTCGGCCGGATGCACGTCCACGCCGGCGCCATCCCGTTCCCCGACATCCCGCGGTTCTGAGGGCAGGGGCCGTTGGTGCTGTCTGCCCTCTCTCCGTCGCCGAACTCGCGGCGCCCCCCCTCCGACCGGCTTCGCCGTCCACCTCCCCCGCGAGGGGGGAGGGTTCGCGTTTCGAAGTGGGCGAGAGTTCGAGACAAACTCTGCGCAAACCCTCCCCCCTCGCGGGGGAGGGTAGGGAGGGGGGGCGCCGCGGGTGGGGCGCTCGTCGTCGGCCCGACCCTCGCAGCCAGCCGCTCGACGGAGCAGACCACGTGAGTTCGTCCGAAACCCTCGCCCCCGCCGGCATCCTGACGCCGCGCGACGACGATGACGTGCGCGACATCGTCGCCTCGGCCGTCGCCGCCAGCGCGCCGATCGAGGTGATCGGCCACGGCTCCAAGCGCCTGATCGGCCGGCCCGTGCAGGCGGCGGCGACGCTCGACCTCTCCGCGCTCACCGGCGTGACCCTCTACGAGCCCGAGGAACTGGTGCTCTCCGCCAAGGCCGGCACGTCGGTCGCCGAGATCGGGGCGCTGCTCGCCACCCACGGACAGGAGCTCGCCTTCGAGCCGATCGACTACGGCCCGCTGTTCGGGGCGCCGGCGGGGCGCGGCACACTCGGCGGCCTCCTCGCCGCCAACCTCGCCGGCCCGCGCCGCATCAAGGCGGGAGCGGCGCGCGACCACACCCTTGGCCTTCACGCCATCTCCGGCCGCGCCGAGGCCTTCAAGGCCGGCGGCCGCGTCGTCAAGAACGTCACCGGCTACGACCTGTCGCGCGGCCTCTCCGGCTCCTGGGGCACGCTCGCCGTCTTCACCGAGATCACGCTGAAGGTGCTGCCGGTGGCGGAGACCGAGACGACGCTGGCGCTCGCCGGCCTCGACGCCACTGCTGCGGTCGCTGCCATGACGGCGGCGATGGGCTCCTCCGCAGACGTCTCCGCCGCCGCCCACCTGCCGTCTGCCATCGCCGCCGCGCTGCCCGGCGCGTCCCTCGGCGCGGGCGCCGTGACGCTGCTGCGCCTGGAAGGCATCGCGCCCTCGGTCGCGGCCCGCGTCACAGCGCTGTCGGCCGTGCTCGCGCCGCTGCTGGCGGCGCCGGTCGAGGCGGAGGCCTCGCGCGACCTGTGGCGGTCGATCCGCGACGTGGTCCCGCTGGCGGAGCGCGGCGACCCGATCGTCTGGCGCGTCTCGGTGGCGCCTTCCGCCGGACCCGTCATCGCGGCGGCCGCCGAGCGCCTCGGCGGTGCGTGGATGTTCGACTGGGCCGGCGGCCTCGTCTGGGTGTCGCTGCCCGATGCGCTGTCCGATGCCGGGGCCCCGGCGCTCCGCGCCGCCGTCGCCGCCGCCGGCGGTGGCCACGCGACGCTCATCAAGGCGCCCGCCGCGGTGCGCGCCCTGGTCGATCCCTTCGAGCCGCAGCCACCCGCACTCGCCGGCGTGACGCGCCGCCTGAAGGAGGTCTTCGATCCGCGCGGCGTGCTCGAGCCGGGGCGCATGTATGCCGGGGTCTGAGGCCGGGCGCGTCGGGAGCGCGCCTCACGGCCCAATGGGAGGGAGCCCACCATGACCGACGCCACGCCGAACCTGCCGCCGAACGGCGCCCCGCGTGCCGAGCCGGGCCTGTTCGATCCCGGCCCCGGCAACGTGCAGGTGATCTACGTCCTCTATCTCGTCGGCTTCGTCGTCGCGATCACCAGCCTCGTCGCCGTGGTGATGGCCTACATCAGCCGCGGCAAGGGCGAGCCGTGGCTCGACAGCCACTACACCTACCAGATCCGCACCTTCTGGATCGGCCTGCTCTACGGCCTGATCGGCGCCGTCCTCGCCTTCGTCTTCATCGGCTTCCTCGTCTGGCTGGCGGTCGTCATCTGGGTGGTCGTGCGCTGCATCAAGGGCCTGCAGGCCGCCTCGCGCCGCGAGCCGATCGCCGACCCGAACACCTGGATGTTCTGACCCGCCATGCAGACGAGCTTCACCGACGAGCAGCGCGCCGACCCGAAGATCGTCGAGGCCGAGGCGATCCTGCGCAAGTGCGTGCACTGCGGCTTCTGCACCTCGACGTGCCCGACCTTCGTGCTGCTCGGCGACGAGCGCGACAGCCCGCGCGGCCGCATCTACATGATCAAGGAGATGCTGGAGAACGACCGCCCGGCCGATGCCGAGGTGACGCGCCACGTCGACCGCTGCCTGTCGTGCCTCTCCTGCATGACGACGTGCCCGTCCGGCGTCGACTACATGCACCTCGTCGACCGCGCCCGTGCCCACATCAACGAGACCTACGACCGCCCCTGGCACGACCGGCTGATGCGGGCGGTGCTCGCCGCCACCGTGCCGAGCCCCGCGCGCTTTCGGCTGGCGCTCACCGGTGCCCGGCTGGCGCGGCCGTTCGCCGGCCTCGCCGCGAAGCTGCCGGTGGTCGGCGCACGCGCGGCGGCGATGCTGGCGCTCGCCCCGGGCAAGCTGCCGGCCGCCCGCCCGCCGGCCTCCGCCGCCGCCACCGGCCCCCGCCGCGGCCGCGTCGCGCTCCTGAACGGCTGCGCCCAGGCGGTGCTCGCCCCGTCGATCAACGCGGCCGCCGCGCGATTGCTGGCGCGTGCCGGCTACGAGGTCGTGGCTGCTCCCGGGGAGCAGTGCTGCGGCTCGCTGGTGCTGCACATGGGCAGGGAGGAGGCCGCCAAGGCGGCGGCGCGCATCAACGTCGACGCCTGGACGGCCGTCCTCGACAACGGCGGCCTCGACGCCGTCGTCATCACGGCGTCCGGCTGCGGCACCACCATCAAGGACTATGGCCACCTGCTCGCCGACGACGCCGCCTATGCGGCGAAGGCGGCGCGCATCTCGGCGCTGGCGAAGGACGTCAGCGAGGTGCTCGCACCCCTCGACCTCGGCGAGCCGGAGCGCCGCTCAACCACGGTAGTTGCCTACCACTCGGCCTGCTCGATGCAGCACGGCCAGAAGATCCGCCTCGAGCCGAAGGCGCTGCTCGCCCGCGCCGGCTTTGCCGTCAAGGACGTGCCAGAGGGCCACATCTGCTGCGGCTCGGCCGGCGTCTACAACATCCTGCAGCCTGAGATCGCCGGCCAGCTGCGGACGCGCAAGCGTGACAACCTGGCGAAGACGAAGGCCGCGATCGTCGCCACCGGCAACATCGGCTGCATCGTCCAGCTCGCCGATCGCCCCGGCGAAACCGGCCGCCCCGTCACGCACACGGTGGAGCTCCTCGACTGGGCCTACGGCGGCCCCGAGCCGGCGAGCCTCGCCGGCCGGCTCTGAGAGATTAGCCGGCCGCCTGTAGGCGAGCCCGCCGGCGGCCTCGGCCGCGGCGACCCGTCCTACGGCTCGTCCACCATGAAGTAGTGCCAGGACCCGTCGGCGCCGATGCCGATCTTGAAGAACAGCCATTCGTCGTAGGCCCGCATCTCGTCGACGTCGGCTGCGGTGAGGATGCGGTAGAGCTCGACGATCTGCTGCGGGGTCAGCCGGTCGATCGGCATCGCCGCGAAATAGGGCCAGACATACATCTCGCCCGGCTGGCCGGGGTTGAGCCGCACCCAGCCGGCCTCGAGCAGGTCGATGAGGATGGCGAGGATCTCGCGCCCCTCCTGATCGCCGGAGGATTCCTTCAGGAAGGTGATCGGGTCGCCGACGTCGCCGCGCGCAAGCACCGGCGGCATCTCGCTCGTCTCCAGCACCGCCCGGAGCGCCTCGATGTCGCCGCCGCGCGCCGCCTCCAGGATTGCCGCCCGCATCTTGCGCACGGGCTCCGGAAGACCCGCCTCGCCGTAGTGAACCTCCGGCAGCGGGCTCGTGTCGGGCACCACGTCGACCACCGGCGGGCCAACGCCGCGATTGGGATCGACGCCGAAGGGTGTCGGGGGCTCCTCGTCCTGCCCCGCCGCGGGTCCGCGCTCGTCCGGCCCGGCCGGCGCGTCGGCGGGCGACGCCTCGGAGGGAGGGCTGTCGGAGCCAGGACCGCCTGCGGGAGGCCCGCCGGCCGGCTGTTGCGACGGCGACTGCCCGTCGCCAGTCTGGTCTGCGCCGCCATCGGGCGTCTCGCCGGGCAGCGGCGGCGGTTCCAGCGCGCCCTCGGGCAGCGGCTCGTCCTCGCCGCCGTGCCCCGCCGGGTCCGGCGTGGCGAAGGGGCTCGGCGCATCCTCGTCGACCTCGCCCGCGCCGATGCGCGCAAAGGCCGCCGTCGGCGGCAGCGCCGCCGAGATCACGGCGGCGAAGGCGAGCGTCACGGCGGTCGCCGTGACGGCCGCGCGTGCGCCGGCTGAGAGCCCGGCCATCCGGCCGGAAAGGACGCGAAACATCGTTTGAACCCGGCCGAGGACGTGGCGGCCACCTTACCGGCGTTCGCCCCGCGTTGAAACCGCGCCACATCCTCGCGCCGCCGACCGTTGCCGTGGAACCACGCGCCGTCTTGGGCGTTTCCACTCGCCGCGGGGGGATGGCTTGGGATTCTCTGGGGCTTCCTGTATCGGGAAGACGGAGGATGTCGCCAGCGCCGGTCGGCGTCGTTGGTCACTCCGGATCCCGAGTTTCGCACGCATGCCGGTGTTCAGCCGTATTGACCGCGATGCCATCTTCGAGGCGTCGCCCAATCCCTATGTCCTGCTGGACCCATCCCTCACCATCGTCGGGATGAACGGAGCCTATCTGGCGGCGACGGGGCGGACGCGCGAGGAGATCCTCGGCCGCAACATGTTCGAGGCCTTCCCGAGCGATCCGGCTTCTCTGCCGCATCGGCAGCTGCGCTCCTCGCTGGAGCGCGCCTTTGCCACCCGGCAGCGCGACCACATCCCCCTCATCCGGTACGACCTGCCCCGTCCCGACGGCACGTTCGAGGAGCGTTTCTGGGCCGCCACCCATACGCCGCTGCTGGATGCCGCCGGCGAGGTGGTGGTGGTGCTCCAGCACACCGTCGACGTCACCGAACTGCAGCGCCTGCGCTCCGCCGCCGGCGCCAAGGACGACCGCTCGACCTATGTGTCGCAGATCGAGGGCGCCGTGCTGCGCCGGGCGCTCGATGTCGAGGAGACCAGCCGGGCTCTGGTCGAGGAGCGCGACCATCTGCGCCGCCTGTTCGAGCAGGCGCCGGGCTTCATGGCGGTGCTGAGCGGCCCGACCCACGTCTTCACCCTCGCCAACGCCGCCTACACGACGCTGGTCGCCCGCACCGACGTGCTCGGCAAGCCGGTCATCGAGGCGTTGCCGGAAGTTCGCGGCCAGGGCTTCGTCGATCTCCTCGACAGCGTCTATCGCAGCGGCCAGCCCTATGTCGGGCGCGGCATGCGCGTGGTTCTCGAGCGGCGGGACGCGCCGGACGACGAGCGCTACGTCGACTTTGTCTACCAGCCGATCTTCGACCGTGATGGTTCCGTCGCCGGCATCTTCGTGCAGGGCCACGACATCACCGAGCAGAAGCACGCCGAGAAGGCGCTCTCGGAGAGCGAGCAGCGCTTCCGGCTCGTCGCCGAGAGCGCGCCGGTGATGTTGTGGATGAGCACCGCCGATGGGCACTGCCTCTACCTCAACATGGCGCAGCGCCGGTTCTGGGGCGTCGCCCCCGACGCGGTGGCGAGCTTCGACTGGGGCGGCACCATCCACCCGGACGATCGCGAGAAGGTCGCCGGTCCGCTCGCCGCGGCGATGGCCGAGCAGCGGCCGTTCAGCCTCGAGGCCCGCTACCGTCGGGCCGACGGCGACTGGCGCCTCCTGCACACCGACGCCCGCCCGCGCTTCGCCCCCGACGGGGCCTTCCAGGGGATGATCGGCGTCAATGTCGACGTCACCGAGATGCGCCGCGCCGAGCAGGCGCTCCAGGAACTCAACGCCACGCTGGAGCGCCAGGTGGCCGAGCGCACCGAGCAGCTGCGCCAGAACGAGGAGCGCCTGCGTCAGGTCGTCAAGCTCGAGGCGATCGGCCGGCTCACCGGCGGCGTCGCCCACGACTTCAACAACCTCCTGCAGGTGATCGGCGGCAACCTGCAGCTCCTCGCCCGCGAGCTCGAAGGCGACCCGCGCGCCGGGCAGCGCCTGCGCAATGCGCTCGCTGGCGTCGCCCGCGGCTCCAAGCTCGCCTCGCAGCTCCTCGCCTATGGCCGCCGCCAGGCGCTCGCGCCGAAGACCGTCAATCTCGGCCGCCTCGTCCGCAGCGTCGACGAGATGCTGCGCCGGGCGCTCGGCGAGGGCATCGAGATCGAGACGGCGATCGCCGGCGGCCTGTGGAACACCTTCGTCGACCCCGGCCAGGTCGAGGACGCGCTCCTCAACCTCGCCATCAACGCCCGTGACGCCATGGAGGGGCAGGGCCGGCTGACGCTCGAGGCCGGCAACGCCTTCCTCGACGACGCCTATGCCGCCAACCACGACGTCACCACCGGCCAGTACGTCATGCTCGCCGTCACCGACACTGGCAGTGGCATGCCGCCAGAGGTGATCGAGCAGGCCTTCGAGCCGTTCTTCTCGACCAAGCCCGAAGGGCAGGGCACCGGCCTCGGCCTCAGCCAGGTCTACGGCTTCGTCAAGCAGTCCGGCGGCCACGTGAAGATCTACAGCGAGGTCGGCCACGGCACGACGATCCGCCTCTATCTGCCGCGCTCGCGGCGCGAGGAGGACGTCGTCACCGACATCGACGCCGGCCCGGTCGCTGGCGGCAGCGAGACGATCCTCGTCGTCGAGGACGACGAGACGGTGCGCGAGACCGTCGTCGAGATGCTCGCCGACCTCGGCTACCGGGTGCTGAAGGCGAAGGACGCCGAGAGCGCGCTGTCGGTGCTGGCGAGCGGCATGCCGATCGACCTCCTCTTCACTGACGTCGTCATGCCCGGCACGCTCAGGAGCCCCGAGCTCGCCCGCATCGCCCGCGAGCGCCGGCCCGGCATCGCCGTGATGTTCACCTCCGGCTACACCGAGAACGCCATCGTGCACGGCGGCCGCCTCGATGACGGCGTCGACCTGCTCAGCAAGCCCTACACCCGCGAGGCGCTGGCCCGCCGCCTGCGCGACGCGCTGCGCCGGGCGGGTCGGCCCGATCCGGCGGCCGTACCGGATGTCGCTGGCCGGTTTGCTTCCCCGCCGCGCGCCGCCGCGGCTTCGACCGGACCGGCCCGGCGAAGCGATGGTGCCGGAGGCGATGGCGCCGCTTCCCCTCACGAGCTGCAGGATTCCGCCTTCGCCACGGACGCCGACGGCGTCACGGCGTGGCGGGGCGCCGATGGTGCAGCCGCCCCGCACGGCGGCGACGGCGCTGCGGCCCCCGGAGCCGAAGGTGCCGCGTCGCTGCGGGTGCTCGTCGTCGAGGACGACATCATCATCCGCATGTCGACGGTCGACCTCCTCGCCGGCCTCGGCCACACCGTTTTGGAGGCGGGCAACGCGAGCGAGGCGCTTTCAGTGCTCGAGCGCGAGCCGATCGACGTGCTGATCACCGACATCGGCCTCCCCGGAACCTCCGGCGGCACGCTCGCCGTCGAGGCGAGCCGGCGCATCCCCGGCCTCGGCATCGTTTTCGCCTCCGGCCGCGACGCCCTGCCACCGGAGGCTGCCGAGCTGCCGTCTGGGCGGGCGGTACTGCTGCGCAAACCCTACGATTTGCGACGGCTGGCCGAGGCGCTCGTGGAGGCGCGGGGGTAGGAATCCACGTCTTGAGCCGTCCCAGTTGATCCGGACGGCGCCGGGCGCGACCGACGTTCGGTGTCTTCTTTCGTCAGGTGCAGCAGACGGCTTGTCTTGAAAGGCAACTCCCGTCCGCTTCTCGCGAGACAGCCCGGCCCATGCGTGGCGGGCTGGCACCGGCAAGGGGTGTCCGAGAGGAAGCGGCCTGCAGGCGGGGGTGGCGCGTCGGCCGCTCACAACCCGAGGCAGTCGCGCGTGCGAGCCCGTTCAGGCATTGTCCCGGTTCGATGCCGCAACCGCCTACATACTGTTGGTCCACGCTTACCGGTGTCGGATGGGGATCCACATGAAGCACGCTTCGATCATTTCCACCGCCATCGCCTGCGCCTGTCTGGCCCTGCCCACCGCCGCCTCCGCCAACGGCTGCAAGGAGTCCGACATGGCCGGAGACTGGCAGATGATGACGATCCTGGAGGGCAAGCAGGCCGCTTGCTCCCTCGGCGTCTCACGCTCCGGCGACATCAGCAAGAAGTCCGAGTGCGTCGCCAGCACGACGCTGGACTGGGAACTCTCCGGCACCCTCAGCGTCGACAGCAACTGCGAGATCACCTCGGACCTCAAGCTCAAGCGCGGCAAGGATACCTTGAAGTTCAGGGGCATTGCCGGATTGATGCTCAAGAACGGCGAGCTCTTCACAATTTCCGCGATCGACAAGGATGACAAGACGATCACGAACTTCCTGGCGCTGCGCGACCGGGAGTAGTCGCTGCTCCCGGTGTGATGGCGTCCGAAGGAGCGCTGCGGACGGTGGTGTGCGGGGAGGTGGTCGGCCTCGCCTACTTCCCCGCCTGTGCGCCGCCGATGCAGACGCTCTTGTCGGCGAACACCATGCCGTGCTTCTCGGGGCGGAAGCCGCGGGGGAGGCGCGTCTGGCAGTCGTAGCGGGCGCCGGCGAGCACGGCGACTTCGATCGCTGAGGCCTCGCGCAGGTCGGCGCCGCGCAGATCGGCGTTCGTGAAGTCTGCGGCGCTGAAGTTGCCGCCAACCTCGGCGCCGCGCAGATCCGCGTTGGTGAACCTCGCTTCGATCGCGCCCACCTGGCGCATCACGGCGAGTTGCATCCGTGCGCCGGTGAAGTCCGCCTCGGTGATGACCGCGCGGACGAAGCGGGCGCGCTGGAGGTCCGCGCCGACGAGCTTGGTCCCTTCCAGATTGGACTCGGTGAAGATCGCTTCCTGCAGGTTCGCACGGGTCAGGTCCAGCCCGTCGATGCCGGCTGCGGTCCAGTCCGAGCGTGGGGCGTGCAGATCGGGCAGCGTTCCGTCGGGTAGCCATATCCCGGTCAGGTCGCGGCCCGCGAGATCGAGCCCCGATACCCGGATTTCCGGCATCTTCGCGTCCAACGAGAATGCACCGTCCGGTCGCTTCTGCGACTCGTAGGCGATTTCGGAGCGAGTTCGCTCCAAGAGGAGGCGTGCGACCGGACTCGAGTCCGCGATCTTCGCCAATTCCACAAGGCCACGCTCTCGTGCTTTCAGCCAGTTGGGCCGCGACAGCAGCAGAAGTTCTCCTTGCAGGAGTTGAGTGTCCGCCCCCCTGGGCGCCAATTCGGCAACTTTCGCCACGGCCGGCCCGGCGCGGGACAAGTCGTTCCAGCCTATGAAGAAACGCGCAAGCGCGGTCTGTTTCGCAAGATCTCTTGGACTTTGCCGTGCGAGACGCTCCAACTCGGCCTTCTGTCTCATGTATGCTTCGACAATGGTGCGGGAGGGAGGCGAAGCGCAGAGCGGCACAACATAAGAGCCATGTTCATCGCGGTAGTAAGTAGCGAATGCCGGCGGGCCTTCTTCGTTTGAATTCGGACACTCATCCGTGTCTGAGTAGTGTTATACTAAAATAGTTTCCCCATCTTTGATGTCGCCTTTCACGGAAAAATGGATTTTCTCCGAAAACAAGCAACCCTTTGTGGGTGAGACGACGCCGCCTTTATCTGCCGCCCACGCAATATGTTGTGCCATGCGGAGAGACTGTCCGTCTGTCGTGGTGGGGCAGTGGATTGCAAAATCCGCCATCGCCGACGGCGCCAGCAGCGGCACAAGACAGGCAGTGACGGCGAGGACGCGAAGGCGGTGCAGCATGGGGGACGCTCCGAGAGACACCCCCATCCCCCGTCCACATCATGTCGCTTCCGTGGCACGCGTCGGTTGCAGCCTCAACCTTCCCCGACCGTGGCGCCGCCGCCACGCCTCGGGGCTAGGCGGGCGGGCGGGGGCGGTGCTAGATGCGGGGCGTTCCGTGGCGGCGGCGACCTCCCGCGCCCCCGCCACACCACCACCGTGCCGCCTGCGGACCGTCTGCCGTCTCGGGCGGCCGTTGCCCGCCGCCATCCGACCGCCGCCATTCCACTGCCGACTGCCGACTGCCGACCCTCCGCCCCAACAGGACCCCGCCCGCCGATGAACCTCACCGTGCCGGTCGAACCGCCGCCCTCGTCGAACTACCGTCCGCCGGCGCCGGCGCGGCGCTCGGAGGCGGCGATCCTGGCGCGCGCGGTGTTCCTGCGCCAGCGCGACCTCCTCAACCTGCTACCCGCCGAGGCCTACCGGCTGAAGATGGGCAAGGTGCCGATCGGCAAGCGGCGCATCTGGATCGTCAACGACCCGAAGCTCATCCGCCGCATCCTCGTCGAGAAGGCCGAGGACTATCCGAAGAGCGACCTGATGGTGGCGGCGCTGAAGCCGCTCGTCGGCGACGGCATCTTCATCTCCAACGGCCACACCTGGAAGCGGCAGCGGCGGATGATCGAGCCGTCCTTCGCCCACATGCGGCTGACCACCGCCTATCCGCAGATGGTCGGCGCCGTCGACACGCTCATCAGTGAGCTCGCGGCCGCGAAGGGCCCGGTCGAGCTCGACGCGGCGATGAGCCGGGTGACGGCCGACGCCATCTACCGGACGATCTTCTCCGAGCCGCTCGCCTCGTCGGACGCGCGCGGTGTCTTCGACGCCTTCCAGCGCTACCAGGACGTGGTGCCGCAGGTGAACCCGAAGACGATCATCTCCTCGCCCGCCAACGGCAGCTTCGACGACGTGCCGGCGGTGGTGAACGCCTGCCGCGAGATCCGCGGCGTGCTCGGCCGCCTGATCGACCGGCGGCTGGCCGAGGAGGCGGCGGGCAAGGTGCGCGACGGCGACGACCTCGCCGGCGCCGTCATGGCGGCGCGCGACCGCGAGACCGGCACCCGCTTCGATCGCGACGAGCTGATCGACCAGATCGCCGTGTTCTTCCTCGCCGGCCACGAGACGTCGGCGTCCGTGCTCGCGTGGTCGTTCTTCATCCTGTCGCAGACGCCGGAGATCGCCGCCGAGATCCGCGCCGAGGTGAAGGAGATCTGCGGCGACGGGCCGATCGAGTACGCCCACATCGCCCGCATGGTCTACACCCGCGCCGTCTTCAAGGAGACGATGCGGCTCTATCCGCCGGTTTCCTTCATCACCCGCATCGCAACCAGGTCCGACGAGATGCGCGACCACAAGGTCGAGCCCGGCGACCTCGTGGTGGTGTCTCCCTGGCTCGTCCACCGCCACGACAAGTTCTGGAAGGACCCGGAGGTGTTCCGCCCGGAGCGCTTCCTGCCGGAGAACGAGAAGAAGCTGAAGGCCGACACCTACCTGCCGTTCGGCCTCGGCCCGCGCGTCTGCCCGGGCGGCGGCTTCGCCCAGACCGAGGGCGTGCTGATCCTTGCTTCGCTGACCCGCCGCTTCGCCTTCGAGACGCTGGCGCCGGAAAAGGTGAACCCGGTCTGCCGCATGACGGTGCGCCCCGACGCCGCCATCCGCGCCCGCGTCATCGACCTCGCCGCCTGAGCGCGGGCTATTCGGCGGCGGCGGATACCTCCGCCCCGCTCTGATCCCCGGCGCGCCGCCGCGCCAGCGCCTCCCACCAGTCGCCCAGCGCGTCGACGAGCGGCACCAGCGCCCGCCCGTCCTCGGTCAGCGCATACTCGACCATCAGCGGCACGCCGGGATGGACGGTGCGCGAGACGACGCCGGCCGCCTCGAGCTCGCGCAGATCGAGCGTCAGCATGCGGTGCGAGATCGCCGGATTGTCGCGGCGAAGCTCGCTGAAGCGCTTCGGCCCGCTCGACAGGTAGTAGATGAGGAGCGTCCGCCAGCGGCCGCCGATCAGCCGCATCGCCTCCTCGATCGAGCACCCGGACACCGTGTCCTTCATCGGCTCCGCTCCTCATTTCCCCGCGCGGCGAAGTATAAAATTTGTAACCAGGTTACAAAATCCTGCATTCTTTACAACATCTCCGCGCCGCCGCATATCCGCTCCTGCTTGGCCAAGCATCAAAGCAACAGGAGAAGATCATGGAACCCGTGCTTTTCTACGGCGTGCCGCAGGGCTGCTCGTTCGGATCGATCGTCGCGCTGGAGTGGCTCGGCGCGCCCTACCGCCTCTCTCGGGTCGAGATGCCCGCCGAGGTGCAGGGGCCGGCCTTCGCGCGCATCAACCCGGTCCGTGAGACGCCGGCGCTGATGCTGGACGACGGCCGCGTCGTCACCGAGAGCGCCGCGATCCTCGCGGCGCTCGTCGCCCGCGACCCCGGCCACCGCCTCGGCGCCGCCCAGGGAACGGCGGACTTCGACCGGCTGAACCAGGCGATGTCCTACCTCACGACCACCTACTTCGCGGCCTTCTCGCCGCTGTGGACGGCCTACGAGATGGCGGAAGACCCGCCCGTGCAGGCGATGCTGCGCACGCTCGGGCGCGAACAGGTGGCGAAGGCGCACGGCCAGCTCGACGCGATGCTGGAGGGCCGCGACTGGCTCGCCGGCGACCGCCGCACGGTGGCCGACGCCTACTTCGCCGGCATCGTCCGCTGGGCGGCCTATCACGACGCCGGCGACCTCGCCGCCCATCCGCGGCTGGCGGCCTTCGTCGCGCGCCTCGAGGCCGATCCGGGCGTCGACTTCGCCCGCGCGATCGAGGCGGGCGAGGCGCCGGCCGGCTCCGGCGGCTTCCGCGGCCACGTCGCCCTCGCCGACCTGGTGCCACGCCTCGCCGCGTGAGCGGGGTGGGGAGGCGGCGGGCTGCCGAGCGCCGCCCCACCCACCGCCGTCATCCCGGACCAGCGAGGCGTGAGCCGAGCGCCTGATCCGGGATCCAGGAGAGACACCGCGCCGCAGGCGCGGCTTTGAGCGCGCCAGAGGCGCGCCCCTCTTAACCACGGGCGCTGCTGAAGCGTCGCGCGTCCCGCGCGACCATTCTTGCGCTGGGCCCCGGATCGGCGCTCGCCTTTGGCTCGCTTGTCCGGGGTGACGATGGAGGGGAGGGGTGGACGCTGAAGGGCGGCGTGCCGGCCGGCAGCCGCTCTCCCTCAGCCGGCGTCGCCGACCAGCACCCGGCTGGCGGTGATGACGGCGGCGGCGCCGGGGGTGAGGTCGAGGGCCAGCGCCTCGTCGGGGGCCAGGAACAGGGCGACCGCGGCGTCGTCGCCGGCCACCGGCTCGCCGGCGCGCCAGCGGGCGGCGTAGACGGCGAGCACGAAGTGGTGCGCCGGCGGGTCATCCGCGCTGGCCGCCGGCGCCGCCACCATGACGTCCAGCGCGTCGACGATGCCGACGATGTCGGCGGTGACGCCGGTCTCCTCGGCGAGCTCTCGCGCCGCGGCGGCGCGGATCGCCTCGCCATACTCGACATGGCCGCCGGGCAGGCTCCACATCCCCTTCAGCGGCGGTCGCCCGCGCTGCACCACCAGCACGCGACCCTGCCGCCAGCAGGCGACGGAAACGCCGATCGCCGGGCGGCGGGTCGGGACGGGCGGCGCGGCGTCGGGCATCGGTCGTCCTCGGCGGGGCGGTCGCACGCCGAGGGATCGGCGCCGGCCTCGGCACACGGGCCGGCGATGCCGGCCCGGTCGCGGGCAGTCCGACCGGCTCGCGCCGGTCACGTCCTGGCAGTCCGACCGGCTCGCGCCGGCCGCACCTTGGGCAGTCTGACCGGCTTGCGCCGGTCCTGTCGCGGGATAGACCGCCGAATCGGCCGCCGCCAGTCTCCCCGGCGCGGAAGCGACGATTTTCACCGAGGATTTTCGGCGCCGACGAAGCGGTGTAGCGTCCGCGGCGAGTGCATCCGCGATGTCCGTCGTCTTTCCCCGATCCCGCCACCTGAGTGACGACGCCCGGCCGCGGCCGGTCGGCGGCCGCCGGTCCGCGTCGTGAGCCCGCCATGACCGCGACGCCCCGGCGCAGCCTCACCGACCATCTGCGCGTGCCGGCGATCGGCGTGGCGCAGATCCTCGCCTGGGGCTCCTCGTTCTATCTGCCGGCGGTGCTGGCCAAGCCCACCGTCGCCGACACCGGCTGGCCGCTGCCGTGGGTGGTCGGCGCCTTCTCGCTCGCCCTCCTCGTCTCGGGCCTCGTCTCGCCGCGCGTCGGCGACGTCATCGAGGCGCGCGGCGGCCGGCCGGTGCTGGCGACGGGGGCGGCGACCATCGCGCTCGGCCTCGTCGTCATGGCGCTTTCGCCGAACCTTCCCGTCTATGTCGCCGCCTGGTGCCTCGTCGGCGCCGGCATGGGGGCGGGGCTCTACGACGCGGCGTTTGCCGCCCTCGGCCGCCTGCACGGCCTCGCGGCGCGGCGCGAGATCACCAACCTGACGCTCGTGGCCGGTTTCGCCAGCACGGTGTCGTGGCCGCTCGCCGCCCTGTTCGTCTCGGAATGGGGCTGGCGCGGCGCCTGCCTCGCCTTCGCGGCGCTGCTGATCCTCGTCGCCGTGCCCCTCTACCTCGCCGCCTTCCCGCGCGAGGCACGCCGGGAGGTGGTGCATGCAAAGGCGCCGGCGACAGGGGAGGGGGAGCAGCATTCAGCGCCCCGCGCCCCCGCCCGATCACAAGTGTTCTCCCCGCTGTTCATGCTGACGGCGGCGGCGTTCACGCTCTCCTCGGTGATCGCTTCGATCGTTTCCGTCCACCTGATCACGCTGATGGAGGCGCGCGGCGTCGCGCTCGCCGCCGCCGTCGGCTTCGGCGCCCTCATCGGGCCGTCGCAGGTCGCCGCCCGCATCGTCGAGAGCGTCATCGGCAAGCGCTATCACCCGCTGTGGACGATGCTCGCCTCGACGCTCTGCGTCGCCACCGGCGTCGCCTTGCTGTGGACGGGGATGCCGGCCCTGCTCGCCGCCGCCTTCGTGTTCTACGGCGCCGGCATGGGCATCAAGTCGATCGCGCGGGGCACCCTGCCGCTCGCCCTCTTCGGCGCCGACGGCTACGCACCGCTGATGGGCCGCATGGCGATGCCGATCCTCGTCACCATGGCGGTCTCGCCCTCGGTGGGCGCCGTGCTGATCGAGCGCGCGGGCGCCGACGCGACGATCGGCGTGCTGGTGGCACTCGCCGTCATCGACGTGGCGCTGGTGGTGGCGATCTTCCCGCTCCGCCCCCGGTCCTGACGGGAAGGCTTCCCGTGAAACGGGCGAGGCAGGTTCACGCGTCGCTGAGCGTGTGCACCGTATGCCGCAAGGTGTATGCAGAGCGCTCGCGGGGCGCTAAACCTCTCTCCGAGCGACCAAAGAAATGACGGACGGGATGCCGCCTCTGGCCCCGCACCGCAGAACAACCCCCCGGGAGGACCAATGCTGCCCACCCTCGCCAGCCTGACCGCCACCGTCGAGGCGGAGTTCGCCGCCCTCATCGACGCCGAATATCCCCGCTTCAGCGCCGAGGAGATGGCGCGGCGGCGGAAGCGCTTCGACGATCTCTGCGAGGCTCAGGGCCTCGACGCCATCATCGTCGCCCATGCGCAAAAGGCCGGCACGACGACCTTCTGGCTGACCGGCTGGCCGACCACCGCCGACGCGGTGACGCTGCTCGTGCCCGGCCGGCCGATGAAGCTCTGGGTGCAGCACGTGAACCACCAGCCGCTGGCGGCGAAGCTCGCCGACACCTGCGAGGTCGAATGGGGCGGCAAGTCCGGCCTCGGCCACGCTCTTGCGGCGCTCGCCTCCGACAAGCCGGGGGCGAAGCGCATCGGCCTCGTCGGATCGCTCTCGGCCTCCCAGCACGCGAGCCTCGCCGCCGCAGGCACGGTGGTCGACCTCAACGCCGCCTATTCGAAGATGCGCTACGTCAAGTCGGCCGAGGAGATGCCGTGGTTCCGCTTCGCCGCAGCGATGAGCGACCTCGGCGCAGCCTCGCTCGCCGAGCGGGCGAAACCCGGCATGACCGAGAAGGAACTCGGCGCCCTCGTCGAGGCGCCGTACGTCAGGCTCGGCGGCACCAACGCGCTCCACTATATCGGCACGACGCCGATGGCCGACCCCTCGGTCGGCGTGCCCCGGCAGTTCCCGTCCTCGCGCCGGCTCGCCGTCGGCGATGCGCTCGTCTGCGAGATCAGCGCGCAGTTCTGGGATCATTCCGGCCAGGTGCTGCGCACCTTCGCCGTCGGCACCGAGCCGAACGCCCTCTACCGCGAGCTGCACGCCTGTGCGGATGCCGTCTTCGACGCGGTGACGGCGAAGGTGCGCGCCGGCACGACGCCGGCCGAGCTCGTCGCCGCCTCGCACGGCATCGAGGACGCCGGCTTCACCATCATCGACGACCTCGTGCACGGCTATGGCGGCGGCTACTTCCCGCCCATCCTCGGCTGCGCCAGCCGTCCCTCGGCGAATGTGCCGGACATGAAGCTCGAGGCCGGCATGATGCTCGTCGTGCAGCCGAACATCGTCACCCGCGACCGCCGCGCCGGCGTGCAGACCGGCCACCTCATGCTGGTGACCGAGACCGGCTTCGAGCCGCTGCAGCGCTTTCCGCGCGGCTTCCACGTCATCGGCTGAGGCGGCAGTCGCCGAGACGCCTGTCCGCAGGCGTCTCGGCTGCCGGCTGCGGCAGCGCGATTACTGCAGCAGCCCCGCGTCGGTTAGGATGCGCCGGCCGGAGCTGCGCAGGTCGGCGATGATCCCGTCGATCCCGCCGGCGACGAGCCGGCCCGCCCGCTTCTTCACCTCGCCGGCGATCAGCACGGTGTCGACGTTCGCCGGCTCGGCATAGTTGACGACGATGCTGACCGGGTCGATCACCGAGGCGGTGTTCAGCGCGTCGCGGCGCACCAGCACAATGTCGGCCTGCTTGCCGGGCGTGAGCGAGCCGATGCGGTGGTCGAGGCGCAGCATCCGCGCGCCGTCCATCGTCGCCCAGCGCAGCGCGTCGCGGGTGGTGAGGAAGGGCCCCGGCGCCGTGCCGGTGCGCTGCGTCGTCAGCGTGTCGGCGTTGCGCTGCGCCTGAAGGGTGAAGCGCGTGTGGGCGAACATCGAGCCGGTCACCGCCGATTCGACGTCGACGCCGATCGAGCAGGGCGCGCCGAGCGCCGTCAGCCGGCCGGTGATGGCGTCGCCGAAGCCCATCTGCAGCTCGACTTCCGCCGTCACCGTGAAGTTCGCGCCGGCATCGACCAGGCACTTGATGCGGTCGTCGGGGAAGTCGTTGGCGTGGACGACATTGAGGCGGCCGTCGACGAGGCCGGCGGCGACCAGCCGCTCGAAGCCGTCGGGGTTCATCGCCTTGCCGCTGGCGTGGCAGCTGGTGACGAGGTCGAACTCGCGGCCGAGCTCGAGGTCGGTGACGCTGACCTCGTAGGTCGAATAGTACGGGCCGAGGATGGCGAGGCCGAGGGTTATGAGGGCGTCGTCGCTGGCGAGCCGCCCCTTGCGCAGGCGTTCCACCTCCGAGCGCGGCATCGGCACCTCGCTGAAGTGCTTCTGGCCGGGCTTCGGGTCGGGCTTCGGCGAGCCGTGCAGGAAGACGGCGCGGATGCCGGAGGCTTCCAGTCCGTCGAGGCCGGCCTCGGTGTGATCCGGCGTCGGGTTGTTGTGGCACCAGTCGGCGAGCGTGGTGACGCCGCCGGCGATCTGGTTGAGCGCGCCGGCGAGCGTGCCGATGCGGATATCGTCGGGGCGGAAGTGGGTCGCTAGGCCCGCGTGCATCGCCCGGATGTACTGGCCCATCGTCCAGTCGGAGCCCGCACCCTTCAGCCCCGTCTGCCAGGTGTGCATGTGGGCGTTGACGAGGCCGGGAATGGCGATCGTGCCGGTGCCGTCGATCTCCTCGGCCCCCTCGACCGCCCCAATCGAGGGGGCGATCTCGGCGATGGCGTCGCCATCGACGAGGATGTCGCCGCAGGCGAGGTCGCCGACGGCGATGTCCATGCTGATGATCGTGGCGTTGCGGATCACCGTCTTGCCCATTGCGGAGCGCTCCTTGTCCCTGTTTGCCAATGCCGCCCGGACGGCGGTCGTGGCGCCACTCTAGGGGTGGCGGCGAAGGCCTGCAATCGTTTGCAGTTTTTTGCCAAGTCGGCTGATGTCGTCCGCCGTGTTCGCCAAGCGCAGCCGCGGATGGTCACGTGGGGCGTCGCGGGCCGTGGCCGTTCAGGCGTCCGCGAGATGGCCCGGCGGAGCCGGCGCGCCGCCATCGCCGGCGAGCGTCGAGGCCTTGATGATGGCGAAGCACGGCCGCCCGGGGGCGAGCGCGAGCTCGGTGAGGGCGCGCCGCGTCAGCCGCGCGTGCAGCGTCGCCGTGCCGGTGGCAAGCGTCACTTCGACGGATGCGCCATGCGGCGCGCCGATCACCGTCACCGTCGCCGGCAGCACGTTGAGCGCGCTGAGGCCGCGCGGGGGCTCGCTCGCCAGCAGCACGTCGCGGGCGCGCACCAGCAGCCTGAGCCGCGCGCCGGTCGGCCGGCCGAGGGCGGGCACCAGCAGCGGCCCGGCGTTGGTGTCGAGCCGCGTCAGCCCGTCCTGCTCCTCGCCCGCCACCACCGCATCGAGCACCGCGCCGGCGTCGTCGGAGGCGGTGGCGTCGAGGCCGCCGATCACCGTGTCGGCCGGCCCGCAGGCGACGACGCGCCCGTGGTCCATCGCCACCACGGTTCCGGCGAGCCGCACCACCTCCGGCACCGAGTGGCTGACATAGACGATCGGCACCCGCGTCTCCGCCGCCACCTTCTCGAGATAGGGCAGGATCTCCGCCTTGCGGGCGACGTCGAGGGCCGCCAGCGGCTCGTCCATCAGAAGCAGCCGCGGCCGCGCCAAGAGCGCCCGCCCGATCGCCACCCGCTGCGCCTCGCCACCCGACAGCCCGGCCGGCTTGCGGTCGAGCAGGGGGACGATGCCGAGCAGCGCCACCACCCGGTCGAACTCGTCCGCCGTCCCGCGCCGGCCGGCGAGCGAGGCCATGCGTCGGCCGTAGCCGAGGTTCGAGCGGACGGAGAGGTGCGGGAACAGCCGCGCCTCCTGGAAGACGTAGCCGACGCCGCGCTTGTGCACGGGCACGTCGATGCGCCAGGCGGAATCGAACAGCGCCTCGCCGTCGAGCATCACGCGGCCCTCCGACGGCCGGATCAGCCCGGCGATGATGTTGACCAGCGTCGTCTTGCCCGATCCCGAAGGCCCGAACAGCGCGGTGACGGCCGCGTCGCTCGCGAACGCCGCGTCGAGCCGGAAGGCGCCCTGGAGATGGCGGACGTCGACCTCGAGCCTCATGCGCCGGTGCCGATGCCGGAGGGCGCAGCGCTGCTGCCGCGCTCGGTTGCGGAGGGTGCGCTCACCGCCGCGTCTGCCCGATCGCCCGCCGCGTCCGGCGCGCCAGCAACTCCGACAGCACGAGCGCGGCGAGCGACAGCGCCACCGAGATCAGCGTCAGGCGCAGCGCCGGCCCGTCGCCGCCGGGCACCTGCGTGTAGGTGTAGATCGCCGAGGCGATCGTCTGCGTCTCGCCGGGAATGTTCGAGACGAACGTCACGGTCGCGCCGAACTCGCCCATGGCGCGGGCAAACGCCAGCACGCCGCCGGCGAGGATGCCGGGCAGGATTAGCGGCAGCGTCACCGTCAGCGCCACCAGCACCCGCGGCGCCCCGAGCGTCGAGGCCGCATCCTCGAGCCGCCGGTCGACCGCCTCGATCGACAGCCGGATCGCCCGCACGAACAGCGGGAACCCCATCACGGCGGCGGCGAGCGCCGCCCCCGTCCAGCGGAACGAGAACACGAGCCCGAAATGCTCGGCGAGGAACGCGCCCACCGGCGCCCGCCGGCCGAAGACCAGCAGCAGCAGGAAGCCCGTCACCACTGGTGGCAGCGTCAGCGGCAGATGGACGAGCGCATCGAACAGGATGATGCCGGGAAACCGGCACCGCGCCAGGATCCACGCCACCAGGATCGCCACCGGCAGGCTCGCCGCCACCGCCACCAGCGCCACCCGCAGCGTCAGCCAGATCGCCGTCGTTTCCTCGGGGGTGAGTTCGGGCACTTTACCCTCCCCTTGAGGGGGAGGGTCGGCGACCGCAGGTCGCCGGGGTGGGGTGGCGCCGCCGGGAGGCGGCGGAAAAGCTGCGAGGGCTGCAAAAAAGTGAGTCATGCGCGGGCTCCCGCCTGCGGGTCACCCCACCCCGCCGCGCTGCGCGCGTCGACCCTCCCCCTCCAGGGGAGGGTGGGCGCATGTCCAGTCTTGAGCACCAGGTTGAATGACCGGAGCACCAGCCCTCATGGCCGGCCCCGCTTGCACTTCCCTCTCCGCAGTCATTCCCGGCCTTGTGCCGGGAACCCATTGCCATCCACGCGCTCCACCGCCGGCCGCTCGACAGCGGCGGACGAATGGGTTCCCGGCACAAGTTCGGGAATGACCTCACAATGGGGGAAAGAGTGACGTCCGCCGTCCTCGCCATCGACGCCGCGCCCCTCTCGCCTCAGTTCGTGCCCGCCCGCTCGCCGAGCACGGTGAAGCCGGCCTTCTCGAACACCGCGCCGGCCTTCGGCGTGGCGAGGAACTCGACGAAGGCCGCCGCCGCCGGGTTCTGCGACTCGGCCGTCACCGCGACCGGATAGACGATCGGCGGATGACTGTCCTCGGGGAAGGTGCCGACGACCGCGACCGCCGGATCGGCGGCGGCGTCGGTGGCGTAGACGATGCCGTAGGGCGCCTCGCCGCGCGACACGAAGGCGAGCGCCGCCCGGACGTTCTCGGCAAACGCGATGCGGCCCTCGACCGAGCCCCAGACGCCGAGGCCTTCCAGCGCCGCCTTGCCGTACTTGCCGCACGGCACCGCGAGGTCGCACAGCACCAGCCGCCCGTCGCCGAGGGCGGCGGCGAGCGCGAAGCCCGGCCCGATCTCAACCGCCCTTGCGCCGTCCTTCGGCGCGATCAGCACGAGGCGGTTGCCGAGCAGCCGCCGCTCCGTCCCGGCCCGCACGAGGCTCTTGCCGGCGAGGTACTTCATCCAGTCGAGGTCGGCGGAGATGAACACGTCGGCCGGCGCACCGCTCTCGATCTGCCGGGCGAGCGCCGAGGAGCCGGCATAGGAGACGGTGACCGGCGCCCCGCCCTCGGCCTCGTAGAGCGCCACCGCCCCGTCGAGCGCACCCTTCAGGCTCGCCGCGGCGAAGACGACGATCGGGTCCGCCGCCCGCGCCTGCCGAGCGGCGAGGGGGGTGGCGAGGCCGGCGATGGCGAGCACGCCGGCGGCGAGAAGGGTGCGGAGGGATCGCATCGGCAGGGTCTCCGGGCTGCGTCGAGGGGAGGAGGATCAACCGGCTGCACTCAGGCGGCCGCGCTCAGTCGACGGCGAGGATGACGTGCGAGGCCTTCACCAGCGCCGTCGCCGGATCGCCGACCTTGAAGGCGAAGTCGTCGGCGCTCTCCCGCGTGATCACGGCGACGATCGTCTTGCCGCCGCCGATGTCGAGCGCCACCTCGGAGGACACCGCCCCGTCGCTGACGGCGGCGACGGTGCCGGAAAGCGCGTTGCGCGCCGAGGTGCGCGGCGGGCTCGCCCCCGGCGCCAGGATGACGAAGGTCGACTTGATCAGCGCCACCGCCGCCACGCCCGGCGCGAGCCCGAGGTCGGCGACGCTCTCGCGCGTGATCACCGCGGTGATCGTCACCGTGTCCGACACCTTCAACGCCACCGAGGCGTTCACCGGGCCGTCGGTGACGCTTTCCACGACACCGCGCAGCGCATTGCGGGCACTCGTTCGCATCGACAAGCTCCAGAGCAGGGAGGGAAGGCTGGCGGCGCCGCGGCCGAGGTGACGCTCCAGCCTGCCGACGGCGGCGGAGAGCTCCGCCTCGATCATCGTCAGCGCCCGCAGCGCGTCCTCGCCCTCAGGCGTCAGTCCGGCGCCGCCGCCGGCGCGCCCGCCCGGCCGGGCGGCGACGAGGGGGCGGTCGAACAGGTTGTTGAGCGCATTCACCGCGTCCCAGGCGCCCTTGTAGGAGAGCCCGACCCGGCGAGCGGCGGCGGCGATCGAGCCCTCGTCGCGGATCGCCTCGAGCAGCCGCACCCGGTCCTCGCCCAGGCGGACGGCGGGATCGCGGCGGACGGTGAGGGTGGTGGTGAGCGCCAAGGCGGGAGTCCAATAAGCGTTATGCAGTCAGACTACATAACGCTTGCGGCGAGCGCCAGTCCGTCCCCGGCCCCGCGCCAGCCCGTCGCACGGCCGCCACGAAGGGCGGGCAGCCTTCTCCCGCCGCGCGAAGGACGCGGCCTTCAAGGGAGGGCGACATGGCGGAGCACGGAACGATCGTCTGGACCGAACTCAACACCCGCGAGCCGGAGGCGGCGGCGGCCTTCTACGAGAAAACGCTCGGCTGGGAGATCGAGGCGATGCCGATGGGCGACATCACCTATCGCCTCGCCAAGGTCGGCGGGCAGCCCGTCGCCGGCATCTTCACCATGGACGGCCCGCAGTTCGACGGCATCCCCTCCCACTGGTTCTCCTATGTCGAGGTCGACGACGTCGACGCCCGCTGCGCCGCCGCCGCCCAAGCCGGCGCGACCATCCTGCAGCAGCCCTTCGACGTTCCGACCGTGGGCCGCATCGGCATCGTCAAGGACCCGACCGGCGCCGTGCTCGGCTGGATGACCTCGGCGCCACAAGGCTGAGCGAACCGCCGAGCGCTGCCGACCGCGCATCCGCCCGGAACGGGAGCGCGCCGTCGGAGGTTGTCGATCATCCCCGGCAGCCTTTACGGTGCGCCCCCCGAGACCCGAGCGAGAGGAGCGGCGCCCGATGCCGGCAGAGCCGACCGAGAAGCCGACCATCCACGTCTACAAGCGCCTGCCCGCCACCGTCGAGGCGGCGCTGTCGGAGCGCTACCGCACGACGTTCGGCGACGACGAGACGCTCTACACGGCTTCCGAAATCCTCGCCCGCGCCGAGGGGTGTGACGCCCTCGTGGTGACGCTGCTCGAAAAGCTCACCGCCGACGTCATCGCCTGGCTGCCGAAGACGGTGCGCATGGTCGCCACCTGCTCGGTCGGCACCGACCACATCGACCTCGCCGCCGCCAAGAGCCGCGGCCTCGTCGTCACCAACACGCCGGGCGCCGTCGTCGAGGCGACCGCCGACATCGCCTTCCTGCTCATCCTCGCCGCCACCCGCCGCGCCTCCGAGGGCGAGGCGATGGTGCGCACCGACACGTGGCCCGGCTGGCGGCCGACGCAACTCCTCGGCATGGGCCTGCAGGGCCGTCGCCTCGGCCTCGTCGGCTTCGGCGGCATCGGCCAGGCGGTGGCCCGCCGCGCGCTCGCCTTCGGCATGGAGGTGCACTGGCACGGCCCCCGGCCGAAGTCCGGCCCCGACCTGCCGAAGGCGACCTACCACGCCCGCCTGGAGGATCTGCTCGCCGTCTCCGACGTCCTCTCTTTGCACGCCCCCTCGGGCCCGGAGACGCGCAACCTCGTCAACGCCGAAACGCTCGCGCAGCTCCCGCCCGGCGCCGTCGTCGTCAACACGGCGCGCGGGGACCTCGTCGACGACGACGCCCTCATCACCGCGCTGAAGGGCGGCCGCTTGATGGCGGCGGGCCTCGACGTCTACCGCGGCGAGCCGGCGCTCGACCCGCGCTACCGGTCGCTGCCGAACGTCGCCCTGCTGCCCCACCTCGGCACCGCGACGCTCGAGACGCGCACGGGCATGGGCATGCTGTGCGTGGAGAACCTCGACGCCTTCTTCGAGGGACGGGAGCCGCCGAACCGGGTGGCGTGAGAACTGAAGCCGGATACGGGTTCACAGAGGCCCGACCACGGAGGCGGTACGTCATCGGGTACATCGGCACCGTCCACCGGACGGCGAACCGTGAGGAGTGTGTCCGCGTACCGCCACAGCCGTCATGGCCCGGCTTGACCGGGCCATCCATCCCAACCGCTAGGGCCGGTTGTGTGATGGATCGCCCGGTCAAGCCGGGCGACGACGGGGACAGGATTCTACCCTTTCCCGGTTCGGCGCTTGCCTGCCTCGCTGGTCCAGGATGATGCGAACCGACCTCGATGCTCCACCCGACCCACACGTACCACCCGCCCCTTGAGGGGGCGGGTCGACGCGCGCAGCGCGGCGGGGCGGGGTGACCGCGGGCGGCAGCCCGCGCATGACTCTTTCCGCGGCCACCGTGCTTTGTGGACGCCGTCGCAGTTCTTCCCGCCGCCTCCCG
>NZ_JAWDIR010000048.1:0-211037 GCF_046156265.1 Pseudoxanthobacter sp. M-2
GCAGGGCTGCCCCCTCGACTGAGCCCGTCCGAAGGCAGCCATTTGTTAGGAGCGCCCGCGCTAAGTCGTATCCGGTCCACGCCGGGCGCGACACCGGCACCATCGGCTCCTTCGAAAGCTGGGCGCACGTGGTCCGTAGCGTCTTTGAGGTCGCCGGCATCCCCGGCTTCCTGTGCAATCTCCGTGGCCTCGGTTGACGCTGCGGGTGTCGTGGGTGAGCCAGCGGTCGATGCGAGCGCCGGTGATCAGGATTGGCAGGACGAGGAGTTCGCACTACCGGAGCCGCTCCGCGACGTTCCCGTTGGCGAGATTCTCGAACGGGCGCTCAGGATCGAGCCGGCGAACTGGACGAAGAGCGACCAGATGCGGGTCGGCGCATGGCTGAAGTCACGACAGTGGGAACGGTATCGAGCACGGGCCGGAGAGGCGCGCGAATGGCGCTATCGGAAGCCGCCCGGGACAGAGTGATCGAAGCGACCTCCCTACAAGACCGGCGTGACAGGGGCATCCGAAGGGGTGCCCCTTCTGCATTTGGGCCTATCCGCACCTCGAGGTCGGGTCCTACCTTGTGGTCTGGTTCCACTAGGTCCCACTTCAGTTTGAGGTGGGACCTAGTGGGACCAGACGCAATCCCTGGCCTCGGCCCGCATTTCCATTGAACCGCCCCCGCCCGCGTGATTCTCTTGCCGTGACCAAAGCCGAAGGCCCACGCGCCGTGAGCCTTCATGATGTTCTCGCGGACCCTCGTGCACTCAGCCCGCGCCGAACCGGCAGCGGTCCCGATGCCCTGCATCCTCGCCCTCGATCTCGGCACCGCGACCGGCTGGGCGCTGCGGGGATCCGACGGCCTCATCACCTCCGGCACCGCATCGTTCCGCCCCGGTCGCTTCGACGGCGCGGCATGCGCTACCTGCGGCTCGCCAACTGGCTGACCGAGCTCGACCGCCTGTCCGGGCCACTCTCCACCATCTGGTTCGAGGAGGTGCGCCGTCACGCCGGCACCGACGCCAGCCACATCTACGGTGGGCTGATGGCGACGCTCACCGCCTGGGCCGAGCAGCGTGACATCCCCTACGAGGGCGTCCCCGTCGGCACCATCAAGCGTCACGCCACCGGCAAGGGCAACGCGCCGAAAGAAGCGATGATCGCTGCCGCCAGGGCGCAAGGCTTCTCCCCCGCCGACGACAACGAGGCGGACGCCGTCGCACTGCTCCTTTGGGCGATCGAGACCAAGGGAGGCATCCGATGAGGTGGGCTCCGCGAGGCTTCGGCGGACATCGCCGCAATCCCGAGCAGGTCAAGCAATAGGGCTGGCTCGAGCAGATGGTCCTCGTCGTCAGTGAGGCCGATCCCCGCCTCACCTGGCCCGAGCGCGAACTCGTTCGCCAACTCGGGGACAAATTCTACGGCATGCGCAAGGAGGTCTGTCATGGACGCCTGGACCCGTGATCAGGTTGAGGAGCGCCTCAACGAAGCCGCCGACGTTCTGAAGCGGCTGCCCGAGGTGAAGGTGCAGGGATACTTCAGCACCTGTCCGCGCATCGTCTACGAGTTCTCCGATCTCGTCGGCCAGGAAGCGCCGCGGCTACCTCGCGGACCGCCGCCGCCGGATGCCATCACGCGCATGGAGGCGACGCTGCCCTGGCTGCAGTGGCTGGAGCCGGACGACGCCAAGCTCGTGTGGGCACGCGCTGAGCGGACGCCGTGGAAGCCGATCTGCTGGCGCTTCGGCGTCTCGCGCGCCACGGCCCACCGCCGCTGGGAGTACGCCCTCAGCGTGATCGTCTGGCGGCTGAGTGGTCGCCGCCCGCCACCGAAGCGATCGCAGCGGTACGTGGTTGAGCACGCGGAGCGTCGGGGCAACCCGCGTTGGTGACGGCTTGCCCCAAGGAGACACAACAGGCGGCGCCCGATGGCGGCGACGCAGCATTCTCGGTCAATCGATGACGATGCCCTTGCCCGCTGCTCGCAGCGCTGCCAACCCGTCCTTCATTTGCTGAAGTCGCTCGGGCGTGTGCGCCTCCCACTCCGTGACCTCGCCCACGATCCTGAGGGGTTCGCGAGACCGATACGACTTCGTGGGATTCCCTGGATACTTCTTGTCCGTAAGATTGGGGTCGTCGACGTACTCACCGGTCGGCTCAACGACGTAAATCCGCTCCCGTCCTTCGCCAGTCGCCAGCTCTGCGCCCCAGATTGCGGCCTCGAGGGTCTGGCTAAAGTAGACCCAGGACATCGGAATGCCGTCCCGATAGTTCGATCTGAACCCCACTCGGATCAAATCGCCGACTTGAAGATCTGCCCGCGTGCCGTGATAGAATTGCTCTGCTCCCGTAGAAAATCCCATGCTGTCACTCACCTTGTTGACCTGTCGTCCCACCAACGTGCCGACGGTCGGTAGCCGCCTCGCAGCCGCGCTTGCCCCCGGGCAAAGTTGGCAGCGGTACGTGGGGGCTGTGTGCTGGGCGTCAAGTGCAATCGCCTCAGCGACAATTTTTGGGTGAGACACTGCAGGTCGAGACCGATCCTGCGGATTTGGGGTATGTCTTGGGCACGGTGGCGAGAGGCGCGGGCGGGCACCCCCTCCCCCCTCTGGTTCCTCCGGCGGGGTGCACGGAGTGCGGGGGGAGGGGCCGCCCGGAACCGCGCCACCGGCACCATAGAATTTTGAGTTACCAGTTACCGCCTTCGGTTACCGGATGGTGCGCTAAGCTACTGCAATCCTTTGTTTATCTTCGTGCCCTGCCGATTTCGCGGTGGTAGCCAACACGCACCGGTTACCAGCCTCCGTGCTCTCCGCCTCGCCCCCGCACTGTGTAACCGGTGCGCTCAGCGCTATTGGTCGCGGTGTCCGGAGGCCCGCCGGAGCGCTACCGATCCCCTTTCACAATCTACCTCCGACGACGAACTCCCTCCCCGACAGGGGTCACGGGAAGCAGCCGCTGCTGAGCGCTTTGGCGCTCGGAAACGTGCTTTCGATTTCCCAACTCGGCGGGCACACTGTGGGCGCAGCGCCGGCAAGAGGCATCGCTGTCGGCGTGCGTCTCCCGTCCTCCCCAGCCAGCGCTGACCCCGATGGACCGCTCCGCGCAGTGACCTATCAACTTTCAGAACACACCATGAACTTTCCAGGTGCGCCCTCAAGTAACTACCCCGGCTTCGACGGCTGCACCATCATCGCGGTGCGCCTGGTCTGACGCGGCCGCTCTCTACATTGGCCGGCGCCGCTGGGACGCCAATGCCGGATCGGTAGAGCTTGAGGCCAGGCGCACCGCGGCGTTTGCAGCGGCGCCACCGACAAGTATCTCCTGATGGTTCCGATTGGCGCGGGTTGATCGGAGAGCTCCGCTCTCACCGCTCTCTCCGGCACGGCCACGCTCAACCTCCTTCCCCATTCGGGTGCCCCGGACGTTCCGACAACACCCTCGGAGGTCGTTTGCGTCACCCGGCACTCGGATAAGGTTCAGAGGTGGGCTTGGAGCTTACTCATGTGCGTGCCGACTTCGGCGGCATCGAACTCATCCACGATGACGCCCTGGTCGACAACGTAGTGCCGATCGGCGACCTTCGCAGCAAATCGAATATTCTGCTCGACGAGAACGATGGTGTAGCCCTGCTCCTTGAGCGTCGCGATCGTCCGCCCGATCTGTTGTACGATGACCGGCGCCAGTCCTTCGGTCGGCTCGTCGAGCAACAGAAGTTTGGCTCCCGTGCGCAGAATTCGGGCAATCGCCAGCATCTGCTGCTCGCCACCCGATAATCGCGTGCCCGGCGAGGCCTTCCGGGATTCGAGATTGGGGAACAACTCGTAGATTTGCGCGACCGCCATGCCACCATCGGCAATGCGCGGCGGCAGCAGCAGGTTTTCCTCGACGGAAAGACTGGAAAAGACGGCGCGCTCCTCGGGACAGTACCCTATGCCGAGGCGCGCGATGGTGCGGGTCGGCAGGTCGATCAGCTCACGGCCGCGGAACTGAATCGAGCCCTGGCGGTGCGAGAGCATACCCATGATGGCGCGTAGGGTGGAGCTCTTGCCGGCACCATTGCGGCCCAGCAGGGTGACTACCTCGCCCTCGAAGACCTCGAAGTTGACCCCATGCAGCGCCTGCGACAGGCCGTAGCCGCCCGTCAGGTTCGCCACCTTAAACATCGGGGCCGAAGCCGACGACGCCGGCTGATCCGGGGCGGTAGTGATAGTCATGATCGGTTGCCCCGCGCGGTTCAGAGTCGAATCTTCAGACGGCTGGCGAGTTCGCCGATCGCGCCGCGCCGGAACAGCAGCACTGCAGCGATGAATATCCACCCCTGCACGAAGGTCACCCACGCCCCGAGGTGGGCCAGGTAGTTCTCGATGGCGACGACGATGAGCGCGCCGGCGATCGGGCCGAGGATGGTTCCCATGCCGCCGATGAGCACCATCAGCACGACGGCGCCCGATGTCGACCAGTGCACGTCGCTCAGGGTGGCGAGCTGGAAGACGATGGTCTTCATGGACCCGGCGAGCCCCGCCAAGGCGCCCGAGAGAATGAACAGGAGATATTTGAAGCGCTGGGCGTCGTAGCCCATTGAGATGGCACGCGGCTCGTTGTCCCGGATCGCCTTGATCACCTGACCGAACGGCGAGTGGACGATCCGGTGCAGGAAAAGGATGGCGAGAAGAAAGACTGTGGCGATGAAGACGTAGAGGGCGGTGGTGTCCCTCAGGTCGATGAGGCCAAAGAGATAGCCGCGCGGCACGGCCTGGATGCCGTCCTCACCGCCGGTGAAGGACGACTGCAGGAAGACGAAGTACAGCATCTGCGCCAGCGCAAGCGTGATCATCGCGAAGAAGACGCCCTGCCGGCGGATTGCGACCAGCCCGAAGACAGCGGCGAGCGCCGCCGATCCGGCGACGCCGACCAGAATGGCGATCTCGGGGGTGAGCTGAAAGGTCTTGGCGAAGTAGGCCGTCGCGTAGGCGGCGATACCGAAATAGGCGGCGTGGCCGAAGGACAGGAGCCCGCCGAAGCCGAGCAGCAGGTTCACGGCGCTCGCGAACAAGGCGAAGCACAGGACCTTCAGCACGAAGATCGGGTAGACGACAATCGGTGCGAAGGCCAGAAGCACCGCGAGAAGGATGAAGACGCGCCAGCTGACGAGCGTGTCGCTCTCGCCGGCCCCGGCCTTCGTGGCGGTGAGGGATGCGTAACTCGCCATCAGGATGACTTTCCGAAGAGGCCGGCAGGCTTCACGCAGAGGACGACGACCATGATGACGAAGATCACGACGCCTGAGGCCTCTGGGTAGACGACCTTGGTCAGACCCTCCAGGACGCCAAGGGCAAAGCCGGTCAGGATCGAGCCGAGTATCGAACCCATGCCGCCGATCACCACGACGGCGAACACGACGATGATCAGTTCGCCCCCCATGGTCGGATTGACCGAGTAGATCGGCGCGGCCAGCACGCCCGCCAGCGCTGCCAGGCCGACGCCGATGCCGAATGTGATCGTCAGGAGCCGTGGCACGTTGATGCCGAATGCTTCCGTCATCGCCGCGTTCTCGGTCGCGGCGCGCAGATAGGAGCCAATTTTTGTCTTCTCAATCACCAGCCAGGTCGCGAGACAGATGACGATCGACACCAGCACGACCCAGCCACGGTAGGCCGGCAGGTAGAGCGAGTCGGTGATCAGGAAGCCGCCTTTCAGCAGGTCCGGAACCGGGTACGGCATTCCCGAATTGCCGTAAACGATCCGGAAGCCGCCCTGAATCACCAGCGTGCAGCCGAAGGTCAAAAGCAGCACGTAAAGTCCATCGAGCTTGTAGAGCCGTGAGATAACGAGGCGCTCGAGAACCATGCCGAGACAGCCGACGATGACCGGCGCGAGGACGAGTGCCGGCCAGTATCCGAGCCCGAGATAGTTCAGCAGCATCCAGGCGCTGAAAGCGCCGACCATATAGAATGCGCCGTGCGCGAAATTGACGATGTTCAACAGGCCGAAGATGACCGCAAAACCGAGGCTGAGCACGGCGTAGAACGACCCATTGATGAGGCCGATAACGAGCTGTCCGAACAAGGCCGGCAGCGGGATGCCGAAGAGCATCATCATGGCAGGCGCCTGCGAAACGGGGGGAGCGGGATGGATGCGGGTCGTCGAGCGCCGCGCGTCATGCGGCCTCCTCCGGGCTGCCGATATAGGCCTCGATGACCCGTGGATCGGCAGCGACCTCGGCGTAGGTGCCATGGGCGAGCACGCTGCCTCGGGCGAGAACCGTGACGTGGTCGGAGATCGTCGAGACGACCGAAAGATTATGCTCGACCATCAGAACCGTGTGGGCCGGAACAAGCGCACGGACGAGCCGCGAGATGCGCTCGATGTCCTCGACGCCGACGCCGGCCATCGGCTCGTCTAGCAAGATGACCCTGGGCTTAAGTGCCAAAGTCGCGGCGATTTCCAGGATGCGCCGCCGGCCGTAGGGGAGCGAGCCAGCCAGTTGGTGGGTCAGGTCGGCGAGGCCCACGGAGTCCAGCATCTCCCCGGCTTCGGCGTCTAAGCGGGCAAGCGCCTTCTGTGATCTCCAGAAGTCCATCGAGCTGCCGTGTCGCCGTTGGATGGCGAGACGAACGTTCTCGAGAACGCTTAGATGGGGGTACACGGCGGAGATCTGGAACGAGCGTACCAGTCCCCGCCGTGCGATCGTCGATGGCTTGACCCGGGTGATCCTCTCGCCGAACAGCAGAATGTCTCCCGCCGTCGGGTCGATGAACCTCGTCATGAGGTTGAACATGGTCGTCTTGCCGGCCCCGTTGGGGCCGATCAAGGCGTGGACAGTTCCCTGGTGCACGGAGAGACTGACGTCATCTACCGCCTTGAAGCCGAGAAACGTCTTCGAAACGCCTTTCGCTTCTAGAACGACGGTAGTCTCCATGAAACTGTCCTCATTCCAGGATCGACGCGGTTAGTGGCGTCAGTTGCCGGCGAGAGCCGTCACAGCGATCTCAACGAGCAGGTCGGGGGCCGCGAGCTTGGCCTCGACCGTGGCGCGGGCGGGCGGTGTATGCCCTGAGATCCACTTCTCCCAGACACCGTTCATGGCCGCGAAATCCCGCTCGATCTCCCTCAGCCAGACCTGCGCATAGAGCATCCGGCTGCGGTCCGTGCCAGCTTCCGCCAGCAGTTCGTCGATGATGGCGAGGACCTCTTCGGTCTGTCCGGCGCAGTCCTTCGTCCGGGTCTTGGCAACCTGGCCCGTTACGAAGACCTGGCCGTTGCCGACGACGGCTCGGCTGAGACGCGCGTTGGGCTGAATGTGCTGAATATTCATTCTCTGCTCCAGTCGATCGCCGCGCCTCTGGCGGGATCAGATCGTGAAATTATTTTTTGATGAAGTCGCACTCGGATCGCTCGATCGGGAAGTAGACCTCTTCGCCGGGGATCGTCTTGATCAGCTCCAGGTAGTCATCCGGGTACTTGGACTCGTCGGGCGACTTGATTCGGAACAGCGACATGTCGAACATCGTGCGGCCGTCTTCGCGGATGCGGCCGCCCTTGCCGAAGAAGTCGTCGACCGGCTTGGCCTTCATGTCGGGGATGACGATCGCCGCATCGTCGCTGCCGGTCGCCTTAACCGACTTCAGGTAGTGTAGGACCGCTGAGTAGACACCGGCCTGCGTCATCGTCGGCTTGGCGCCATGGATCTTCTCGAAGCGCTCGGCGAAGGCGCGGCTCTCGTCGTCCTGGTCCCAATAGAACGCCTGGGCAATCAGGATTCCCTGGGCCTGCTCGAGGCCGATTGGCGCGATGTCGGAAAAATTCAGGAACAGTCCAGCGATTTGCATGCCCTGCTCGGGCAGTCGGAACTCGCGCGCCTGCTTGATGGTGTTGATAGCATCTCCGCCATTGTTCGCGAGGCCCAGCACATTGGCGCCGGCGCCCTGCGCCTGGTAGAGCAGCGACGCGAAGTCGGTGGTGCCGAGCGGGTGGCGCGACGCTCCGACGACCTCGCCGCCGTTCTGCTTGACGATGTCGGCCGCGTCCTGCTCCAGCGCATGGCCGAGCGCGTAGTCGACGGTGATGAAGTACCACTTATCGCCGCCGCCCTCGGTCACCGCCTTTGCGGCGGTGCTGGCGAGCCCGTAGCTGTCGTAGGTCCAGTGGATTGAGTATGGCGAGCAGGAGTCGCCTGTGATGCGGCGCGAGCCGACGGCGGTCGCCAGCGACGCCTTCTTGAATTCCTTCGTCAGGGCCTGGACGGCGAGCGCGACGGCGGAGTTGCCGTAGTCCACGATGACGTCGACCTGGTCGTTTTCGTACCAGCCGCGCGCGATCTGGGCGCCGATGTCGGCCTTGTTCTGATGGTCGGCGGAGATGACGTCGACGCGCACGCCGTCAATCGACCCCATGTCCTCGACAGCCATCTTGGCGGCGACCACCGAGCCCGGGCCGGAAGCATCAGCATAAAGGCTAGACTGATCGTTCAGGATGCCAATCTTGACGAGCTTGTCGGAAACGTCCGCATTTGCGACGCTGCCGGAGGCGGCCAGCAAACCGAAGGCGGCCAACCATAAACCACTGCTTTTCATCACTCTCTCCCATTAGCCGCGCTGGTGGTGGTAGACGTCTCGCGCCACGGCCTCGCTGACGAAGCCCGCATCTATGTCGGCTAGGACCCGTGCCGGGTCGCGGTCATCGGTCTTGCCGTAGCCGCCGCCGCCGCCGAGGGCGACGGTGACAATGTCGCCGGTGCGCAGGCTGTGGCTCTGCCGCGGCGACAGTTGGATGATCTCGCCGTCGCGCTCGATGGAGAACCCGCCGACCGTTGCGTCGGTGCCGCCGAAGATGCCGCGGGCGGCTAGCTTGAAGCGGTCGCCATAGAAGGCGAGCACGACGCCATCCTTGAGGATCTCGAAGCGCTTGCGGAAGCCGAGCCCGCCACGCGTCGTGCCGTGGCCGCAGCTATCGGGGACGATCTCGTAAGCCGTGACACGGAAGAAGTCGTAGCCCCGGTCGGCGCTCTCGACAGGCGTGTTGGTGCAGTTGGAGAGCGGCGAATCCACCGCGCTGCAGCCGTCCGCGCCCTGCGTCGCGCCGTTACCGCCGCCGAAGACCTCCAGATAGACGGAGTATCCCTTCTCGCCCAGCCGGGTGAGCGAGGCGACCGTCAGCGTGTCGAATCCCGGCGCCGCAACCTTTTCGGGAAGCACCGGCGCGAGCGCCAGCATGATTGCATTGTAGGCGCGGTAACAGGCTTCGAGGCGCGCCCTCACGGCCGCTGGCGGCCGGGGATTGAGCAGGCAGCCGAGCGGCGCCTTGATCGTCACCGCCCGCTCGCCGCCCTGGTTGAACGGAACGTGCGACGGCGTCAGCAGTGCCTTCAGTGCACACAAGACCGCCGAGACAGAGGCGGCGTAGGGGGAGTTCATGTTGCCGCTGACCTGCGGCCCCGTCCCCTCGAAGTCGACCTCGATCTCTTCGCCGGCAACCGTCACCGTCACGCAGACCGGGACCGGCCCGCCGCCGTCGCCGTCATCGTCGATGTAGTCGGTGCCCGTGTAGGTGCCGTCGGGGATCCGCGCGATCGCGCCACGCATCATCTTCTCGGTGTAGTCGAGTGTCTCGGCCGCGACCTGGTCGATGACCTCGAAGCCATATTTTTCGATCAGGCCGGCGAAGCGAGCGCGGCCGATGGCGTTGGCCGCGAACTGGGCGTTGAAGTCGCCGATGGTGAGATCGGGAACGCGCACGTTCGCCGCGATGATCCGCTCGAGCGCGCCGCCGTTCCAGTCTCGCGTATAGTTCATCACGATCGGCGGCAGCCGAAGCCCTTCGCCGTAGACATCGACCGCGCTGGCGCTGATGCCGGCGCCGGCCCCGCCGATGTCGAGATGGTGGGCGACGGTCGCGGTATAGCCGACGATCCGATCTCCGGCGAAAACCGGGAAAAAGATGAAAACGTCCTGCAGGTGCTGCCCACCGGCATAGGGATCGTTGGTAATGACGAAGTCGTCGGGCCCGATCGGGACGTGGCGCAGATAGTCGAGTGACCAGCGGAACGTCGCCGACATCGAGCCGAGCAAGATGGGGTTCTGGTCCACCTGTGCGATGACGCGGCCTTTGGCGTCGAGCAGCGCCGCCGAACAGTCGCGGGCCTCGCGCACGATGGTGGAGAACGCCGACTGGATGAGCTTGGCGCCCATCTCGCGCGGGATTGCCAGGAGGTTCTGGCTGATGATGGCGAAGGCGGAGCGCGAAAGGGTCATGACGCGACCTTGGTCAGCAGGAGATTGTCGCCGTCGTCGCGCCTCACCCGCCAGCCGGCGTCCGCGAAGACGCTGCTGGTATCGCTGACGATCAGCACCGGACCATCAATGGACGCGCCGTTCGACAGAAGGTCGACGGTGAGTTCGCGGCACTGCTGGCGGCGGCCGCTGCGATAGACCGGCACGACAGTGTCGGAACTCTCGAGCGAACTCGTCCAGCGCAGCACCGGGACGTTCTTGTTCTCCTTGATGCTGATCAGCCGCACCGAGATGATCTCGATGGCACGCTCGAGGGCATCGGTGTTCATGAAGACGCCGGCGTAGGTGAGCTTGAAGCGCCGGGCGAGATCCGGCGCCGTCAAGGTTGCCAGTTCCTCGGGTGTCAGGCCGACCTGCAGCTCGAACGCCTGGCCGGCAAAGCGCATGTCGAACTGGATGCGGTGGACCGTGCCGCCCCCCATCTGCATCGCGGCATAGCGATCCGCGACATCCTCCGCCATGCTGGCGATCTGGGCCTGCAGTCGCGGAATGGCGGCGGCCTCCACGACTTCGCGGACGGAAGCAACGTCGATGATCATGTGATCGGCGGCCAACAGCCCGAAGGCCGACATGACGCCCGGGTTGGGCGGCACGATCACCCGGTCGGCGCCGAGCTCGTCGGCGATCTCGGTGGCGCAGAGCGGGCCGGCGCCGCCGAAGGGCATCAACGCATAGTCGCGGGGATCGCGGCCGCGCTCGGTGGAAACGGTCTGGATGGCCCGCACGATATTTGATGCGGCGAGCGACAGGGCGCCGTCCGCCGCCGCCTCGACGGTAGTTCCCAGAAGCCTGGCAATCGGTTCGAACGCTTGGAATGCCGCCTCGCGATCGAGCGGCATGGTTCCGCCAAGGAAGGTGTGCGGCTGCAGCGTGCCGCAGATGACGTGGGCATCGGTCAGGGTCGGCAACGTGCCACCGCGGCCGTAGCAGGCGGGGCCCGGGCGCGCGCCCGCACTGTGCGGGCCGACGTGCAGCATGCCGCCGTCATCGACCGAGACGATGCTGCCCCCACCGGCGCCGATCGTGACGATGTCGGTCATCGGGTAGCGAATCGGCAACCCGTCCACCTCCGACTGCACGGCAATTTCGGCGTGACCGCCGCTTACGAGGCAGACGTCCGACGACGTGCCACCCATGTCGAAGGTGATGATGTCGTCGATGTTCGAGCGCGATGCCTGGCGGATGGCGCCCACCACGCCCGCGGCCGGGCCGGACAGGAAGGCCGAGATGCAGCTCTGGCGCATTCCATCGATGGGGATGCGGCCGCCATTCGACTGCATGATGCTGAGTTTGCCACCGAAGCCGCGCGCGCTCACCGCTTCCTCGAGGCGGCCGAGGTAACGGTTGATGACGGGCTGCACGTAGGTCGACAGCACCGTGGTAGAGGCGCGCTCGTACTCTCGGAATTCGCGGACTATGGATGACGACGTGGTGACGAGGAGGTCGAGTTCCTCTCGGATCAGCGCGGCGAGTTGCTCCTCGTGCGCACCGTTCTCGTGCGCATTGAGCAGGCAGATGGCAACCGACGTGAAGCCGCCTGCCTTCAGGGCCGGAATGAGGCGGCTCCTTGTCTCGACAAGGTCGAGCGGCAGGACGACATGGCCCTTCCCGTCGATCCGCTCGCGGACTTCGAAGCAGTGCTGCCGCATCACGATCGGCAACGGCTTTTGATAGTCGATGGCGAAGATTTGTCGCCGGTCGTGACGCTGAATCTCGAGAATGTCACGGAAGCCCGACGTCGCCACGAACGCCGTCGGCGCGCCGCGGCGCTCGAGGATGGTGTTGGTTGCGACCGTCGACCCATGGACGAAGTCGGCAACCTGGGAGACATCGACGCCCGAGGCGTCGAGCGCATCCACGACCGCTCTCTCGGGTTCGGCCGGCGTACTAGGCACCTTCAGCAGACGGATCTCGTCGCCTTCAATCGCAATGAAATCGGTGAACGTGCCGCCGACCTCGACGCCGATGCGAGCGAGAACCTCGCTGCGGTCAGCAGCTTGGTTGGCCTCGATGCCGCTCCCTGGCAGTTCGATACCCATGCTAGCCACGTCATCTCCAAAATTATCGCGCTAACGAAATGATCAAGGATCAATTCTCCTGTCAATATAAAATCTCGACTCGCCCAGAAGCTCCCACCGACGGTAGATGGCGGCCCGTCCGGACGGAGATCCGATAAGCGGCGCAGATCACAAAGCGAAATCGACCGGTGGAATTTCGCCTCTCAGTGAAATATGTGATGGTTGGCGCAATAGGCCAGCTAAGCCGAGGAACCGCGTGACCGAGCCCCAAACCGACGATCTGCCTGAAGTCCTCTCCTTCGCGATGGACGAGTTTGGTGCTCGTCTCAGGCAGATCCGCACGATGCGGAAAATGTCGCTGGCCGAGCTATCCCGGGCGTCCCGTGTATCGGTCGCAATGCTCAGTCACATCGAGCGGGGGCAAACAATGCCCTCGCTAACGACGCTGCAGCGAGTGGGGGGGGCCTTGGGTGTCCCTCTCAGTGAACTCTTCGTAGAAATGAGCGGGCAGAAAGCCGACCAACGCAGCGTCATCATGCGCAAAGATGACCGTCTACGCATCCAGTTCGCACACCCCGGGCTAAGCAAGGAGCTGCTGTCCCCGTCGCGAACATCCGACCTCGAGATGCTGATGCTCGTACTCGAACCCAAGGCAACATCGGGGCCCGACGCGTGGATGCGCAACGGCGAGAAAGCTGGAATGGTTGTTGAGGGTCGCTTTGAGCTGACGATCGGCACCTCAGTATTCGAATTAGATGCCGGCGACAGTTTTCAATTTGACGGCACGATACCCCATCGATTTCGAAATATTTACGCTGGTCAAACACGAGTATATTGGATTATACGATCGGAATCTATTTAGAGTTTCAGAATAAATAGCTACTGATGCTTTATTAATTGGTGAGGATTGACCCGCTTTCATTTTCGGACCGATCCAATGCCTGAGCTTCCAAGACCGGCAGGAGTCGCGATTGACGAACTGTCCTGCCTTGACACTTCGGGGCCGTGGCGCCAGTTCCCTCGTTACCTCACCGCCTCGCGTTCAACACACAGCGCAGCAAAGCCACCTGCTCCCATGGCTTTCTTATGCCGCAGCATCCGAGCCGATGCGATAGACTCGCCCGCGCCCGTCGACCTTCTCGGGGGTGACGTCGAGCCCGAGGTTCTTCTTCAGCGTGCCTGCGATCGCTCCGCGCACCGTGTGCGGCTGCCATCCGGTTGCGGCTACGATCTCGCCGATGGTCGCGCCGGTCTCGGCGCGGAGCATCTCTATCAGCATCGCCTGCTTCGTGCCGGCGCGCGTAGTGCGCGCCTTGGGTGCGGGATCGCCCCCTGCCCCGGTGTGTCGGTCGCGACGTCCACGCTCGGCGCCTTGTCGGCGCCCGTGGGCGCGCTGTCGGCCGCTTCGGGCTCAAGGCCGATGGCGGCGAGCCCGGCTTCGGTCGCAACCAGCGTCATGCCGCAGCCGTCACCATTCTCGTGCCAGAGCGGGTCGCCCTTGTCGGCATAGACCTCGGCGAGGAGGCCCTTGGCGATCATCGAGCCGACGACCTTGGCGGTGGCGCCGCCGCCCAGATTGCTCGGCAGAGGAAGTGCGAGGTGGCCGGGACGCTGGGCGGTCGCGGTCAGGATTGCGAACTGGGTGTCGGAGAGCTTGGTCATCGGGTCGGCTCCAAGAGCGGGGCCGCGTTGATCGCGACCCTCCTACGACCCCGAGCCCGCCTCGCGGCGGGCTGGCGCAGGTAGATGCTCTTTCAGTCGGCGAACTCGCCCTCATGGAAGGCACTGTCGATGATGCGCTTCAGGAGTTTGGCGTAGTCGTCGAGCGTTCCGACGTCTCCCCAGTTCACCTCGTCTGGATGAACGTTGAAGTGCTCGTCGCTCAGCGTCTTGATCCGCGCCCGCGCGGCGTCGATCTCTGCCTTGCGCTGGATGAAGGCTTCGAGGGCCTTGGCGTTGTTCTTGGAGCTGCGCATCGTCACCTCCGTTCCTGATGGCGACATAAAGGCTCTGCATTGCCCGCAAGCCAAGCGGATAAGTGCATCATCACGTTAGAATTTTTTGCCCCCGGAGGAGCAGCGTGGGCGTGTCGATCCGCGCCTACGCGCGCAGCCGCGGTGTCTCCCACGTCGCCGTCATGAAGGCTACGAAGACCGGCCGGATCCTGCTCGAAGCTGATGGCAGCGTCGACCCGGCGAAGGTGGATGCGGCCATGGAACATGAGAGCGACCTTGGGACCGCCAAGCCGAAGCCAGAAGCGACACCCGCACTGGTGGTGCGCCCGAACGCCGTGCCTTCGCGCACAATCCTCGCCGCCTTAGTGCTCGATCCTCACGCAGCGAAGATCCCAGATCAGGTGCCGCAGAACGTGCTCAGCACGACCTCGTCCGGCTTTGGCGGTCTTGCGTAGGCGGCGCTCTCAGGTTGATTGTCATAGGGCCGTGCCAGCACCGCCGAGAGCCGCTCGAACGGGCCGAAATCGTTGGCGATACCCGCTCGGATCGCCTCCTCGACGCGGTGGTTGCGCGGGATGAAGAGCGGGTTCGCCTGCCGCATCCGCGCCGCCCGCTCGGCATCGTCTCCCCCTTCTGTCGCGAGCCGCTCGCGCCAGCCGGCGAGCCAGGCGTCGATTTTCGCGGGTCCTGTGAACAGCCCCCTGAGTGCGGCATCCTCACCTCCAGCTGCGGCACAGAGGTGGCGGAAGGTAAGGGTGAAGTCCGAACGTGCCTGCGCCATGGTACCGAGCAGGCTCTTCACGAGGTCGAGATCGCCGTCGCGGGCGCTGCCCAAGCCGAGCTTGCGCCGCATCAGATCGATGAAAGATGCTTCAAAATGTGTCGAGAAGCCGTTGATCGCGACCTTCGCCTGCTCGACCGCTGCCGTCCCGTCCGCGTCGATAAGCTCGAGCAGCGTCTCGGCGAGGCGCGCGAGGTTCCATTGAGCGATGCGCGGCTGGTTACCGTAGGAATAGCGGCAGCCGCGGTCGATGGAGCTGTAGACCTGTTCCGGATCGAAACCGTCCATGAATGCGCACGGACCGTAGTCGATCGTCTCGCCGGCGATCGACATGTTGTCGGTGTTCATGACGCCGTGGATGAAGCCAATCGACATCCAGTGCGCGACGAGAGCAGCCTGGGCGGTCACGACCGCCTCAAGCAGGGCCAGATACGGTTGCGCCGCCGCGCGCACCTGCGGGTAGTGTCGGCTGATGACGTGATCGGCGAGGAGCCGGATGCCTTCGATGTCACCGCGGGCAGCAAAGAACTGGAACGTGCCGACGCGCACATGGCTCTTCGCTACGCGAGTCAGCACGGCACCGGGCAGGATCTCCTCCCGGATCACCCGTTCACCGGTGACGACGGCGGCTAGTGCCCGAGTTGTCGGGACGCCCAGCGCGTTCATAGCCTCACTGACGAGATACTCGCGCATGACGGGCCCGAGCGATGCCCGCCCATCGCCGGAGCGCGAGAACGGCGTTGGACCGGCGCCCTTGAGTTGGATGTCTCGGCGTACGCCATCCCGGCCGACGACCTCGCCGAGCAGAATTGCCCGCCCGTCGCCGAGTTGCGGCACGAACTGGCCAAACTGGTGGCCGGCGTATGCGAGGGCCACCGGGTCGGCACCTTCCGGCACACGATTGCCGGCGAGGACATCGACCCCCTCCGAGCTCTCCAGCATCGCCGCGACGAGGCCGAGGTCCGCAGCGAGCGGCCGATTCAGCCTAATGAGGCGCGGCGCCGTGGTCGGCGTCGGCGCTATGCGCGCATAAAAGCGATCTGGCAGCCGCACGTAGGTGTTTTCGAAGGGCAAATGAACGCTCATCGAGGTGGTCCCCATTCGGCGGACAGATTGGCGACTTTGCTAAGCTTGGTTCTGGTGTCTGTCACGCCGCCTTATCAATGCCGTCGCAGGCCGTGTGGACCTCCTCCGGCGTTCTGCCGTCGAGGGCCGAGTGAGGCCTCACGCGGTTGTAGTAGCTGAACCACCTGCCGATCCCCGCCCGGGTCTCGGAACCGGTCTTGAAGGCCTTGAGGTAGATGCCCTCGTACTTCAGCGACCGCCAGAGGCGCTCGATGAACACGTTGTCCATCCACCGGCCGCGGCATCCATGGAGATCCGCACGCCGGGGTCCAACAGCACCTCGGTGAAGCGCGGGCGGGTGAACTGGCTGCCCTGGTCGGTGTTGAAGATGCCGGGCCGTCCGAACCGGGACAAGGCCTCTTCCAGCGCCTCGATGCAGAAGTCGGCCTCCATGGTGCTACTCAGCCGCCAGGACAGAACCCTGCGGCTGTGCCAGCCCATGATGGCGACCAAGTACAGGAAGCGGCGTCGCATCGGTATGTAGGTGATGTCGGCGCACCAGACTGGTCAGGCTCCTCGATCGCCATGGTCCGCAGGGGATAGGGGAAGACGCGGTGCTGTGGATGCCGCACCGTGGTCTTCGGCCGCTGGTAGATGGCGGCCAGCCCCATGCGGGCCATGAGGCACCGCACGCGCTTGTGCCCGACCTCATGTCCCCGCCGGCGAAGATGGCGCACCATCTGCTGCGAGCCGGACCAAAGCGTCTTGAGGAACTGGCCGTCGATCGCTCGCATGATGGCGAGGGTTTCGAGGCTTTCGGTCCGCAGGCCGCCGTAGAAGGCCGACCAACTGATGCCGACCAGGGCGCACTGGCGCGTGATCAGCAGCTGAGGGTGATCCGGTTCGATCATCTCCCGTCTCGCCCCCACGCGCAGCGCCCGGAGGCGCGACGCATAAAATCCCGTTCCACCACCAGTTAGCCGATATTGGCATGGAGCTGGTCGCTCTCGCCCTCGCGGGCGGCATCGACCGCTTCCGCCTTGACGGAGAACACCGTGGCCATTGCCTCGACGTCCTGCTTCTTCTAGGCGTTGACCATGGTCTGGTGGACGCCGTGCCTGGCGGCCATCTGAGCCACCGTCGGCTCCCCGCACAGCGCCTCCAGGGCCACCTTCGCCTTGAAATCCGCAGAATACCGCTTCCTCTTCCCCGTCATCGAGCTCGTCCTTCCGTCAGGCCGGACCATGCTTAGCTCCCTGTCCGGATTCCGGGGACCAACTCAAATCAACAGCGACCATGTCAATCAGGCCGCGGTCACCCGCCCCGTCGTGGGCCTGCCCGGGTGTGAGGAGAGAGCGATCGGCAGGCCGTTGGTGTCGACTACGGCGTGGGTTTTGGCCTTCAGCCCGCCCCCTCAAGCGCCCCAAGCATCTGTGGTCAGGGTTGTTCCCGGCGGTGGGGAGCGGCGGGAAGGCCGCCCTTTTTGGCGTTCGCACCGTGCTGGCGGACGCGGATGGTGGTGAAATCGATCATCTGGATGTCGCCGTCGTAGGCCTTCGAGACCGCCTCGAAGATGCGGTCCCACACGCCGTTTTTCGGGCCTCGAACGAAGCGGTTGTAGCGGGGCTTGAACGGGCCGCAGCAGTCCGGGATGTCGGCCCAGGACCAAAGCCGGTGTGCAGGCGCCAGCAGATGCAGTTCAGCACCGTCCTGTCGTCCGCCCGTAGCACCCTCCGGGGCTTGCCCGGCAACAAGGGCCGATAATCTCTAAACCCATATCCACCGCGGTGTCTGGTCAGGCACAGCCGACACAGAAGCCTCCGGGGACTGAAGCGAGCGCAAGACCGGCCTAGAAAATCCGGAACTCATTTCCGTTGCAGCGAGAGAAGGTAAGCGACCACATCGCGCTTCTCGTCATCGAACAGGCGGTAGATTGTCATCGGAAAGTGATCTTCCTCTAGAAATCGGACGAAGTAGGCCTCGTCGCGACCGGGACGTTGGACAATCTCCTCATAGGGCGGTGCCATGTCGGGATTTGGCGGGTCAGTTGCCCGGAGGTGACATAGCCGGCACCACTGACCCACCACCTTCTCGCCGCGCGTTGCCGCCTCGTCGGCCAGTACCGGTTTGATGGCCAACAGCGCGATGGCCGCGAACACTACCGAGTAGGCCCTCGCCGCTCGCCCGATTCTCGATGCACCCATGCTGCGTTTGGCCCTCGGAGTTTCCACATTTGAGTTGAGTGTAGCCTGGAGTTTCTCGTACCCCGCTACGCCGTCACCGACAAAGCAGGCCGCTTCATCGCGACGAATCGCAACGCCGGCGGCGGCATAGCGCTCAAGCTGACGGAGATGCAGACCGAGCACGAGCTGCTTTTGTCGCATCTTCGACAACGGCCGCATCGAGATCGATGTGACCGTCGTAGAACGATCGATCCGTCCGATCGCTCTCACCCGCAAGAACGCGCTCTTCGCGGGCTCCGACGGCGGCGCCGAGCACTGGGCGACCACCGCATCGCTCGTCGATACCGCGAAGTTCAACGTCCTCCTGACCAGCCCCACGTCGGTGGTCCGATTCGATTGTTGGTTCATGTGTCGGGTGTCCGCCACGGTAAGCGCGTCCGCTGGAGCCGGCCGGGGTTGCGCAGCCGGGCATTCGCCGCCTCGAGCTCCTTCAGGCGCCTCACCTGGTCGCCCTTCAGCCCGCTGTCCTCGTCCGCCAGCGGTAGTAGGTCACGTCCGTCACCCCGATCGACCGGATCGCCTCCGCAAGGGATTGACCCTGCGCCGTCAGCACCTCAACCTGCCGCAGCTTCGCGACGATCTCCTCCGGCTTATGCCGCTTCCTCGCCATCTGTCCGTCCTCCAAATGGGCTCAAAATCCATACCTCAGGGAGGACCACTTCAAAGGGGGCAGGCCAGGTCCAGCAAGTCCCGTACCGCGTCATAGATCGCTCGGATAGCGCCCGCCGACCCGCTCGAACCTCTCGCGATGCTCAGCCGTCCACATCCTGAACCGCTCTCCCGATCTCCGATCACGGGACAGGAATCATGCAGCCGAGGCGTGTGCCACAAACTTTTGGGTCAGGCCCTTAGCCGTTCAGTCTCTGCCACGATCCATTCGCAGAAGGTCGCCGCTTCCGGCCTCAGATGGACATTCTCCGAGGTGGCCAGGAAAAAGGCCGGTTTCAGCAAAAGCGTCGTCGGCAGGCACTGCACCAGGGCACCACTCTTGATCAGGTCCTCGACAAGATGGCCCCAGCCGAGGGCGTCGCCCTGGCCATTGACCCCCGCCTGGATCAGCAGCGGGTAGTTGTTGAAGTGCATACCGCCCGATGGGACACCGCGGCCTAGTCCAACGGCGCGCAGCCAGACACTCCAGTCGGCGTCGGTCGAATCGAATGGCGGCATGCTTGTCGTCGAGATCGGCCAGGTACTCGATCGCGAAAAGCCGCTGCTTAGGGCTGAGAACTCAATGCATGCAGTGGATCGTCGTCGATGGGCTGTCATTCGTCGCTGGGGCGGGTCTGCCGACGGTGCCGGTGCTGCCGGACTGGCGCCGCATCGCCCGCGCGCCGTGGGCCGAGGAGGTGTTCCTCGGCCTCGCCGGGCGCTTCGGCGAGGGCGAGGCGCGGGCAACGGTGGCGGAACTCGCCAGCCGCTCACTGGCGCTCGCCTTCCTGCCGACGCCCCTCAACGTCGTCGGATGGTGCTTTCCGGTCGAGGTCGACCCGACCTGGCAGGAGGCGACACAGCTCGTCGGCCTGCTGGCGCCGCTGCCGCGGCCGTTGTGGATCAGTGTCTACGACAGTGCCAACGTCGGCGCTGCGACGCTGGCAGACTGGCTCACCGGATGGCTGCCGGGCGATGTCGGCGTGTTCTTCCAGGACGGCGTCGGTGTGCACGCCCGAACGCCGGCGACCGCCCGCGACTATGCGGACGCGCTAGCGGATCGGCTGGGTCGGGATCGACTGTGCATCATCGTGGAAGCGTTTCGGCCACTCGTCGGCGGCGGCGTCCGTCCCGCAAAGGCAGGCGACCGCCAGCCGGAGTTCGCCGCCTGCGTCGACTACCCGATCTACCTCTTCAACGGTCCTCATTTCGCCGGCAATCGACTAATCGACGAGATCGCGTCGGCCTGACCGGCCGGGCCATCGCGGAGGACAATAATGGCATAGTTCCAACGGTGACAGCAGTTGCGACGGGATGGCTCAAGTGTGCTGCGAATGCAGAGATTTGCGCAAATGCGAGCCAATGCGAGGCAACTAGAGATGAAGGCCCGCATCCGGTTCCTGCCCTCCGCCACTACGCACAAGTTCCCACGACTGCGACGGACTACGCGCTGCCCAGAGCAAAATGACCGCGCCGGGCTTCCAGCCTGCTCCATGCCCCTTGCGCTCGGCGTCAATGGCATGGCAGCGACCTCCCATCCGCTCGCGACGCTCGCCGCCATCGAGGTCCTGCGCCGCGGCGGCAACGCCGTCGATGCGGCGATCGCCGCTGCGGCGGTGCTGTGCCTTGCCGAGCCGCACATGACGAGCATCGGCGGCGACTGCTTCGTCCTCTATTCGCCGGCCGGCGGGCTGCCGATCGCCCTCAACGGCTCTGGCCGGACGCCGGCAGCAGCGACGCTCGACTGGTATCTGGAGCGCGGTTTCACTGCGATCGACGAGCGCACGCCGCACGCCGTCACGGTGCCGGGCTGCATCGATGCCTGGTTCCGCCTGCATGCCGACCACGGCTCGCGCGACATGGCGGAATTGCTGCAGCCGGCGATCGACCTCGCCGAAGCCGGATGCCCCGTGGCGCCGCGCGTTGCCTTCGACTTTGCCGGCTCGTCGCGCCAGATCGCCGAAGATGCTGTCGCCTCGCGCATCCTCATGAAGAACGGCGCTCCGCTCCTGTGCGGCGACCGTGTCATCAACCCGCTCCTGGCGGAGACCTTACGCCGGATCGCACGCGAGGGCCGCGACGCCTTTTATGAAGGACCGATCGCCGAGGACATGGTCACCCGCCTCCGCTCTCTCGGCGGGCTGCACTCCCTCGACGACTTCGCCGCTCAGCGGAGCGTCTACGAAACACCGATCGCGTCCCCCTACCGCGGACACGACGTCTACGAATGCCCGCCGAACGGCCAGGGCGTGGTCGCCCTCATGATCCTCGGCACGCTGGGCGGCTACGATGTGGCGGCGGGGGGACTGAGCGAACCTGAGCGCATCCACCTCTTCGCCGAGGCGACCAAGGCCGCCTATCGGACGCGCGACGCCGCGATCGGCGATCCGAGCGGTGCGCCCGCCGACGTGTCTCAATGGCTCAACCCGGTCTACGCCGCGTCCGTTCGCGCCCGCATTCGGGTGGACGTCGCATCCGAGGCTGTCGACTGGGACGAGCCGGAACACAAGGACACCGTCTACATTGCCGTCGTCGACCGCGACGGCAATGCGATTTCCTTCATCAACTCGCTGTTCGCAGAGTTCGGCAGCGGCATCATGGCGCCGAGAAGTGGCATCCTGCTGCACAGCCGCGGCTCAATCTTCCGCGTCCTGCCCGGGCATCCGAACGCCATTGCGCCGCGCAAACGGCCGTTGCACACAATCATTCCCGGCATGCTGGTCAAGGACGGACGCGCGGTGATGCCGTTCGGCGTGATGGGCGGACACTACCAGGCCTCTGGCCACGCGCAGTTCCTCTCGGCGATGCTCGACGACGGCCTCGACCCGCAACAGGCGTCGGAGGTACCGCGGAGCTTCGCCTTCGGCGGAACACTGCAACTCGAGAAGACCATTCCGAATGAGGTGGCTGCCGACCTCGCGCGGCGCGGCCACCGTATCGAGCGGGCTGTGAAGCCGCTCGGCGGTAGCCAGGCGATCTTCATCGACCACGCGCGGGGCCTGCTTGTCGGCGGCTCCGATCCTCGCAAGGATGGAATTGCACTTGGCTATTGAACGCAGCGAGTGTGCACATGGTCGCCGATCGCGTTCCTGGCGGCGTGCCACTTTCAAGTGGTCACGCAGCGCAATTCGCCCGCGCTACTCGATCTCCTACTACCCGCAACCGACGCAGAGACGCACCCCGGTCGGACTTAGGCATGTGCGTGAGTTGAAATCTGGATAACTCTAGGTCTGGCGCCTTGCGGCATTGACTGGGATAGCGGCGGCGGCGCGAGACCGGCCGCCTACTCCTCCACGTTGGCGACGCCGTCGATCTCGACGAGCCAGTCGGGATGGGCGAGGCCGGCGACAACCAGTACCGTGGTCGCCGGATATGGCTTGGCGAAGTACTTCTGCCGCGCCTTCATCACGTCGCCGAGGAAGGCGCGGTCGGTGACGTAGACGACGATGCGGCAGACGTCCGCCATCGTCGCGCCGTCGGCCTCCACCAGCGCCTGCATGTTGGCAAGGACGCGGTCGGCCTGGACGGCGGGATCGCCGATGCCGACATTGGCGCCGGTCTCGTCCTGCGACACCTGGCCGGCGATGTAGATCGTCCGCGCGCCGGTGGCGGCGACGGCCTGCGAGAACGGTGACGACGACTGGAACACCTTCGGCGTCGAGATGAAGCGGTGGGGCACGGCAAGCTCCTGCAAGGTAGGGTGTCGGCGTCGATGGGGCTGGCGCCGGGCGAGGCCGGCGCCGGAGGCCGTCAGCGCAGCGCGAACGGGCTCGGGAAGGTCGGGTTGGTGTCGATCCAGGCGCTCTTCGTCTGCAGGTAGTCGAGGATCATCTCCTGCCCGTTGACGCGGCCGATGCCCGAACTCTTGTAGCCACCCATCGGTGAGGTGAACGACACCGCCCGGTAGGTGTTCACCCAGACGGTGCCCGCCTGCAGCCGCTTCGTCATCGTCAGCGCCCGCGTGATGTCCTGCGTCCACACGCCGGCGGCCAGCCCATAGACGACGTCGTTGGCGATGCGGATGGCGTCCTCGTCGTCCTTGAAGCGGATGACCGAGAGGATCGGGCCGAACACCTCCTCCTGCGCGATCCGCATGCCGTTCTCGACGCCGGAGAAGATCGTCGGCTCGACGAACCAGCCGTCGCCGCAGCCGGCGCGCGTCGCCTTGCCGCCGCCGAGCCTGAGCGTCGCGCCGTCGGCGCGGGCGATGTCGATGTAGTCGAGCGTCTTCTGGTACTGCGGGCGAGTGGTGATCGGCCCGATCTCGGTGCCCATGTCCATCGGATCGCCCATCTTCGCACTGCCGGCCATGGCGAGCAGGCGGTCGAGGAACTCGTCGTGGATGCTGTCGTGCAGCAGCAGCCGCGAGCCGGCGATGCAGGTCTGGCCGGAGGCGGCGAAGATACCGGCGATTGCGCCCTTGACCGCGTTGTCGAGGTTGGCGTCGGCGAAGACGATGTTCGGCGACTTGCCGCCGAGCTCGAGGCTGATGCGCTTCAGGCCCTTCGCAGCCGCCATGTTGACGCGCTCGCCCGACGCCACCGAGCCGGTGAAGGCGATCTTGCGCACCAGCGGATGCTCGATCAGCGGCTGGCCGACCTCCGGCCCGTAGCCGGTGACCACGTTGACGACACCCGGCGGAAAGCCCGCCTCCTCGAACAGCTTGACGTATTCGAGCGCCGAGGTGGAGGTGAACTCCGACGGCTTGATGATGACGGTGTTGCCGGCGGCGAGTGCCGGCGCGATCTTCCAGGTGGCGAGCAGCAGCGGCGAGTTCCACGCGGTGATTGCCACGCAGACGCCGAGCGGTTCGTGCAGGGTATAGTTGAAGACGCCGGGCTTATCGATCGGGATGACCGCACCCTCGATCTTGTCCGCCAGTCCGCCGTAATAATAGAACCACTGCGGGATGTAGCGGAGCTGGCCGAGCATCTCGACCTTCAGCTTGCCGTTGTCGCGCACCTCGCAGTCGGCGAGGAACTCCGCCCGCTCGGCGATGAGGTCGCCGACGCGGCGCAAGAGAGCGCCGCGCTGCGTCGCCGTCAGCGTCGGCCACGGGCCGGTGGTGAAGGCCTTGTGGGCGGCCTCGGCGGCGCGCGCCGCATCCGCCTCCCCGCCGCGCGCAACCTCGGCCCACACCTTGCCGGTGAACGGGTTCTCGGTCTCGAACCACGCGCCGGAGGCGGCCTCGCACCACTCTCCGCCGATGTACATCTTGTAGCGGTCCATGCGGTCCTCGCGTGTCGTTGTTCTTGGATGGACAGGTGGCGGCTCAGGCGACCGGGGAGCCGGCCGCGTCGCGGCTCGCGGACGGTGCCGGCGGCGGATCGGGGCGCCGCGCCAGGCGGCGGCCGACGGCCTCCAGCGCCGCGATCAGGCCGCGCGGGAAGAAGCGCAGGATGACGACGATCATCACCGCGATGACGAGGTAGCGCCCCGGCCCGAGCCCGACCATCGATTCCGAGACGAGCGTGAACACCACCGCCCCGAGGATCGGCCCCCAGATCGTGCCGATGCCGCCGAGCAGCAGCATCGAGAGCGCCAGCGTGATGAAGGCGAAGCCGAACATGTCGGGGCTCGCCGAGCGGGTGTACTGCGCATAGAGCGCGCCGGTGGCGCCGGTGAAGATCGCGCTCGCCATGAAGATCATGAGCCGCACGCGGGCGAGCGCGACGCCGCGGCTCGTCGCATAGGCCTCGTTGTCACGCAGCGCGACGACGGTGCGGCCGAAGTCGGAGCGCATCAGCCGGGCGCAGAACAGCGTCGAGAGGGCGAGCAGCACCAGCGCCGCGTAGTAGTAGCCGAGGTTCTGGTGGTCGCGGAACGAGAAGTCGCCGATCGACAGCGGCGGGATCTGCACAAGCCCGAAGCTGCCGCCGGTGAGGTCGCGCTGGTTCAGCACGATCTGGAAGCAGAGCTGCGAGAAGGCGAAGGTGACGAGCACCACATAGATACCCTTCAGCCTGAGCACCGGGATGCAGACGACGACGCTCGCGATCACCGCGGCGGCGATGCCGGCCGGCAGCCCGAGCCAGGGCGAGAAGTCATAGACCTTCGTCAGGATGCCGGCGGCATAGGCGCCGATGGCGAAGAAGGCCATGTGGCCGAAGTTGAAGACGCCGGCATAGCCGAGCGTCAGGTTCCAGCTCGACACCATCACCGCATAGAGGATGGCGACGATCGAGACGTGGCGGACATAGCTGCTGTCGCTGACGAGCGGCAGCAGGATGAGGGCGGCGAAGAAGGCCGCCTTGGCGATCGTCGCCGGTTTCAGCGCGCCCATCGCCTCACCGCCTGCCGAGCAGGCCGGTCGGCCTGAGGATAAGGATCAGGATGAACAGCGCGAACAGGATCGCCTGCGTCCAGTAGGCGCCGACGAAGTAGGTGCTGGAGGATTCGAGGAACCCGACCGCATAGGCGCCCACGGCGGTGCCGGCGAACGAGCCGAGCCCGCCGAGGATGACGACGATGAACGCCTTCAGCAGCGGCTCCGCCCCCATGCCGGGGGTGATGAAGCGGATCGCCCCGAGCAGCACCCCGGCCATGCCGGCGAGCCCGGCCGACAGCGCGAAGGCGACCGAATAGGCGAGCCGCACATCGATGCCGACGAGCAGCGCCGCGTCGCGGTTCTGCGCCACCGCGCGGATGGCGGCGCCGATCCAACTGAACTTCAGGAACGCCCACAGCGCGAACAGCACGAGCGGCGCCAAGAGGATGATGACGAACTCGTGCGCCGAGATCGGCACGCCGGCGAGCCGCACGTTGCCCTCGACCAGCTTGTCGAGCTGCTTGATGCGCGGCCCCCAGATCAGCAGCGCGGCGTTTTCCAGGAAGAACGCGGCCGACAGCGTGGTCATCACCGCGATCAGCACGATGTCCTTGCGGCCGAGGAAGGGCGAGACCAGCAGCTTGTCGGCGAGCACGCCGAGGCCGGCCACAGCCGCCACCGCGACGGCGAAGCCGGCGGCGAGGCCGAAGCCGAGGCCGCGGTCGTCGGCCACCGTCCAGGCGATATAGGCGCCGAGCGTCATGAACACGCCGTGGGCGAAGTTGAAGACGCCGAGCGTCGTCCACACCAAGGACAGGCCGATCGCCATCAGCGCGTAGAGCGAGGCGAGCACCAGCCCGCTCACCAGGATCGACTGCAGCGCCGGCAGGATCGCGTCAAGCGAGGCCAAAATACATGTCCATGATCTCGCGGTTGTCGAGCGCGTCGCCGGCGGCGAACTCCCGCTCCATCCGCCCCTCGTGCAAAAGGTAGAAGCGTGTCGTCAGCGCGAGCAGAAACTTCACGTCCTGCTCGACGAGGAGGAGCGGCATGCCGGCGGCGGAGATCGCCACGATCGCCTGCGAAAGCTCCTCCTTCAGCTTCGGCGACAGGCCGAGCGTCGGCTCGTCGAGCATCAGGAGCTTCGGCTTCGCCATCAGCCCGACACCGATCGACACCATCTGCCGCTCGCCCCCCGACAGCGTCCGGCAGAGCTGGCGACGCCGCTCGGCAAGCCGCGGGAAGAGGGCGAACACCTCCTCCATCGTCTCGCGGTGGCCGGCGCGCAGCCGCCGCTGGTAGGCGCCGAGCCGGAGGTTCTCCTCGACCGTCATGTCCGGAAACAGCGCGTTGCCCTGCGGCACGTGCACGAGGCCGGCACCGACGATCGCTGCCGGCGTGGCGCCCGCGATCGAGGCATAGGCAAGCCTGATGTCGCCCTTCCACGGCCTGAGCAGGCCGGAGATCGCCCGCATCAGCGTCGTCTTGCCGTGACCGTTCGGACCGATGATGCCGATGCGCGCACCGGCCTCGACCGTCATCGACACGCCGCGCAGCACGCGGGTGCGGCCGTAGCCGGTCTCGAGGTCCCGGACCTCAAGCAGCGGCGAGGTCACGACCCGCTCCGGCACCGAGATAGGCCTCCACGACGCGCGGATCGCGCACCACGTCGACAGGGTCGCCGCTCGCCAGCACGCTGCCGAAATTCAGCACGACGAGGCGCGCCGACACCGACATCAGCAGCGAGATGACGTGCTCGATCAGCACGATGGCGACGCCGGTGGCGTTGATCGCGCGGATCAGCGCGATCGTCCCTTCCACCTCCGGCTGCGAAAGGCCGGAGGCCGGCTCGTCGAGCAGCAGCAGCTTCGGGCGCAGCGCCAGCGCCGTGGCGATCATCAGCTTCTTGCGGTCGAACACCGAAATCTCGCCGGCCGTCCGGTCGGGAGACGCGGCGACGCCGACAAACTCGAGGAGCCGCCGCGCTTCCCGCACCCGCTCGCCATGGCCGAGGCCGTCACGCCGCTGCGCCAGCGCCGTCAGCATGTTGTCTTCGACCGACAGCGTCTCGAAATCGGTCTCGGTCTGGAAGGTGCGGGCGATGCCGCGGCGCGCGATCAGGTGCGGCGCCAGCCGCTCGATGCGCTCGCCGGCGAAGGTGATCGCGCCGCGGTCGGGTCGAAAGGGAATGCCGGTGATGATGTTGAACAGCGTGCTCTTGCCGCTGCCGTTCGGGCCGGCGATGCCGAGCACCTCGCCGGCCGCCACCGAGAACGAGACGCCGTCGACCGCTCTCAGCGCCCCAAACGACTTGCCGACATCGTCGAGCACCAGGAGGTCCGTCATCGTCCGTCCGTCATCCTCGTCGTCGTGGGCCGCGCGGGCCGACGGATCGCCCGCCCGCGCGCCGATGCCGTCACGCCCTCACTTCGTCCACGGCGGCGCCTGGTAGTCGCCGGTGGCATACTTGGAAGGATAGATGGTGATCCGCTCGCCGTCCCAGATCTGGTAGAACTGGATCGGCAGGTAGTCGTCGCCCTGGATCGACAGGTGCGTCGCCGGGTCGAACTTCACCCGCCCGTGCACCATCTCCTTGTCGACGTTCGCCAGATACTCGTTGATCGCGGCGTAGTTCGAGGCGTCGCCGACCTTCTCCAGCGCGTCCTTGTAGAGATAGACCATCTCGTAAACGATGTAGCCATAGATCGAGCTGTCGTAGCCGAACTTGTCAGTATACTTCTTGCCGATCTCGGCGGTGCGGGCGTTCACCTTCGCGCTCACCGGGCCGCCGAGCATGTTGTAGAGCACGCCGGTGGAGTTCTTGCGGGTCAGCTCGACGAACTCCGGCACCGACGGGGCGTACTGGATGAACAGCAGCGAGTCGGTCGGGTCTTCCATGAACTGGTTCATGAAGGCCGCCGCGTTCGACGACGACGCCTCGGTGTTGATGATCACCGCCGGCGGGTTGGCACGGATCTTCGACAGCATGACGCGCCAGTCGTTGATCTCGACGGGCGGCACGACGTCGTCGAACGTCACCGTCCAGCCCTTCTCCGCCATCGCCTTCTTCAGGCCGTTGTAGATCGGCATCGAATAGGGATTGTCGGAGCCGATGATCGCGAGCGTGCGCTCCTTCGGCGTGAACTTGCCCGACTTGATCAGCTCTTCCAGCACCAGCGGGAACTCGGTCTGGTAGGCGTCGTAGGACGGCGCCAGGCTCCAGACGTTCTTGAACTTGTCCGGGTTAGGGGCGATGATCGAGCGATACTGGTTGGAGTTGGCGGCGACCATGTAGGGCACGCCGATCTCCGCCACGTAGTCCATCTCGAATCCGCTGAGGCTGCCGAACGGGGTGACGATGGCGCCGAGGTTCTCCGTCGCCTTCAGCCGCTCCACCGCGCTCAGCACACTGTCCGGCGTCATTTCCTTGGTGTCGAACTGCTCGACGTTGAACTGGTAGCCGGCGACGCCGCCGGCGGCGTTGATCTCCTCAGCGGCCAGCAGCGCGCCGTTGTAGCCCTCGACGGCGTCAGCGGCGAACGGGCCGGCGAAGGCGCCGAGCACCCCGAGCGTTACGGTCTTGTCGGCGGCGATCGCCGGGGAAAGCTGCAGGGAGGCTGCGAGGCCGAGCGCGACGAGCGCCGTTCGCATCAGGCCGGCACGAGGTCGTGGAGCGCATCCGGGTGCAAAAGCCATGATCCAGTCCCCTTTATTGATCGTCGAGCGCGTCGAAGACGTGTCGTTCCTGCGCATTGCGACGACGGATGCAGCGGCAGCCGGGTGCGCACACTGAACGGACGGAAGAAAGACTATGGACGGGCCCGGACAGCGAGAAGGCGCCAAATTCGGATGGCGAGATAGCTTTTGACTATGGCAGCGGCGCCGGCTCCGCCGGCCGCGGCGAGAGCATCAGCGTGCCCCGCCAGCGGTCGGTGGCGATCAGGCTCACGGCGAGCTCGCGCACGAGCCGGCGCACGGTGTCGGCGGCGCGCAGCAGCGGCCGGTCGGCCGCCGTGGCGATCTCGACGTGGCGGGTGATGCCCGGCCGCGTCACCTTCAGCCCGTGCAGCGTGCCGGCGGCGCACTCCTGGCCGATCGCCGACCACGGCAGCACCGAATAGCCGAAGCCGGAGGCGACCAGCTGCTTGATCGCCGGCAGCGCGTCGAGCTCCGACTTGATGGTCAGGCTCTGGCCGACCGAGGCGGCGTAGCGCTCGATCAGCGAGCGGACGCCGTGCGCCTGGCTCGTGAGGATCAGCGGCAGGCCGGAGAAGTCGTCGGCGGTGACCTCGCTGCGCTCGCCCGCGAAGATGCCTGGCGCGCTGACGAGATAGAGGTCCTCGATGAGGAGCGGCTCGAGCGCGATGCCCGGCGCCTGGCCGGTATCGAAGCCGATCGCGAGGTCGATGCGGCCGGCCTGCACCCACTCCATCAGGAAGCCGCTGTGATTCTCGATGATCCTCAGCTGGATCTTCGGATAGCGGCGCTCGACCTCAGTCAGGAGTGGCAGCGTCAGCACCAGTGAGGTGCTGCTCGGCAGGCCGACCGTCACCTTGCCGGACGGGTTGGCAGAGTGGTCGCGGACGTCGCGGGCGGCGTGGTCGATCTGGCGCAGGATCGATTCCGCGTGGCCGAGCAGGATCGTCCCGCACTCCGTCGCCGTGACGCCGCGCGTCGAGCGGGAGAGCAATTGCACGCCGAGCTCCGCCTCGAGATTGGCGACGTGCTGGCTCAGCGCTGGCTGCGCGACGTGCAGTTCCGCCGCCGCCTTGGAGAGGCTGCCGCAGCCGACGATCCTGACGAAATAGCGCAACTGCCGGATATCCATGCCCCGGTCATAGCATTTTGCTCTAGTCCCAGAACATTCATGTTTTTGATTGCGCCCTGGAAATTTGCAAGACGAGAGAGGCGGCTTCGAGATCAGAGCCGACATCGGCGTCGTAGTCGCAAGGCGAGTACCAAGAGGAACACGGTGCAGGACAGACCCGCTCCGCTCGCCGGCATCCGCGTCGTCGACATCGCGACGTTCGTCGCCGCCCCCTATGCGGCATCGATCCTCGGCGAGTTCGGCGCCGAGGTGATCAAGGTCGAGCAACCCGGCGAGGGGGATCCGCTCCGCCGCTTCGGCTCGCCCTCGGCGCGCGCCGGCGACACCTATTGCTGGCTGAGCGAGGGGCGCAACAAACGCTCGATCACCCTCGACCTGCGCAAGGAGCGCGGCAAGGAACTGTTCCGCGAGCTCGTCGCCGGCGCCGACGTCGTCTGCGAGAACTTCCGCCCCGGCACGCTCGAGAAGTGGGGCATCGGCTATGACGCCCTGAAGGCGGTCAACCCGCGGCTGATCATGCTGCGCATCTCCGGCTACGGCCAGACCGGACCCTATCGCGACCGCCCGGGCTTCGCCCGCATCGCCCACGCCTTCTCGGGCCTCGCGCACCTCACTGGCATGCCGGGCGGCCCGCCGCTCACCCCCGGCTCGACCTCGCTCGCCGACTACGTCTCGGGCGCCTACGGGGCGATCGGCGTGCTCTTGGCGCTGCGCAGCCGCGACCAGACCGGCCTCGGCCAGTCGATCGACCTTGCCCTCTACGAGCCGATCTTCCGCATGCTCGACGACCTGGCCCCCGCCTTCGCGGCGCTCGGCACGACGCGCGGCCGGCTCGGCACCGGCACCACCAACGCCTGCCCGCACGGCCACTTCCAGGCCGCCGACGGCGGCTGGGTGGCGATCGCCTGCACGAACGACAAGATGTTCGCCCGCCTCGCCGCCATCATGGGCCGGCCGGGGCTCGCGGCCGACGACGTCTACGGCCGGGCGGCGGTGCGCATCGCCAACTCTGCTGCCGTCGACAAGCTCACCGCCGACTTCGTCGCCTCGATGTCGACCGACGCGCTGATCGAGGCGTGCGTCGCCGGCGAGGTGCCGTGCGCCCGCGTCAACACCATCGCCGACATCTTCGCCGACCCGCAGTTCCAGGCCCGCGAGAGCCTGGTGACGCGCCACGACGAGACGCTCGGCGACGTCGTCGTGCCGGGGCCGCTGCCGCGACTGTCAGAGACGCCCGGCCGCATCGACAGCCTGGGTCCCCTGCTCGGCGCCGGCAATGCCGAGGTCTACGGCACGCTGCTCGGGCTGTCGGAGGCGGAGATCGCGACGCTGAAGGCGGACGGCGTGATATGACCGGTGCAGAGCCAGCGGTCGGAGGATGAGGATGCAGCGGGGCGACGGCGCGAACTTCGATCCGGTGCTCGACACGCCGATCCCGGTGCGCGACCCGCTGATGCTCGAACGCCTGAAGGCCGATAGCCGGGCGCTCTACGAGGAGTTCCGCGCGACGCCCGTCGGCAAGCACACGCCGAACCTGCAGTTCATCCTGCAGCTGTTCCGCGGCGCGCCGGTGCCCGGCAAGTACGCCCTCGTCGCCGTCGAGCCGCACCGCCGCTGGGTGCTGGCGCAGATGACCGGTCGGCGCGGCGATCCCGTCGTCACCTATCCGGACGTCACCTTCACGGACCTCGCCGAGGCGGAGCGCGTCGTCTACCGCCTCAGGTGGAAACAGCTCACAGGCGAGACGATCGAGCCCTGACCGGCGCGGCCATCGCACCCGCGCCACCTGACCCGAGGACGAGGATGCCGCGAGACCACATCGTCGGCTACGCCGACCGCATCAGCGTCGCGCCGGGCGACACCATCTCCTTCATGGTGAGCGCCGTCGGCACCACCTCTTTCGACGCCGACATCGTCCGCGTCCGCTGCGGCGACCTCAATCCCGAGGGTCCGGGCTTCCAGGAGACGGTGATCGACACGCCTGCCTCCGGCAGCTACCCGGCGCGCGAGCAGCCCTGCCGGAGCGGCTCGGCCATTCGGGTCCCGCCCTCCCCTGCGCTCGACGCGCTGACGAGCTTCACCGTTCAGACGACGATCTGGCCGACCACCCCCGGCGGCCGCCGGCAGGCGCTGCTCGGCACGTGGGACGACAGCGGCAAAGCTGGCTTCGCGCTCGTCATCGAGGCGAACGGCGCGCTCGGCGTGCGCATCAGCGACGGCTCGGGGGACGTCTTCGCGCTCGACACCGGCGTGCCGCTCGTCACCCGCCGCTGGGCCTTCGTCGCCGCGACCTATGATGCGGCCACCGGCACCGTCACGCTGGTGCAGGAGCCTGTCTTTCCGACCGGCCCCGGCGACGTGGAGGCCCACGCCGAGGGCCGTGCGCCGCCCGGATGGCGAGCCACTACTGGCGCCGTGTTCCTGATGGCGGCGTGGAGCGAGGGCGAGGCCGGCGGCAAGCCGCTCACCGGCGGCCACTACAACGGCAAGATCGAGCGCCCGCGCCTCGCCGCCCGCGCCTTCGACCGGCTGGAGATGGAGCGCGCCCGCGCCGACGCGATCCCCCATGCCCTCGCATCGGACATCCTCGGCTGGTGGGACTTCAGCGACGGCATCGAGACGACCACCGTCCGCGATCTCTCCCGCAACCGCCTCGACGGCCGGCTCGTCAACCTACCGGCGCGCGGCATGACCGGCTCGAACTGGACAGGCGAGGAGGACAACTTCAACCACGCCCCGCACGAATACGGCGCCATCCACTTCCACGACGACGACATCTATGACGCCGGCTGGGAGCCGAGCGTCACGCTGACGGTGCCGGACGATCTGCCGAGCGGCGTCTATGCCTGCCGCGTCACCGGCGGCGGCATGGCCGACCGTATCCCGTTCTTCGTGCGGCCGCCGCGTGGCACCGCCACCGCCCGCGTCGCCTTCCTCGCCTCCACCGCCACCTACCTCGCCTACGCCAACTTGAACCCCGTGCCGTTCGATATCGCCGAACTGTTGTCGGGCCGGCTCCTCGTCGTGCACGAGGCGAACCGGCTGATCGACGAGCATCCCGAGTGGGGGCCGTCGCTCTACGACGTCCACTCCGACGGCAGCGGCGTCTGCTACTCTTCGTGGTTCAGGCCGATCCTCAACCTCCGGCCCGGCTATGTCAGCCAGTTCGGCGGCAAGGGTTCGTCGCTGCGCGAGTTCAACGCCGACACCCACATCCTCGACTGGCTGGAGGCGACGGGCACCGCGTTCGACGTGATCACGGATCACGATCTCCACGCCGAGGGCCACGCGCTGCTCGCCCGCTACCCGGTCGTGATGACCGGCACCCACCCGGAGTACTTCTCGAGCGAGATGTGGGACGCCACCAAGGCCTACACCGACGGCGGCGGCCGGCTGATGGTGATGGGCGGCAACGGCTTCTACTGGCGCGTCGGCTTCCACGCGGAGCTTGCGGGCGTCATGGAGGTGCGCCGCAGTGGACCGGCGATCCGCACCTGGGAGACCCAGCCCGGGGAGGCCGTGCAGAGCTTCGACGGCCGCCGCGGCGGCCTGTGGCGGGCGCTCGGGCGGGCGCCGCAGTCGATCGGCGGCGTCGGCTTCGTCGCCGAAGGCTTCGACCTCGGCACCTACTACCGCCGCACGCCGGAAAGCCTCGATCCCTGCGCCGCTTTCATCTTCGCGGGGCTCGCCGACGACGAACTGATCGGCGACTTCGGCCTGCAGGGCGGCGGTGCCGCCGGCGTCGAGATCGACCGCGCCGACGTCGCGCTGGGCACCCCGCCGCACGCCCTCGTGCTCGCCACGTCCGAGGGGCACTCGGAGTCCTACCGCATCGTCAACGAGGAGGTGTCGATCATGATCCCGAACGTCACCGCCCCGACGAACGCCCGCATCGCCGCCGACATGGTGTTCTTCGAGACGACGAACGGCGGCGCGGTCTTCAACACCGGCTCGATCGCCTGGTCCGGCAGCCTCAGCCACGCCGACTACGACAACAACGTCGCCCGCATCACCGGCAACGTGCTCAGGCGCTTCCTCGACGAGACGCCGTTTTCATGACAACCGCCGCCGGGCGTCAGCGGCCGGCCCCGCGGTCGAGCAAGCCCGCCATCGCGGCGACCGCCGCCGGGTAGCCGGCCGGCCCGAGGCCGGCGATCACCGCGGTCGCGACCCTGGAGACCAGCGAGCGATGGTAGATCTCCTCACGCCGGTGGATGTTGGAGATGTGCAGCTCGATCACCGGTCGGGCGGACATCTTCAGGGCGTCGATGACCGGCACCGAGCTGAACGTCAGGCCGGCGGGGTTGATGACGATGCCGGCGCCGGCGTCGATCGCCTCGTGGATCCACTCGACGATCTCGCCCTCGTAGTTCGACTGCAGGAAGCGCAGCGGCCTCTCCCCGGCCGCCTCCCGGCACGTCGCCTCCACGTCGGCGAGCGTCGCCCGGCCATAGATCTCCGGCTCGCGCGTGCCGAGGCGATTGAGGTTCGGGCCGTTGATGACGAAGATCGGTGCGGTCATGGCCTCATCCTTGGTAGCCCATCAGGCGCGGGAGCCAGAGCACGAGATCGGGAAAGAAGGTGATCGCCGCCAGCGCGGCGAACATCACGTAGAGGAAGGGCATCACGTCGAGGACGAGCGCCTTCAGGGGCACCTCGGCGATCCGCGTCATGATGAACAGCAAGAGCCCGTAGGGCGGCGTCACCAGCCCGAGCATGATGTTGACGACGACGACGACGCCGAAGTGCACCATGTCGATGCCGAGCGCCTGCGCGGTCGGGATCAGCACCGGCACGATGACGAGCAGGATCGTCGTCCCCTCGAGCACGCAGCCGAGCAGCAGAAGCAGGATGTTGACCAGGATCAGGAAGCCGAGCGGCGAGAGGTCGAAGCCCGTCAGCAGCGCCTGCACCGAGGCGGGAATGTTCTCGACGGTGATGACGTAGTTGAAGACGAGCGCCCCGGCGAGCAGCATGCCGATCGAGGCGCTCGTGCGGGCGCTGACGAGGACGGAGCGGTAGAGGTCGGCGAGGCTGACGCTGCGGTAGAACACCGCCGAGATCAGGAGCGCGTAGGCGGCGGCCACGGCGGCGGCCTCGGTCGGGGTCGTCACGCCCGAATAGATGCCGCCGAGCAGCACCACCGGCATCATCAGAACCGGGAACGCCCGCCAGGTGATGCCGGGCAGCCGTCGGAGCGGGATCGGCGGCTCTACGGGGAAGTTCCGCCGGCGCGCGATCGCCGCGACGAGGGCCATCTGCGCCAGCGCCATCAACAGGCCCGGAACGACACCGCCCAGGAACAGGTAGCCGATCGAGGCATCCGACACGAGCGCGTAGACGATCATCGGGATCGACGGCGGGATGATCGGCCCGACGACGGAGGTGACGGCAGTGAGCGCCGCGGCGAAGCTTGCGGTGTACTTGCCGTCCTTCGTCATCATCAGTTGGATCATCCGGCCGGTGCCGGCGGCGTCGGCGATCGCCGAGCCCGACATGCCTGCGAAGATGATGCTCTGCAGGATGTTGACGTGGGCGAGCCCGCCGCGGAAACGGCCGACGAAGGCGTCGCAGAAGCGCAGCAGCCGCTCCGACATCGAGCCGATGTTCATGAGTTCGGCGGCGAGGATGAACAGCGGCACGGCGAGGATGACGTAGTTCACGTACATCCCGTTGAGGATCTGCTCGGCCACGGTGCCCATGTCGAGCCCGGCGAGCAGCAGATAGAGGACCGACCCGGCGATCATGGCATGGCCGATCGGCAGGCCGAGGAAGGCGAGCGCAGTGATCGCGACGAGGGAGATCGAGAACGGGCTCGCGAGGTTCACAGGCCCGACCCCGTGCCCTCGCCCGCAGCGGGCGGCTCACCGACCAGGGCGCGCCAGCCGAGCCAGAGATAGCGCGCGATCGCCGCCACCACGAAGACGACGTAGACCGAGAACAGCCAGTCGAAGCGGATCTTCAGGTAGGCGGTCTTCTCCACCTTCATGAAGGTCACGTAGTCGACCACCGCCGGCAGCGACACGGCATAGAGCGCGACCAGCGACAGCGCCGAGACGAGGAACATCACACGCCGCGTCCGCCGCCCCGCCATGGAATAGAAGAGGTCGAAGCGGATCTCCTCGTCCTCGCGCAGCACGAAGGCGGCGCCCCACAGCACGAGCCAGATCCACAGCACGAGCGACAGTTCGTTCGTCCAGCCGACCGGCAGGTCGAGCAGGTAGCGGAAGACGATCTGCACGAGGAAGGCGACGAACATCACCGCCAGCATCGCCGCGATGAGGTTCTCGCTCAGCCGGTAGAGCCGGGCGCCGAGGCCGCGCACCATCGTCTGCAAAGGGCCGTGCTCCCTCGGGGGCGGGCGTCTCGCCCGCCCGAGCCGCTGGTCGAAGACGCCCCGGAGGGCGCGCGGACCGGGGCACGCCTTGGACGGCGCGCCCCGGGTCTGTCGTCAGAGAGCGTTGATCTTCTCGACGATCCCCGGCGCCCAGTCCTTGGCGAGATCCGAGGCGAGATACTTCTCCTGCGCGAACGAGCGGAAGGCCGCGACGTCGGGCTCGTAGATCTTGAGGCCGCGCTCGGTGAACGTCGCCGCGAGGTCCTTCTCGCGGGCGAGGTGCTTCTCGGTGCTCATGGCGATCGCCTCGTCGGCGGCCTTCTGGAACTCCGCCTGCGTCTCCGCCGACATCTCGTTCCACACCTTGCTGGAGACGACCAGGAGGTCGAAGCCGACGAGGTGCGAGGTCATGACGATCTGCGACATCACCTCGTAGAACTTCATGTTCTCGACGTTCGGCAGCGGGTTGTCCTGGCCGTCGATCGCCCCGGTCTGCAGCCCCGTGTAGACCTCGGCATAGGCCATCGCGACCGGGTTCGCCCCGAGCGCCGAGCCGAGGAACTGCCAGGCGTCGCCACCGGGCATGCGGAGCTTGATGCCGGCCATGTCGGCGGGCGTCTTGATCTCCTTCTCGGGCTTCAGTCCGACCTGGCGGGTGCCGAAATAGGTCGGTCCGAGGATGCGCACGCCGAGCTGGTCCTCGGCCATCTTCGACATTTCCTGGCCGACGTCGCTCGCGAAGAACGCCTTCAGATGCGCCGCGTCGCGGAACAGGTAGGCGGACGTGAGCACCGACCAGGCCGGGATCTGCTTGGAGATGTCCTGCGGGGCGATGTTGCCCATCTCGAGGTTGCCGCGCTGCAGGGCGACGAGTTCGGTGCCCTGCTTGAACAGGTTGCCGCCGTAGTAGCCCTCGAAGATGAACTCGTCGGTGATGGCGTTCGAGAACATCTTCATCATCTCGGCGCGGATGTCCTGCTCGGAGAACACCGCCGAGAAGCGCAGCTTCGGCTTGTCCTGCGCGAAGACCCCCGTCGGCCGCGCCAAGGCGAGCGCGCCGGCACCGGCGAGGCCGGCGGCGAGGAGTGTGCGTCGTGTCGTCATCTGGAAGTCCTCCCTGTCTGATTTTCATTCATCGTTGCTTTGGCCGCCGCCCGGTCCCGGTCCTGCCTCGGTGAGCCCTCCCTCAGGCGGCGGCTTCGAAATGGCCGGTCATCGCCACCGGGTCGGGCGCGAGCCCGGTGAAGAGCTCGAAGGCCCGGACCGCCTGGTAGATCGCCATGCCCGTGCCCGGCAGGACGCGGCAGCCGATGGCGCGGGCATTGCGCAGCAATTCGGTCTCGGCCGGGAAATAGACGATGTCGGCGACCCACTGCGCCGGCGTCAGGGCGGCCGTATCGAGCGGTGTGCCGGGGTATTTCGCCATGCCGATCGGCGTCGTGTTGACGATACCGTCGGCGCCGCGGACATCGCCGCTGCCGACCCGGACGCGCCCCGGCGCGATCGCCGCGAAGCGGCCGGCCAGCGCCGCGGCCGCTGCCCGGTCAAGGTCGACGATCACCAGGTCCTCGACGCCGAGCTCGATCAGGGCGTGGGCGACCGCCGCCCCGGCGCCGCCGGCACCGAACTGCACGACCTGGCGCAGCGGTGCCCCCTGCATCGTCTCCTCGAAGCTGCGGGCGAAGCCCCAGCCGTCGGTGTTGAACCCGAGCGACTGGCCGTCGCGGAAGACGACGGTGTTGGCGGCGCCGATCACAACGGTCTCCGGTGACGGCTGCGAGACGTGGGCGAGAACGCGGCGCTTGAACGGATGGGTGACGTTGAGGCCCCGGAAGCCGAGGTCCTGAACCGCCGCCAGGACCTCGCCGAGCGCCTCGTCGGGCAGCCCCAGCGCGTCGAAGTCGATCAGCCCGTAGGCGTAGTGCAACCCGAGCCGGGCGCCTTCGCTCTCGTGCATGGAGGGCGTGCGGGAGGCCTGGATGCCCCGGCCGACGAGACCGACCACGAGCCCGCCGTCCCTCCCCGTCCGGCGGCCGGGACGGCCGTCGGCAAGGCCGGCGAGACGCTCGCGAAGTGTGCCCAACTCGACGGACAAGACGCCTCCCCGCGCGGGAGCCGCAGCCGGGCTCCCTTGTCATTCGTTGGCCCCCGCCGATAAATGGCACGGACTGATCGAGACAATGTACGAACTAGATAGTTTGGTCAACGACCCGAGGGCGAGACGCGGCGGATGGCGACCCGAGACGACACGCGCCGGCGCAAGGCGGACGGAGCCCCGACGCGGCAGCAGGATCCGGAGGGCACCCGGCGAAACATCCTCGAGATCGCGTCGGAGGAGTTCGCGCTGAACGGGCTGTCGGGGGCGCGGATCGACGAGATCGCCGCGCGCACCCGCTCGTCGAAGCGGATGATCTACTACTACTTCGGCGACAAGGAGGGCCTCTACCTCGCCGCGCTGGAGAACGCCTACCGGCTCGTGCGCGAAGGCGAGGCGGAGCTCGACACCGACGGCCTGCCGCCGGTCGAGGCGCTGCGGCGTCTGGTCGAATTCACCTTCGACCATCACCACCAGCACGAATCCTTCATCCGCATGGTGATGATCGAGAACATCCACCACGCCGACTATCTCGACCGCTCCGAGGTCATCCGGCAGCTGAACGTCACGGCGATCGACAACATCGCCAGCATCTACGCGCGGGGAGTGGCGGAGGCGTGGTTCCGGCCCGGTCTCGACCCCGTCGACCTGCACTGGCAGATCAGCGCGCTCTGCTTCTTCAACGTCTCCAACCGGGCGACCTTCTCGCGCATCTTCGACCGCGACCTCGGGAGCCAGGAGGCCCAGGCAACCCTGCGCGGCCAGGTCGTCGACATGGTGCTGCGGTACGTCATGCGCGCGGACCGGCTCGACGCCGAGTAGCGGCGCCGCTACCCGCCCGCGCCCGTCGCCCCGACGAGCCGATCTTGCATACCAACCGGCCCACGAGTAATTCGTTATGTACGAACTAGTTCGTTTATAAAAGGTGGGAGGACGGGATGCGGACGTCGATCGCCACGGTGTCGATCAGCGGCGACTTCGCCGAGAAGCTCCAGGCCATCGCCGCGGCCGGCTTCGACGGCATCGAGATCTTCGAGAATGACTTCCTCGCCTTCGACGGCTCGCCGCGCGATGTCGGCCGCATGGCCCGCGACGCCGGCCTCGTCATCACGCTGTTTCAGCCGTTCCGAGACTTCGAGGGACTGCCGGAGCCGCTTCGCTCACGCGCGTTCGAGCGCGCGGAGCGCAAGTTCGACGTGATGGGTGAGCTCGGAACCGACCTCATCCTCGTCTGCTCGAGCGTCTCGCAAGCCGCGCTCGGAGGCATCGACCGCGCCGCCGCAGACTTCCACGAACTCGGCGAGCGCGCTGCCCGACGTGGCATCCGCGTCGGCTACGAAGCGCTCGCCTGGGGGCGCTTCATCAGCGATCACCGGGATGCGTGGGAGATCGTCAGGCGAGCCGATCATCCGAACATCGGCCTCGTCCTCGATTCCTTCCACACCCTCGCACGCCGCATCGACGTCGACAGCATCCGTGCCATCCCGGCCGACAAGATCTTCATCGTCCAACTCGCCGACGCCCCGGCGGTGCCGATGGACCTGCTCCATTGGAGCCGGCATTTCCGCAACATGCCGGGCGAAGGCGACCTGCCGGTGAAGGCGTTCATGCGGGCCGTCGCCGCCACCGGCTACGACGGCTACCTGTCCCTCGAGATCTTCAACGACGTCTTCCGCGGCGGCTCCTCCAAGGCGATCGCCATCGACGGGCATCGCTCGCTCGTTGCCGTCATGGACCAGGTCCGCCGAGAGGAGCCGGGAGTCCGCATCTCCGTACCGCCGATGCCGGACAGGGCCCCTGTCGAAGGCATCGAGTTCGTCGAGTTCGCCGCGGACGACAAAGGCGGCTCTGCGCTCAAAGCCGCGCTTTCGTCGCTCGGCTTCGCGGAGGCCGGCCGGCACCGCTCCAAGGATGTCACGCTGTTCCGGCAGGGGCAGATCAACATCGTCGTCAACCGGGACCGCGCCGGCCTCGCCCGCTCGTCCTTCCTCACCCACGGCACCTCGGCCTATGCGATCGGCCTGCGCGTCGCGGATGCCGCCGAGGCGGTCGCCCGCGCCCGCGCGCTCGGCGCTGAAACCTTCGAGCAGACGGTCGGCCCCGGCGAACTCGTCATCCCGGCGATCCGGGGCGTCGGCGGCGGGCTCATCTACTTCCTCGACGGCGTTTCCTCCCTCGCGCGCGTCTGGGAGATCGAGTTCGACGTCGCCGACGACACCAGGAACGACGATGCCGGGCTGACGAGGATCGACCATCTCGGGCAGACCGTCGAACAGGACGAGATGCTGTCCTGGCTGCTCTACTACACGTCGATCTTCAGCACCGAGAAGGCACCGCTGGTCGATGTCGTCGACCCCGGCGGCCTCATCCGCAGCCAGGCGATCGAGACGCCGGACGGAACGTTCCGGCTGGCCCTCAACAGCACCGACAGCCGGCGGACCATGGCCGGACGCTTCATCGCCGAAAGTTTCGGCTCCGGTCTCCAGCACATTGCCTTCGCCTGCCGGGACATCTTCGCCGCTGCTGCCGAGATGTCTCGCAGGGGTTTCGAGGCGCTCCCGATCTCCCAGAACTACTACGACGACGTCGAGGCGCGCTTCGGCCTGGATCCCCAGCTGTCCGACGGCCTCCGGGCCGCAAACATTCTCTATGACCGCGACGATGCCGGCGAATACTTCCAGCTCTATGCCCCGGCGTGGGACACGGGCTTCATCGTCGAAGTGGTGGAGCGACGTGGGGGATATCGCGGCTACGGCGCATCGAATGCGCCGTTCCGCATCGCCGCCCAGAAGCGTCTGATGGCGCAGCGACGGCCCTGAAGCGGCCCCGGCGAGCGCAGCCCCGAGGGCGTGTGGTCGAACCGCCGGTGCCGCCGGCCGACGTCGGCGCGGCGGGCGCGAAAAGGTCGAGCCTCCGACGCAAGGCCCGCTCGTCGGAGGGCTCGTAGACCACCATGATTACGCGCTCCGCACCCGACGAACTTGCCGGCCAACAGATGGCGACATGATCGGCGAAGGCACGCGCGAGACGCTCGATCTCGCGCCACAGCGCTGCTGTCGAGGTCCACCCCCTATCGCTGCGCGGGAAGCTCGACGGTCTGGCCCACGACGTCGATCGCCACCTTGCCGCGAAGCCCGCGCGAGCTTCCGCCTTCGAGCAATTCATGGGCTTCGCCAATGCGAGCCAGAGGAAGCACCGCACCGATCACGGGCTTGATCAGCCCACGCTCGACAAGGTTCGTCAGCGCGGTGAGCTTTCCTCGGTTCTGCCGGGTGAAGACGAAATGGTAGGCGGCGTTCTTGCCCCACGCGTCGATTAGGTTCTGCGGCTGCGCGATGTCGACGATGCTGACCAACCGTCCCGCATCCGCGAGGGCGAGGGCGCTTCGCGCGAGGGTATCGCCGCCGATGGTGTCGAAGACGACGTTCACCCCTTGGCCCTGCGTCAGGTCCGCGACGGCTCCAACATAGTCATCGGAGGTGTAGTCGATCACCTCGTCCGCTCCGAGGGATCGCACGAATTCATCGTTGCTGCGACGCGCCGTCGTGATGACGCGTGCGCCCATCGCCTTGGCCAGTTGGATCGCCACCGTTCCCACACCGCCGGCACCACCGTGGATCAGGATCGTCTCGTGCACGCCGAGTTCTGCGCGCGTCACCAGAGCCTCCCACACCGTTCCTCCCACCAACGTCAGACTGGCGGCCTCGAGATGGCCGATGTTGCGCGGCTTTCGGGCGACCAGGTCGACGTCCGCGACATGGTGCTCGGCGTAGGAACCCGGGCCGCCGAAGATCTTCGGCGTGTAGTATACCTCGTCACCGATGTCGAATTCGCTGACAGAGGCCCCCGTCTCCTCGACGACGCCGGAAACATCGTGGCCGATGATGGCGGGGAGCGGGACGAGGTCGGGATAGTCGCCGCGCCGGATCTGGTAATCCAGCGGATTGATGGCCGTGGCGTGAACGCGCACCCGGACCTGCCGGGGGCCGACTTCTCCCACCGGAACATCGCGCTCCTGGAAGGCTTCAATCCCGCCGAATGTCTCGAGGACGATCGCCTTCATGGTGTCGGTCATGACCTTGCCTTTGCTTCGATGCCCGTCAGCGGCAGCGGCAGCGGCTTCATGCGCGCGTGACCGCGGGGCTGTCGTCCCGCTCCGCGCGACGTCCTCGGCAACCGCGTGCTTGCCGATCAGGATGCCGAGGATCGACTTGCGATCCGCAGCCTCGCTCTCACGAGCGATGCAGCACGTCCTGCCATTCCGGATGGCGGCCGATCTGCGCTTTCGCGAACGGGCACAAGGGGATGATGGCGACACCGCCCCGCCGCGCATCCTCGATCGCCTGTCGTACCAGCCGCTCGCCGACCTTGCGGCCACGCAGGGCGGCCGGCACCTCGGTGTGGTCGATGATGATCAGGCCCTCGCCGGCCCGGCTGTAGGTCATTTCCGCCTCGACGCCATCGACGATCAGCCGGTAGCGCCCCTTCGATGGGCCATCTTCCCGCTCGACGGTCACGTCTCCCACCGAGGCCGCGCTCCCTGCCTGCGCCGCGTCGGACGGGCGGACCTGGCGGGGCCGGCCGGGCGCGCATTCCAGAAGGTCGCGGTCCCATCCGCCCAGATCGGCTGCCGCCTCGTAGGTCGACACGAGGAAGGCCATCAGGGCTTCGTCGGGATCGGCGGCCGACTGCACGGCATCGTAGGGCAGCATGAACTCGGACAGGCCTTCATGCCAGAACGCCGCGTCGGGCCGCACCGCCGCCGCCCGGTAGCCGTTCGGGGCGGGATAGGCGTAGGCGTAGAAGGCGGGATAGTCGATGCCGTTGCCGCCCGGCCAGAAGCCCGCGGAGGACACCTCGCGGTCGTAGGCCTCCCGTGCCACGTCGTCCGGCAAGGCGGGGATGCCTGCCGGATGAAGCGGAGCCCGTCTTCCCGAAAAGCGCGTGACGGCGAGGTCGAGAGCGCCCCAGAACAGATGGACGGGGCTGGACTTGCCGACAAAGGAGGTGCGGAAGCGGCTGAGGACCCTCTCGATCGCCACCAGCGCCTGATGATAGCGGTGCACGGCGTCACGGTCATAGGGCCGGTCGCGGTGATCTTCGGCGAAGGGGACCGGGTTGGGGACCTCGTTGGGTTGGCCGTTGAAGGTCGGCGTCCCGCCGAGCTCCGAGATCAACCGCACGAAGCGCGCGTGGAACGCCGCCACGGTCATCGGCTCGAGGGCGAAGGACGATGTGCGACCGTCACCGCAGGTGCCGACCACCCGGTGCTCGCGAAGATCGAACAGGATCTCGATGCCGGGGCCGTCGGGGATCGGCGAGGACGCCAAACCGATCGGCGTGACATAGAAGGTCGCGTTCCAGGAATGGTTCATCCACGGCGAGTGCGCCAGCCTGTACTTGCCAGCAATCTGAAGATAGAGATGCAGGGCGGAGAAGGTCTCGCGCCAGCTGAGATAATCGAGGTGAGGCCACCTGTTCGTCATCTTGAGATCTCCGCTGGATATGTTGTCCCCCGCGAAACCCGGACGTCAGGTCACGGCTCGGTGCAACCGGTCATCATTCCCGGCCGGCTGGCTCAATCCGGAAGCGGAATGTGCTCCGCCCGGTCGCCCTCCGGCAGGTCGAAGCGGCCGTTGCCCCAGTCCCCGGCGCGCCACTCGGCCTTGGCGGCCTCGATGCGCTCCTCGGACGAGGCGACGAAGTTCCACCAGATGTAGCGCGGTCCGCCGAGCGTCGCGCCGCCGAGGATCATCAGCCGCGCGCCCTGGGCCCCGGCCGCGACGGTGATCCTGTCCCGGGGACGGAAGACCATCATCCGGCCCGCCTCGAAATCCTGGCCGGCGATCGAGATCGAACCCTCGACGATGTAGATGCCCCGGTCTTCGTGATCGTCCGGCATCGGCAGCCGGCTGCCCGCCTCGAGCTTCACGTCCGCATAGAAGGTCTCCGAGAACATTCGTGCGGGCGCCACCATGCCGTAGGCGGTCCCGAGAATGAGCCGGACCGAGATGCCGCGATCCTCGAGCACAGGCAGCGTTTCCTTCGGGTGATGGTCGAAGGTGGGCGCCACATCTTCGTGTGTATCGGGCAGGGCCAGCCAGGTCTGGATCCCGAACAAGCCATTGGGACCGCTCCGGGCGGCCGCGGAGGTTCGCTCCGAGTGCGTCACGCCACGGCCAGCCACCATCCAGTTCAGCGCGCCGGGGCGAATGATCTGGTCGGCGCCGGTGCTGTCCCGGTGATGGAAGTCGCCCCGATAGAGGTAGGTGACGGTGGCGAGCCCGATATGCGGGTGCGGGCGGACATCGATGCCCTGCCCGGTGAGGAGTTCGGCCGGACCGGCCTGGTCGAAGAAGATGAACGGCCCGACCATCTGCCGCTTCGGCGCCGGCAAGGCTCGCCGGACCTCGAACCCGCCGAGGTCGCGGGCACGAGGCACGATGACGGTTTCGATCGAGTCGATGCCGACCTCGTCGGGGCAGCCAGGTTCAATTGCCGGGTTCCAGCTCATGCGCGTCTTCCTATCCAGAGCGTCCGGGCGGCCTCGCTTCAGCCGATGAGGCAACAAGATCCCGAGCGACGCTCACTGCCCGAAAAGGTTCGGGCGGTGCTGATCGGCTGAGGGGTGAAGTAACGAGCCGACATCTGCGCGGCTAGCTCCGAGCGACGTCACGCTGTGTCGCGCTTGGCGGAACGCCATGCGATGTCATCGAGCAAGGCTGCTCGGCGCGACACCAACGACGAGGGCTGCTTTCCGGCGCGACTCCGCCCAATCGTGCCCTACCGATCGAGACCCCAAAGCTGAGGATTGCGCTCGAAATGCTCGATCAGCATTTCGGTGAGGACGCGCAGTTTTCGCGACGGGTGCCGACCCGGCGGGCGAACGACATAAGCGCCCGCCGAGGGTGGCGGGTAGCGTGTCATGATCGGAACGAGCGCGCCGGACCTGACGTAGTCATAGGTGATGCAGTCGGGAAGCCAGGCGATGCCGAGTCCTGCTGCCGCAGCAGCAGCGAGCGCCGTGGCGTTGTCTGCCTTGAAGCGGCCTTGTGGCTGAACCGAGACGATCTTCTCCCCATCCATGAAAAGCCAGGTTTCGGTCCCCTGCATCAGTGACTGATGAGTGACGATCTCGTCCGGAGTCTCTGGAAAACCGTGAGCCTGAATGTAGTCGGGGCTCGCCACAAGCTTTCCATAGATTGGTCCAACACGCCTTGCGAGGAGGCTGGAGTCCTGGAGGTAACCGACCCTGAGGGCGCAATCGAACCCCTCCCCGACGAGGTCAACGATGCGGTCGCTGTAGGTGGAATGGATGTGGAGCTTGGGGTTACGGCGCGCCATTTCCGCGAGCACAGGGGCGAAGTGGGTCGGGCCGAAGGAATGCGGCAGCGCCACCCGGAAGTGGCCGCGGAGATCACCGGTGGGCAGGATCGTTTCCCTGGCCGCATCGATCTCGGCCCCAACTCTGGCTGCGTGGTCGCGAAACGTCAGCCCGGCTTCCGTCAGACCCGCACCGCGGGTGGTCCGTGCGACAAGCTGGACGCCGAGTTCCGCTTCAAGCCGGAAAAGCCGCCGGCTGACGATGGACTTTGAGACGCCGAGCCGTCGCGCAGCAGCCGAAACGCCCCCGGCATCTGCGACTTCCACGAACGTCTGCAGGTCGTCGAGGTCCATTCGGCGTTCCCCAATGCGCGACACAGTTTGACAGGATCGAAACCTATCACAGCATTCGCCGGAATGACAAAGTCCACGCCACGTCGCCAGCACCGCGTTCAATCGTGTCTGGCTAAACTCCGGCCTCACAGTGAACAGTTGGCAAATATATCATGACACATCGCAATGGTCTCGGCTCCCTTCTTCGCCCATCCGATTCTGTCCTTGTCCTGATCGACCACCAGCCCTACCAGCTGGCGAACCTGAACAGCCACGATCCGCATAGTGTGGTCAACAATTCGACAGCGCTGGCGAAGGCCGCGAAGGTCTTCGGCGTCCCCACCATCCTCACCACCGTGGTCGCGGATCGCGGCGGGCGGATCTTTCCGCAGATCACCGACGTCTTTCCGGGTCACGAGGTGATCGACCGGACCCTGATCAACACCTGGGAGGATCCGAAGGTGGTCGACGTGGTCAGGGCGACGGGTCGCAAGCAGCTGGTGCTGGCCGGCCTGTGGACCGAGGTCTGCGTGGCGATGCCGGCGATCCAGGCGGCCGGCGAGGGTTGGGACGTGACCGTCGTCACCGATGCGTCCGGAGCCGTTTCCACCGAGGCGCATCAAGTCGCCATTCAGCGCATGATCGCGGCCGGCGTGAACATGACCACCTGGATGGCGCTCGCCGCCGAATGGCAGCGCGACTGGGCTCGGGGCGAGACCGCCACCGCGTTGAACCAGGTCATCATCCAGCACGCCGCCGGCAGCGGCATCGCCTACCTGTGGGAGCAGCAACTCCTCAACACGCCGGTGGCGACCCAGGCGGGCTGACCGGGGCCCATGTGCGGAGGGCCACCATGACGACCGGTCGCGGGGCCCGACCCCAAGGAGGGGCGCGTGGCATCCGGTTGGAGACGACACAGTTCGAGGCTGAAGCGGAGGCCGATGAGCTGAAGGGCCGATGGTGGCTCCGATGCGTTCCGCCCTCGGATGTTCAACGAATAATGGACGGCCTGCAAAGCCACGCCATCAAGCGCTTGGAATGAATGGCGCTCCCTAGGGGACTCGAACCCCTGTTTTCGCCGTGAGAGGGCGACGTCCTAGACCGCTAGACGAAGGGAGCGCGGAGCCGCGCGAGGCGACTGGACGGGGGCTGTCTAGCCGTTCGGAAGCGCCAATGCAAGCGCCCGCGATCGGAACCAGACGGGTCGCTGCGCGCCAGGCGACGCCCGCGCGTCACCGCCCGTGCGGCGCCCCCCCCATCGCCGCGGGCAGCGCTGCGGCGCGGCCGCGGCTCTCACGTCCCGGCGCAACCAAAGCCACGGATTGGTCTCGTTGATCGGCCACGCGGTCGGCATGTCGACCGGCTTCGAACGATGAGTACAAGGTATCACCAGCGTATTTTTGTAAAACGGGATGACTCTTGCTTGATATCGACTCTCCGCTCGGGGACGAAACCTCTTGCCGCACTGCAAAACCTTCACGAAGCCACTTGTCTCACCAAGCATCTCGGCCCACACTTTTGGCGCGAGCCCGCGAAGAGGCTCGGTCGCACCGGCCGTCGCGCCGGTGCAGGGGAGGAGATCGACAATGTCTGCAACGCGCCTCGCGTGGGGAGTAGGGACCTCGAAGGTCGGCCCGTGGCTGGCGGGAGCGTGCGCGCTCGCCGTCGCCGCAATGCCCGCACTCGCCCAGGAACCCCCCGCCGTCACTCCGGACAACCTCGAAAAGCTCGGCAACTTCCAGGTCACCGGCACGCCCCTCGACATTCCGACGATCGACCAGGGGGGCGAGAAGGCGGCCCGGCTTCGCGACATCGCGGCGAAGATCAAGGTGCCCGACGGCTTCAAGGTCGAGCTGTTCGCCATCGTCCCCGACGCCCGCCAAATGGCGGTCGGCAACAATGTCGGCGTCGTCTTCGTCGGCACCCGCAAGACCAAGGCCTGGGCCGTCACCGACCGCGACGGCGACGGCGTTGCCGACGAGGTGAAGGAATTCGCCCCCTCCGTCGCCAAGAAGGTGCCGAACGGCGTCTGCTTCTCGAAGGACGGCTTCCTGTTCATCGCCGAGCACAACCGCGTGCTCGTCTATCCGGCCGCCGAGTTCTTCTACGAGACGCCGGACGTGGCGGTGTTCCCGGTGGGCGAGCAGCTCATTCCGACGAGCGAGGAGAGCTTCAACCACGGTGCCCGCGTCTGCGCCATCGGCCCGGACAACCGGCTCTACATCGCCCTCGGCCAGCCCTTCAACGTACCGCCACCGGAGAAGGCCGAGCTCTACGAGAAGGAAGGGATCGGCGGCATCATCTCGATGGGGCGTGACGGCACCGATCGCCAGGTCTACGCCCGCGGCATCCGCAACTCCGTCGGCATCGCCTTCAATCCGGCGAACGGCCAGTTGTGGTTCACCGACAACCAGGTCGACGGCATGGGCGACGACATCCCGCCCGGCGAGCTCAACCGTGCCACCGGCCCGGGCCAGCACTTCGGCTTTCCCTGGTATGGCGGCGGCAACACCCGCACCGTCGAATACAAGGATTCCGAGCCGCCGGCCGACGCGATCTTCCCGGAGGTCGAGATGGTGGCGCACGCCGCCGATCTCGGTCTCAGCTTCTATACGGGCGATGCGTTCCCGCAGAAATACCGCGGTGGCATCTTCTCCGCCCAGCACGGCTCGTGGAACCGCACCACGCCGGTCGGAGCCCGGGTGATGTTCACGCCGCTGAACGAAGACGGCTCGGCCGGCGAGGCGGAGGTGTTCGCGGAGGGCTGGCTCGACGAGAAGACCGGCCGCTATCTCGGCCGCCCGGTGGACGTGCAGCCCTATCTCGACGGCTCGCTGCTCGTCTCCGACGACCTCACCGGCGCGATCTGGCGCATCTCCTACGGCGACTGAGGCGCGAGGCCCGCGGCGTTCGCCGTCGCGGGCCTTCGCCTTCGTTGCCGGAGTGGCGCCCGTCCCTGCGTCTCTCGTGCCGCAGTCATCCGCCCAGTCGACCCGTGATCCTGTGGAAGCCGACCATGCCCCATCAGACCGCCCGGCGGCGTCACGCCGGCGCCGCGGCCCTCGTTTTCCTGGCCGGTCTCGCCGCGGCCGACGCCCGCGCGGACGCCGCCGCCGGCCGCGCCAAGGCAGACCAGATGTGCGCCACCTGCCACGGCTTCGATGGCGTCTCGCAGTTGCCGAACGCTCCCACCCTCGCCGGCCAGCCGGAGATCTACCTGCAGGAATCGCTCAACGCCTACCGCACCGGCCGTCGCCAGCACGAGATGATGACCGTGGTGGCGAAGGACCTCACCGACCAGGATGTCGCCAACCTCGCCACCTGGTACGCCTCGATCGGCTTCACGGTGTCGGTGCCGCCCTGAAGCGCCATCACATCGGCTTCGCCGAACCGACAGGGCACCGCTGCGCGGAGCCGCGTGCGCCGCAGCATCTCATATGCTGCATAGCAGCAATGCCCGCGGCGGGTTAGCTCACGCCGCGTGGTGGGACTATCTATCACTTCGGAAACGTCCGGCGGGCTCCCGTTCTTCAAGAGGAGCACCTCCGATGCTGAAGCCCTTCGCAAAGCGGATCTCCGCGGCCCTCAAGCGGGCGCGCGACTTCGATCCCGAGTATGACTACCTGAGCGAGGCGATGGACCTCGTCGACCTCGAGCGCCGCCAGCGCGAGATCGACCACGGCCTGTTCCGTCGCCGCCCGTTCTCGTTCTGATACCTCGCTAGGCCTGAAGCGCGACGTCGCCAGACGCGACGTCGCGAGTGCCCGACGATCGCCCGGCCCCGCCGGGCCAGGCGCCGGGGTTGCCGAACCGGCCTGCGCCGATCAAGGTGCCGCTGCCCGCCGCAACACGCGGACGGGCCGGTATCAGGCAGCGGGAGCGGACGGCATGGCGGCGATCGACCTCGGCATTGCGGGCCGCACGGCCTTGGTCTGCGGCGCCAGCAAGGGCCTCGGCCGCGCCTGCGCCGATTCCCTCGCCCAGGCCGGCGTGACGGTCACGATCGTTGCCCGCGGCGCCACGGCGCTCGAGGCCGCCGCCCGCGAGATCTCGGCCGCCACCGGCTCGACCGTCCACCCGGTCGCCGCCGACGTGACGACGGCCGGCGGCCGCGCCGCCGTGCTTGCCGCCTGCCCCTCCCCCGACATCCTCGTCACCAATGCCGGCGGCCCGCCGCCCGGCGACTTCCGCGACTGGGACGAGACGGCCTGGCACGCGGCGCTCGAGGCCAACATGGTGACGCCGATCATGCTGATCCGCGCCACCGTCGACGGCATGGCGCACCGCGGCTTCGGCCGCATCATCAACATCACGTCGGCCGCCGTGAAGGCACCGATCGACGTGCTCGGCCTCTCGAACGGCGCCCGCGCCGGCCTTACCGGCTTCGTCGCCGGCCTCGCCCGCCAGGTCGCCCGCGACGGCGTGACGATCAACAACCTGCTGCCCGGCCCGTTCGAGACCGACAGGCTGCGCACCACGGTCGAGGCGGCGGCCAGGCGCGAGGGCGTCGACACCGACGCGCTGATGGACCGCCGCCGCGGGGCGAACCCGACGCGGCGCTTCGGCCGGCCGGAGGAGTTCGGCATGATGTGCGCCTTCATCGCCAGCGCCCACGCCGGCTACATGACCGGCCAGAACATCCTCCTCGACGGCGGCTCCTACCCCGGAACGCTCTGACACCGTCCCAGCCGGTTGCCCCCGCCGGGCTTCAGGCGATCGCCGGGTCGAGGGTGAAGAGCTCCTGCGCCCGCCCGACGCCGCGCAGTGCGTAGCGCCCGACCGACACGAGCTGGCTGCGCTGCGGCTCGGGCGTCGCGTCGGCAAAGTCCGACGACATCACCACGAAACGGTCGACCGAGCGGCACATCGAGGCGATCCGCGCCACCTCGTTCACCGCCGGACCAACGACGGTGAAGTCGAGCCGCTCGCGGCTGCCGATATTGCCGTAGAGCACGTCGCCGACGTGCAGGCCGAGATAGACGCCCGTCACCGGCCGCCCCTCCGCCGCCCGCCGCTCGTTCAGGATGCCGAGGCGGTGGCGCAGCTTGCGCTCGGCCTTCAGCGCCGCCCGGCACGCCTCGGCGCGGTCGGCACCGGTGAAGACGGCGAGCGTGCCGTCGCCGATCAGCTTCAGCACGTCCCCGCCGGCATCGTGGACGGAGGTGATCACCGCCTCCGCATAGTCGTTGAGAAGCGGGATGATCTCGCCCGGTGCGGCGCTGTCGGTGATCGTCGTGAAACCGCGCAGGTCGGAGAACCACAGCACCGCGCCGAGCTTTTCGGCGACGCCGCGCGAGATGCGCCCCGACAGCACGCGCCGGCCTGCATCGCGGCCGAGATAGACCTCCACCAGCGTCGCCGCGACGCCGGCGAGCGCGCCGCATTTCATCGCGAGCGCCAGCGCCGGCAGCAATCGCCTCAGCGCCGCGAGGCCCTCATCGGAGAAGCCGTCCGGGCGCCGGGTGGCGATGTAGGAATAGACGCAGTCCATGCCGCCGATCGTGCCCCCGGCGGGGAACTTCGTGATGTGCGCCACGTGATCGTGGAAACCCTCGTCGCGCATCTCCTCGAGCAGCCGGTAGCCGCCGGTCTCGCCTCTGCCGAGCCGGTGCCGCACCTCGTCGATGCCGTCCTCGAGCATGCGGAAGAACACGCTGCTCTGCCAGTTGGCGGCCGCCTCGCCCTCGTCGGAGCTGCCGTACTCGACGACGGCGGGCTCCGTCAGGCCCTCCTCGCGCCAGCGGTAGGCGCGGCCCTCGTAGATCGGGTGCAGGGTGTCGATCAGCATGATGGTGCGACCGACGCCGAGCCCGGCCGCGGCGCAGCGCTCCGCGAAGCCCCGCACGAGGTCGGACGCGTCCGCCCCCGCCAACCCCTGGCCGATCACCCACGCCTCGATGTCGCGCACGTCCGCGTCGTTCACGCTCGCCTCGCCCGCATGCTCGCCTCGCTCGTCGTCAGCCATTGTCGCAGCAAACGCGGCGGCGGTGTGAAGAGACCCGCTGTCGCCAGACCGCCCCGTCGCCGGTCAGCCCGCCGGCCAGGAGGACTGGTCGATCGGCAGCCGGCCGGATGGGTCGAAGACGCTGACCTTGTGGGGTTGCGCGTCGCCCCAGTGCCAGAGGACCAGGTTGGCCGCGTCCGTCTTTGCCCCGACGGCGAAGGACGGCACGAGGATGCCCGCCGCTCCGGCTGCCATCAGGTCCGTCGCGACACGCCAGGAAGCGGGGGTCCGACCCTCCGCACGGTCGAGCGCCCACGGGCAGGCAAGATCGGCGAGCGTCACACCCGCGGCCAAGCGGCCGACCTCGCCGCGGAGATCGACGACGTCCTCGACGGCGACGTCGTAGGCGCAGACGGTGAGCGGCTCGAAGCGGTGGGGTAAGCCGTGGCCCATCTCGGCGAACATGCCGTCGACTGTCAGGGCGAGATAGAGCGCCGGCACGCCGGACGGATTGAAGCGCCCCCCACGCGCCGCGGCGACCTCACCCGAAATCGGCGAAAATGCCCAGCGCGGATCGTGGGCGCGGTAGCAGACGCCCTGCCACCTCAAGCAAACCCGCCGGTGGCGACGTGGTCGAGATAGTCGCGCACGGCGCCGGCCTTGCCATCCTTGACGAGGGATTCCGCCGTGCGGCCGCCGAAGGCGGGGATCGGCTCGCCGCGATACCAGGCGAGCGCCTGGCGTTCGCCGCCGGCCCACGCGGCGACGCGGGCGATGATCTCCAGCATTTCGGTCACCCGCGCCTGCGTCCGGCGCGCCTTGGCGCGCACCGCCCGGTAGACCGTTTCCGGCGCGACGCCGAGGGTCTCGGCGAGCTGTGCCTTCGACAGGCCGAGCCGGTCGGCAACCCTGTCGACCGAGATGTCGCCGTCTGCGTCGAAGAAACCGAGAACAAGGGCACCGCCGCGCCCGGCCGGCCGCGACGCGGCTGGGCGCACGGCGGGAATGCCGGTGACGGTACGGCGCCGGGCCACGGCCTTCGCTCCGCTGTCCGCCATCATGCCACTCCGTCTGCCCTCTAACTCCGGCACTAAATATGGCGATGACTGCGCAGGGTGTCCAGTCGGGCCGGCCTCACGACCGTTCGGCGAGGAACGCCCACAGCGCCTCGTCCTCGAAGTCGCGGATGGCGAAGGTGGCGCCGGCGGCCTTCAGGGGCTCGATCGCGCCGAGTCCGGCGATCGCCACAGTCGCCAGACCCGCCCCGGCGGCGGCGCGGATGCCGGGGACGGAATCCTCGAAGGCGATCGCCTCGGCCGCCGTCAGCCCGAACCGCGACAGTGCCTCGAGATAGGGGAAGGGATCGGGCTTCGGGTGCTTCACCGCGTCGCCGTGGATGACGAGTTCGAAGCGGCGGGCGATGCCGAGCGCCTCAGTCATGTGGGTGACGTTGTCGGCCGGCGCGTTGGAGACGATCGCGAGCCGAAGCGTCCGCGCCTCCGCCCAGTCGAGCAGCCGCGTCAGGCCGGCCGTCTCGGCGAGGTCGGAGGCCATGCGGCGGAACATCGCCTCCTTCTCGTCATTGAAGGCGCGCCGCGCCGCCGCGTCGGCGTCCGGCAACAGGGCGCGGGCGATCTCGTCATTGCTCTTGCCGGAGATCTTCGTGCGGAAATCCGCCTCCGACAGCGAGCCGCCACGGATCGAAAGCATGGCGTTGAAGGCGGCGAGGTGGACCGGATCGCTGTCGGTCATCGTCCCGTCGAGGTCGAACAGAAGGGCGCGCAGCATCGGCTTTGGGCTCCGTGAAGGGGCGCACCCAGGCGGCACGCGGGAGGCCGCGGCTGGAGGCGCGCCGGGCCAGCGGCCTGAATAGGCGCGGCCCGGCCGCCTCGCAAGCACCCCCGCCGCAGGTCTGCCGTGCGGGCTCTAGCCGCCACCGAGGCACAGGGATAACGCTGTCGGCCTAGCCCAGAGAGACACCCACCCGAGACGCCCACCAGAGCCCGAGGAAACAGAAAATGGCCCGCAAAGTCGTCATCACCTGCGCGGTGACGGGATCGATCCACACGCCGTCGATGTCGCCGCATCTGCCGGTGACGCCGCAGGAGATCGCGGAAGCCGCGATCGGCGCGGCCGAGGCGGGGGCGGCGATCGTGCACCTGCACGCCCGCGACCCGGAGACCGGGCTGCCCGACCAGACGCCGGCGCGTTTCGAGCCGTTCCTGAAGGTGATCAAGCAGCGCTCCGACTGCGTCGTGAACATCACGACCGGCGGCGCCGCGACGATGACCATCGAGGAGCGGCTCCGGCCCGTCGCCACCTTCAAGCCGGAGGTCGCCTCGCTCAACATGGGCTCGATGAACTTCGGCCTCTATCCGATGCTCGGTCGCTTCACCGAGTTCACCCATGCCTGGGAGCGGCCGTATCTGGAGAGTTCGCGCGACCGCATCTTCAAGAACACCTTCGCCGACATCGAGCACATCCTGGCGACCTGCGCCGAGAACGGCACCCGCTTTGAGATCGAGTGCTACGACATCGGCCACCTCTACACGCTCGCCCACTTCGTCGAGCGCGGCCTGGTCAAGCCGCCATTCTTCGTCCAGAGCGTCTTCGGCATCCTCGGCGGCATCGGCCCGCACCCCGAGGACGTCCTGCACATGAAGCGCACCGCCGACCGGCTGTTCGGCGACGCCTATCACTGGTCGGTGCTCGGCGCCGGCCGCCACCAGCTTGCGATCGCCGCCCAGGCGGCGGCGATGGGCGGCAACGTCCGCGTCGGGCTGGAGGATTCGCTCTGGATCGGCCCGGGCAAGCTCGCCACCTCGAACGCCGAGCAGGTCACCAAGGTCCGCCAGATCCTCGAAGGCCTCGGCCTCGAGATCGCCACGCCGGCGGATGCACGGTCGATCCTGGGGCTGAAGGGCGCGGACCGGGTCGGTTTCTGAGCCTGAGGACTTAGCGGAGCAGGCCGAACTCCCCCTTCTCCCGCGACAGCGGGAGAAGGTCCCGGCAGGGGGATGAGGGACGCGCGGGATGCGCGGAATGTGTCAGCGACGGCCGGCGTAATACTCGCGGCCCCCCCTCCGACCGGCTTCGCCGGCCACCTCCCCCGCGAGGGGGGAGGGTTCGCGTCGAGGTTTGGGTAACCCGCATGCCACAAAGCACAACGGAAACCCTCCCCCCTCGCGGGGGAGGGTAGGGAGGGGGGGGGCCCGCGGCACACCGTCTGCGGGATTAGCCGGACTGAGATCCGGACCGCCCCCGCCGCCGCGCGGCGGGCCCTCATCCGGCGCTGCGCGCCACCTTCTCCCCGCCTTCGGCCGGGAGAAGGGACTCGCCGCCGGCGCCCCTCAGACAGGCACCGCTAAGCCAGCAGCGCTTCCATCACTCGCTCGCGGGTGAGCGGCAGGTCGCGCAGCCGGACGCCCAGCGCGTGGGCGACGGCGTTGCCGATCGCCGCCGCCGTCGGGCCAGCCGTCGCCTCGCCGACGCCGAGGGATGGCGCCTGGCGGTCGTTGACGAGCTCGACGAAGATCTCCGGCATCTCGGTAAACCGCAGCACCGGGTAGCTGTCCCAGTCCCGCGAGGCGATGCCGGTGTCGGAGAAGCGCACCTGCTCTTTCAAAACCCAGCTCGCCGACTGCACGATGCCGCCCTCGAGCTGGTTGATCGCCCCGTCCGGATTGACGACGAGGCCGGTGTCGGTGGCGCACCAGATGCGCAGGACGCGGATCTCCTCCTCTACCTCCACCTCGGCCACGCAGGCCGTGTAGGCGGCGCTGTTCTTGTAGCGGGCGAAGCCGATGCCGCGGCCCGTGCCGGTGCCCGACGGCGCCGCCGGATCCCACGCCGCCATCGTCGCAGCGTGGCCGACGACCGCCTTCGCCCGCTCGTCGTCGAGGATCGACAGGCGGTAGGCGACCGGGTCGACGCCCGCCCGCTCGGCGAGTTCGTCGATCAGCGTCTCGATGGCGAAGATGTTCGGCATCGTGCCGAGGCCGCGCAGGGCCGACGTGCGCACCGGCGTCTCGGTGATGAGGTGGTGGACGACGCGCTTCTGCGGGATGGCATAGAGCGGCGAGCCGTTGCGGGTGCCGCCACCACCGGCCGATTCCGGCAGGTCGCCGGGAGCGGGCGCCGGCGGCGGGTTCGGCAGCGCCTCGGCGGCGAGCAGGTTGCCGCCCGAGCGCCCAGGCCGCGACGAGTGCCGGCCGCTCCAGATCTCGGTGGTCCAGTCGACCGGCTTGCCGTCGTCGCCGACGATCGCCTTGACGTTCACCACCATCGACGGGCTGACAGGCTCGAAGCCGAACTCCTCCTCGCGGCGCCAGCGCACCCGGATCGGCTTGCCCGGCATCAGCGTCGCGATCGCCGCCGCGTCGCCCGCGACGTCGTCGGCGCCGTTGTGTCCGTAGCAGCCGGCCCCCTGCACGTGTCGCACCGTCACCGCAGACGGATCGAGCTTGAGCATTCCGGCGATCGCGGCGCGCAGCGGGAAGACGCCCTGCGAGTGCGACCACACCTCGAGCTTGCCGTCCTGGAACGACGCCAGCGCACAGGACGGCGCGATCGAGGCGTGCGCGAGGTGTGCGCGCGAAATGCGCGCCTCGACGCGCTGTCCACTCGTCGCGGCCGACGCCTCGGCCTCCGGCGCGCCGTAGGCGTTGTCGACCGTCGGCTGCTGCAGCACCCACTTCGCGTCTTCGGCCTGCGGCGAGATCGGCTCGACACCGTCCCACGTCACGTGCGTCTCGGCGGCGAGGCCGGCGCGCTCGACCGCCATCTCGTCGGCGCCGACGAGGGCGACGAAATCACCGGAGCGAACGATCTCGATCTCGCCCTTCGCCGCCCGGCGGAGCGCCGCTTCGTCGATCGCTGCGATCGTCGCGCCGCGGCAGGGCTGGCGCACGACGCGGGCGTGCAGCATTCCGGGAAGGACCACGTCGTGGATGAACACCGCCTCGCCGAACAGCTTGCCGGGCAAGTCGACGCGCGGCAGGCTCTTGCCGACGAGGCTGTAGGCCCCGGCCTGCTTGGCAGCGACACCGCCGACCGCGTCGCGGGCGAGATCGACGTCGCCAGCGAGCGCCCAGTAGTCGAGCCCGCTCGCAGCGCCGTCCTTCAGGATCGTGCCGTCGGACACCGACAGCGCCGCTGCGTCGCAGCCGAGACGCTCCGCGGCCACGGCGAGGAAGGCGGCCCGCACCTCGGCGCAGGCCGCGCGCAGTGCACCACCACCCATCGCCACCGACAGGCTGCCGGCGGTGATGCCTTCGTTGGCCGTCGCCGAGGTGTCGCCGGACTGCAGACGGATGCGCGACGGCGCGACGTCGAGTTCCTCGGCGGCGATCTGCAGGAGCGCCGTCAGCGCCCCCTGGCCGATCTCGACGCGGCCCGTCTTCACGGCGACGACGCCGGGGGCCGGGAAGCCGACCCAGCGGTCGAGGCGCGGGTTGTCGGCGAGCATCGCCGGAAGCGCGGGGGCGTTCATCGGGCGGTCTCCCCGCGCAGCACGGCGGCCGCCTTCTCGACGGCGCGGACCATGCGCTGGTGGGCGCCGCAGCGGCAGATGTTCTGGTCGAGCGCCTCGGCGATCTCGCGGCGCGTCGGCGACGGGTTGCGGTCGAGCAGCGCCTTGGCGGCCACCAGGATGCCCGACAGGCAGTAGCCGCACTGGCCGGCCTGCTCGTCGAGGAAGGCCTGCTGCAGCGGGTGCGGCGCCTCCGGCGTGCCGAGGCCCTCGACCGTCGTCACCGCCTTGCCGGCGACCGACCACATCGGCTTAGCGCAGGCCTTCTCGAGCGCGCCGTCGATCAGCACCATGCAGCAGCCGCACTGCTCGAGGCCGCAGCCGAAGCGCGAACCCTTGAGGTCGAGGCTGTTGCGAAGCACGTCGAGAAGCGGCGTCTCCTCGTCGACGGACACCGTCGCCGGCCGGCCGTTGACGGTGAATTCGATGGCGGTGGCTGTCGTCGTCACGCTCGGTCCGTCCTCCCGCACCGGCCTCGTCCGGGCCGTGAGCGGCAGACTAATCGGTTCGTGCAAACGATTGAATAGAAGATTTCCGGGCTGCGGCGCGGCCGCGGTGACGGGCCGGCCCGCCCGCCACATCTCGGGTCGATTGACGGCAGGCGCCAGCGGCGCAACCATCGCGCCGGGCCGGGGAGCCGCCCTCGCATCGCCGGAGCCACGACGTGCACCAAGTTCGACGCCTCAACCTGCCGATCGCCGCGGCCCTGCTCATGACGATCGGCGCGACGCCCCTCGCGGCGCAGGGAGCGTTGCCCGTCGACATGCAGGGCACGTGGGCCTGGGACGACGAGGCCTGCGCCGAGCGTGTCAGCGACGGTCGCGTCGCTGTCTCATCGCTGATCGTCGAGTTCTACGCCTCCGCCTACGCCCTCGACGATCCGAAGCCCGCCGAGGGTGATCGCTGGGTCTCGTCCGCCACCGTCCACGTCGAGGGCGAGCCGGCGCCCGAGGCGGGCACCATCGCGCTGCGCCTCGTCGGCCGCGACGAACTCGAGATCCGCACCGGCGACGAGGCCCCGTCGATCTACGTGCGCTGCGCCGACGACCTGCCGGTGCGCTGAGGTCACGTTTCGGAAGTTGTCGGCGATGTCCTCGAACCTGACCACCCGCCTCACCGTCGTCGTGCTGCTCGCCACCGGTCTCGTCGCGCCTGCCGTTTCGCCGGCGCAGGCCACGGCGTTCTGCGAGGTGGTCGACACGCCGGATGGCTTCGTCGCCTTGCGCGAGGCGCCGGACGCGGACGCCGCGATCGTCGAGCGGATGCACGCCGGCGACGAGGTGATGCTACTGCCCGAGAAAACCGGCACCTGGGTGCATGTGCGCTTCTGGCGCGCCGGCGAGCGGCTGCAGGACGGCGGCTTCGAGCGTTACCGGGTGGGGTGGGTGAACGAACGCCTGATCGACCTGTGCGGCTGACCACCCGGGCGACGGTCTCCGCGTTCCTCGCCTAGACCGCGCCGTGTTTGGCCGCTACGGCTCTTGGCGAAGACGAAGGACAATCCGTGCGGCAGGTCACCGACCGGCATAACAGAGAGCATGCAGACGGACGGCCCGGCGCCTGGCGGCGCGGCTGGCCGGTCCTGCTTGCACTGTTCCTGCTCGTCACCGGTGGCGGGCTGAGCGGACCGGGCGGCCTCGTCCAGGCGCTGCGCGGCGTCCCCCACGCCGGCGCCGGTGCAGGGTCTGCCGATACCCGCGACCCGGCATTGCTTCGCAGCGGCGGCCGTCAGGCCGTCCTCGCCCAGCGCTCGGCCGATCCCGCTGCCGCACCGGCGCCGCTCGAGCCGGCACTTGCGCCCGAGCCTGCCTCCGGCCGGCTGGCCGACGGTCGTTCCGTGGCGACTGGCGCGCCCCGCGTCGCCGGCACGCCCGGCAGCCCAGCTCACAGCTACCAGGCCCGCGCGCCTCCGGCGACGGCCTGATCCACGGCCGCCCCGCGGCCGACCTTTCCCGAGAACACGTCCTTCCGCCCGGCCGCGCGGCCTCGTCGCGCCGGCCGCGAGCCGCATTTCCGGAACAGCCCCATGCGAACCTCCCGCTGGCTGGTCGCGACCTATGTCGCCATCATCCTGTTCGGCGTCTTCACCGCACTGCCGAACGTCCTGCCGCAATCCGTCCTCGACCGCCTGCCCGCCTGGGCGAACCATCAGGTCTCGCTCGGCCTTGACCTCCGCGGCGGCTCGCACCTCGTCCTCGAGGTCGATTCCGCCGCCCTCGTCGACGAGCGCCTGCAGACGCTGTCGCGCGACGCCCGCCGCACCCTGCGCGACGCCGGCGTCGACACGAGCTCGATCCGCCGCCAGGGCGACGAGATCACCATTGCGCTCGCCAATCCCGCCGACGCCAGCCGCGCCAACGAGGCGATCCGCGGCCTCGCCAACACGGTCGGCAGCTTCGGCCTCGGCGCCGGTGCCTCCGACCTCGCGATCTCCGACAGCGGCGGCACGCTGACAGTTCGCCTCACCGAGCAGGGCATCCGCGACCGCATCGACGCCGCCGTCCAGCAGAGCCTCGAGATCGTCCGCCGCCGCATCGACCAGGTCGGCGTCGCCGAGCCGACGATCCAGCGCGTCGGCGCCGATCGCATCCTGGTGCAGCTGCCGGGCGTGCAGGACCCCGAGCGCATCCGCGAGCTCCTCGGCTCCACCGCCAAGATGACGTTCCACATGCTCGCCGACGTGGCGATCGGAGCCGCGCCGCCCCCCGGTGTAACTGTCATGGACGGCACCACCCCGGGCGAGACCTATCCGGTGGAGACGCGCGCGGCGCTCGCCGGCGACCACCTCACAGACGCCCGCGCCGGCTTCGACGGCCAGACCAACGAGCCGATCGTCTCCTTCCGCTTCGACAGCGTCGGCGCCCGCGAGTTCGGCGACATCACCCGCGCCAATGTCGGCCGGCCGTTCGCCATCGTCCTCGACGACAAGGTGCTGTCGGCCCCCGTCATCCGCGAGCCGATCACCGGGGGCTCCGGCCAGATCAGCGGCAACTTCACCGTCCAGGAGGCGTCCGATCTCGCAGCCCTCCTGCGCGCAGGCGCCCTGCCCGCCCCGCTCACCGTCATCGAGGAGCGCACCGTCGGCGCCGATCTCGGTGCCGATGCGATCGAGATGGGCGTCGCGACCGGCCTGATCGGCTTCGGGCTCGTCTTCGCCTTCATGATCGCGCTCTACGGGCGCTGGGGCCTGATCGCCAACTTCGCCCTCGCCCTCAACGTCATCCTTACGTTCGCGGCACTGTCGCTGCTCGGCGCGACACTGACGCTGCCCGGCATCGCCGGCATCGTGCTCGGCATCGGCCTCGCCGTCGACGCCAACGTGCTCATCAACGAGCGCATCCGCGAGGAAAGTCGCAAGGGCCTTGGCGCCTTTGCGGCGCTGGACGCCGGCTTCAAGCGGGCGTTCGCGACGATCGTCGATTCGAACGTCACGGCGCTGATCGCCACCGTGCTGCTGTTCATGTTCGGCACAGGCCCGGTGCGCGGCTTCGCCATCACCATGGGCCTCGGCATCGCCATCTCGATGTTCACCGCCGTCTCGGTGGTGCGCGTCATCATGACGGCGCTCGTTCGCCGCTTCCGCCTGAAGGTGCTGCGCATCGAGCCGCCGTTCGGCATCAAGCTGATCCCCGACGGCACCAGCATCCGCTTCATGCGCGGGCGCTTCATCGGCATCGGCGTGTCGATCGTGCTGTCGCTCGCCTCGGTCGGCCTGTTCTTCTATCCGGGCCTCAACTACGGCGTCGACTTCAAGGGCGGCATCCAGATGGAGGTCGTCACCGAGCAGCCGGCCGACCTCGCGGCCCTGCGCGCCGGCCTCGGCACCCTCGGCATCGGCGAGATCGCCCTGCAGGAGTTCGGCAACGACCACACCGTGCTGGTCCGCGCCGAGCGCCAGGCGGGGGGCGAGGCGGCGCAGAACACCGCCGTCTCGGAGATCCGCGCCAAGCTCGCCGAGGTGGCGCCCGGATCGTCGATCGAGCGCACTGAGGTGGTCGGCCCGAAGGTGTCGGGCGAACTCGCCACCGCCGGCGTGCTGGCCGTGACCCTCGCGAGCATCGCGATGCTGTTCTACATCTGGGCCCGCTTCGAGTGGCCGTTCGCCGTCGGCGCCATCGCCACGCTGATCCTCGACGTGACGAAGACGGTGGGCTTCTTCGCCCTCACCGGCATCGACTTCAACCTCACCGCCATCGCCGCGATCCTGACGCTGATCGGCTACTCGGTGAACGACAAGGTCGTCGTCTACGACCGCATGCGCGAGAACATGCGGCTCTACAAGCAGATGAGCCTGCGCGACATGATCGACCTGTCGATCAACCAGACGCTCGCCCGCTCGCTCTACACCTCGATCACCGCCTTCCTGGCGCTGTTGCCGATGGCGATCTGGGGTGGCAGCGCGGTCGAGAGCTTCGCGGTGCCGATGGTGTTCGGCATCGTCGTGGCGGCGTCCTCGTCGGTGTTCATCGCCGCGCCGATCCTGCTCTTCCTCGGCGACTGGCGGACGCGGCGGCGCGCCCGCATCGAGGCGGCGGCGCCTGCGACGACTGCCCCCGAGGCGGCGGCCTCCGGGACACCGGCAAAGGCGGCCTGAGCCGGTCCATCCAAACGACGACGGCGGCCCGGTCAGCGGGCCGCCGTCACCCTCTCGGACGATCCGTCTGCCCGGTCACTTCATCTCGAACGGATAGATCACCTTCCAGTCGGTCTTCATGTCGACCACCGTCCAGCCGCGCTCCGGCGCCTGTTTCAGCGCCTCCTGCAGATGGCCGATCACCGACGGGTTGTCGTAGGCCCACTCCCGCACCGCGTCGGTGTGGTGGACGATGAGGCCGAAGGCCGGCGCGGCCCGCATCGTCGTCCACTGCAGCATCTGAAGGTCGCCGTCGGAGTTGCCGGCAGCGAACACCGGCCGTCGGCCGATGACGCGCTGGATGGCGACCGCCTTGCCGGGTCCGTCGTCGACGAAGTCGACCTGCGGGAGCCGGATGATCGTCGGCGTCTCACCCTCGAGGCGAAACTCCGTCACCACGGTCGAACCGATCACCTGCTCGGGCGGAATGCCGTAGGTCGCCTCCGCGTAGGTGCGGATGAAGTCGAGGCCGCCGCCGGAGACGATGTAGGTCTTGAAGCCGTTCGCCCTGAGGTGGGCGAGCAACTCCAGCATCGGCTGGTAGATGAGCTCGTCGTAAGGCCTGTCGAAGCGCGGGTGGCGCGCCGTCGCCAGCCAGCGCCTCACCTCGCCCTGGAAATCCGCGACCGTCATTCCGGCATGAGTTGCGGCGAGGAGATCGACGAAGGCGTCCCCGCCGAGATTGGCGAGGGCGCTGCGATCGCCGGTGAGGATCGTCCTGAACGGCTCCTCGGTCGCCCACTCCGGGTGTTGCGGCGCCAGCGCGCGGACGCGGTCGAAGGCGAACTCGGCCTGGAAATAGACCGGCTGCTCCGACCACAGCGTCCCGTCGTTGTCGAAGGTGGCGATGCGCTCAGGGACCGGCACGAAGTCCGGCCCGCCCTCCCGCACCGCCTCGGCGACGAAGTTCAGGATAGCCGCCTTGGTGGTCCCCTCGTTCCAGGACGGGAGGGGATCGGGCTGCGGATCGGACTGCGCCAGCGCCGACAGTGGCGCGAACGAAAGGGCGACGAACAGACAGGCCGCCACCGTCCGGCGGGTGAAGTCGAGACACACCAGAAGCGCTCCCTCATGGATGGCCCAGCATCGGGCCGGCGTGCTTGCCGCGCAACTGCGCCGACAGGACTGCGCGGGGCGACTATGCGCGCGTTCCACCGCCGCCTGCCACCCGCGGCCGCTCGAGACGACCACTACCGGTCGTCGCCGGCGCCACGGTCGCGCACGGCAGCGCCCTCGATCAGCGGCCGGTGGCGGGCGATCTCCTCGGCGAGAAAGTCGAGCAGCGCCCTGACCCGCGCCGCCTTGCGCAGGTCGGGATGCGTCAACAGCCAGAGATCGGCCGAGAACCGCGGTTCCGGCGCCGCCAGCCGTACGAGGTCCGGCCTGACGTCGCCGACGAAGCACGGCAGGTGACCGATGCCGATGCCCGCCTCCACCGCTTCGGCGAGCGCCAGCACCGAGTTCGTCCGGTAGACGATGCGGCGTGGCGGCTCCGTCTCGGCCGGGAAGCGGGCGACCTTCATCGTCGAGAGATCGTCGCCGAGAGCGACCCACGGGCGGGCAGCGTCCATCGCCGCGTCGCCGTCCGACGTGTCCGCGGGCGCAGCGCCGCCGGCCGCGTCGCGCCGGCCGTAGAGTGCCCAGGCGATGCGGGCGACGCGGCGGCCGATCAGCGTCGGCGGCGGATCGTCGCCGGCCCGGATCGCCACGTCGGCATCGCGCTTCGACAGGTTGAGCGACTGGTTGGCGACGACGACGTCGAGCCGCACCTCCGGACACTGGGCGCGAAAGCGGGCGAACAACGGGGTCATCAGGTGAACGAGCAGCGAATCCGCCGTCGTTACCCGCACCTCCCCCGACGGTGTCGGCGCGCGTCCGGCCAGCCGGCGCGTCACCGCGGTGACGTCCTCGTCGAGACGGCGGGCGAGCGCCACCACCTCCTCGCCCGCCGGCGTTGCCGCATAGCCCTCGCGCCGCCGCTCGAACAGGGCAAGTCCCAGCGCCTGCTCGATGCGCCCGAGGCGCCGGAACACGGTCGAATGGTCGAGCCCGAGCCGACTGGCCGCCGCCGGCAGCGACCCGGCCTCCGCCACCGCCGCGACAACACGCAGATCGTCCCACGAGAGGGCGGAGAGGGAGGCTGCGAGGTCGGTCGCGGGTGCGGCGCTTGGCTCTGACATCGTCGTCAACCCATCCTCATCAACCCATCGGCGTCACCCCGGACGCGAAGCAACGCGGAGCGAGCCGGGGCCCAGCGGAAAACTAGTCGCGCGGAACGCGCGACGCTTGAGCCGCGCCTCCGGCGCGGAGTCTCTCGCTGGGTCCCGGATCGGCGCTCGGCTGCGCCTCGCTGGTCCGGGATGACGACGCAGGGCATTGCCTCCCCCCTGCGCATTCGCACACGAAACGGCACCAACGCAAGATGCCCATTGCACCAACGCAACCTCTTCCCGCTGGCACTCCCCTCCGATCGGCCTATCTCTTGTCCACGAAGCGGCGCCGAGGTGCGCTGCGAGGGAGTAAATCCGATGACCCGCAACGGCATCCACCACGTCACGGCGATCGCCGGCCCGGCCCGCCGCAATCTCGACTTCTACACCCGCACCCTCGGGCTGCGGTTCGTGAAGAAGACCGTGAACTTCGACGATCCCGGCACCTATCACTTCTATTTCGGCGACGAGGCCGGCAACCCCGGAACGATCCTCACCTTCTTCCCGTGGGATCACGTCGCGCCCGGTCGCCTCGGCGTCGGCGAGACGTCGGAGACCGCCTTCCGCGTTCCCGAGGCGTCGATCGGCTACTGGACGCATCGCCTCGTCGAGCAGAGCGTGCCGCACGATGCGCCGGTGAAGCGCTTCGGCGAGACGGTGCTCGCCTTCCGTGACCCCGATGGCATGCGCCTGTCGGTCGTCGGTGTTCCCGGCGCCGAGAGCGAGCCCGCCTGGGGCGGCAGCGACGTGCCGGTGGAAGCGGCGATCCGCGGCTTCCACAGCGTCCGCCTGCTCGTCGCCGACGCCGCGCCGACGGGAGCGATCCTGACGGACGTCTTCGGCTTCGCCGAGGTCGGCAAGGAGGACACGCTGGTGCGCTACAAGGTCGAAGGCACGGACGTCGGCGGCATCGTCGACGTGCACGGCGCCGGCGGCTTCCTGCCCGCCCGCATGGGCGGCGGCTCGGTCCACCACGTCGCCTTCCGCGCCGCCGACGATGCGGGGCAGGCCGAGATGGTGAAGAAGCTCGCGGAGAACCACCGCCTCCGCACGACGGAGCAGAAGAACCGCGACTACTTCCGCTCGGTCTACTTCCGCGAGCCCGGCGGCATCCTGTTCGAGATCGCCACCGACGTCCCGGGCTTCGCCGTCGACGAGCCGGCGGCGAGCCTCGGCCAGGCGCTGAAGCTGCCGCGCTTCCTCGAGAGGCGCCGCAGCGAGATCGAGGCGGTGCTGCCGGACCTGACGGAAGCCGCCTGAACCCAAGACCCGGCGGCGGCACGCGCGCCGCGCCGGACCTCGTCTCTCGCGTCCCGCACCGCTGAATCGGCGGGGCGGGACGCACGTCCTTTCAGGAGGTCCATCATGGCCACCGCGACCACCCTCTCCTTCACCCATCGCTACGAGCCCGCGACCGGTCGCCCGCCGCTGCTGCTGCTGCACGGCACGGGCGGCGACGAGGACGATCTGTTGCCGCTCGGCCGGATGATCGCGCCGGGCTCGGCGCTGCTGTCGCCACGCGGAAAGGTGCTGGAGCACGGCATGCCGCGCTTCTTCCGCCGCCTCGCCGAGGGCGTCTTCGACGAGGCCGACGTGGTGAAGCAGGCGAACGCGCTCGCCGACTTCGTGACGGAAGCCCGCGACGCCTACGGGCTCGCCGCGCCCGTCGCCGTCGGCTTCTCGAACGGCGCCAACATTGCCGCCGCGGTGCTGCTGCTGCGGCCCGAGGCGCTTGCCGGCGCGGTGCTGATCCGTGCGATGGTGCCGCTCGCCAAGCCGCCGAAGGCGGATCTGTCGGGCAAGCCGGTGCTGATCCTGTCGGGCGCCTCCGACCCGATCATCCCGGCGGAGAACGCCGGCCGGCTGGCTCGGCAGCTCACCGAGGCCGGCGCCGTCGTCGGCCACGAGACGCTTCCGACCGGCCACGGACTGACGCAGGCCGACGCGGCGCTGGCGAAGCGCTTCCTCGACGGCCTCACGGCCTGATCTCGACGGCGCTTCGGACCGTTACCGGAGCGCCGTCAGGAGCCGCGCCAGCATGGCCCGCTCGTCAGCCGACAGCGGCGCGAGCGTCTCCTCGGAGACCCGCGCCGCCACCGGCGCGAGCTCGCCATAGAGCCTGGTCCCTTCCGCCGACAGCGAGATCAGCAGCCGCCGGCGGTCTTCCGGGTCCGGCCGCGTCGCCGTCAGCCCGCGCTTGGCGAGGCGTTCGGCGACGCCCTTGATGGTGGCGACGTCCATGGCGGTATGACGGCCGAGCAGGTTCTGCGAGCACTCGCCGACTTCCGCGAGCTTGGCGAGCGCCGCCCACTGCATCGGCGTCATGTCGACACCGAAGTGGCGGGCGAAGATCGAGACGTGGCGCTGCTGCACCTGCCGCAGCAGGAAGCCGACCTGGTCGTCGAGCACGTAGCCCGCACCGCCGGCCGCACCGTCTGCCGCCGTCGTCATGACCGCCGCCGCCTCGTCCGTCACCGTCGCCAAAACGTCGCCTCTCCGTCGCAGGCGCGGGGTCTCGCCCGCAGCTCGTTCGTATGCCAACAATGTCGCCTTCGCCAGAGGAGGCACGCATGGCCCACGACGCGCCGGCCGCACCGAGCGGTCCGCAGAAGCTCGTCATCTCCAACATCGGGCTCGTGCTGTCGGGCGACCTCGAGCGGCCGATCCTCGACGCCGATGCGGTCGTCGCCGTCGACGGCCGCATCACCGCAGTCGGCCGCTTCGCCGACCTCGACACCGAGGGCGCGACGACGCTGGTCGACGCCGGCGGCGCGGCGCTCGCGCCCGGCCTGATCGACAGCCACGTCCACCCCGTCGCCGGCGACTGGACGCCGCGCCAGAACCAGATCGGGTGGATCGATTCCTGCCTGCACGGCGGCGTCACCACGATGATCTCCGCCGGCGAGGTGCACATGCCCGGCCGGCCGCGCGACATCGTCGGGCTGAAGGCGATGGCGATCACCGCCCAGCGCATCTTCGCCGGCTTCCGGCCCTCCGGCGTCAAGCTGCACGCCGGCGCGCCGGTGATCGAGCCGGGGATGGTGGAACAGGACTTCGCCGATCTCGCGAGCGCCGGTGTGCGGCTCCTCGGCGAGGTCGGCCTCGGCGGCGTCAAGGACGGCGCCAATGCCCGCGAGATGGTGGCGTGGGCGAGGAAGCACGGCATCCAGTCGACCATCCACACCGGCGGCCCGTCGATCCCCGGCTCCGGCCTGATCGGCGCCGACGTGGTGCTGGAGGCCGACACCGACGTCGTCGGCCACATCAACGGCGGCCACACTGCCCTGCCCGATGCCGAGATCCGCTGCATCTGCGAGGGCTGCAAGCGCGGCCTCGAACTCGTCCACAACGGCAACGAGCGCGCCGCCCTCTACACGCTGAGGACGGCAAAGGAGATGGGCGAACTCAACCGCGTCATCCTCGGCACCGACGCGCCAGCCGGCTCGGGCGTACAGCCGCTGGGAATCCTGCGCATGATTTCGATGCTGTCTTCGCTCGGCGACGTGCCGGCGGAGGTGGCGATCTGCTTCGCCACCGGCAACACGGCGCGCATGCGGGCCCTCGACTGCGGGCTGATCGAGGCCGGCCGCTCCGCCGACTTCGTGCTGATGGACAAGGCCCAGCACTCCGCCGGCAAGGACCTCCTCGACAGTATCCGCCTCGGCGATCTGCCGGGCATCGGCATGACGGTGATCGACGGGATCGTCCGCTCCGGCCGCAGCCGCAACACGCCGCCGGCCGGCCGCGTGCCGACCGTGCTGCACGGCTGAGGCGAAGCACCTTCGTCTGACGTCGGTCGCCTCAGCCGATCGTCGCCGCCGGCAGCGTCCCCGTCGCCACGTCGACGAGGAGCTGGCGCTGCGCCGGCACGAGGTTCGCCGCCGCGTAGCGCCCGACGATGGTGGCACGGGCGTTCGCCCTGAGGCTCGCGAACGCCTCCGGCCGCGCCAGCACGTCGGCCAAGCGCGCCGCCAGCCGGTCGGCGTCGAAGAAGTCCGTCAGCAGCCCGTTGCGGCCATCGGCGATCACCTCGCGCACCGGCTGCGTGTCGGAGCCGACGATCAGGCACGCGCACGCCATCGCCTCCAGCATCGACCACGACAGCACGAACGGCACCGTCAGGTAGACGTGCGCGGCCGAGACGCGGAACACCTGGCGCAGCGTCTCGAACGGCACCAGCCCGAGGAAGTGGACGCGCGCCGGATCGAGCGCATGATCAGCGAGCGCCGCCTCCTTGAAGGTGCGCCCGTCCGTCCGCTTGCGGCCATAGGCGACGCGGTCCGCCCCGACGACGACGACGTGCGCCGCCGGGCGCTCGGCGGTGAGCTTCGCCGCCGCCGCCATTAACTGGGGAAAGCCGCGATAGGGCTCCATGCCGCGGGCGACGTAGGTGACGACCTCGTCGCCGGCCTTCAGCACGCGGCCGTCGGGCAGCGTCAGCGTCGCCGCCGGATCGGGCGTCAGGTAGTCGGTGTCGACGCCGTCGTGCAGCACCGAGATGCGGCGGCGGAACTGCGACGGGAAGCGGCCGACCTGCCAGCGCGTCGGGCAGACTCCCCAGTCCATCGCGGCGAGGTCCATGAGGATCGGCGCGTTGCGGCCGCGGGTGCGGAAGCGATCGGCCGTCGTCACCGGCTGGTCCGGCAGGAAGCCGATGTCGGCGCCATCGGTGCGGTAGAACCACTCGAAGTAGGACAGCAGCTTCGCCTTCGGGAAGACGTCCTTGACGAACAGCGACGGTCCCCAGCCGGAATGGGCGCAGACGACGTCCGGCTCGAAGCCGTCGCGCTTCAGCCCCGCCATCGCCGCGGCCGCCGCCTCGCCGGTGAGGACGGCGCGCTCGAGAGGCAGGCTCGCCGGCGACAGGCCAGCGAGCGGTTCCCGCGCCGGCGTGTAGTCGACGCGGCGGATCGTGATCGGCTGCCTGTTGGTGGCGAGCGTCGCGCAGGCGAGCTCGAAGCCGGGCTCGCGCGACAGCGCCGCCGCGAGGCGGCGATACTGGCCGGGAAAGTTGTTGTGCAGGAACAGGACGCGCAACGGACGGGCTCGACGGGTTCGGCCGGCGACGTGCGCGGCGAGAGGAAGGGTCGGCAATCCGGGCGACGGATGCAAGCGGCGCGGCCGTCGGCAGGCGGACGCGCGAAAACCCCTTTGTATTGGTCATTCCCGGCCTTGTGCCGGGAACCTACCCTCTGCCGCACGCACGACGCCGCGGGCCAATATCCGCGTCCGCGGCGCCGTTGCTTGGGTTCCCGGCACAAGGCCGGGAATGACTACGGTGAGGGAAGTGCGCCGCCCTCATCCGGCGCTGCGCGCCACCTTCTCCCACCTCACGGTGGGAGAAGGGAAGAAAGCCGCGACCAACGTTACTCCGACGCAGCGGCTTTGATCTTCTCGAGCGCCTTGCCCTCGAGGTCCTCGACGCCCGGCAGCACGGTGGCGGCGAAGCGCAGGTTCGCCATGTCCTCGTCGGTGAAGGCGGCCTCGACGGCGGCCTTCTTGTCGGCCGGCAGCAGCGCGCGACCGTCCTTCGCCGCGGCGATGGCGCCGGCGGAGGCCGACATCATCGTGACGATCTCCGGCTGCATGACGAAGTTGATCCACTTGTAGGCCGCGTCATCGGCCTCGCCGCCCTTCGGCAGCGTGAAGGTGTCGATCCAGGCGATCGCGCCGCTCTTCGGCGGCACGTAGACGAGGTTCGGGTTCTGGGCGAACAGCTTGAAGGCGGTGGAATCCCACGTCTCGGACGCCACCACCTCGCCCGAGAGCAGCATCGCCGAGAGGTCGTCGCCGCCCTGCCAGTAGGCCTTCACGTTCGCCTTGCAGGCGATCAGGTAGTCGGAAACCTTGTCGAGGATGCGCTGGTATTCGGGCAGGTCCTTGTAGGCGGCGAACGGGTCCTCGCCGAGGGCGAAGGCGGTGCCGACGAGGATGGTGCGGCGCAGCCGCATCGACGTCTTGCCCTTGTACTGGGGGTCGCAGAGGTCGGTCCAGTCGTCGATCTCCGGCGCCTTCGACTTGTCGACGACGAGGCCGGACGTGCCCCAGAGATGCGGCACCGAATAGACCTTGCCGTCGATGGTGGTCTCGTCGGCGGCCCGCTTCAGGAACTGTTCGTCGAACAGGGCCGCGTCGATCTTCGACAGATCCATCGGCTTGTAGATGTCGAACTCGTTCTGGGCGGCGGCGACGCGGTTGAAACCCGGCTGGGCGAGATCGAAGCCGGAGCCATCGGTGGCGCGCAGCTTCGCCACCATCTCCTCGTTGTTCGACAGCGTCACCTCGACGTCGATGTCGGGGTACTTCTCCTCGAACAGCTTGATGATGTTGTCGGGCGCATAGCCGCCCCAGGTGAGCAGGCGCAGCGTCTCGGCCGAGGCCGGGGCTGTCAGCGCGACGGCGAGCGCGACCGCGGCCGCGCCGGTGAGCAGGCGGTGAAGGGACATTTCGGTGGCCTCCCGGTTCTGGTGTGTCGTGGGAGCATGGGAGGCGACACGTGGTCCGGCCGATAGCGCCATTCTGGGGAAAGGGGGAGTCCGATTGCGGCGGGAAGACGCGGGGGTGGGCGGGTGCAATCGGGGGTGGGGGTGGGTGGTGGGGGAGTGGGCAGTGGGGGCACCCACCCGCCCCTCGAGGGGGCGGGTCGGCGACCGCAGGTCGCCGGGGCGGGGTGGCGCCGCCGGGAGGCGGCGGGAAAGACTGCGACGCTGGCCGCGGTGAGGTCGTGCGCGGGCTCCCGCCCGCGGTCACCCCGCCCCGCCGCGCTGCGCGCGTCGACCCGCCCCCTCGAGGGGCGGGTGGCGGCATCGTTGAATGCTCGGGAACGACGTGCTGTCCGGCGACGGCTCACCTGCTTCCGACGATGCTGCGGCAAGACCCACCCTCCCCTTCCTCCTGAAACTCCCCCGAAGCCCTGCCTGACACCTGTCCCCGAGCACCGCCGCCTCGGCTCCGTCGCATGGGTTCCGGGACGTGCCCGGGAATGACGGCGGACGGGACGAAACACCGCCACCCCCACGCGGTCTCCCGCCGGGGTTTTGCCTGTCGTTTCCCCCTCCTTGTGGAGGGGACGGGGTGCCGAACGGCGCAATCCGTAGTGGTGGCGGCGGTTGCCCGCCGCAGGGTGCCTTGCGGCACCCGCGCCTTTCGGCGCCCCGTTTCTGCGGTGTTGCCTGGGTCCCGGTGCTCCCCCTGGCGGTCCTGCGGGCCGGCGCGCTTTCCTCGCCTAGGTCGCCGCAGGCGCTACTCCCTGGCCTCAGCCCCGAAGGACCGAAGCTGCCTCCGCCCTCGCGGAGGCCCGGGACGCCGCTCGTGGTGGCGGCGGGAGGCTTTACCCACGATCCCCCCGGGGAAGGAGTTTGCGCGTCTTCTCCAGCCGCGGGTCACCGCCGTCCACCCCGCGGGCACCGGTACGCCTCCGGCTGCGCCCCTCCGAGTGGACGAGGGAGAGTTTAGATGGGGATAGTGTCCGTATCAAGGGTTTTATTCCTATAGTGGAGTTGGGTGGGAGCGGCAGTGGGCAGTGGGCAGTGGGCAGTGGGCAGTGGGCAGTGGAGCGCGGCACGTGACGAACCGTGTGCAATACCCTCGGCCGTCATCCCGGACCAGCGAGGCGCAGCCGAGCGCCTGATCCGGGATCCAGGAGAGAATTCGCGCCGGAGGCGCGGCACTGCGCGCGCCTGCGGCGCGCTCTCTTGACGCTGGGCCCCGGCTCGGCGGTCGGCTGCGCCTCCCTTGGCCGGGGTGACGGTGGAGGGGGTGGCGATGGACGGTGTCGATGGCCGAGGAGCACAGGCCCGGGTCGGCCACGCGGCCCCTTGCCGGCCTTGGCCGTCCAAGGCATCCTGAAGTTGCATTGAGCCAACGCCCTCTCTTGGCCGCCACCGATGACCGCATGGGTCTACATCGTCGCCTCGGGTCGCAACGGCACGCTCTACACCGGTGTGACCACCGACCTGCCGCGGCGCAGCTATGAACATCGCGAAGGCCTGGTCGACGGGTTCACGCACCAGCACGGTTGCCAGCGGCTCGTCTGGTACTCCGCGTTCGAAGACGTCGTCTCGGCCATCACCCACGAGAAGCGCCTGAAGCGCTGGCGGCGGGACTGGAAGCTCGCCATGATCGAGAAGATGAACCCTGCGTGGGACGCTCTCTACGAGCGTCTGAATGCGTGAGCGATACGGGCGCAGCGCGAGAGTTAGATGGTGCTGCGGCACGCGACGGTGCTGCGGCACGCATCCCACATCCCTCAATGCCGTCATCCCGGACCAGCGAGGCGCAGCCGAGCGCCTGATCCGGGATCCAAGAGAGAAGTCGCGCTGGAGGCGCGGCATGGCGCGCGCCCGAGGCGCGCCCGTCTTGCGCTAGGCCCCGGATCGGCGCTCGCCTGCGGCTCGCTTGTCCGGGGTGACGATAGAGAGCGAGGGAATGACGCCGTGAACCATGACGAGCAACTGGCGGCCGGGGCGGCCATCCTCGGGGCCCGGCTCGCCCCGCTCGGATTCACCTTCGCGGTGACGTCCAGCGGCGACAGTGCTGGCGGCCCCTATGCCGCGGGCGCGTTCACGCGGGGACGGCAGGCCCTGTCGTTCTCGGTCCGGCACGGTGCACTCGGCCTCGTCACCTACCACCTCGGCGACCAGGACTGGACGCATGCCGAGATGATGCGCGCGGTGCAGCATCCGGCCCGCTATCCGGGTTTTGCGGACGGCGACAGGCTCGGGGGCGCTCGCCTGCGGCTCGCTGGTCCGGGGTGACGACGAGGGGGTTGGTAACTTCAGACTCAAGCACCGTCGCCCCCCTACCCAACCCTGAGCGCCCCCTCCGTCTCCCCCAGGAACCCGCCGCTCTGCCGCGCCCACAGCTCCGCATACAGCCCGCCGCGGCGGATCAGCTCCTCGTGCGTGCCGGTCTCGACGATCCGCCCCTCGTCCAGCACGACCAGCCGGTCCATGCGGGCGATGGTGGAGAGGCGATGGGCGATGGCGATCACCGTCTTGCCGGCCATCAGGGTGTCGAGCTCGTCCTGGATCGCCGCCTCGACCTCGGAATCGAGCGCGCTCGTCGCCTCGTCGAGGACCAGGATCGGCGCGTCCTTCAACAGCACGCGGGCGATGGCGATGCGCTGGCGCTGGCCGCCGGAAAGCTTGACGCCGCGCTCGCCGACCTGGGCGTCGAGGCCGGTGCGGCCCTTCGGGTCGATCAGGCTCTCGACGAACTCGTCCGCCTTGGCGCGGGCGATCGCCGCCCGGATCGAGGCCTCGTCGGCGTCGGGCAGGCCGTAGCGGACGTTGTCGCGCACCGAGCGGTGCAACAGCGAGGTGTCCTGGGTGACGACGCCGACGGCGGCGCGGAGCGACTCCTGCGTGACGGTCGAGACATCCTGGCCGTCGACGAGGATGCGGCCGCCCTCGAGGTCGTGGAAGCGGAGCAGCAGGCCGACCAGCGTCGACTTGCCGGCACCGGAGCGGCCGACGAGGCCGACGCGCTCGCCGGGGGCGACGGACAGATTGAGGTCCTCGAAGACGCCCGACTCCTGGCCGTAGTGGAAGCGGACGTGCTCGAAGCGGACGTCACCGCGGGCGACCGTCAGGGGCTTCGCGGCCGGCGCGTCGACGACGGTGAGCGGCTGGGCGATGGTCATCATGCCCTCCTGCACCGCGCCGATGTTCTCGAAGATGCCGGTGACCTCCCACATGATCCAGCCGGCCATGTTGACGATGCGGATGGCGAGACCCGTCGACAGCGCGATGGCGCCGAGGCTGACGAGGCCGTTCGACCAGAGCAGCACGGCGGCAAGCCCGGTGCCGGCAAGCAGCAGCGAGTTCAGCGTCGTCACCGTCATCACCATGGTGGTGATGGTGCGCAGCTGCCGGCGGTAGGCGGCGACGTGCTCGTCGATCGCCTCCTCGATGTAGCCGTCCTCGCGCTCGGCGTGGGCGAAGAGCTTCACCGTCATGACGTTGGTGTAGCCGTCGACGATGCGGCCGGTCAGCAGCGAGTGGCGCTCGGAGAGCTCCTTCGACAGGCCCTTCAGGCGCGGCACGAAGGCCCGGAGCGCCAGGATGTAGCCGATGATCCAGAGGAACAGCGGGATCGCCAGATAGAGGTCGGCGTCGGCGAACAGCACGAGCGCGGAGAGCGCGTAGAGGGTGGCGTACCAGACGCCGTCCAGCGACTCGATGACGGAGGCGCGGAGCGCCGGCGCCGTCTGCATGACGCGGCTGGCGATCCGGCCGGCGAAGTCGTTCTGGAAGAACGACAGGCTCTGGCGCGAGACGTGGCGGTGGGACTGCCAGCGCACCAGCGCGGTGAACGGCGGGATGATCGTCTGGCGGACGATGAGGTCGTGGAAGAAGTTCGCGGCCGGGCGGGCGACGAGGACGACGAACAGCATCCAGGCGAGCAGCGTGCCGTGCTCGGCGAGCAGCCGGTCCGGCGTGGTGGCGCCGAGGATGTCCACGAGGTCGCCGACATAGGCGAACATCGACACCTCGACGAGGGTGACGAAGAAGCCCGCCAGCATGAGGAGCGCGAACCACGGCCAGGCCTGGCGGACGTGGTGCCAGTAGAAGGCGGCGAGGCCCTCCGGCGGCGGGCCGTCCGGGGGGCGGCGCCAGTCGATGCGCCGCTCGAAAAAGGAGAACATGGCCGACGTCCTGAATCGGGGGGCGCACTGGCGCGGGCCATGGAGGGCGGCGGCACCGGAACGCGAGACGGCCGGCGGTGGGGCCGCCGGCGCGTGGAAGCGCAGGTTGTGGCGGGGGAATGCGACGGCGCCGTGGCGTCGCGGGCCTTGAGGCTCGCGGCGCCCCGGTCGCGTATCGCGCGCGGCGGTGGGCGCCGCGATTGAGGCCGGACTGAAGCGATCGTGATCGGCGGCGGTGGCGAGACGGCGCCGGTCGCGGCGGGGCATATCGACAAGCGCCGCGGGCGTGGCTTACGAAAGGTCGGGGCTTGCGACATGCCGCGCGACGCGGTGACGAAGAGCACCGCGGTGCGCGGTTTGGAAACGCGCCCGCCGGCGACGGCGTGGCGACGGCGGGGGAAACGACAGCATGACCGACACTTCCGGGAGCCCGCGGGCGCGCGCCACGATCGCCGCCCTTCTCGCCGCAGCGGTACTGGGCGCCCTGCCCGCCTTCGCCGACACGCCGCTCGCGCCGCGCGCCGTGCCGGACAAGCCGACGCTCGCCGAGATGCAGTCGGTGCGCACCACCGGGCGGGTGGTGGTGAAGTTTTCCGAGGGCGTGAAGGTGCGCATCGCCAGCGGCCGCACGCGCGGGCTCTCCTCGGTCGAGGACAAGGCACTCCGGGCGGTGCTGGCCGAGGCCGGGGTGGCGCTGTCGGACTTCCGCCGCCTGCACGCGCGCAGCGAGGCCGAGCTCGATGCCGAGCGCGCCACGAGCGAAGCGGAGAGCGGCGAGGCGCTGGCCGACCTCAACAACTACTATGTGGTGACGGTGACGGGCTCGCTCGGGGCGGCAGAGTTCGCCGCCCGGCTGAACGCACTGCCGTTCGTCGAGGTGGCCGAGCCGCAGCCGGCGCCGAGCCCACTGCCGGTCTCGCCCGACCTCACCGGCCTGCAGGGCTACGCGCTGCCACCGGCGACGGGCATCGGACGGCTCGACACGCTGACCCACCGCGGCGGCGACGGCAAGAACGTCACGATCGTCGACATCGAGTTCTCCTGGCTGTTCGCCCACGAGGACCTGAAGCTCGACAAGGAGAAGGCGATCCTCGGCAAGCTGACGCCGTTCGATTTCTTCAACGACACCAACCACGGCACGGCGGTGCTGGGGGTGCTCGCGGGGATCGACAACGGCAAGGGCGTCACCGGCCTCGCGCCGAAGGCGACGATCAAGGTGTCGCCCGCCGATACGGTGGAGCGCGGCTTCGACGTCGCCTTCGCCATCGGCGTGGCGACCGGGGCGCTGAAGAAGGGCGACGTCATCCTGATCGAGCAGCAGACGGCGGTGTGCGGCGGGGCCTGCGGCGAGACCCAGGTCGGCTGCGGCCCGGTCGAGTTCTTCCAGGCGAGCTTCGATGCCATCAAGGCGGCGACCGCCAAGGGGATCGTCGTGGTCGAGGCGGCCGGAAACGGCGCAGTCGACCTCGACGGGCCGGCCTGCAAGCGCAAGTTCGACCGGTCGAAGCGGGATTCTGGCGCGATCATCGTCGGCGCCGGCTCGTCGGCGACGCGCGAGCGTCTGTCCTTCTCGAGCTTCGGCTCGCGCCTCGACGTGCAGGGCTGGGGCGAGAATGTCGCCACCACCGGCTACGGTGACGCCTTCGACGGCGGCTCACGGCGCAAGCAGTATACGGGTCAGTTCAGCGGCACCTCGTCGGCCTCGCCGATCGTCACCGGCGCGGTGGCGATGATCCAGGGGGCGCTGAAGGGCAAGAAGCTCGCGGTGGCGACGCCGAAGGAGATGCGCAAGGCGCTGACGAAGACTGGCCAGCCGCAGACCGGCGCCGACCTCATCGGTCCGCTGCCGGACACCAACAAGGCGCTGAACCGGCTGTTGAAGGCGCGCCAGAAGGAGCGGTCGCAGGCTGTCGCAGCGGCACCCGTGACGGCGGCCGAGGCGCCGGTCCTCGCCGCGGCGGAGTGAGGAGAGGGGCCGGCGCCGTGTGAAGGTGCCGGCTGGCCCCCGTCCGTCTTGGGCTCTCAGGCAGCCCGGGCGGCGGCGCCGATCTCGGCGGCGCGGACGTCGAGACGGGCGCGGACGGCGGCCGGCAGCTGGCGGGCGGACTTCACCCGCGGCAGCGGCAGCTCGGCGATGGCGGGCACCTCGGCGCCGTAGAGCGCCTCGTATTCGGCGAAGTTGTCGAAGCGTCGGCGGGTGACGTGGTCGAGATAGGTCTCGGCCGGCGCTCCCTCGGCGAGTACCAGTGCGTGGTCTTCCAGCTCGATGTGGTACCAGGTGAAGCGCTCCGCCGGGGCCGGCTCGTGGCGAACGGCGACACCGTCGACGAGGGCGGCGGCCTGCACGAGCAGGCCGTCGACGAGGAGCGCGTGGTCCGGCGAGACGAGCAGGTCGCGCGACGGCGTGTTGTCGCCGAGGGCGCCGGCCGTGACGCGGATGGGGAAGTTGCGCTGCGGATCGGCGAAGACGGCGACGACCGCCTGCCGGCCGATCCAGCGCACCGGCCGGGCCCGGCCGTCGACGCCGAGCACGAGATCGCCGATTGCGAGCGCTTCGACCGGCCGCTCGCCCGTCGGCGTCGCGATGTGGGTGCCGGCAAGGAAGCAGACGGTGAAGGCGGCAGGCAAGGCGGTGACGGGAGAGCCGTCCGCATAGGTGGAGTTGGTGAACAGGAAGTAGGCGTCGCGGTCGACGCCGATCCACCCGCCCTCGAACAAGCCCACAGCCGTGAAACTCACGGTGGGGAAACCCGGACCGAAGACGACGACGGTGTCGCCTACGTCGAACGTCGTGTCGCTCTCTGCGTCGACGCAGTCGTAGGTGCCGGTTCCGTAGAGAGTACCGATCGTGAAGTTCGGAGATTCCCCGTTCAGCAAATAGGCGTTCTCAGCGATGAAAGTTGACATGCCTGTCAAGTCCCCCGTTGGATCGTCGATTGGGTGCACCGGCCGGAGCGGCCACGCACAACCGTCACGCACCCGCATCGCGGGTGCGTGACCACCGACAATGGCTCCCGGAACGCCGTTACAGTTTGCAAATGGCTTGCCGCTCGGTCAATGCCTCACCGGCAGGTTGCAAGCGGCAGGCCTCCCCGGCCTCGCCTCAGCGGACGCCGACGCGGTTGACCGGGCCGCCGCGGTTGACGCCGACGCCGGGGCGGCCGACGCCGACACCCGGACGGACGCCGACGCCGGGGGCGCCGACGCCGACGCCGACGCGCGGGGCCACGACGACGGGACGCGGCGCGACGACGACGGGGGCCGACGCGACGACGACCGGGGCGGTGCGCACGACGCAGCCGGCGGGGTAGCCGGGGCCGGGCAGTAGACGACGGCGGCGGTGGCGATGATCCAGGGGGCGCTGAAGGGCAAGAAGCTCGCCGTGGCGACGCCGAAGGAGATGCGCAAGGCGCTGACGAAGACCGGCCAGCCGCAGACCGGCGCCGACCGACCTCATCGGCCCGCTGCCGGACACGAACAAGGCGCTGAACCGGATGTTGAAGGCGCGGCAGAAGGAACGGGCGCAGGCTGTCGCGGCGCTCCCGGCGACGGCGGCCGAGGCGCCGGTCCTCGCCGCGGCGGAGTGAGGAACGGGGCCGGCGCCCGTGTGAGAGCGCCGGCCGTCCCCTGCCCGTCGGGGCTTCAGGCGGCCAGGGCGACCTTGCCGATCGCCGTTGCGCGGGCATCCAGACGGGCGCGGACGGCCGCCGGCAGCTGGCGGGCGGACTTCACCCGCGGCAGCGGCAGCTCGGCGATGGCGGGCACCTCGGCGCCGTAGAGCGCCTCGTATTCTGCGAAGTTGTCGAAGCGGCGGCGGGTGACGTGGTCGACATAGGTCTCGGCCGGCGCCCCCTCGGCGAGTACCAGCGCGTGGTCTTCCAGCTCGATGTGGTACCAGGTGAAGCGCTCCGCCGGCGCCGGCTCGTGGCGAACGGCGACACCGTCGACGAGGGCGGCGGCCTGCACGAGCAGGCCGTCGACGAGGAGGGCGTGATCCGGCGAGACGAGGAGGTCGCGTGACGGCGTGTTCTCGCCGAGGGCGCCAGAGACGATGCGGATGGGGAAGTTGCGCTGCGGATCGGCGAAGACGGCGACGACCGCCTGCCGCCCGATCCAGCGCACCGGCCGGGCCCGGCCGTCGGCGCCGAGCACGAGGTCGCCGATCGCCAGCATCTCGACCGGCCGCTCGCCCGACGGCGTCGCGATGTGGGTGCCGGCGAGGAAGCAGGTGGTGAAGGCAGCGGAGTCGGACGTGATGGGATCGCCGTCCGAATAGGTGGAGTTGGTGAACAGAAAGTAGGAGCCGCCGATGACGCCGATCCAGCCGTTCTCGAAGAACCCCACATATTCGAAGTCCACGAACGAGGCATCCGGGCCGTCGACCGTGACGGTGTCGCCCGTTTCGAACGTCGTGTCGCTCCCATCCGCGTCGACACAGTTGTACGTGCCGCTGCCGTAGAGACTGCCGATCGTGAAGTTGGGATCGGTTCCGCTCAGTACATAGGCGTTCAGAGCGTCGAAGGTAGCCATACTGATTCAATCCCCGTTCATCGCGTGATCGCGTGCACCGGCCCGAGCGGCCAGGCACAACCCCAACACCCGCACTGCGGGTGCCGGGCAACCGACTTGCCGCTCGCGACACTCCAGAAAGTTGCAAGCGGCGTACCGATCCGTCAATGGCTCAGCGGACGCCGACGCGGTTGACCGGGCCGCCGCGGTTGACGCCGACGCCGGGGCGGCCGACGCCGACACCGGGACGGACACCGACGCCGGGGGCACCGACGCCGACGGTCGCCCGCGGGGCAACGACGACGGGACGCGGCGCGACGACAACCGGAGCGGGGGCGACGACAACCGGGCCGGGACGCACGACGCAGCCGGCGGGATAGCCGGGGCCGGTGCAATAGACGACGGCGGCGGTGGCCGGGACCGGCGCGGCGGTGGCGAAAACGGCGCCGGCGGCGGCGACGGCCACGGCGGCGAGGGTGGTGCGGATCATCACGAAAACTCCTGTTGACGAACCCGCGTCTTCGGGCGGGCGTCTTCACATCATACGCCAAGACGCGCGCGATCCTTCGCGTGATCGTCGGCCCCGCCGCCGCAGTGCAAGTCTGGCGCAAGCGACAGCGCCGACGGTCGTTCCGAGACACCGGCGGATGCGCCGGCAGCACGGGACGGCCGGCCCGGCCGTTCCCCCTTCAAAGGTCACGTCGCTCTCCCCCGGCGGCGCACCATGAGGGCAGGAGGAGCCTAGCCGCATGCCGCACAGGGAGCCGGACAACGAGCCCGGCCGGATGGCGGCGCTGCGGGATCTCGAGATCCTCGGGACGCCGTCGAGTCCCGCCTTCGATGCGGTGGCGAGGCTGGCCGCCGAGCTCTTCGACATGCCGGTCGGGCTGGTGACGCTGGTGGACAGCCACCGCGTCTGGTTCAAGGCGCGCGTCGGCATCGAGCCGACGGCGGTGCCGCGCCGCTTCGCCTTCTGCCGCGACACCATCCTCGGCTCCGAGCCGCTGGTCATTCCCGACGCCGCCGCCGACCCGGTCTACAGCGAGAACCCCTTCGTCGCCGGCGGCCAGAAGCTGCGCTTCTATGCCGGCGTGCCGCTGACGATCGACGGCGGCTTCAACGTCGGCACGCTGTGCGTGCTCGGGCGCGAGCCGTGCACGCCCGATGCCGAGCAGCTCGACCGTTTCCGCGCCCTCGCCACCATCGTCGAGGGGCTCATCGAGGGCCACCGGGCGGAGCGGCGGGCGGAGCGGGCCGAGCGCGAGGCGGAGGAGCGCCGCCGCGAGGCCACGAGCCACGCCCTCTATCTCCGGCAGATCGAGACGCTCGCCTCGATCGGCGCCTGGCGGCTCGACCTGCACACCGAGGAGGTCACCGGCTCGCGGGAGTTCTACGCGATCCACGATCTCGAGGAGAACGCGCCGTTCGACCTCGAGAAGAACCTCGCCTGCTTCCCGGCCGGCGACCGCAAGGTGGCCGAGCGCGAACTCGCCGAGGCCCTCGTCGGCCGGCGCGCCTTCGAGTTCGACCTCGACATCGTGACGGCGAAGGGCCGGCGCAAGCACGTGAAGACGCGGGGCGACATCGAGACCGAGGACGGCGCGCCGCGCCGCCTCGTCGGCGTCATCAAGGACGTCAGCGCCGAGCACGAGACGACACGGCGGCTGTGGCGGGCCTCGAACGTCGACGGCCTCACCGGCCTCGCCAACCGCGCGCGCTTCCTCGCCCGCCTGGCGGAAGCGATCGAGTTCGCCCGCCTCGACGCCCACGGGCTCGCGCTCCTGATCCTCGACCTCGATGCCTTCAAGGAGGTCAACGACAGCCTCGGCCATCGCGCCGGCGACCAGGTGATCCGCACAGTCGCCGAACGCTTCGCCTCGGCCGCCGGCGGCGACGCCTTCGTGGCGCGGCTCGGCTCCGACGAGTTTGCCGCGGTGATCGAGGAGGACGACGAGGCGACGCTGAAGGGGGTGGCGAACGAGATCGCCGCGCAGGTGCGCCGGCCGATCCCGGTGGACGGCAGCCGGCTGTTCCTGTCGGGCTCGATCGGCATCGCCCGCTATCCGCAGGACGCCACCACGCCGGACGAGCTGCACAAGTGCGCCGACGTGGCGCTCTACCGGGTGAAGAAGACCGGGCGCGGCACCACCGCCTTCTTCACGCGCGACCTCGGCGGCCTGTTCGACCAGCGCCGCGCCGCCGTCGACCTCGTCCGCAACGCGGGCACGGAGGGCCGCATCGCCCCCTACTACCAGCCGATGGTGCGCCTGCCCGACCGCTCGCCGCTCGGCTTCGAGGCGCTGGTGCGCATCGAGGGTCCGAACGGCGTCTGCGGCCCGAGCGTGTTCTGGCGCGCCTTCGACGACCCGGAGTGCGCCCGCCAGATCGACGACCAGATGTTCGCCCTGACCACCACCGACGTCGCCCGCTGGCGGGCCGAAGGCCTCGCGGCCGGACGCATAAGCATCAACGTCTCGGAGTACTACTTCAAGTCGGCCGACTTCGCCGAGCGCGTGCTGCATCGGCTGGCGCGCCTCGACATCCCGCCTTCGATGCTGAAGATCGAGGTGACGGAGAGGATCCTGCTCGGCGAGGACACCAACCTCGTCGGCGCGATCCTCGCCGAGCTGCACGACGCCGGCATCGCCGTTGCCCTCGACGACTTCGGCACCGGCTACGCCTCGCTGTCGCACCTGCGCGACTTCCCGATCGACGTCATCAAGATCGACCGCTCGTTCCTGCGCGACGTCCACCGCAAGCCGGCGAGCGCGGTGATCGTGCGGGCGATGATCGAGCTCGCCGCCAACCTCGGCATCGAGGTGGTGGCGGAGGGCGTCGAGACGGAGGAACAGGCGGACTTCCTTGCCGAAGCCGGCTGCACCGCCGGCCAGGGCTACCTGTTCGGCGCGGCGATGCCGGCCGCCCAGGTGGAACGCGACATCCTGGCGGCCGGGCTGACGTCGATCACGCTGGCGGAGATCGCCGGCGTCGCGTGAGGGCGTGTTGACGGCTGTCGGCGCCAACGCTCGCGCGGCGCGCGATCGATTCACCCGATCGTGAGCACCGCCTTGCCGGCGACCTTGCGGTCGACAAGGGCGCGGGCGACGCGCTCGATGTCCGTCCACGGCGCCTCGAGCGTGATGCGCGGCTTCAGCCGGCCGTCGGCGACGAGGCGGGCGAGGCGGCCGAGGCCCTCGGACGGCGGCACGTGGCGGAGTTCCGACAGCACGTAGAGCCCTTCGAGGCGCGGCCGGCCGGTCAGGTAGAAGCGGCCGGCGTCGACCGGCGCCGGCGTGCGCGACGAGTTGCCGAAGGTGACGCAGACGCCGGCGCGCGTCAGCATCGTCAGGGCGTTCGACAGCGCGGCGCCGCCGACGGATTCGAGGATGACGTCGAACGGCCCGTGCGCCGCGGCGGCCGCCAGCGACGCGTCGTCGACGACCGTGTGGGCGCCGTCGGCCTCGGCCTCGGCGGCGAGCTCCGGCCGGCGCACCGCGGCGACGACGTGCGCCCCGCCGGCGCGCGCCAGCTGCAGGGCGAAATGGCCGACGCCACCCGAGGCGCCGGAGACGAGCACGCGCCGCCCGACGAGCGGGCCGGCGCGCTCCAGCGCGAACAGGGCCGTCAGACCGGCGACCGGCAGCGTCGCCGCCTGCACCGTCGAGACGACATCCGGCAGGGCGGCGAGCGCCCGCACCGGCACGGCGAGCCGCTCGGCCCAGGCGGCCTCCTCCAGGAAGCCGACCACGCGCGTGCCGGCCTTCGGGCCCTGGCCGTCGGCGGCGGCCTGTTCGACCGTGCCTGCGAAATCCCACCCCGGCCGCCACCCGGCCGCCGCCATCGTGTAACCGCGCCTGACCTCGCCGAGATTGAGCGAGAACGCCTCGACCCGCACGAGGGCGTCACCGGGGCCGGGGACGGGATCGGCGACGTCGGAGAGGACGAGGACGGGGTCGGGGGATTTCTGGAGGACGACGGCTTTCATGGGATTGGCCTTCTGCGACAGCCATGCGGCGCGTCCCGCGAGCCGCTCGCCGGAGCGCTCGCCGGGCCTTGCTGTCCACGGGTCTTGCCGGCTTCGGCGGCCGGATGTCAAACCGCACACTCAGCCGGCGCCCCGTGGGCCCTGCGTGGCGGCGCGGCGGCGCTCGACCTTGGCGAGGAGGACAAGGCTGGCGGCAAGGAGCAGGGCACCATTGAGAGGGTGCAGGCCGAGCAGCAGCGGGTCCGCGCCGGCGGCGAGCGCCACCTGGACGCTGTAGAGCACCAGGACAATACCCGCCCACCATCCGAAGCCGCGGAGACGGGCGACCGCGATGGCACCGCCCGCGAGGGCCAGGACCGGCAGCCCGATGGCCACGCCGACGGCCGCGTGGAGGCCCCAGAGATCGGCGGCGGGAAACAGCGCGAGGCCGGCGCTGAGGAACTGCGCCAGCAAGGCGAGCGGCAGCAGCCGCGCCGAGGCGAAGAACCAGATCGGCGTGCCCTGGCCGAGATCGACGAGCGTGTCGTGCAGCTTTTCCATGGCTCAGGCTGCCTCTCCTGCCGACCGCGTGGGCGTCGCCATCAAGCCGGCGAGCGCAGCCGCATATCCGGCCGCCGCCAGCTTCAGCTCCGCCGGCTCGAGCTTGTCGGCGCGATAGACGACGAAGGGCTCGGCCCAGGCGAGGCCGCAGCGATGGGCGGTCGCCTGCAGGGGCGCGAACAGCGCGGAGAATGGAAACAGGTTGCGGCCGCCCGGCCGGTAGGCCTCGGCGGTGTTGCCGGCGGTGGCCGCGACCATCAGCGGCCGGCCTTCCAGCGCCCGGCCCTCGGCTTCGTAGGCGATGTAGAACATCCGCGTCAGAACGGCGTCCTGCCACGCCTTCAGGAGCGGCGGCGTCGAATACCAGCGGACGGGGAACTGCAGAACGAGACGGTCGGCGGCCATGAGGCGGCGCGCCTCCACGGCACCGTCTCGTTCGAGGGTGATGCCCGCGGGGTAGGCCGCGTGCATGTCGACGATCTCGACGCCCGGCAGGGAAGCGGCGGCCTCCGCCAGCGCAACGTTCGCCTTGGACTGGGACAGGTCGGGGTGGAAGAGGAGGATCAGGGTGTTCGGCATGGCGGTCGCCTCCTGGCGCGACGAGGAGACGATGCGGCGGCAACTAAAATTGATCCAATCGATATTCGGTATGCACTATTATCGCTTTCATGAATTTACGGGGCATCGACCTCAACCTGCTCGTTGTGCTCGATGCGCTGCTCGACGAAGCGCATGTGAGCCGCGCCGCCGACCGGCTGAACCTCTCCCAGCCCGCGGCGACAGCGGCGCTACAGCGCTGCCGACGGCTCTTTCGCGATCCGCTGCTGGAGCGCGGCCGTGGCACGATGCGCCTCACCGCGAAGGCGCAGGCACTGCGCGCGCCGCTGAAAACCGTGCTGGCGGGGGTCAATGATCTCGTCGACCCGCCACGCGTGCCGCTCGCCGAGGCTCGCGGCATGCTGCGCCTCGAGATGGCGGACTACCCGGCGTTGATAGTCATCGCCCCCTTGCAGCAGGCGCTGCAGCGAACGGCACCTGGCGTCGATCTCGTCATCCAGCCCTGGCGCGGCGCCGAGGCGGCGCGGCAAGGCCTCATCGAGGGCAGCACGGACATCGCCATCTCGGTGTTTCCGGCGGCGGACGACGACCTGCACCGCGAGGAGGTCCTGACCGAGCACTATGTCGTGGCGATGCGCTCAGGCCACCCCGCCGCCGCTGGCTTCGACCTCGCGGCGTGGCTGCGCTACCCGCACGTCGTCGTCTCCGGCCGCGGGGCGACGCGCGCGCCGCTCGATGCGGAGCTCGCCCGCCGCGGACTGTCGCGGCGGGTCGGCGTGGTGGTGCCGAGCTTCCAGATGGTGCCGCCGCTGCTCGCCGGGTCGGACATGATCGCGATGCTGCCGTCGCGCGTCGCGGCGGCGGCAGAGGGCTTCATCCTGCTGCCGCCGCCGATCCCGGTGGAGGGTTTCCCGCTGCATCTCGCCTGGCACCCGCGCCGGTCCGGCGACGAGGTGCTTCGCCACGTCGCCGGCCTGCTCGTCGCGCTGTTGCGCTGAGCGACGGGTTCAGCCCTTCACGAACGCCAGCAGATCCGCGTTGATGACGTCGGCATTGACCGTGCACAGGCCGTGGGAGAAGCCCTCGTAGACCTTCAGCGTGCCGTGCTTCAGGAGCTTCACCGCGAGCAGCGCCGAATCGGCGATCGGGACGATCTGGTCGTCGTCGCCGTGCATGACGAGCGTCGGCACGTCGATCGCCTTCAGGTCCTCGGTGAAGTCGGTCTCCGAGAAGGCCTTGATGCCGTCATAGTGCGCCTTGGCGCCGCCCATCATGCCTTGGCGCCACCAGTTGCCGATGACGCCCTTCGAGGGCTCGGCACCCGGGCGGTTGTAGCCGTAGAAGGGGCCGGTCGGGACATCGAGATAGAACTGCGCCCGGTTGGCGGCAAGCGCGGCACGGAAGCCGTCGAACACCTCCAGCGGCAGGCCGCCGGGGTTCGCCTCGGTCTTCAGCATCAAGGGCGGCACGGCGCCGATCAGCACCGCCTTGGCGACGCGACCCTGGCCGTGGCGGGCGACGTAGCGGGTGACCTCGCCACCGCCGGTGGAGTGGCCGATGTGGACGGCGTCGCGCAGGTCGAGGTGCTGCACGACGGCGGCGACGTCGGCGGCGTAGTGGTCCATGTCGTGGCCGTCCCAGACCTGGCTGGAGCGGCCGTGGCCGCGCCGGTCGTGGGCGACGACGCGGTAGCCGTTTGCCAAGAAGAACAGCATCTGGGCGTCCCAGTCGTCGGCCGAGAGCGGCCAGCCGTGGTGGAAGACGATCGGCTGCGCCGTCTTCGGACCCCAGTCCTTGTAGAAGATCTCGGTGCCGTCGCCGGATTTCACGAAGCTCATCGCGTGGTCCTTTCGGGGGTGCCACCGGCGCGTCGGGCCACCCGCGCGCCGGCGTGTCGCAGGCGCGGGAGGAAGCCACGCCGGCTGCGACGCGATGATGTCACGAGGCGACGCGCCTCGCCACGGGGGTGGCGAGCGGGGCGGGTGTGCACGGGATGCGGGTATGGGGGTGTGCGGTGACGGGTGACGGCTCGACAGTTTCGGGCGTTGCACCGCCGCACTGCGTGCGGCGGCCCCCTCCGGCCGGCTTCGCCGGCCACCTCCCCCACGAGGGGGGAGGGGTCGCGTCGGGACTGGGGGGAACCTACTGCCGACTGCCGACTGCCTACTGCCTACTGCCGACCGCCGACGGCCGTCCCTCAGACGTCCTCAGGCACCAGGCTGCCGCTGTGCGCCTTGATCTCGCGGGAGGCCGTCTCGCCGCGGATGTTCTTGCCGGTGGGCGCCCAGGAGCACGCCTTGGCGTTCACCCACACCGTCTCGTAATTCCCGGGCGTGAAGAACTCGACGAAGATCATGTCGCCGTTGCCGTCGTCGGACGTCAGGTAATGGCGCTCGCCGTCGGGGAAATAGATCAGATCGCCTTCCTTGACGCGCACCGGCTGCTCGTTCGCGAACGCCGTGCCGCTGCCGGCGGTGAAGTACATGAAGTGGTCGGCGCCCTCGTGGTAATGGTTGGCGCCCGAGGTCACCGGCGGATAGATGATCATCTCCGCCTTGATCGCCTTGCTGCCGAACAGCTTCGGCGTGGCGAGATAGATGCGCTTGCGGGCGTCGTGGACGCTGTCGAGCAGCGGCTCGTCCTGCCAGTCGATGACGCGGAACTCGGCCGGGTGCTTGGCGTACTCGGGATCGAGGGCCACCGCATCGGGCACCTCGCAGACGAGGAGGGTGGCGCGGGTCGAGGCACGCACCGTCACCTCGGTGTCCGGCGGCAGGAAGACGACGTGGCGGTCCTCCAGGCCGTGGACGCCGTCCGGCGCCTTCAGCGACACCGAGCCGGAGAGCACCTGAACGTAGGTGACGCCCTTCGAGGGCACCTTCAGGCGGACGCTGCCGTTCGCCGTCAGCGCGATGCGGTCGACGATGGTGCGCGCGCTCTTGTCGATCGTCGCGTCGAACAGGCGGCGCTTGCTGGCTCCGGAGCCGAGATCCTCGTCGGCGACGGTCGCGGAATCGATCACCAGGGCCATCTTCGCTCCTCCAGTTCCTCGGGCTTCAGACGCCCGGCCATCCGGGCCGGCAGCGCTGCGCCCGGTGTCGCCGTATGCACGGCTTTTGACGCGTATACCTTCTTGGACGGTAGGGGCGCCCGGCCGGCGGTGTCAAGCAAGGCGGCGCCGCCGGCGTCCCCCACCGGGGGCGACGCAGCGTTGCACGGATGGCGCCGCCCGCCTCAGTCGCCGCCGAGGCCGAAGGCAGCCGCGTCCGCCGGCACCATCTCACGCAAGCGCTTCGGCGCGAGGTCGCGCGCGTCGGGTGCCGAGCGGTCGAAGTCGTAGCGCACGACGCGGGCCGTCCCATCCGGGCCGGCGCCGGCGACGAGGAGGTCGGCGCCGGTGGTGGTGCTGGTGGCGGCGACCCGCACCGCACCGCCGCCCTCGAAGGGGGTGAAGCCGGCGATCTCGCGCAGGGTCGGGCCGTGGCCGTGCTCGTTCGGGCTGTGGAGATAGAGGTCCGGTCCGCCGTCGAGGGCCGAGCCGGAGGAGAACACCTTCACCGCGCCGCCGTCGGTCTGGCCGACGACGATGCGCTCGGCGCCGCCGAACTGGCCGGCGAACCAGCCGGTGGCGAGCGAGACGCCGCCCGTGTAGCCGTCGCCGAACGGCTTGAAGGCGGCGGTCTGGCGCGGCGTGCCGGGAGGCGGTACCTCGCCGTGGCCGGCGACGGCCGCGACGGCCGCCGGGTCGATCACCGTCAGAAGCGGGAAGGCGAACAGCTTCACCTCGGCCTCGGTGCCGGGCCCGGGCGCCGTGACGATCGAGAAGCGGCCGGTAGCGAAGTCGGTGAGGCCGGTCGTGATCGTCACGCCGGACGTGTCGCCCGCATAGGGGGCGAAGCTCGCGAACAGCGGCGGCGCCTCGCCGTCGGTCGTGGCGAGCGCGCCGCCGTAGACCCGCACCTCGCTGGGCTGGCCCGGCGCCGAGCCGACGATGATGTTGTCGGCGCTGCCGCCGTCGATCTGCGCGGAGGCCACCGTGATGCCACCGGTCACCTCCGGGCCAAAGGGTGCGAAGCGGGCGATCACCCGGGTGAACGCCGCCGCGTCGTTGCGGGCAGCACCCGCAAAGACCACGACCTCGGCCGGCCGCCCCGGACCGGAGCCGACGACGAGATCGAGGACGCCGTCATCGTCGACGTCGCCCATCGCGGTGGCGACGAGGCCGGCGTAGCCCGGGAACGGGGTGACGGTCGCGAGCGGGCGGTCACCGGTGCCGTCGACGACGCGGACGGTCGCATCCGTCCCGGCCGCGCCGGGCACGGCGACAGCATAGCTCGACACCGCCGGGATGACGCTGACGATCATCATCAGCCCGTTGTCCTCGTGGTTGAGGCGGTGGCAGTGCATGACGAAGACGCCGCCATAGTCCTCGAACTTCGTCCTGAGCGACAGGTAGCCGGGCTCCACCACCGCCTCGCCCGAGCCCATCGTCGGGGCGGCGACGTTGACGTTGTCGAGGCCGAACTTGTCCGGGCCGGTGCGCAGGCCAGTCGTCGGGTCGTAGTTCTCCATCGTCTGGAAGTCGTTGACGTGGATGTGGATGGGGTGCTCGTCGTTGTTGTAGTTGACGAAGCGCCACTCCTCGACGGAGCCGAGACGCGGCTGCAGCAGCGGCACGTTCGGGAAGGTGCCGCCGTCGAAGGAGTAGGTGAACGACTTCGGGTCGTCCTTGCTCGCCATGTCGTTGAGGAAGCCGCCGACGATCGAGATCGTCCGCGTCACGTCGGGGGTGACCTCCGAGACGTCGTCGAAGGACGTGAAGGCGCCGAGTTCCTGGCCGGGGACGAACGCCACCGTCTCGCCGCGGCCCTCGTCCGGCTCGGCGCGCAGCAGCATCTGCGACGGGAAGCTGAAGAACCCGTCGAAATAGCTGATCGCCGTCGGCTCGACCGAGAGGTTGCCGAGGACGGCCGGCACCTTGTCGGTGCCGGTGTTGGTGTAGAGCACGCCGGGGGCGGTCAGCGCCTTGGCGCCGTAGCCGAGCGGCGGCATGTCGAGGACGAGGTCGCCCTCCGCCGGCATCGTCACGGCGATGGCGAAGCGGCTCGCCGGCGGGATGACGAGGCGCGTGCCGCCCTCGATCGGCGGGGTGTGGACCGCCGGGTAGGGGTTGCCGTCCTGGCCGACGATCATGATCGGCGGATGGCGCCCGGTGGCGGTTTCGGTCAGGCGGACGGTGATGTAGGCGAGGTCGGAGATGTTGGCGAGCACCCAGATCTCGGTCTGGCCGGGCTTCGCCTTCAGCACCGGCTGGAACTGGCCGTTGACGGTGAACTGCACGTCGCGCGCGTGGTCGGGCAGCGCCGGATCGGGCGGCACGTCGAGGCTGCGGTCGTCGCCCGAGGCGGTGAAGCGCTGCAGGTTGCTCGGGATGTAGGAGAAGAAGGCGCGCTTGTTGTCGATCGACAGCGGCCCGGCATACCAGACGGTGAAGGACTTCGAGCCGGTGGGCCAGTCCTCGAAGCCGGTCGGCGTCAAGAGCGGCCGGTAGGTGCCGTCCTCGAGCTCGCCCGGCTTCGGCGGCACGATCGTGCTCATCCACATCGGCCACGAGGTGTTGTTGAGCTCGGCCCGGCCGAGAGCGCGGCCGGCGACGTAGTTGACCTGCAGCGCCATCGAGCGCACCGGCAGGCCGCGCTCGGTGACGACCGGCAGGCCGCCGTCCGGGCGGCCGATCGCCAGCATGCCGGCAAGGCCCATGTAGACCTGCGGCGACGTCAGCCCGTGCAGATGCGGGTGATACCAGTACATCCCCTGCGGCATGTTCATGGGGATGTCGTAGACGTGGGTATTGGCCGTGCCCGCCGGCATGTAGAGGAGCACGTTGTCGCCGTTGCCCTTCGGCGTGACGTGCAGGCCGTGGGTGTGCAGGTTGATCGGCGCCGTCTCGAGCTGCGGCGGATAGAGCGGCACGAAGCCGCCGACCGGCGTGTAGGCCGGGCTGAAGAAGTCGCGGATGGTGAGGCCCGAGAGCGCGTTCTCCATGTGGACGACGAGCTTCTCGCCGGGAAACACCTGCAGCGTCGGCGCCGGATATTGCCGCGTGCCGGTGCGCTCGCCGTTCGAGGCGGTGCCGCGGATGAGCTCGTAGTCGTAGAGCAGGAAGTTCTTCACCGGCACGGCGACGGTATCGAGCACCGCCTCGCTCTGGCGCGCCGTCAGGCGGACTTCCAGCACGCCGCCCTCGCTCGCCAGCACGACGGGCTCGCGGTAGGGCGGACGGACGGACGGATCGATGACCGGCTCGGGCGCGGCAGCCTGGGCCGGCGCCGCCTCCTGCGCCTGGGCCGACGACAGGAAGGCGAGAGCCGTGCGGGCCGAGAGGGCCGCCCCCGCCCCGGCGCCGGCGTCCGTCGTGGAGCAGATCGGGCCAATGAACTCCGGCAGGGCCTCCGCCGCGGCGGCGGTGGCGGCGCCCGAAAGCCCCGTCGCCACCAGGGCGGAGACGAGGAGTGCCGGGCGCAGCCGCATGCGCACGAATGCGGACACCAGCCCGATTCGACCTTCGACCATGACGCTTCTCCCCCAGCCTGACGTGTCGCACCGGAAGGCGCGCATCGTTCGACCCCGGCCGGCATCATAGCCCGGCGCGACGGGGGCGGCGGTCACTTCTTTCGGAACGCTGCGGGTCGTCCGGCGAGAGGGGTCGCCGGGCACCGGGCGGGTGGGGCCGAGGGCGGGGCGTCAGGCCACCGGGCGGGGCGTCAGGCGAGCGGGCCGTTCCAGACGTCGATCGCCGGCGTGCCGCGATAGTCGCCGAGGATGCAGAGCGTGCCGGTGCCGAGCAGGAAGTTCTCGCCCGCCTGCGCCGGCAGGCCGATCCAGCGGGCGGCGACGACGCGCAGGATGTGGCCGTGGGCGAACAGCGCGACGTCGCCCTTCACGGCGCGGGCCCGCGCGATCACACGGTCGGCGCGTGCGGCGACCGCGTCCGGGCTCTCGCCGCCCGGGCCGCCGCCGTCGCGGAAGACCTGCCAGCCGGGTCGCGTCTTGTGGATCTCGGCCGAGGTGATGCCCTCGTAGGCGCCGTAGTTCCACTCCATCAGGTCGGGATCGACCTCCGCGCGGCCGGCGAGCCCGGCGATCTCGCAGGTGTCGCGGGCGCGCCGCATCGGGCTGACGAGGACGAGCTTGAAGTCGGGCTTGCCCAGCACCGGCCGCAGCTTTTCGGCGAGCGCGCGGCCGTTGTCGGTGAGCGGAATGTCGGTGGTGCCGGTGTGCTGCCCCGAGAGGCTCCACTCGGTCTCCCCGTGCCGGATCGCATAGACGCTCACTGAGGCGCTCCCTCGTGTTTCGCGGCTTGAGGCCGCCGCTTGCTCGCGTGACTAAACCACGCCGATACGACGGTTCCAACGCGGGCGAGGGCGGCGCGGAACGGAGACGCCAGCAGGTCGACGGCGGCGGCGGGCCTTCAGTCCCACCAGAACTGCCACCAGCGGCTGTTCATCAGATGCGCGGCCCGGGCGGCGACGCTGCCGGCGCCCTGATCGATCGAATCCGGGCAGTAGAGATACTCCTCGCGCGCGAGTTCGAGAGCCGCCTCGCGACTGTCGGGCGGGCGGCCAACCATCAGGTCCATGACGTCGAAGCCGAGCCCGACGAGCTCTGCGCCGAACCGATCATGCCAGGAGCGCAGGACCGCGACGTGATAGGCGTCCGGCGGGCAGGCGTTCCAGCCGCCCCACTTCAAGTAGGCTGGCACCTCGTAGCCCTCGGCGGCCGGAACGAGGAGGATGAAGACCTCGGGCAGGAAGGCGCCGGTGCGCACGTTGCGCGCCACGCTCGGACCCTCGGCCGCCCTGGCCGGGATCTTCGGCCAAGTACCCTCCGGCGGCGTGAGGACCTCGCCATCCAGCCCGAAAACCTCGGCCTGCCAGGCGGAGAGATCCTGCGGAATCCGGAGGCGCCCCGCCGCCTCAATGACCTCCGCGGCGCCCGGGCGGCGGACGGTGACATTCGGAACCAGCCCCGGGTCGTCCATGACGTAGTGCTCGGCGATGCGCCCGAGGGCCTCCTCGTCGCCGACGACGACCGGATAGCCCCGACCGGCATCACGAAGCCGCCGCCACGCCGCCATCGCCTCGGCGCCCGGCACGGCGACGCGTTCGAAGGGAAGGCGGGCGATCGCCTGCCGCCACCACTCCAACTCCGCCTTCCTGATCTCATCCTGCGACTTCACGGCTGCCCCCGTCGCAGCGCCGACGCCCGCGCCGAAGCAAGCGGTGCCGATCGCCATCCCCGCCAGCAGCGATCTTCTACTCATGCGTGTCATGGGGCCACTGTCTCAGGGCGCCCCGTCACAGGCAACTCCCGTCAGGAGCGCCGCCCTCTCCCCGCCTACCCCTCCGGCCCCGCATACTTGCCCGCCGTGGCCGGATAGAGCCCCTTGACGATCTTGAACTTCGAGATGTCGACGGTGGCGTCCATGTGGAGGAAGATCGCGGCGTCGCGGAAGAGTTTCTCGACGCCGAACTCCAGCATCATGCCGTTGCCGCCGTGCAGCTCGACGCAGTGCATGGCGACCTTCATCACCTCTTCCGACGCGAACACCTTCGCCATGTTGCACATCACGTCGGCGTTCGGCGCGTTGGTGTCGACGGCGTGGGCGGCGCGTTCGACCATACCGCGGACGGCTTCGAGCCGGACCGCCATGTCGGCGATGCGCAGCGCCACCGCCTGGTGCTTGATGAGGATGCGGCCGCCCTGCACGTAGGTCTGCACGTAGTCCGAAGCCACCTCCAGGCAGCGCATGCCGACGCCGAGGTTCTTCGCCGCCTGCACGATCTTGCCCGGCCGGTGGTAGACGCCGAGGCGGCCGATCGCCTGGTTCTCGACGAGCAGGTGGTCGGCCGGCAGGCGCATGTCCTCGAAGACGAGCTCGCCGTTGTTCATGTAGCGGCAGCCGAGCGTCTCGTTGCAGCGCACGACGGTGAGGCCCGGCGTGTCGCGCGGCACCAGGAAGCTGGACGTGCCCTGCAGCATGCCCACTTCGGGATTGGAGTTGCAGTTCACCACATAGAGGCTGGCGTCGTAGCCGTTGGAGATGAACTGCTTGCGGCCGTTGATCACCCAGTGGTCGCCGTCGCGGACGGCGCGGGTGGTCATGCCGGCCTCCGGCACGTTGTAGGGCAGCCAGCGGTCGGAGGCGCCGCGCGGCTCGGTGGAGCAGTGGGCGAGCAGAAACTGCGGGTCGGCGAGCAGGCGGGCGAACCACTTCTCCTGCAGGTGCTCCGGCGCGACGGTGCGCAGGAGGACCGCGATCTTCCAGTTCTGCACCAGCTTGTCGGCGAGCCCTGAATCGCCGCGCGCGATCTCCTCGGAGATGATCGCGAAGGTCTGCGCCTCGGTGGCCGGATCGAGCTCGACGCCGCCGAAGCGCTCGGGCACGCCGAGCGTGCGGATGCCGATTTCCTCGCAGCCCTCGAGGATTTCCGGGGGCAGCCGGCCCTCCGGCTCCATGTTCCACTCGCCCTTCCAGTTCTTCCGGATGAACGGCAGCACGACGTCGTCGACGAAGGCGCGGCAGCTCTGCCGCATCAGCACCTGTTCCTCGGACAAGGGCAGCATGGGGTCTCCTCCAGCATCTCGTTGCGCAGCGGCCGTTGCGCCGCCTTTCCACTGACGCTAACCAGCGACGGGAAGGCGAGACAGTCCGAATTTGCGCGGCCGGAGGACAATCGCTTGCGAGTTTCGGACACGAACGGCGAGACGGCGGGCCGGCGGCGGCAGACGCCGCGCCCCGGCGCCGCTGCGGATGCGGCGCCGTTCACGCTGATCGTCCGCGACTACCGGCGCGGCCACCGGCTCGATCCGCACGCCCACGCCGGGCCGCAGCTTCTCTACGCGTCGTCAGGGGTGGTGGCGGTGACGACGCCGGCGGGCTCGTGGATCCTGCCGCCGCAGAAGGCGGTGTGGCTGCCGGCCGCCCTCACCCACGAGACGGCCATGCTGACGGCGGTGCGCATCACCTCGCTGCACGTCCGCCCGGCGGCGCGCTGGAAGGCGGTGCCGTGCAAGGCGATCGCCATCAGCCCGCTGCTGCGCGAACTCATCCTGGCGCTGGAGGCGATCGACCCGGACGCGCCGGCCGGCCGCCGCGACGCGCTGCTGGTGGATCTCATCGGCGAGGAGATCGAGGCGGCCGAGGGCGGCGCCTCGCCGATCCCGATGCCGGCCGAGCCGCGGCTGAAGCGGCTCTGCGAAGCGGTGGTGGCCGACCCGTCGCTGACGGCGGACTTCGAGACGCTGGCGCGGGCGGCGGGTGCCTCGTCGAAGACGCTTTCTCGGCTGTTCGACCGCGAGCTCGGCATGAGCTTCCGCCGTTGGCGCGAACTCGTGCAGGTGGAAGGCGCGCTCGCCCACCTGGCCGAGGGGCGGCCGGCGAAGGTGGTGGCGGCCGAACTCGGCTACACGCCGAGCGCGCTCACCGTGATGCTGCGGCGGCGGACGGGGCTGACGCCGCAGGATTGGCGGGCGCGGATCGGCGGGGCGGGGTGAGGCGCCGCGCCGCCGTCACGCGGCCCGCTCACGCCGCGACGAGGTTCGAAAGCACGATCTCGCGCCAGACGCGGGTCGGCGTCACCCAGTCATCGGGGGCGTTGTAGGCACCGGAGAAGATCGCACACGAGATCCCCGTCTCCGGCATGACGAACAGGCGCTGGCCGCCATTGCCGAAGCCGCCGACCCAGCGCCGGTCGCCGCCACCGAGGGCAGGCACGGGGGAAGCGGCGAGGAACCAGCCGCGGCCATAGTCGAAGCCGGGCTCCACGGTTGCCGCCGGCGCGATGGCGGCTTGGAGAAGGTCCTCCGGGACGATCTCGGTGCCGTCCGACGCGCGGCCGCGGGCGAGCAGCAGTTCGCCGAGGCGCAGCAGGCCGCGGGCGGTGAGGCGCAGGCCGGAGGCGGCGGAGACGACGCCGTCGTGGCCGGCGTGCCACTCGAAGCGGTCGATGCCGAGCGGCTGAAACAGCGCCTCGCGGGCGAAGTCCTGCAACGACCGGCCGGTGCCGCGGGCGATGATGGCACCGATGAGCGCCGTGGCGCCGCCGCCATAGGTCCACTGCGTGCCGGGCGGGTGGACGACGGGCTGCGACAGCACGAAGGCGAGCCGGTCGGCCGCCGCCTCCATGGCGATCTCGCTGTTCCTCGGGTCGGTGTAGGGCAGGCTCTCGTCCCACGCGAGGCCGAGCGTCATCGTCAGGGCGTGGACGATCTTCAGGCCGGCGCGGTCGGGCTCGGCTAGGGCGGCGACCTCGGGGAAGACGGCGGCGAGCGGCGTCTCCGGCGGCGGCACGAGGCCGCGGGCGAGCGCGATGCCGTAGAGAAGGCCTGAGACGATGCTCTTCGTCACCGAGCGCAGGTCGTGCAGCGTCTCGGGACCGTGGGCGACGGTGCCGAGCGGCCGCCCCCAGGCCTCGTCCGTCCCTTCGAAGAAGCGCTCCAGCACGATGCGGCCGTGGCGGGCGATGACGACGGCGTGCAGGTCGCGCAGCAGGCCGGAGCGCACGCCGGCATCGAAGCGCTCGACGAGATCGGGGCGGAAGCCGACGGCGGCGGGGGCGGCGGTGGGGAGGGGTGATGCGGGCATGTCGAGGCTCCGAGACTGGCGGCCGGCAGAGTAGCCGTGGCGGGGCGGCGGGACGACCCCGTCGCCAACGGCGCGAGTTCGGGCCCCTTGGACTGCTCCGGATTGCCACCCTCCCCTCGAGGGGGAGGGTCGACGCGCGAAGCGCGGCGGGGTGGGGTGACCGCGGGCGGGAGCCCGCGCATCAGTTGCTCGGGAGCAGCCGTTGCTATCCTTTCCGCCGCCTCCCGGCGGCGCCACCCCACCCCGTCGGCCGGCGGCCGCCGACCCTCCCCCTCCAGGGGAGGGTTCGTGGCCGCTTGACCGGCGCCCGCCGCAATGGTCGTGTCCCAACCGTCACTCTCGCGCGGCGGCCGTCCCCATGAACACCTCGCTCCTTCTCGCCTCCGGCTTCGCCGGCTTCGTCTACGGCATCACGCCCGGGCCGGCGGTGCTGGCGCTGTTCGGCATCTCGGCGAACCAGGGGCGGAAGGCGGGGATTGCGTTCCTGTCGGGCCATTTCGTCGGCGACATCGTCTGGACGACGCTGGCGCTCACCGCCATCGTCGGGGCGAAGGCGATCGGCTCGGTGGTGTTCGACGTGCTCGGCCTCGTCTGCGGCGCCTATCTTGGCTGGCTCGGCTGGCGGGCCGTGACGGTGAAGCGGACGAGCGCCGGCACGCTCGACATCGTCGTGCGGCAGCCGTTGCGGCGCGGGCTGATCTTCGGGCTGACCAACCCGAAGGGCTACCCGGTGGCGGTGGCGACCTTCACGGCGGTGCTGGCGAGCTACGCCGCCGGCCTCGACTGGGCCGGCGTGCCCGGGCTGCTGGCGGCGGCCTGCGGCGGCTTCGTCGCCTCCTACGTGGTGCTCATCGCGGTCACCGGCGCGAGCGTGGTGCGGCGCTTCTACCGGCGCCACGAGCTGTGGATCGTGCGCGCCTCGGGGCTATTGTTCCTCGGCTTCGCGGTGCACGCGGTGACGACGTCGGTCGCCGGGCTGACGGGACGGCGGGCATGAGCGGCGACGGCACGGGTGGGACGGAGACGGGACGGGTGACGACAGAGAACGCGGCAGACGCAACGGCGACGACCGCCGGCGCGACGGAGACGGCGACCGCGAGCGCCCACGACGACGTCTTCGCGGCACGGGCGCGGGCGTGGTTCGAGAGCCTGCGCGACAGCATCCATGCGGCACTGGAGGCGATCGAGGCGGAGGCGGAGGGCCTCGCCGGCGCCGTCGCCGGGCCGGCCGGCCGCTTCGAGCGCACGGCGTGGACCCGCACCGACCACGATGGCTCGCCGGGTGGCGGCGGCGTCATGGGGATGCTGCGCGGAAAAGTGTTCGAGAAGGCGGGCGTGCATGTCTCGACCGTCTACGGCGAGTTCGCGCCGGAGTTCCGGGCGCAGATCCCCGGTGCCGAAGAGGACCCGCGCTTCCTCGCCTCGGGCATCTCGCTGATCGTCCACCCGTGGAGCCCGCACGTGCCGACGGTGCACATGAACACGCGGCTCGTGGCGACGACGAAGCGCTGGTTCGGCGGTGGCGGCGATCTGACGCCGATGCTCGACCGGCGGCGCACCCAGGACGACCCGGACACGATCGCCTTCCACGCGGCGATGCGTGGCGCCTGCGCGGCCCACCCGGTCGCCGACTACGACCGCTACAAGGCGTGGTGCGAGGACTACTTCACCATCAAGCACCGGGGCGAGCAGCGCGGCGTCGGCGGCATCTTCTACGACTATCTCGACAGCGGCGACCGCGACGCCGACTTCGCCTTCACCCGCGCCGTCGGCGAGGCGCTGCTCGACGTCTACCCGCGCATCGTGCGGGCGAACCTCGCGAAACCGTGGACGGAGGCCGAGCGCCAGGAACAGATGGTGCGGCGCGGCCGCTATGTGGAGTTCAACCTCATCTACGACCGCGGCACGCTGTTCGGCCTGAAGACCGGCGGCAACGTCGACTCGATCCTCTCCTCCATGCCGCCGGCGGTTGCGTGGCCGTAAGGGGGTGAGGCGGAAGCGCAGGGCGCGCGCGCTCTCCGGCGTCTCCCCGACGCGATGCAAAGCGGGGCGAGCCGGGATGACGGGCGGGACCGCGCCCCTCCGCCCTCACCGGGTGGATGGATCGCCCGGTCGAGCCGGGCGATGACGGATGGAGGTCAAGGGCTGCGGCTCGGCGACCATCCGCCGTGCGACGTCGGCCTGCCCTGGCCGCCATCGGGCTCAGGAATACGGGTTCAGAAGTCGGCGCCGGAGAGGCGGTAGAAGCTCTGGCGCGAGCGGCCGTAGGCCTTGCTGGCGGCCGTCTCGATGCGCGAGCGGTTGGCGTCGAAGGCCTGCAGGAAGCCCGCCTCGCCGCGGTTCGACTGTGGGCTGATCAGGCGCAGCGCGTCTTCTTCGACGCTGAAGGTGATCTCGAAGGTGGCGTCGTGGCCCCAGAAGCAGACGCTGCGCCGGGTGGCGTCGTAGCTGCGGCTGGCGTTGAGAAAACGGATGGACATGGGGACACCGTGGTGAAGAAGCGAAACCGGCGAGCCGCGCCGGTGGCGGCTTCGATCTTTTGAACCGATCGATCAGTGGGATCGAGGCATCGCCTGAAGCCGTCGAGACATTTTGCTGAAGAAGCGAAAAACATCGACTGCAAAAGAATTCGAAGCCGTCACCTTACGCCGATCCCGCGGAATAGCGAGGATTATCGCGGGAACACCCCTCACGGACGCGCCTTGCCGCCGGCCGGCGATGATCGCGCGGCCGGCCGCCCGGCCCTGCTTCAATCCGCACCGAACTCGCCGCCGGCGATGTGCGCCTCGACCATCGGCACCAGCCAGGCGCCACGGTCGACGACCTCGGTGTGCGTCGTGCCGGGCAGGATGGCGAGCGACGCGTTCGGCACAAGGCGTGTGAAGGCGTGGATGCTCTCGGGCGTGAAGAAGTCGCGGTCGCCATAGGCGATCAGCGTCGGCGCGGTGATGGCGGACAGCTCGGCGACGGTGAAGCCCGGCCAGGCGACGAGGAACGCCTGCACGCGGGCCAGCACGCCGACGAGGGCCGTGGGGTCGGGCGCGTTGCGCTGGTAGCTCTCCGTCCACTCGGCGAAGTGGCGCTGGGTGGGGAGCAGCGGCACGAGCTCCGGCGAGGGTGCGCGGGTTGGGTCGCGGTTCATCGCGGCGAGTTCGGGCAGGAAGCCCTCGAAGTGGAAAGAGGCGCTGAGCACGGTCAGCGTGCGCACGCGCTCGGGCCGGCGGATGGTGACGAGGGTGGCGGTCATGCCGCCGAGGCTGTGGCCGAGGAGATCGGCGCGCGGCACGCCGAGGTGGTCGAGTACGCCGACGACGTCCGCGGCCATCCGATCCAGCGTGATCGGGCCGTCGCGGTCGGCGGTGTGGCCGTGGCCCTGGGCCTCGATGGCGACGACGCGGCGGGTCCGGGAGAAGCGCTCGATGAGGTCCGGGAATGCGGTGTCGATCGACATCATGCCGCCGTGCAGGAGGACGATCGGCACGCCCGCGTGCTCGGCACCGGCGACCTCGTAGTAGACGCGGTGGCCGTCATCGACGGTGGCGTAGCCACTCCGAACCGCCGGTGCCGCCTCGAGCCCGGCCGAGAAGACGGCGAGCCAGGCGAGACCGGTGAGCGCCGGGGCACCGTGGCGAACGGACAGGTTTGAAGCGCGCATCGAACTCCTCCACAGGCTGCGACGGTCGCCCCGAGGACGCCGCCGACCGGTGCGGGCCGACAACCCGATTTGCGGATTTTCGGGCAGACTTTCGTCCGGGTGCCCCATTGCACGAAAAGTTGAGGCAGCCTGTCGGAACCGGGCCCGCCCATTCGTCCTCGGGGCGCGCGGGGCAACGTGAAGGAGAGAGCCATGCCTTATGTCGACGGGTTCGTGCTGGCCGTGCCGAAGGACAAGATGGAGACCTACAAGGAGGCGGCGACGCTCGCCGGCAAGGTGTGGATGGAACACGGCGCGCTCTCCTATGTGGAGTGCCTGGCCGACGACGTGTCCGTGGGCGAGCACACCTCCTTCCCGCGCGCCGTGATGGCGAAGGACGACGAGGTGGTGGTGTTCGCCTGGGCCACCTATCCCTCGCGCGCCGCCCGCGACGAGACGATGCAGAAGGTGTTCGCCGACCCGCGCATGAAGCCGCAGATGGAAAACCTGCCCTTCGACGGCAAGCGGATGATCTATGGCGGCTTCCAGTCGATCATCGAGTTCTAGGGAGGCGGGCTCCGGCGTGCGGGCGGCGCGGCGTGCCGTTGCCGCCGCACGCACGCTCCGGTAGCCTGCGCGAGGGCGGCTGAAGGGCTGATCGCGACCGGGGGTGTGCGATGGCGACGGCTGTATTCCGGCCACGGGCGGTGGCCTGCGCGAGCGCGTCCGCCCTCCTGCTCAGTGCGGCACTTCTCCTCGCCGGCCCCGTCCCCCGGTCCGCGCTGGCGGCGGAGACGCCAACCGCGAATGCGGCACTCGCCGCCGTCATCGATCCGCTGGCGGGGTGGACGCTCGCCCACGGCCGGGCGGTCGGGCTCGCCGTCACAGTCGTGCTGGGCGAGGACAAGCCGGTCATCCTCACCTACGGCACCGCCAAGCTCGCCACCGGGAGGCGCGCCGCCGTGCCGGTCGGGCCGGACACGATCTTCTCGCTCGGCTCCAACACCAAGGTACTGACGACCAACGTGCTGGCCCAGTGGGTGGCGGAGGACCTGATCTCGCTCGACGACGACCTCGCCGACTTCTCAGCGGCGGTCGGCCCGCTCGGCGGCGCCGTGCAGGGAGCCCTGAAGCAGCAGATCACCATCGGCGAGATGGCGATCTTCACCTCCGGCCTGCTCGACGTGCCGCCGACCTGCCGGAACGACCAGCAGCCGGCGCAGACCGGCTGCATGCCGCCGGCCGGCGCCTTCCGTCCGGGGCTGAAGGCCTATGGCGCGGCGGATTTCCTGACGCTGCTGCGCCAGACCCGTCTCCGCAACTGGCAGGCCGACCCGCCGCCGCCGGTGACGTCGCTGCCGGCCCCCTACAACTACTCCAACACCTCGAACGCCCTGGTCGGGCTCATTCTCGGCACGCCGGCCGGCCAGCCGATCACCGACAAGTCGGTCAACGGCTGGTTCGAGGAGGTGCGGACGCGGGTGCTGAAGCCGCTCGGCATGGCGAGTACCTTCCTCGCCGTGCCGGCGGACGCGCGGCCGCGCGTCGCCAACGGCTACAGCCCCGCCTTCGGGGCAGCGGAGGTGACCGGCGGCGCCATCACCGGCTTCACCCTGCAGAACGCCGGTGCGAGCTATCCGCCGGGCCCGGTGGCGGTGACCATCGAGGGGGGCGGCGGCAGCGGCGCGGTGCTGTCGGCGCAGGCCGGCCCGGACCACACGATCGCGAGCGTCACGGTGACGGCGGGCGGCAGTGGCTACCAGCTCGGACCGCGGCTCTTGCGGGACGGGGTGCCCGTTCCCGACGCGCCGGTGATCGTCGAGAATGGCCGCGTCGTCGCGGTGGTGCTGCGCGATCCGATCGCCGTCGGTGCGACGCCGCCGAGGTTCAGTATCGACGGCGGCCAGACGGACGTCGGGGGCACCCAAGCGCGGGTGGTCGGGCGTGTCTTCGCCGGGGCGGTGCGCGCGATCGCGGTGGTCGAGGGCGGCTCGGGCTACGTCGCCTGGCCGGTGGTGAGGTTTGCGCCCTCGCAACCCCAGCACCAGCGGGTGGCGATCGTCGCGCCGGCGGGATTCCTGAAGTCGTCGATCCGCGACATGAGCCGGTTCACCCAGGCGGCCATGCTCGCCCGCCGCACCGGCGGGGCGAAGGTGCCGAAGCCGATCCGCGACGCCTTCCGCCTCGCCCAGACGCCGTTCGCCTGCGAGGCCGGCCCGCCGGCACTGCAGAACTGCCCGTCCGGCCGCGCCCAGGCCGGCCTCGGCTGGCAGGTGTTCCCCAGGGACGGCGGCAAGCCGCGCGTGCTCGCCAAGGACGGCGGCATCGCCGGCTTCACCACGCAGACGCTGGTCTCGCCCGAGATGGGCCTCGGCGTGATGGTGATGGCCTCGTCGCAGCAGAGTTCGGGCGTGGCCACGGCCACCGCCGAGGCGATCTTCTACGCCCTCTACTTCCGCTGCCTGCGCGGCGACCCGCTCTGCCCGCAGAAGAAGTGAGACGGCGGCCGCGACGGTTCAGGCCGGCCAGCCGGTGCCGGCGCCGTCGATCAGGTCCGACCAGAAGCGGATGCGGCGGACGGGGCCGGTGACGGGCCCGGTGCCGCCGCCGAACTCTTGGACGAAATAGTCCTCGAGATCGCGGCCGTAGTAGATGATGTCGGACTGGTACACGGAGAGCACCGGGTTGCCGGCCTCAAAGGGCTCCGCCGGCAGGTAGCGGTGGCCTAGGATCGGGATCAGCGGCGGCGCTGCCGCCACGAGGGCGGCGACGATCCCGGCGCGCGCTTCAGCACGCGCCGGCCGCTCGCCCCAGTCAGACCGCCACAGCCCATTCTCGACGTCGAAGAGCAGGCCTTCCAGCGGCCAAGACAGCTTGCGGCGGATCGGCTCCTCCGGACCCGTCCAGTCGTAGCCCTGCAGAGGTCGGCGGTCGCGCAGCAAGGCGACGAGGTCGGGCGGGAAGTGAAGGCCAAATCGCGCCTGCGCGTCGTCGAGCTCGGCCGCCGTATAGCCTGCGGCCCAGAGTTCCGGCTTCCCCTGCCCTTCCACGCTCACGGCCTGCGGCGCACCAGACGGCCGAGGCCGAGGAGGAGGAGGAGCGTCGCGAGGAAGCCGCCGCCGGCGGCGACGAAGCCCTCGGAGGTGACCGGCACCGCCGGCTCGTAGTCCTGCCAGGTGGCGTTGACGAGCGGCGGGTCGAAATGGGTGGTCAGCGTGTAGAGCCGGCCGAAGGCGCCCGCGTCGCGGAAGGCCTGCTGCTGGGCCTCGAGGTCGCCGAGACGCTCCATCGTCTCGCTCATCGAGGCGGCGCGGTCCTGGACGAGGCCGCTCGGGTTGCGCGACATCTCGGCGAGCGCGGCCGGCCTGTCGAGGCCGTTGTCGGCGGCGTCCTGGTCGAAGCTCGCGGCGACGCGGCGCAGTTCATCCACCGCGCCGCCGAGGCGCTGACGATACTGCTGGCCGAACTCGGGAAGCTGCGAGGCGCCGACGCCGACCACGGCGGCGATGGCGACGGCGATGGTCCTGCCGATCATCGGCCTCTCCCTGTCGCCGACGGTCGGGCCGGCGTCCGTGCCGTATCCGGCCGCGGCCCGTCAGCCGCCGGGCGGGAACGCCGCGGCGGCCGCGCGGTTCCAACTCGCGCGTCCTCGGCTCGCCCCGCGCTCAGGTCGCCGCGCGATCAGCCCGCGAGGTCGATGACGCCGGCCGCACCGCCCTCGCCGCCGAAGGCGAGGCGGCCGCCGTCGGCGTCCCAGGCGAGCGCCGACAGCGGCGCGCCGTCCGGCTCGCGCAGGCGCACCACCGCGGCGTCCTCGATGCGGGCGACGTCGATGGCGCCGTCGATGTAGCCGATCGCCACCACGTCGTCCTCCGGGTGGCAGGCGACGCGGGTGGCGAAGACGTCGCGGTAGCCGAGCTCGAGCGGCGGCCGGCCCATCGGCCCGTCCTTGTAGTGGAACGGCCAGAGCACCGCGGCATTGGCGCCGGCGGACGCCAGGTAGCGGCCCTTCGGCGACCACGACAGCGAGCGCACCTTGGTGGGGTAGCCGGTCATGCGCATGTGGCGGCCGTCGGCGACGCGCCAGCCGTGCAGCGCATTCTCCTGCATCGCGGTGACGAGGTACTTGCCGTCCGGCGACCAGGTGATGCCGGCATGCATGCCCTTCCATTCGAGCTGCTGCGCCGGCGCCTCGGTGCCGGCCCACCACAGCGTCGCGCCGTCATAGCGGGCGACGGCGAGGCGCAGGCCCTTCGGCGCGAAGGCGACGCCGCCGACCGAGCGCGGGTGGGCGAAGGTCTTCAGCGTGCCGTCGGGGCGGATCACCCAGGCGTTGCGGCCGCCGGCGAAGCCGATGGCGCCGTTCGGGCCGGCCGCCACCTGGTCGATCCAGATGCGGCCGACCGAGGCGCGGTCTTCCGCCGTGCCGTCGGGATGGACGGCGACGAGCCGGCCATCGTCGCCGCCGGCATAGAGCGTGCCGCCATCCTGCGAGAGGGCGGCGGCGAGCAGCGCGGTCGGGTGGGTGCGCACCGTCGTGAGCGTACCGCCCTGATCGAGACGCACGGTGCCGTCGCCGAGCGCGAAGGCCGGGCGGCCGGCGAGGAACTCGGCGGCGATCACATAGGCGCCGAGGGCGTGCTCGGTGACGGCGAGGCGGACGGCGGTGGTGGCGGGCACGGCGGGCTGCCGCTCGCTCAGGCGGCGCAGGCGGTAAAGCCCGCCTCGAGCGCCTTCGGGTCGAGGTCGCGGCCGATGAAGACGAGCCGGCTCTGCCGCGGCTCGCCCGGCTTGAACGGCCGCTGGTGGTCGCCCTCGACGATCATGTGGACGCCCTGCAGCACGTAGCGGTCCGGGTCGTCCTTCAAAGCGAGGATGCCCTTGAGGCGCAGGATGCTCGGCCCCTGCTCCTGGGTGATGCGGCCGATCCAAGCGAAGAAGCGGTCGGGATCGAGGTCGCCGGCGGTCAGCGAGACGGAGGTGATGCCGGCTGCCGCCACGTGGTCGTGGTGGTGGTGGTGGTGATCATGGTGGTGGTGATGATCGTGATCATGGTGGTCGTGGCCGCAATCCGGCCCATGCACGTGGTTCGGATCGTCGTGGTCGTGATGGTGGTGGTCCTCGCCGTGGAGGAACTCCGGGTCGAGGGTGAGGATGCGCTCGAGGTCGAAGGAGCCGCGGTCGAGCACCTTGTCGAGCGCGATGGCGCAGCGCTCGGTGCGGTGGATGGTGGCGAAGGGGTTGATGGCGCGGATGGCGCGCTCGATCTCGGCGAGCTCGGCCGGCGTCACGAGGTCGGTCTTGTTCAAGAGGATCGCGTCGGCAAACGCGATCTGGTCGACGGCCTCGGTCGAGTCGGCGAAGCGCAGCGCAAGGTGCTTGGCGTCGGCCACCGCGACGACGGAATCGAGAGCGGCGGCGGCGCGGACGGTGTCGTCCATGAAGAAGGTCTGGGCGACCGGGGCCGGGTCGGCGAGGCCGGTGGTCTCGACGAGGATGGCGTCGAAGGCGCCCTTGCGCTTCAGCAGGTTCTCGACGGTGCGGATGAGGTCGCCGCGGACGGTGCAGCAGATGCAGCCGTTGTTCATCTCGAACACCTCCTCGTCGGTATCGACGAGGAGGTCGGCGTCGATGCCGACCTCGCCGAACTCGTTGACGATGACGGCGTAGCGCTTGCCGTGGTCCTCGGTGAGGATGCGGTTCAAGAGCGTCGTCTTGCCGGAGCCGAGGAAGCCCGTCAGCACGGTGACGGGAATGCGGGCGGGGGCCGCGGCGGGGCTGGCTGCGGTGGCCGTTGCCGGATTGGCTGCCATGTCCGGAGTGCTCCTGTTGCCGGCCCGCGGGGGCGGCCGGGGAGGATTAAGGGTCGGCGGCAGAGATAGTGGTTTGTGGGGCGGGGGGGAAGATGGGGGGTGGCCGAGGCGAATGCGGGCCAACGTTGGAAGCGCTTTCGGTCCAGTGAGATTTGAAGCGAACGGCTGTCGCGACCCCTCCCCCCTTCGCGGGGGAGGTCGGCGGCGCAGCCGCCGGGAGAGGGGGCCGCGCGGGAGCGCGGCGAAAGAGCTTCGAGGCCGGGCACCCCGCCTGGTCGTGGGCGCCGTGCCCGCGGCCCCCCCTCCCTGCCCTCCCCCGCGAGGGGGGAGGGTTCGCGCTGTGCTCGGGTAGAGACCAACGACTCGGCAATGACCGAACACCATGCTCCCCGCGCCGTTGGCTTACTCCGCCCCATCCAACCGTCATCGCCCGGCTTGACCGGGCGATCCATTCTTGCGCGGACGACCGCCGACGTTGCCGGGTGGATGGATGGCCCGGTCAAGCCGGGCCATGACGAGGTGAAAGGAGGCCGGCGGAGAACCTCCCGCGTCACCACCTAGCCCGTGGTGGGAGGCCGCCGCTCCGATCTCACTTGCCGCCGTGCCGCACCGGCAGTACCCCGATAGTCATGACCCGCCCCCCCTCCCCGCCCCCGTCCGCCCCCTGGCCCGACCTCGCAGGCCGGCTTGTCGACGGGGGGCACGTGCTGCCGGTGCGCGTCTACTACGAGGACACCGACTTCTCGGGTGTCGTCTACCACGCGAGCTACCTGCGCTTCTTCGAGCGCGGGCGGACGGATTTCCTGCGGCTCCTCGGCATCGGCCACGCGGCGATGGCGGCCGGTGCCTTCGGGGCGGCGCGGGCGTTCGCGGTGCGCTCGATGACGCTCGACTTCCGCCGGCCCGCGACGATCGACGACGTGCTCGAGGTGGCGACGCGCGGGGCCGAACTCTCCGGCGCCCGCATCGTCCTCGACCAGTCGATCGCGCGGGCGGGCGAGGTGCTGGTGACGGCGAGCGTGACGGTGGTCGTCATCGACGGCGACGGCCGGCCGTGCCGGCTGCCGGCGGCGATCCGCGAGCGGCTCGGCTGACCGCCTCAAACAAGCGGTCCGCCGAGCGCAGTCGCGACCGCCTGCGGCACTCGCGACAATGCGGGTTTCGCCACCGCCCTCCCCACCGCCGTTAACCCGCCGTCAACCACGTTCCGCGCACGAATGGGGCGGGTGGCGCGCGGCCGGGCGTGGCCGTCCGCGGTGGCGGTGCGAACCTAGTTTCGACACGATTGCCGACAATGGAGGCGCACGGCGGCGGGCTCGGGCTCCCGGCGACGGCCGGGTTCAGCGTTTGCCGTCGCCGACCGCCCGCCGCCGTCAAGTCGAGATCGGCACGGACGATGCACGGCGCCCCAGCGGCGACCGCGGCAGCACCGGTGCGAAGCCCCGATGGCTTCCCCCGCGGCACGGCGGGCGGCCCCCGCGAAGGACGAGGATGGACGGACGATGAACCCCGCTGACGTGACGACAGAGGTGCTGGCGGTGGCGCCCCACGCCGACATCTCGCTGATCGCGCTGTTCCTGCAGGCCCACCTCGTCGTCAAGCTGGTGATGATCGGGCTGGTCATCGCCTCGATCTGGTGCTGGGCGATCATCGTCGACAAGTTCATCCTCGTCGCCCGCACCCGCAAGACGATGGACCGCTTCGAGGAAGTGTTCTGGTCGGGGCAGTCGCTCGAGGAGCTCTACCGCAGCCTCGCCGGACGCCCCGCCAATGCGCTTGCGGCGCTGTTCGTCGCGGCGATGCGCGAGTGGAAGCGCAGCCACGAGGGCGACCGGCCGGCGATCGCCTCGCTGTCCCAGCGCATCGACCGCGTCATGGACGTGACGATCGCCCGCGAGACGGAGCGGCTGGAAAAGCGCCTGCTGGTGCTCGCAACCGTCGGCTCGGCAGCGCCCTTCATCGGCCTGTTCGGCACCGTCTGGGGCATCATGACGAGCTTCCAGTCGATCGCCGCCTCCAACAACACGAGCCTCGCCGTGGTGGCGCCGGGCATCGCCGAGGCGCTGTTCGCGACCGCGCTCGGCCTGCTCGCGGCGATCCCGGCGGTCATCGCCTACAACAAGTTCAACGCCGAGGTGTCGCACCTCGGCAGCCGCATGGAGAGCTTCGCCGACGAGTTCTCGGCGATCCTGTCGCGCCAGATCGACGAGAGGGCCTGAGCGATGGGCGCTTCGGTCGGCCCCGTCGGGGGTGGTGGCGGCGGCAGCGGCCGGCGGCATCGCCGGCGCCGCTCGGCGCCGATCAGCGAGATCAACGTGACGCCGTTCGTCGACGTCATGCTGGTGCTGCTCATCGTCTTCATGATCTCGGCGCCGCTGCTCACTGTCGGCGTGCCCATCGATTTGCCCGAAACCCGTGCGAAGGCTCTGCAGACTGAGACCGAACCGCTGACGGTGTCGGTCGGCAGCGACGGCAAGATCTACCTGCAGGACACGGAGATCACCGTCGAGGAACTGGTGCCGCGGCTGCAGGCGATCGCCACCGCGGGCTACGAGGAGCGCATCTTCGTGCGCGGTGACCGGGATGCCGAATACGGCTCGATGATGCAGGTGATGGGACGGCTGAACCAGGCCGGCTTCCGCCGCATCGGTCTCGTCACCCTGGAGGAACAGGGCAGCTGAGCTGATGCGCGTCGGACCGATCGTCTCGATCCTCGGCCACGTCGCGATCGTCGCCTGGGCCGTCGTTGGGCTGCCGGGGGCGAAGCCGTACCCGGCCGAGCCGGTGGACGCGATGCCCGTCGAGCTCGTCGAGATCGGCGAGTTGACGGCGTTGCGCCTCGGCTCGAAGACCGCCCCGGACGCCGAGGTCGACCGCGCCTCGACGGTGGAGACCGACACGCCCGACGCGCCGCCGGTGGAAGACGCCGGCAATTCGCAGACCTCGCAGGATGCCCCGCCGGTGCCCGATCCGGGCAACGTCGCGGCGACGCCCGACGCCGGCGCGCCGCCCCCTCCCGAGCCGGAGCCGGAAGTTACCGAACCAGAGCCGCCGGCCCAGGAGGCGGAGCCCACTCCGCCGGAGCCCGCCCCGACGCCCGCGGAACAGCCGGCCGAGGCCACCCCGCCGCCGCCCGAGCCCTCGGCCGCGCCGGCGCAGGCGACCCGCACGCCGAAGACCAAGCCGACGCCGCCGAAGCGCCAGACCGCCACGGCGAACGCGGAGAGCAAGTTCAACTCCGACAAGATCTCCGCCCTGCTCGACAAGCAGCAGCCGTCCGGTGGCGGCACGCAGACGCCCGCCGGCCAGACGGCGCTCGGCTCGTCGAGGGGCACGACGGTTTCGAAGATGTCACAGACGGAACTCGCGGCGCTGCAGGCGGCGATCTATCCCTGCTTCAATCCGCCTGTCGGCGCCGAGGGAGCGGACCAGTTGGTCGTCCGCCTCCAATTCAAGTTGACACCGGAAGGCGTCGTTGACGGCTTTCCCGAAGTGCAGAACTCCGATTCCAACCCCTATTTCCGCCCTATGGCGGAGGCGGCGCGACGCGCGGTGCTGCGGTGCGGCCCCTACGATTTCATGCCGGCCGACAAGTATGACACCTGGAAGGACGTGATCATCAACTTTTCCGTCAGCGAGATGTTCCGCGGATGACCCGCACCGCCACATTCTCTACGCTTTCCGCCGCCATTGCCGGCGCGCTTACCGGCGCCGCCCGCTCCGCCCTTTTCCTGCGCCCCCTGACGCGGTTCCTGCCCATGTTCTTCGCGACCACCGTTTCGATCCCCGCCGAACTCGCCCGGCGCAGCCCGTTGTCGGAGCGGGTCGCCGCAGGCCTTGTGGTGCTGCGCAGGCGGGCGCTCGGCGTCGCCACGGCTGTGGCGGCCGGCCTCGCCCTCGCCGGCGTCGCCGTGACCCCTGCCGCGGCCCTGATCGAGATCGACATCAACCAGGGCGTCGTCGAGCCGATGCCGATCGCGCTGCCGGACTTCGGCGGCGACCCGGCGATGGGCCGGCAGATCGTCGAGGTGATCGCCAACGACCTGCGCTCGTCCGGGCTGTTTTCGCCGCTCGACCAGGCCGCCTTCATCGACCGCGCCGTCGACGCCTCCTCGACGCCGAACTTCGCCAACTGGCGGGCGATCAACGCCCAGGCCCTCGTGACCGGCACGATCACGCCGGAGGGCGGCAACCTGCGCGCCGACTTCCGCTTGTGGGACGTCTTCGCCGGCGAGCAGATGATCGGCCAGAGCCTGACCACCTCGGCCGAGAACTGGCGCCGCCTCGCCCACAAGATCGCCGATGTCGTCTACGAGCGCCTGACCGGCGAGAAGGGCTACTTCGACACCCGCATCGTCTTCGTCTCGGAGAGCGGGACCAAGGACAAGCGCATCAAGCGGCTGGCCATCATGGACCAGGACGGCGCCAACATGCGCGCGCTGACCAACGGCGACAGCCTGGTGCTGACGCCGCGCTTCTCGCCGTCGAGCCAGCGCATCACCTACATGAGCTATGGCGGCGGCACACCGCAGGTCTACCTGCTCGACATCGGCACCGGCCAGCGCGTCAAGCTCGGCGACTTCCCCAACATGTCGTTCTCGCCGCGCTTCTCGCCCGACGGCTCGAAGGTGGTGATGAGCCTGCAGGAAGACGGCAACGCCAACATCTTCGCCATGGACATCGCCACGAAGCAGATGTCGCGGCTGACCAATTCCGCCTCGATCGACACCGGCCCATCCTATTCGCCCGACGGCTCGCAGATCGTCTTCGAATCCGACCGTGGCGGCACGCAGCAGCTCTATGTGATGAGCGCCGGCGGCGGCGGGGCGACGCGCATCTCGTTCGGGCCGGGGCGCTATTCGACGCCGGTTTGGTCGCCGCGCGGCGACCTCATCGCCTTCACGCGCCAGAGCCAGGGCAAGTTCTCGATCGGCGTGATGAAGCCCGACGGCACCGGCGAGCGCATCCTGACGGAAGGCTTCCACAACGAGGGGCCGACCTGGGCACCGAACGGGCGCGTGCTGATGTTCTTCCGCGAGAGCGGCGGCGGCGGCGGTCCGTCGCTGTTCACCGTCGACCTCACCGGCCGCAACGAGCGGCGCATCGAGACCTCCGGCTTCGCCTCCGATCCGGCCTGGTCGCCGCCGCTGCCCTGACGTTTCACGGCGTCACGAACGGCGGTTAAACTGCCGTTCACCATGTCGGACAACCGCCATTTAACCATCGGACTCTATCGTCCGCCCCAGTGCCCCGGGGCCCCCGGCGCAGAGGAGAATTCCCACATGCAGCTGTTTTCGGGTCAGGGTCGGGTGGCCCGTCTCGCCCTCGTCTTCGCGCTGGTGTTCGCCGCCGCGGCCTGCGCCAAGAAGGACGTCGTGCCGGCGGCCGGCACCGTTGCGCCGGGCACGCCGCAGGACTTCGTCGTCAACGTCGGCGACCGCGTCTACTTCACCGAGGACTCCTCGGAGATCAACGCCCAGGCCGCCGCCATCCTCGATCGCCAGGCGCAGTGGCTGACCCAGTACAACCGCTACACCGCCACCGTCGAGGGCCACGCCGACGAGCGCGGCACCCGCGAGTACAACCTCGCGCTCGGTGCCCGCCGCGCCAACTCCACCCGCGCCTACCTCGTCAGCCGCGGCATCAACCCGGCACGCCTGCGGGTCATCTCCTACGGCAAGGAGCGGCCGGTCGCGGTCTGCGACAACGAATCCTGCTGGACCCAGAACCGCCGCGCCGTGACGGTGCTGAACGCCGCCGGCAGCTGAGCGGCCGGGCTCTGACCGCCGGTCCGCCGCGCCGAAGTCGCGGGGCGGCCGCGGGCGAGCCCTCAAATGGCCGCAGAAGCGGGTGAGAAACGAGGGGCCGCGAGCGCATTGCGCCGCGGCCCTTCTTCGTTTTGCGTCGCGGTCTTGACGGCGGCCGTGGCGCATGGAAACCGTCGGCGCTCCGGGGCGGGGCGCCGGCTGAGGTCGAGAGGCGGTCGATGACGATGCGGATGCTGGGTGCGGAGCGGCGTTACGCGGGAGCGGGATTTGGCGCGGCGGTCGCCGCATCCGTCCTGATGGTGGTGGCGACGCCGGCGACGGCGCAGCAGAGCTGGGATACCGCCCAGATCATCCGCGATACGCCGACCAACACCCGCCAGGCCGGCGAGGCGGCGCTGCGCATCGAGCGCATCGAGGGCCAGATGCGCGCCCTCAACGGCCAGGTCGAGGAACTGACCTTCCAGATCCGCCAGCTCACCGACCAGATCCGACGCATGCAGGAGGACAACGAGTTCCGCTTCCAGGAGCTCGAGGCCGGTCGCGGCAAGAAGCGCACCGACGCCCCTGCCGCGGCGCCCGCCACCGGCGGCACCGACACCGCGACGCTGACGATCCCGCCGGCCGACGCCGCGCCAGGTGCCGGCTCGTTCGATGGCGGCACGCTGGATGGCGCGGCCGTCGGCGGCAGCGCCCTCGACGTCGGCTCCGGGTTCGCCATGGAGCCGTTGTCTCCGTCCGACGCGCTGCCGGGTGTCGCCGCCGGCTCCTCCGCCGTCACTGCGGCGCCGCCGCAGTCGCTCGGCCAGTTGCCGCTCGACGGCGCCGGCGGCTTCGACTTCAGCAGCGGCCCGCTCGACCTGACGGCCATGTCCGGTGGTGGCGCACCGGTGGCCGGGACGCCCTCTGCGGCGCTGCCGCCGCTCGACACGGCGAGCGACGCCACCTATCCGCCCGCCGCGGGCACGCAGGTGGCGGCGCTGCCGACGGCGCTCGACCCGCGCGACGCCTACGATGCCGCGTACAATCACGTCATGCGCGGCGAGTACGACGCGGCCGAGGCCGGCTTCCGCCGCTTCCTCGACGCCCATCCGTCCGACCGGCTGGCGCCGGATGCGCAGTTCTGGCTGGGCGAGAGCCTCTACGCCCGCGCCGACTACCGCGCCGCTGCCCAGGCCTTCCTGAAGGGCTACACCGAGTATCCCGACAGCCGGAAGGGGCCGGACAGCCTGTTCAAGCTCGGCCAGTCGCTCGCCGGCATCGGCGAGAAGGACGCGGCGTGCGCGTCTTATGCCGAGCTCCTGCAGCGCTACCCGCAGGCCTCGTCCTCGCTGCGCGACCGCGTCTCCGCCGAGCAGCAGACGGCGCGCTGCTGACCCGCGGAGGACCGGCGGCCCGGTGACCGAGCGCGAAGCTCCCTTCTCGGCCGCTTCACCGGTCCCCTCGCCGGCTCCGATTCGTGACGACGCCTTGCCGGCGCTGTTCGCGCCCCTGCACGGCCGCCGCGGCGTCGTGCTGGCTGTCTCCGGCGGTTCGGATTCCGTCGCCCTCCTCCACCTCTTCGCCCGCTGGCGTGACGCATCGCCCGTCACCGTGCCGCCCGCCATCGTCGCCACCGTCGACCACGGTCTGCGCCGCGAGGCGGCAGCCGAGGCCGAGGCGGTGGCAGAGCTGGCGCGCGCGCACGCCCTCCCCCACGCCACCCTCGTCTGGGAGGGCGACAAGCCGGCGTCCGACGTCCAGGCGGCGGCGCGGACGGCGCGCTACCGGCTCCTCGCCGGCTTCGCCCGGGACAACGGCCTCGATGCGGTCGTCACCGCCCACATCCGTGACGACCAGGCCGAGACGCTGCTGATGCGGCTGTCGCACGGCAGCGGCCTCGCCGGCCTCGCGGCGATTCGCCCCGAACGGCCGCTCGGCGACGGCGTCGTGCTGCTGCGGCCGCTTCTCGCCGTCGGGCGCGACATGCTGCGCGACGCGCTGACCGCCGCCGGGATCGCTTGGACAGACGACCCCAGCAACGTCGACACCCGCTTCGCCCGGCCGCGCCTGCGCGCGCTCGCCGGACCGCTGGCGGAGGCGGGACTGACGCCGTTGGCGCTCGCCACCAGCGCCCGCCGGCTGGCGCGGGCCGATGCGGCGATCGAGATGGCGGTCGACGCGCTTGAGACCACAGCCGTCGCGCGCCATCCCGGCGGCGTCACGGCGATCGACCTGGCGGCCATCGCGACGGCGCCGGAGGAGGTGGTGCTACGTCTCATCGCCCGTGCCGTCGGCGAGATCGGCGGCGAGCCCTACGGGCCGCGTCTCGAGCGGCTCGAGCGGCTGCACGCCGAGCTTCAGTCACCTCCGACGGGGGATGGCGGGCGTTTCCGCCGGACGCTCGGCGGCGCCGTGGTGGAGCGGCGGGGCGAGCGGCTGTGGGTTCATCGCGAGGCCGGCCGCCGCGGCCTGCCGTCGCTGCGGCTCGTGCCGGGCGGCACGCTCGCCTGGGACGGCCGCTTCCACGCCACGCTGTCGGCGTCGGCACCCTCGGCCGTCACCATCGCGGCGCTGGGAGCGGGGGCGAAAGGCGCCGTCGGACGGGCCGCGGCACGGTGGCCGGCGGCGGCGCTGGCGACGGTTCCGGCCGCGTTCGCCGACGGCGCGGTGGTCGCCGTGCCGGCCTTCGGGGTGTTCGCCGACGACGCCTGGCGGTCGGCCGTGCGCATCGATCCGGCCGGCCGTTAGGCATGCGTCACCCTTTCCTTCGCCTCCGCGCCGGCCCTCAACTTGGCAGAGGCCTTCGCGAGACCTATCTTGCAGAGCGACAAGCGTCGGGGCGCGGGGGCCGAGGGCCCGTCCGACCCGGGGTGAAGGGTCCCTTATGAACAACATGTTCCGCAACCTCGCCCTGTGGGTCATCATCGGGCTTCTGCTGATTGCGCTGTTCCAGCTCTTCCAGAGCCCGACGAGCCGCACCGCCGCGCAGGAAATCCCGTTCTCGCAGTTCCTCAGCGATGTCGAGAGCGACAACGTCCGCTCGGTGGTGATCACCGACCAGAACATTACGGGCCAGTACGCCCGCAGCGGTGGCGGCACGTTCCAGACGTTCGCGCCGCGCGACGCCGGCTACATCGACAAGCTCGAAGCCAAGGGCGTGCAGATCACCGCGAAGCCGGCCGGCGAGAACTTCTCGCTGTTCAACATGCTGATCTCGTGGTTCCCGATGCTCTTGATCCTCGGCATCTGGCTGTTCGTGATGCGCCAGATGCAGGGCTCCGGCGGCAAGGCCATGGGCTTCGGCAAGTCGAAGGCGAAGCTCCTCACCGAGGCGCACGGCCGGGTGACGTTCGAGGACGTCGCCGGCGTCGACGAGGCGAAGGAGGATCTCCAGGAGATCGTCGACTTCCTGCGCGACCCGCAGAAGTTCCAGCGCCTCGGCGGCCGCATCCCGCGCGGCGTGCTGCTGGTCGGCCCTCCCGGCACCGGCAAGACCCTGCTCGCCCGCGCCATCGCCGGTGAAGCGAACGTGCCGTTCTTCACGATCTCGGGATCGGACTTCGTCGAGATGTTCGTCGGCGTCGGCGCGAGCCGCGTCCGCGACATGTTCGAGCAGGCGAAGAAGAATGCGCCCTGCATCATCTTCATTGACGAGATCGACGCGGTCGGCCGCCATCGCGGCGCCGGCCTCGGCGGCGGCAACGACGAGCGCGAGCAGACGCTGAACCAGCTGCTCGTCGAGATGGACGGCTTCGAGGCGAACGAGGGCATCATCCTGATCGCCGCCACCAACCGTCCGGACGTGCTCGACCCGGCGCTGCTGCGCCCGGGCCGCTTCGACCGCCAGATCGTCGTGCCGAATCCCGACGTCGTCGGGCGCGAGAAGATCCTCAAGGTGCACGTCCGCAAGGTGCCGCTGGCGCCGGACGTCAACCTCAAGATCCTCGCCCGCGGTACGCCGGGCTTCTCGGGCGCCGACCTGATGAACCTCGTCAACGAGGCGGCGCTGATGGCGGCGCGGCGCGGCAAGCGCCTCGTCACCATGGCCGACTTCGAGGACGCCAAGGACAAGGTGATGATGGGCGCCGAGCGGCGTACCCTCGTCATGACCGAGGACGAGAAGCGGCTGACCGCCTACCACGAGGGCGGCCATGCCGTGACGGCGCTGCACGTCACCGCCACCGACCCGGTGCACAAGGCGACGATCATCCCGCGCGGCCGTGCCCTCGGCATGGTCATGCAGCTGCCGGAGCGCGACAAGCTGTCGATGAGCTACGAGCAGATGATCTCGCGGCTCACCATCCTGATGGGTGGCCGCGTCGCCGAGGAACAGGTGTTCGGCAAGCAGAAGGTGACGTCGGGCGCCTCCTCCGACATCGAGCAGGCGACCAAGCTCGCCCGCGCGATGGTGACGCGCTGGGGCTTCTCCGACCAGCTCGGCACGGTCGCCTATGGCGAGAACCAGGACGAGGTCTTCCTCGGCATGTCGGTGTCGCGCCAGCAGAACATCTCCGAGGCGACGGCGCAGACGATCGACGCGGAGGTCAAGCGCCTCGTCGAGGAGGGCTACGCCGAGGCGACGCGGATCCTCACCGAGCATCGCGACGAGCTCGAGATCCTGGCGAAGGGGCTGCTCGAGTACGAGACGCTGTCGGGCGACGAGATCAAGAACCTCCTCGCCGGCAAGCCGCCGATCCGCGACACGGGTGATGATTCCGGCCCGCCGCGCCATTCGGTGGTGCCGACCACCGGCACCGGCAAGGCGCGCGGCAAGGGCGAGGGCGACGTCGGCCTGGAGCCGCAGCCGCAGGCCTGACGGGCGGGCTGCCGGCGAGGAGCCGCCGCACAACACGGAAAATGAAGGGGGCCGCCCATTGGGCGGCCCCTGTTGCATCTGACGTCAGAGGGAGCGGGGGCTCACCACTGCCGGGCGCCCTCGATCTTCAGCTTCTGCGACGCGCTCTTCGCCGTGCCCTGGACCTCGAGGAGACCATCAACCAATGCGCCGCGGGCCTGGATGACGAACTCGACGCGGCGCTGCTCGCGCAGAATCTGCGTCACGGTGCCGGTCATGCGGCAGGACGCGGCGACGGAGAGCGTGCCCTCGAGCGTGCCGAGCTCGGTCTCGAAGGCGGGGTCGTAGCAGCGGCTCTCGGTGATCCGGCCCTTGCTGTTGACCTCGAGCATGCACACCGACGGCGCGGTGGTGCGCAGCACGTGGACGCCGGCGACGGACTGGGGGCTGCACTTCTCGGCGGCGGCGGCGATGCCGGCCGAGGACAGCAAGGCAGCAACGGCGGCGGCGACGGTCGTCAGTTTTCTCATGATGGCTTCCTGCACATTGGAGGGTCGCAGCGGCCGCCCACTGTCGGGCGTCGCTGCACTCTGCGTTGCAGGTGCTACCGTCGATTGCCTCACGGGTCTGTGAAGCCGTTCACAGCCCTCGCCCCGCCGGCGTGCCGCGATCCCCGAACGCGGACGGGCCGCGGCGCCAGAAGCACCGCGGCCCGTTCGCCGGACGTTTGAGGAGGCTGGAGCCGGGCGGCCCTACTCGGCACCGCGCAGGTAGGGCTCGACCGGGCCCTGCAGCTTGAGCGTCAGCGGGCGACCCTTGCGGTCGCGGGCGGTGCCGGCGGAGACGCGGATCCAGCCCTCGCTGACGCAGTACTCCTCGACGTTGGTCTTCTCGGCGCCCCTGAACTTGATGCCGACGCCGCGCGTCAGCAGGTCCTCGTCGTAATAGGGGCTCGCCGGGTCGGTCGAGAGCCGGTCCGGCAGTGCCGGGGCGGCGGTCGCCTCGCTGCCCGTGGTCGCGGTCCCGGGGATCTCGGGGGTTTCGGGATCGGTCATGGCGGTCCTTCCGGCGGTGCGGTCGTTTCTGGCGGCCACTGGTAGCCATTCGCGGGCGGCGTGCCAACCCTCGCCGCGCTTGCCCCGCCCGCCCGCCTCGCCTATGTCGGGTGGTGCCGACGGGGAGGACTCAAGATGGCCGGAACCTTCGCGACCGAGCTCGCCGAGCGCGGCGTGGTGCGGGTCGGCGGGCCGGACGCGGCGCATTTCCTCAACAACCTCGTCACCTCCGAGGTGGAGCATCTCGCCGATGGCGAGGCCGCCTATGCGGCGCTTTTGACGCCGCAGGGCAAGATGCTGTTCGACTTCCTGGCGCTCCGCGAGGCGGATGGCTACCGCCTCGACACGGCCGCCGAGAACGCCGCCGCCCTCGCCCAGCGCCTCGGCTTCTACAAGCTGCGAGCGCGGGTGACGGTGGCCGATCTTTCCGCCGACGAGGCCGTGATCGCGTTCTGGGGCGGCGAGCCGCCGGCGACGCTGCCGGGCGTCGCCTACACCGATCCGCGGCTGCCGGCGCTCGGCAAGCGGGTGTTCGTGGCGCGCGGCTCGGTCGCCGGCGTGCTCGCCCTGCCCGGCCTCACCCGCACCGATTCCGGCGCCTTCCACGCCCACCGCGTCGCCCTCGGCGTGCCGGAGGGCGGGCGCGACTTCGCCTTCGGCGACGCCTTCCCGCACGACGCCGACATGGACGCGCTCGCCGGCATCGACTTCGCCAAGGGCTGCTATGTCGGCCAGGAGGTGGTGTCGCGGATGCAGCACCGCGGCACGGCGCGGCGGCGCATCGTCATGGCGAGCGCCGACGGCGCGCTGCCACCGGCGGGGACGGCGCTGACGGCCGGTGACCGGCCGGTCGGCACGCTGGGCACCGTGAGCGGCACCGCCGGGCTCGCCCTCGTCCGCCTCGACCGCGCCAAGGCCGCGATCGATGCCGGCCAGCCGATCGTCGCCGACGGCACCACGGTGACGCTCTCCATTCCGCCCTGGGCGAGCTTCGGCTGGCCGGCGACGGCGGCCGCCGAGGACGTCTGAGCCATGGCCGACCGCCCCGGGGCGCCGCCGCGCGCCTGGCAGCGCATGCTGTCGGGCCGGCGGCTCGACCTCCTCGACCCCTCCCCGCTCGATGTCGAGATCGCCGACATCGCCCACGGCCTCGCCCGCGTCGCCCGCTGGAACGGCCAGACCGCCGGCGCGCACGCCTTCTCCGTGGCGCAGCACTCGCTGCTGGTCGAGGAGATCGCCGCCGCGACGACGCCGAAGCTGACAGCGGACGAACGGCTGATCGTGCTCCTGCACGACGCCCCGGAATATGTCGTCGGCGACCTGATCTCGCCGTTCAAGGCGGTGCTCGGCGGCGACTACAAGGCGGTGGAGGCGCGGCTCCTGTCGGCGATCCACCGCCGCTTCGGCCTGCCGCCGGTGACGCCTCCTGCGCTGCACGCGGCGGTGAAGAAGGCCGACAGGGCGGCGGCCTATCTGGAGGCGACGCGGCTCGCCGGCTTTGCCACCAGCGAGGCCCGCCGCTTCTTCGGCACGCCCCCCGCCGGGGCCGACGCGATGACGCTGGAGCCGTGGCCGGCCGAACGCGCGGCCGAGAGCTTTCTCGCCCGCTTCCACGCCCTATGTTCCGAACGCGAGGAGCGTCGGCCGGATGCCGGTGCCCCCTCGCCGGCCAAGAACAGCCCGTCGCAAGGAGCGTCCCGATGATCTACGTCTGCTCGCTGAACCGCCTCGCCGAGACGGTGGAGCGGTCCGGCGCCCGCCACGTCGTCACGCTGATCAACGAGGGCACGCCGGTGGAGCGGCCGGCGGTGGTGACGCTCGACAACCACCTGCGCATCGGCATCAACGACATCGTCGAGGCGGCCGACGGGCTGGTGCTCGCCGGCTCGCCGCACGTCGAGACGCTGCTCGGCTTCGTGCAGCGCTGGGACCGGGCGACGCCGCTGGTCATCCACTGCTATGCCGGCATGAGCCGCTCGACGGCGGCCGCCTTCGTCACCGCCTGCGCGCTCGCCCCGCACCGCGACGAGCGCACGGTGGCCGAGGCGCTGCGGCGGGCCTCGCCGACGGCGACGCCGAACGCCCGGCTGGTGCGGCTCGCCGACGACCACCTCGGCCGCGAGGGCCGGATGGTGCGCGCCATCGACGGCATCGGCCGCGGCGCCTTCGCCGCCGAGGGTGAACCGTTCGTGCTGGCACTCGACTGAGGCGCGGCCGCGCTGGCTCTACCGGAACAAGAGCAGCGGCACCTTGCAGGAGCGGATCATCTCGGTGGTTGTCGAGCCGATGACGAGGGTGCGCAGGCGCGAGTGGCCGTAGGCGCCCATCACGACGAGACCGATGCCCTGCGCCTCGACGACGCCGGCGATGACGCTTTCGGCCTGCCCCGGCTGGACGGAAGCGGTGGCCGCGAGCCCGGCGTCGCGCAGACGACGGGCGGCGGCCTCGACGCCCGTCGTGATCTCCGGCGTCGGCGTGCCGACGCGCAGCACAACGATCTCGACGCCGTGCAAGAGCGGCGTCGCGGCGATGGCATCGACGGACTTGCGGGCGCTGGCACCGTCGTCGAAGGCGATCAGCGCCTTGCGGATCGGCTGGAAGGCGCGTGAGGTGACGAGGATCGGCCGGCTGCTCGAGCGCACCACCCGTTCGAGATTGGAGCCGAGGTGGAGGGAGGCGAAGTCGGCTGCCTCGCCGCGCTTGCCGATGACGAGGAGGTCGGCGCCGGCCTCGACCTCGGCCACCGCCTCCAGCAGATCGCCGTGGCGGAGCCGGGTCGTCACCTCGGCGACGCCCGCGTCGGCTAGGCGCTGCTTCGCCTGCTCGAGAATGAGGCGGCCGCGCTTCTGGGCGAGTTGGGCGTGCTCGCGATCGAAGGCGACGAGCTCTTCGAGCAGGGCGTCGCGGCCGTCGGCGCCGAGGCTGCCGCTGTAGTCGGCAGGCGGGCTGGCGGCGGTGCGGCGGCCGAGCACGTGCAGCACCTCGACCCCGGCGGCGAGCCGGCCGGCGGCCCAGGCGGCGTGGTCGCAGACGCTGGCGGCATAGACCGAAGCGTCGATGAGGGCGGTGATCTTCGCCACGGGCGTTTCCTCCTCAGATCTCGGTCTCAGTGGCCGGACAGGCGCTCGAGGGCGCCGGGCTTGTCGTAGATCGAGAGCCGCTCGACGATCGTCTCACTCGCCGCGTTGAGGCCGACGATCTCGACGTCGGCGCCCTCGCGGCGGAACTTCAGCACCACCGTGTCGAGCGCGGCGACGCTGGAGATGTCCCAGATATGCGCCGCCGAGACGTCGATCGTCACCCGTTCGAGGGCCTCCTTGAAGTCGAAGGCGGCGGCGAACTCGTCGGCCGAGGCGAAGAACACCTGGCCCTCGACGCGGTAGGTACGCGCCGTGCCGTCCTCCGACAATGTGGAGGTGACGCGGAACAGCCGGGCGACCTTCCACGAGAAGAAGATGCCGGAGAGCAGCACGCCGATCAGAACGCCGATGGCGAGGTTGTGGGTGGCGACGACGCCGACGACGGTCGCGACCATGACGATGCTGGAGCTCACCGGATGGGTGCGCAGGTTGAGGATCGACGACCATGAGAAGGTGCCAATCGAGACCATGATCATGATGGCGACGAGGGCCGCCATCGGGATCATCGCCACCCACTCGCCGAGTACGACGATGAGGAACAAGAGGAACGCGCCGGCGCAGAAGCACGACAGCCGGCCGCGGCCGCCGGACTTCACGTTGATGACGGACTGGCCGATCATCGCGCAGCCGGCCATGCCGCCGATGAAGCCGGTGGCGATGTTGGCGATGCCCTGGCCGACGCACTCGCGCGCCTTGTCGCTGCGGGTGTCGGTGAGGTCGTCGACGATCGAGGCGGTCATCAGCGATTCGAGCAGGCCGACCGCTGCCACCGCCGCCGAATAGGGCAGCACGATCCAAAGCGTCTCGAGCGTGAAGGGCACGTCGGGGATGAGGAACACCGGCAGCGACGACGGCAGCTCGCCCATGTCGCCGACGGTGCGCAGGTCAAGCCCGAGGGCGAGCGAGACGGCGGTGAGCACGAGGATGCAGACGAGCGGCGACGGCACGATCCGGGTGAGGCGCGGCAGCAGGTAGATGATGGCGAGGCCGGCGGCGATCATCGGATAGGTGAGCAGCGGCACGCCGATCATCTCCGGCACCTGGGCGAGGAAGATCAGGATCGCCAGGGCGTTGACGAAGCCCGTCATCACCGAGCGCGAGACGAAGCGCATGACGAGGTTCAGCCGCAGTGCCCCGGCGATCACCTGCAGGATGCCGGCGAGCACGGTGGCGACGAGCAGGTATTGCAGCCCGTGTTCCTTGACGAGGGTCACCATCAGGACCGCGGTCGCGGCGGTGGCGGCCGAGATCATGCCCGGCCGGCCGCCGACGAACGCGATGATGACCGCGATCGAGAAGGACGCGTAGAGGCCGATCTTGGGGTCGACGCCGGCGATGATCGAGAAGGCGATCGCCTCGGGGATGAGAGCGAGCGCGACGACGAGGCCGGCGAGGATGTCGCCGCGGATGTTGCCGAACCATTCGGTGCGCAGGCGGGCGAGCGAGGAGTGGGCCACGGATAGGCTCCATGCCGGCGAAACGCCGCGGAGGCGGATCGATGGGAAGCGGAAAAGGGCGGATTGGCGGAGAGTGACCGTCACGGCAGCGGCGTCGTCACAGGCGCGCGGCTCCTCGGGGGAGCGGCGTCACAGGCCGGACGACGGTGGGTTGCGGCTGCCTACATGGGTGACGGATGATCCCTGGCCGGCATGCTGCAATGCAGCGGACAGCCTGTCCTAACCGCCTCGACGATAGGCGACAAGGCGAAAGTCGTCCGGCGATGTCCCGCGGGGAATGACCGGCAGGCTTCCGCGGGCGGTTTGGCCCCGGCACGATCCGGCCTGCCGCGTTGACCGCCGGCCCGTGGCTCCCGACAATGCACCGCCGTCGGGGCCAGGCCCGGAGCCGCGACGCGGAGACCGCCGCAGATGAGCCGATCCGCCAGCCGAACCGTCGGTCCGCTTCTGGGGCTCGGCGCAGCGGTCCTGTTCGGCGCCAGCACGCCGTTCGCCAAGCTTTTGCTCGACGGCGGCCTCGGGCCGTGGCTGCTGGCGGGGCTGCTCTACCTCGGCGCCGGGCTCGGACTGGGCCTGATCCATCTCGCCGGCCGGCTGCGTGCGGGCCCCGTCGGCGAGGCGCCGCTCAGGCGCGCCGACCTGCCGTGGCTGGCGCTGGTGGTGCTGACCGGCGGCGTCGTCGGTCCCGTGCTGCTGATGGTCGGCCTCACCACCACCGCCGCCTCGAATGCGGCGCTGCTGCTCAATCTCGAGGGGCTGGCGACGATGGCGATCGCCTGGCTGGTGTTTCGCGAGAGCGTCGACCGCCGGCTGCTCACCGGCGCGGCGGCGATCCTCGCCGGCGCCCTCCTGCTGTCGTGGCCCGCCGGGGACGGCGGCGGCGCGGACGGCGGGGTCGGCCTCGGGGCCCTGGCGATCGTCGGCGCCTGCCTCGCCTGGGGCATCGACAACAACCTGACGCGCAAGCTCAGCAGCGCCGATCCAGTCGCGATCACCATCGTCAAGGGGCTGGCGGCGGGGACCACCAACACGGTGCTCGCCATCGCGCTCGGCGCCTCGCTGCCACCGGTGGCGACGATCGCCGGTGCGGCCGCGGTCGGCTTCCTCGGCTACGGGGTGAGCCTCGTGCTGTTCGTCCTGGCGCTGCGCCACGTCGGCACGGCCCGCACCGGCGCCTATTTCTCGACGGCACCCTTCATTGGCGCGGCGCTGGCGGTGCCGCTGCTCGGCGACGCGGTGACGCCGCTGCTCGTCGCCGCCGCCGCCCTGATGGCCGTCGGCGTCTACCTCCACCTGACGGAGCGGCACGAGCACGATCACACCCACGAGGAGATGGCGCACGAGCATCGCCACGTCCACGACGAGCACCACCGCCACGACCACGGTCCCGACGATCCGGTGGGCGAGCCGCACAGCCATCCCCACCGGCACCGGGCGCTGCGCCACCGCCACGCCCACACGCCCGACCTGCACCACCGCCACAACCACTGAGCCGTGGGCTCGGTCCACGAAAACGGCCCGCCCCGGCGGGACCGGGACGGGCCTGGAGGCAATCGGATGGTGAGCAATCGGCGGGAGCGGAAAAGTGGCGGATCTGAACGGGAGAGGCGTCGAAAAGTCGTGTGCCTTGGGAGCGAACGAGGCCACCCTAGGCCGCGATGGCCCGGCCGGCTGTGACGGGCGACACAGGCGAGACGCTTTGAGGAGCAGGACCTTCGTGACGACACCGCAGCAGGCCTCGCCGCCGATGCTCGACCCCGAGACGATCGCCACCACCACCGGCCTCGAGCAGTTGCAGGCGATCGCCGACGGCCGCATCGCCTCGCCGGCCATGGCGGTGACGCTCGGCTACCGCCTGACCGAGGTCGAGCACGGTCGCGCCGTGTTCACCGGCACGCCGAACGAGGCGGTGCTGAACCCGATGGGGGCGGTGCACGGCGGCTGGGCGGCGACGCTGCTCGATTCGGCGCTCGCCTGCGCCGTCCACTCGACGCTCGCGAAGGGCCAGACCTACACGACCGTGGAGATGAAGCTGAACTACACCCGCGCAATCCGGCCGGGGATGCGGCTCGTCTGCGAGGGCCGCATCGTCCACCGCGGCAGCCGCCTCGCCACCGCCGAGGGGACACTGAAGGACGAGGCCGGCAAGCTCTACGCCCACGGGACGGAGACCTGCATGATCTTCGCCGCGACAGAGGGGCATCCGTCGCGCGGGTGAGGTCTCAGCCGCCGACCTCGACGACGATGCGTCCGCGGACCTTGCCGGCGAGGATGTCCGGGGCCACGCCGATGACCGCCTCAAGCGGCAGCGTCGTCGTCATGGCGGCGAGCTTGTCGCGGTCGAGATCGGTGGCGAGGCGGTCCCACGCCTCGCGGCGGCGCGTCACCGGCGCCATGACGGAATCGATGCCCAGCAGCGAGACGCCGCGCAGGATGAACGGCGCGACCGACGACGGCAGGTCCATGCCGCCGGCGAGCCCGCAGGCCGCCACAGCCCCGCCGTAGCGGGTGGAGGCCAGCACGTTCGCCAAAGTGTGGCTGCCGACCGAATCGATGCCGCCGGCCCAGCGCTCCTTTCCGAGCGGTCGGGCGGGCTGGGAGAGCTCGGCGCGATCGATCACGTCCGTGGCGCCGAGGCCCTTCAGGTAGTCCGCCTCCTCCGGCCGACCGGTGGACGCGATCACCGTGAAGCCGAGGCCGGCGAGCAGCGCGATCGCCACCGAGCCCACGCCGCCGGCCGCTCCCGTCACCACCACCGGGCCGCTCGAAGGCGTCAGGCCGGTGCGCTCCAGCGCCAATACGGCGAGCATGGCGGTGTAGCCGGCGGTGCCGATCGCCATCGTCTCGGCAGCGCCGAGGCCCTCGGGGCGGGCGAGCAGCCAGTCCTTGCGGACGCGGGCGCGGCCGGCATAGCCGCCCATGTGGGTCTCGCCGACGCCCCAGCCGTTGAGGATCACCGGGTCGCCGGCGTGGAAGGACGAGCAGCCGGAGGTGATGACGGTGCCGGCGAGGTCGATGCCGGGGATCATCGGGAAGCGGCGCACCACCGGCGCCTTGCCGGTGACGGCGAGGCCGTCCTTGTAGTTGATGGTGGAATGGCTGACGGCGACGGTGACGTCGCCCTCCATCAGGTCGTCGAGACCGAGCTCGACGAGTTCGGCCGGACGCTGCTGCTTCGTCGCCTCGTCACGGGTGACGAGGATCGCCTTGAAACGCTCCACCGGCCGGCCTCCCGTTTTTTGCCCTCGCGACGATTTGAGCGCGGCGGGGGCCTCGGGCGCAAGCCTCTCGGGCGAGGCGAAGCGTCAGGCCGTTCGCAGGCGGGCGACGGGAGCCTCGCTGATCGGCCAGTGGACGAGGGCCGCGAAGACGCCGAGACCGATCGAGATGTACCAGACCACGTCGTAGGAGCCGGTCTGGTCGTAGAGGCGGCCGCCGAGCCAGACGCCGAGGAAGGCGCCGATCTGGTGGGAGAAGAACACGAAGCCGAACAGGGTCGCCATGTAGCGCGGGCCGAACATCACGGCGACGAGGCCGGAGGTGAGCGGCACCGTCGACAGCCAGAGCAGGCCCATGGCGGCGGCGAAGACGAGCACGCTCGCCGGCGACACGGGGACCAGGATGAACAGCAGGATCACCACCGAGCGGGCGAGATAGATGAAGGCGAGCGACTTCTGCTTCGGCAGGCGCTGGCCGAGGAAGCCCGCCCCGAGGGAGCCGATGATGTTGAACAGGCCGATGAGGGCGATCGCCCAGGCACCCCAGCCCGGGGCGAGGCCCATGTCGGCGATGAACGGCGGCAGGTGAGTGGTGATGAAGGCGACGTGGAAGCCGCAGACGAAGAAGCCGATGACGAGCAGCACGTAGGAGCCGTGGCCGAAGGCCTCGCGCAGCGCCTGCGGGATCGACTGCGCCGGGCCGGTGTGGACGGCACCGCGGCCGCGCAGCGCGGTGGCGAGCGGGATGATCGCCAGCATGCCGACGCCGAGGATGATCAGCGCCGTGTCCCAGCCGAAGGCGTCGATCAAAGCGAGGCCAAGGGGCGCGAACAGGAACTGGCCGAGAGAGCCTGCGGCGGTACCGATGCCGAAGGCGATCGAGCGCTTCTCCGGCGTGACGGCGCGGCCGAAGGCGGCGAGCACGATCGAGAACGAGGCGGCGGCGAGGCCGAGACCGAGGAAGACGCCGAGGAAAAGCTGCAGCATCAGCCCGGAGGTGACGGAGGCGGTACCGATCAGGCCGATGGCGTAGAGGATCGCGCCGGCGACGAGGACGCGGCCGGTGCCGTAGCGGTCGGCGACCATGCCGGCGATCGGCTGGCCGGCGCCCCAGAGCAGGTTCTGGATGGCGATGGCGAGCGCCGCCACCTCGCGCGACCAGCCGCGCGCCTCGATCATCGGCGTGAAGAACAGCCCGAGCGCCGAGCGCGGGCCGAAAGAGATGATGGCGATCAGGCAGCCGGCGCCGATGATGAAGGGCAGCGCCTGGGCGGCGACGGCGACGGGGGTCGCGTGCGGGCCGGCGGCAGCCGGCTTCGACGAGGACGCGGACATGACGGGCCTTTCGCAGAGGCGGCCGCGGGGCGGAGGCCGGCAGGCGCGAAAGGGACGCTACTCTGATTGGTGGGTAATCTCACATCACTTTTTTTGATGATTACGAGGGTGTGGCGGCGCCACTTTCCACGCCCCGCTGGCCACCTTTTGCCGAAGCACGTCGGCCGGCCCCGGCCTCGCCATCAGATAGCCCTGCGCGAGCGGGCACCCCACGGCTATGAGCCGGTCCGCCTGCTCCCGCGTCTCCACCCCTTCCGCGATCACCGCCATGCCGAGACGGTGGCCGATGTCGATCATCGTGTCGACGATGACGGCGCTGGCGGGGTCATCAAGCATGACCGAGACGAAGCTCCTGTCGATCTTGATGACATCGACCGGGAAGCTCTTCAGGTGGGTGAGCGATGCGTAGCCGGTGCCGAAGTCATCGAGGGCGAGATGCACCCCGCGCTTGCGCAATCCGCCGATGGTGCTGGCGACGATCGCATCATCGCCGTCCATCATCGCCTTCTCGGTGACCTCGAGGACCAGATGGTCGAGCGGCACATCGTAGCGCGAGAACGCCCGGACGACGCGGGCCTCGAGATCGCCCCGCTCGAGGTCTCCCGTCGAAACGTTGAGGCCGAACAGCAGCGGCGGCAGGCCCTGGTCGCGCCAGCGTCGCAACTCGGCGGTGATCTCGTTCAGCATCAGCCCCGTGAGGTCGTAGGTGATCCTCGGGTCCGTCAGGGCCTGCTGGAAGTCCTTCGCCTGCACGAGCGAACCGTCGGGCAGCATCATGCGCGCCAGCGACTCGACGCCGGTGACGATGCCCGTCCGGAGGTCGAACACCGGCTGGAAATAGGGGATGATCCGCCCCTCGCGCAGTGCGTTGCTGACGGTGCGGACCGACTTCGCGCGCCCCCCCGACTCCTCGCGGAACTCCTCGCGAAACTTCAGGAAACCGCCGCGGCGGGTGTGCTTTGCCTTCTCGAGGGCGAAGTCGGCGTTCTGACGGAGGGCGTCCGGGTCGTCGCCGTCCTCGCCCTGCAGGACGCCGCCGACGGTGATGTGCATCGGCACGGTCTGGCCATCGGTGACGAAGCGCGCCCCGACCAGGCGGAGCAGACGCTGCGCCGCAGACGCCAGCCGGCGGTTGCTCGGGCAGTCGGCGACGAGGACGGCGAACTCGTCGCCTCCCAGCCGGAACGCACGGCCCGGTACGCGGGCGTCGCCGAGGCGTCTCGCCAGTTCGGAAATGAGGGCATCTCCGGCGTCGTGTCCGAGCGTGTCGTTGATCGCCTTCAGGCCGTCGATATCGAACAACAGCATCCCGGTCCGCGTCCCGGCATCGGCGACGGCGGTGCGCAGGGCCTCCAGGAAGTGGCTGCGGTTGGGCAGGCCGGTGAGCACATCGTAGTAGGCGAGGCGATGGTTGCGGGACCAGATCTGGTCGTGCTCGATGGCGATGGCGCACAGGTGGACGCACGCCCGGACGATCTGCCGCTGCTGGTCGTCGGAGCCGCGCCGCTGCCGGCTGTAGAAGGCGAAGGTGCCGACGACGCGACCATCGCGCGCGATGATCGGCGTCGACCAGCACGAAACGATGCCGTGCGGCAGCACGGCATCGCGATAGGCCGCCCAGAGCGGATCGGTGGCGATGTCGACGACCTCCACCTCGCGGGCGTGATGAGCCGCGGTGCCGCACGACCCGACGGCCGGCCCGATCGCCAGGCCGTTGAAGGCCGTCTCGAACTCGGCCGGCAGCGACGGGCAGGCGAGATGCTGGAGGCGGCCTTCGGCATCCACCGTCAGCACCGATGCGAGGACCCCCGGAACGAGCGCCTCGACCCGGCGGCACAGGAGCGCCGCGACGTCGCCCAGCATCCGGCCGGAGGCCACCGCTTCGAGGATTTCGTTCTGGAGCCGGAGCAGCGCCTCGAACGAGGCGGCGTGGCGGGCCGGGCTCTTCAGCGGCGGCTCCCCGGCCGCCGGTGCCGGCCCCACCGGGGCGGCGTCGGGAAAACAACCCATGAAAGCCCAGCCTCCCCGCAGAGGGGTCAAGAAGCGATGTTAGGTCAGCCCAGGACGCCGCACCAGTGGCCGGTTGGTTTCAGCTGCAAGTATCGATAACGCCCCGCTAGCCGCGCTCCGACCGGCGACGCCCCACCGTCAGCCGCGCCCGTCATGGAAGTGCGCATGGATGGCCCGCGCGAGGCTTTCGGAGACGCCGTCGACGGTCATCAAATCTTCGACACCGGCGCGCGCGATCGCCTTGGCGGTGCCGAAGTGGCGCAGCAGCGCCCGCTTGCGCGTCGGGCCGATGCCGGCGACCTCGTCGAGCGGGTTGGCGACGAACTCCTTCGAGCGGCGGGCGCGGTGCGTGCCGATGGCGAAGCGGTGCGCCTCGTCGCGCAGTCGCTGCACGAAATAGAGTACCGGGTCGCGGATCGGCAGGCGGAACGGCGCCCGGCCGGGGATGTGGAAGGTCTCGCGGCCGGCATCGCGGTCGGCGCCCTTGGCGACGCCGACCAGCGGCAGGTCGGTGATGCCGAGCTCGGCGAGGACGAGTTGGGCGGCGGCGAGTTGCCCGGCCCCGCCGTCGATCAGCACGAGGTCGGGCCAGGGGCGGACCGTCTCGGCGCTCGCCTCAGCCGCCTCCCCCTCGTCCGCATCACCCGTGGCGACGGCCGGGGCCTCCGGACGCGGGCCGGCTTCCTTCAGGAGGCGGGCGAAGCGGCGCGTCAGCACCTCGCGCATCATGCCGAAGTCGTCGCCGGGGGTGAGGTCGGTCGAGCGGATGTTGAAGGTGCGGTATTGCCCCTTCACGAAGCCCTCGGGGCCGGCGACGACCATCGCGCCGACGGCGTTCGTCCCCATGATGTGGGAGTTGTCGTAGACCTCGATGCGGCGCGGCGGGCCGGCGAGCCCGAAGGCGCCGGCGAGACCCTCGAGCAGCATCGTCTGGCTCGACGTCTCGGCGAGGCGGCGGCCGAGCGCCTCGCGGGCGTTGGTCAGCGCGTGGTCGACGAGGTCGCGCTTCTCGGCGCGCTGCGGCGTGGCGATCTCGACGCGGCGGCCGGCCCGCTCCGACAGCGCCTCGGCCAGCAGCGCCTGTTCGGGCAAGGCGTGGGAGACCAGCACGAGCCGCGGCACAGGCTTGTCGTCGTAGAACTGCGCGACGAAGCTCTCCAGCACCTCGGCCGGCTCGAGCGTGGGGTCCGCCTTCGGGAAGTAGCCGTGGTTGCCCCAGTTCTGGCCGGTGCGGAAGAAAAACACCTGGATCGCCGTCTGCCCGCCCTCCTGATGGAGGGCGAAGACGTCGGCCTCCTCGACGCCGCGCGGATTGATGCCCTGGTGGGACGAGACGTGCGACAGCGCCGCCAGGCGGTCGCGGTAGACGGCGGCGCGCTCGAAGTCGAGATCGGCCGAGGCCGCCTCCATGGCGGTCGCGAGCTCCGACTTCACCGCGGCGCTGCGACCGGTGAGGAAGGCGCGGGCCTCGCGCACCAGTTCGCCGTAGGTCGCAAGATCCACCTCCCCCGTGCAGGGGGCGGCGCAGCGCTTGATCTGGTGGAGGAGGCACGGCCGCGTCCGGCTCGCGTAGACCGCATCGGTGCAGGAGCGGATCAGGAACGCCTTCTGCAGGGCGTTGATCGTCCGCCCCACCGCGCCGGCCGAGGCGAAGGGGCCGAAATAGTCGCCCTTGCGGTTGCGCGCGCCGCGGTGCTTGAGGATCTGCGGCGCCTCGTGGTCGCCGGTGATCAGGATGTAGGGGAACGACTTGTCGTCGCGCAAAAGCACGTTGAAGCGCGGGCGCAGGCGCTTGATGAGGTTCGCCTCGAGCAGCAGCGCCTCGGTCTCGGTGCGGGTGGAGACGAACTCCATCGCCGCCGTCGCCTGCACCATGCGCAGGATGCGGGTCGAGACGTTGATCGGCCGGGCGTAGGAGGCGACGCGCTTCTTCAGGCTGCGCGCCTTGCCGACATAGAGGACGTCGCCCTTGGCGTCGATCATCCGGTAGACGCCGGGGCCGTTTGGCAGGCGCTTGACGATCTCGGCGATCACCTCGACGCCGCGGCGCACCGGCCCCGCCGCCGCCTCGGTGAGCGTGGTCGCCGGCGCCTCGACCGGATCGACCACCAGATCGGCGGACGGGTCGGAGGGATCGTTGGGGGTTGTCGGGTCGGTCATCGCTCACGGGCCGCCGGGGGCGGCGGCAGGTCTTCAACTCGCGTTACGTCGGTCCTATTCGCCGACGCCTACGACGTCGGGTGTCTCCCACGCAAGGTGCTGGCCACCGTCGAGGGCGATCATCTGCCCGGTGATCGACGGCGTCGCCACCAGGAAATCGACCGTGCGGGCGAAATCGGCGAGCGACGGGCCGGCGCCCATCGGCACGGCGGCCTTCTGGCGGGCGAAGTCCTCCGGCTGCTGGCGCTCGCTCTTCAGCGTCGGGCCGGGGCCGATGGCGACGACGCGCACCCGCGGTGCGAGCGCCTGTGCCATCGTCTGCGTCGCCCACCACAGCCCCGCCTTCGACAGGCTGTAGGAGAAGAACTGCGGCGTCGGCTTCCACACCCGCTGGTCGATGATGTTGATCACGAGGCCGTCGGCGCCATCCGGCAGGCGGGCGGCGAGCCGGCTCGCCAGCAGGCACGGCGTCTCCAGGTTGACCGCGAGGTGGTGCCGGAGCGGGGTCGGTTCAAGGCTGTCGGCAGCATCGACCTCGAACACCGAGGCGTTGTTGACGAGCACGCCGAGCGGCCCGACCTCGGCGGCGGCGGTGTCGATCAGGGCGGCCGCGGCAGCGGGATCGGCGAGGTCGGCGACGACGATCGTCGCACGACCGCCGCCCGCCCGGATCTCTCCCGCCAGCACCTCGGCTTCCGCGGCTGAGCGGTTGCAGTGGATGGCGACGGCGAAGCCGGCCTCGGCGAGGCCGCGCGCGATGGCGGCGCCGATGCGGCGTCCACCCCCGGTGACGAGGGCGGCGGGCGGCATGGTGGCAGGAATTGTCCTGGCAGGTGGCATCGCGATCCCCCGTTCGCGCTATCGAGCCCGCTACATGGAGCCGATGCCCCGGCCTGCAAGGCCGAACAGCCAGCCGGCAGGGTGAGCGAGGCGCCGCCGATCAGGCCGTCGGCGCGAAGGACCAGACGGCCTGCTTCGTCGTGACGTAGTCGACGCGGCCGTCCTTCAGCGCCTTCACGCACTCGGCCGGGGCGTTGATGATCGGCTCCTCGTGGGCGTTGAAGGAGGTGTTGATCAGCACCGGCAGCCCGGTCTGCTTCTCATAGGCCGTCAGGATGTCGTGATAGACCGGGTTCTGCTCGCGCTCGACCAGCTGCGGGCGCGCCGTCCCGTCGACGTGGACGACCGCCGGGATGCGCTCATGCCAGGCCTTGGCGACGTCGCAGGTGATCGTCATGAAGCGGGCGGAATACGCCATGTTGGCGCCGAGCAGGAACGGCTCGGCGGCGCGGTCGGCGCGCACGACGGGTGCGAACGGCATGAACTCGGTGCGGTCGAGCCGCTTGTTCATCCAGTCGTTGATGCGCCGGTCGGTTGCCGACGCCAGGATGGTGCGGGCGCCGAGCGCCCGCGGCCCGTACTCCATGCGGCCGAGATAGGTGCCGACGATCTTGCCGTCGGCGACGAGCCCGGCCACCGCCGTGGCGACATCGCCGGTGGCGACAGCGGTGGCGCCGGCCTGGCGGAAGGCGTCGTCAGCGACGTCGTCATAGTCGCGGCCGAAATAGACGTCGTTGAGGGTATAGCGCTCGCCGAGCCAGCGCGGCAGGCCGTCACGGGACAGCAGGAAGTCGAGCACGCCGCCGGCCGGCTCGCCGCAATCGGTCATCGCCGGGTAGACGAATACCTCCTCGAACGGGAAGCGCTCGGCGAGGCGCTGGTTGAGCTTGACGTTGGAGAACACGCCGCCGGCGACGCCGAGTCCCTTCGGCTTGTCGCGGCCGACGATGCGGTCCATCGCCTCCAGCATCACACTTTCCAGCACCCCCTGCACGGAGGCGGCGACGCCGTCGCGCGGGCCATGCTTGGCGATGCGGCGGATGGCGTCGCGGATGGTGCGGCGCGAGGCGGTCGCCTCGATGCGGCCGTCAGGGGTGACCCGGTAGAAGGCGCGCAGCTCGTCGAAGAAGACCGGCTGGCCGAAGGCGGCGAGGCCGAGGACCTTGCCCTCGTGGCGCATCGGGCGGAAGCCGAGCGCCTCGGTGGCGTCGTGATAGAGGCGGCCCATGGCGCTCTCGCGCCTCTGCGCGCGGCCGCGGATGAGGCTCTCCGCCTCGCCGCCGATCGGCGCCGTCAGCTGGCCGTCCTTCAGGCGATAGAGCGAGTAGTAGACGCGGTCGCCGTAGCCATCGGCGGTCCAGGCGACGGCGTCGTCGCTCTGCATGTGGAAGAGCGCGGCGAGCGCGTGCGCCTTGTGGTGGTTGTAGAAGTGGATGCGCGCGTCCGGCCGGAAGCCGTGGTCGGCGAGCCAGCGGGCGCCGTCGAACAGGGCGAGCGGATCGGCCGTGCCCCAGAACGCCATCTCGCGGATGAGCTCGTGCGAGCGCAGACCGCCAAGGCCGATCACGTCGACGAGCTTCCTGTGGAAATAGCGCGGCTCGTACTTGGTGCGCGGCAGGCAGACGACGTCGACGTCGCCGCGGGTGGCACCGGCGATCGACAGGCACTCGTCCACCGCCTCGGCCGGGAAGCGGTAGCCGTCGCCCTTGATGCGGGTGAGGCGCTCGAGGGCCACCGCTGCCTTCAGCCGGTAGTCCTCGAACACCGCGGCGGAGGCATCGTGTCGGTCGTAGGCGCCGAGAATCAGCATGCGAACTCCACTCCCGGCGACGCGCGCAGGTGACGGGCGCAAGTGACGGGCGGGCCGGGTTTAGACGGTTCGCGCGGCGGCATAAAGCCCCGCGCACGCCCATCCGCCGCACCAGCCCCGCGGGAGCGGCGGGACGATTCCCTTGCGCCGGCGCGTAACGCCGCGGTTCTCCGCAGCGAAAGATCATCACGATGGCGCTGTAACGTTTCTCGCGGACGGGAGTCTCAGGAACATGGACGTCCAGGCGGACGGGATGGCGAGAGGACCGGATGCTGAGCTGTCGTCAGGTGACCGAGCGGGCGAGCGAGGCCGTCGACGGCAGGCTGCCCTTGCTCGCGCGGCTCGAGCTCAGGCTGCATCTGATGATCTGCGAGGGGTGCCGAACGTACATCGAGCAGATGCGGGGGCTGAAGACGATGCTCCGCCACCGGCCACCTGTGCGGCCGACGGCGGGGGCGGAGGCGGCGGTACTGGCCGCGCTCCGTGTCAGCGACGAGGAGACCCCGCGCCGATGAACGCCCTGCCGCCCTTCCGCTCGCCGCGCTCCGCCCACGGCGAGCGAGACGCCTACGGCTTCTCCCATGCCACCGCCGACGAGACGGCGCTGACCGCCTTCGCCGAGGCGGTGTGGGCGGTCTGCGCCCATCGCCCGGAGGCCGGGCCGGCACTGGGGCGGGCGCTCGCCGCCGACCCGCAGATGGCGGCGGCCCACGCGCTGCGCGGCTTCGCCTCCGTCGTGCTCGCCCGCAGCGAGTGCATGGCGGCGGCCCGCGGCCACCTCGCCGCGGCGCGGACGGCGCTCGCCGAGCGGCCGCCGACCATGGACGAGATCACGCTCGTCGAGGCTCTCGGGCTCGCCGTCGACGGCCATCTCGCGGCGGCGGCCGACCGGCTCGACGTGCGCCTCGGCGCGGCGCCGGACGCGCTGTTGCTGATCAAGCTGTCGCAGGCGCTGCGTTTCATGCGCGGCGACCTTCCCGGCATGGCCCGGCTAACGACGGCGACCATCGCCCGCATCAGCGACCGGACGCCCGGCTACGGCTTCGTGCTCGGCTGCCACGCCTTCACGCTCGAGGAGAGCGGCGACTATGGCCTCGCCGAACGCGTCGGCCGCGCCGCCGTCGAGCGCGAGCCGCACGACGCCTGGGGCCTGCACGCCGTCGCCCACGTCTACGAGATGACCGGCCGCAGCGCCGCCGGCATCGACTGGCTGGAGGCGACGCGCGGCGCCTGGGGCGGCTGCAACAACTTCGCCTTCCACGTCGCCTGGCACCTCGCCCTCTTCCATCTCGAGGCCGGCGACACCGAGCGGGTGCTGGCGCTCTACGACGCCGAGGTGCGGCCGCAGCCGACCGACGATTTCCGCGACGTCGCCAACGCCGTCTCGCTGTTGTGGCGGCTCGGCCAGCACGGCGTCGACGTCGGCGCGCGCTGGGAGGAGCTCGCCGAGATCGCCCGTCGCCGGCGCACCGAGACGACGCTGATCTTCGCGAGCCTGCACAACCTGCTCGCCCTCAAGGGCAGCGGCGACGAGACCGCGGCGAGCGAGCTCGCCGAGGCGATCGGCCGCCACGGCCTCTTCGGCACCGACGACCAGGCGAGCGTCGCCGGCAGCGTCGGCGCCGACCTCGCCCGCGTCATCGTCGACGGCGCGGGCGGTGCGGCGGTGCCCGACATCGCCCGCCGCCTGCCCGCCATCGGCGGCAGCCACGCCCAGCGCGACGTCTTCGTGCGCACCCTCGCGGTCGCCGCCGCCTCCGGCGGCGACGCAGAGGCGACGATGCGCGTCAGTGCGATCCGCTGCGAACAGCGGCGGGCCGACCGCTTCGAGGCCTCGCTGCGCGCCGCGCTCGACCGCACGCGGGCGCCGGCCGGCGCCGCGGCGGCGCCCGTCTGAATCATCACCCCGGGGGGACCCGTAAGATGTCGACCGCCTCCACCGCCCGCGTCGCGGCCAGTCCGCTTGTGCCGCCCCTGACGCTCGGCACGCTCGTCACCGCCGTCATGGCGGGTGCGGCAGCCGACATCGCCTGGGAGGTCTGGGCGCGGCTGATCACGCCGTTCTGGGTCGGCGGTCCGCTCGAGCCGGCCGGGCTGGTGCAGTCGGTGTTCGGCCTGTCGAGCCGGCCGGCGGCCGAGCTCATCCACCTCGTCGTCGGCGTGGTGTTCTACCCGCTCGGCTACCTGTACATCGCCCGGCCGCTCGCCCGGCTGATCCTGCCGATGCTGCCGTGGTGGCTGGTCGGCGCCGGCTTCGGCGTCGGGCTGTGGGTGTTCGCGCTCTATGTGATGGCGCACCTGATCGCCGGTCTGCCGCCCTTCCTCGGCTTCATCACGCTGACCTGGGCCTCGCTCGTCGGCCACATCATCTTCGGCGTCGTCACGGCCGCGGTCGTGCGCTGGCGCGACGGGAGCCGGGCTGCGTGAGCCGGGTCGCCGACGTCGCGGCGGCGACGCTCGCAGCCCACGGGGTCCGCCTCGCCTTCGGCATGCCCGGCGGCGAGGTGGTGACGTTCGTCGACGCGCTGGCCAGCGCCGACATCCGCTTCGTGCTCGCCCGCAACGAGACGGCGGCGGCGATGATGGCCGCCGGCGCGTCGACGCTCGGCGGCGCCCCGGGCCTGCTCGTCACCACGCTCGGGCCGGGGCTCGCCAACGCCGTCAACGGCATCGCCGACGCGGCGCAGGAACACATCCCGCTGATCGTCGTCTCCGGTGTCGTCGAGCGCGGCGTGCGGTCCCGCTATACCCACCAGATCGTCGACCACGCGGCGCTGCTCAGGCCGCTGGTCAAGGCGAGCTTCGAGATCGAGTCTGCCGGCGTGGCGGCGACGGTGCGCCGGGCGATCCATCTCGCCACGACGCCGCCCTATGGCCCCGTCCACCTCGACCTCGCCCCCGACACGGCGGCGCTCGCGACGACCGAGCCCATGCCGAAGCGGGCCCCGCGCACGACCGTCGCGGCCATCGACGCCCGCCATGCCGCGATCGACACCCTGCGCGGCCGGCTAGGCAAGGCGGTGCGGCCACTCGTCATCGCCGGCTTCGACACGGTGCGGCTCGGCGGGCCGAACGGCAGCGCCGCCCGCAACGGCGACACCCGCGGCGTGCTGGCGCGGCTCGCGGCGCGCGGCGTGCCGGTGCTGACCACCTACAAGGCGAAGGGTGCCCTCGACGAGCGGCTGTCGAACGCCCTCGGCGCCGCCGGTCTCTCGCCGCTCGCCGACGGCGTGCTGAAGCCGCTCGTGGCGGCCGCCGACCTCGTGCTGCTGGTCGGCTACGACCCGATCGAGATGCGGCCGGGCTGGCTCGACCCGTTCGCCGATCCCGACATCGTGGTGGAGCTCACCCGCCACCCGGTCGATCACGGCATGCATCTCGCCGGCACGACCATCCTCGCCGATCCGCTGGAGGTGCTGGCGGCGGTGGAGAAGGGCTTGTCCGAGCACCGCTTCTGGCAGGGCGGCGAGCCGGCGGCGGCGAAGGCCGAACTCGCCCGCCTGTTCGCGCCACCGTCCTCGTGGGGGCCGCACGCGGTCGTCGACGGGCTGGCGGCGGCGCTGCCGGACGATGCGGTGGTGACGGTCGACAGCGGCGCCCACCGCATCCTGTTCTCGCAGCGCTACCCGGCGCGACGGCCGCTGTCGGTGCTGCAGTCTTCTGGCTGGTGTACGATGGGGTCGGCGATCCCGCTCGCCATCGGCGCAAAGCTCGCCGCCCCCCGTCAGCCGGTGGTGGCGCTTCTGGGCGACGGCGGCCTGGAGATGACGCTCGGCGAGCTCGCGACGCTGCGGGACGCGGGCCTGCCGGTGGTGGTGGTGGTCCTGCAGGACGAGAGCCTGGCGCTCATCGAGCTGAAGCAGGCGAAGGCCGGGCTGGCGCTCGCCGGCGTGCGGCTCGGGGCGACGCGCTTCGAGGCGGTGGCGGAGGCCTTCGGCGGCACCGGCGTGCGCGTGGCCGATGCTGCGTCGTTCGAGGCGGCGGTGCGGGCGGGGCTTTCGCGCGACGCCTTCACCGTCATCGTCTGCGAGATCGAGGCGAGCGATTATGTCGACCGGATCTGAGGCCCAGGCGCACGGTCAGCCGGCGCACGGGGCGACCGCCCACCTCCTGCCCGCGCGGCGGCCGCGCGATCCGCGGCTCGACTTCTTCCGCGGCGCCGGCATGTTCATCATCCTGATCGCCCACGTGCCGTGGAACGGCTGGGCGCAGTGGATCCCCGCCCGCTTCGGCTTCTCCGACGCCACCGAGATCTTCGTGTTCTGCTCGGGCATGGCCTCGGCCATCGCCTTCGGCGGCGTCTTCGACCGCGCCGGCTGGCTCGTTGGGGCGGCGCGCGTGCTCTACCGGGTCTGGCAGATCTACTGGGCCCACATCTGCCTGACGCTGCTCCTGATCACCGTGCTCGTCGTCATCGACGCGCGCACCGGCGACGATGCCTATCTGCGAGCGCTCAACCTCCACCACCTGTTCGCCGACCCGAAGGCCGGCCTCGTCGGGCTGTTCACGCTCACCTACGTGCCGAACTATTTCGACATCCTGCCGATGTACCTCGGCATCCTCGCCCTGCTGCCGGCGATGATGATCGCCGAGCGCGCCGGGCCGCTGTGGCCGATCGCGCTGTCGGTGGCGATCTGGCTGGTCGCGGGGCTGCGGCTGGCGGAGTTGCCGGCCGACCCGTGGACCGACCGCACCTGGTACTTCAACCCGTTCGCCTGGCAGCTGATCTTCTTCCTCGGCTTCGGCTTCCAGCGCGGCTGGCTGCCGGTGCCGGCCTTCGACCGGCGACTGCTGGCGCTCGCCCTCGCCGTGGTCGTGCTGACCGTGCCATTCGCATGGCACCGGCTGCACTTCTACGTGCCGGAGCTGCGCCCGATGAACGAGGCCCTGTTCCTCGTGATCGACAAGACGCACCTGGGCATCCTGCGCGTCGTCCACTTCCTGGCGCTCGCCTATCTCGCCATGCTCGCCGCCGGCGAGGGCGGGCGGCGGCTCGCAGCGCTCGGGCGTTTGTCGACGATCTCGCAGCTCGTCGGCCGGCAGGCGCTGCCGGTGTTCATGACCGGCATCATCCTGGCGCAGCTGCTCGGCGTCTTCCTCGACATCGCCGGGCGCGACCTCCTCACCTACGCGATCGCCAACCTCGCGGGCTTCGCCGTGCTCATCGCCACCGCGGCGATCGCCGAGTGGTTCAAGAACCCGCCATGGGCTCGGCGCGCACCGGCCCCGCCGCGGGTGGCGGCACCCGCGTCCGCTGGACATCCCGCGCCGAACGCACCGGCGGCGCCGACCGCCCCAGCGCGGGGATGACGATGCGCGGCCTCTGCCGGAGCCTCGTCGCGGCGACGCTGGGGCTCCTCGTCGCCGCGCCACCGGCGGAGGCGGCCGGGCGCGTCGAGACTGGCGTCGCCTTCGATAGCCCGGCCCTCGGCCACGCCATTCCGGCCACCGTCTACCTGCCGGAGGGCGCCGTCGCGCCGGACGGACCGCGGCTGCCGGTGCTCTACCTGTTCCACGGCCTCGGGGGACGAGAGAGCGACTGGGTCGGCGCCGGCGACATCGCCGCGACGCTCGACCGCGAGATCGCCGCCGGGCGGATGCGGCCGATGATCGTCGTGATGCCGATGGCGGGCGACAGCTGGTACGTCGACGATCCGGCGGGCGAGAGCCGCATGGCGACGGCGCTCACCACCGACCTCGTCGCCGCCGTCGACGCGCGCTATCCGACCGCCGCCTGCCGGGCGGCGCGCGCCACCGGCGGGCTGTCGATGGGCGGCTATGGCGCCCTCCTCTACGCCTTCGACCGGCCGGACCTCTATGCAGCCGCGATCAGCCTGTCGGGCTCGATCTTCTCGCCGATCCCGGAGGGGGCGCCGATGCGGCCCGGCCCGCCGGTGACGGTGTTCGGCGCCGCCTTCGGTGAGCCCTTCGACCGCGAGCGCTTCAACGCCTGGACGCTGTTTCCGAAGGTTCCGACGGTGGCCGCCGCGACGCCGCCGCCGGCCGTCTTCCTCACCGCCGGCGACGACGACTTCCTGTCACTCGTCGACGGCACGGTGCGGCTTCACCTGGCGCTGAAGCGGGCGGGCATGGACAGCGAGCTTCGGGTCTTCGACGGACGGCACGACTGGGCGAACTGGAAGGCGGCGATCGTGCCGGCGCTCGGCTGGCTGTCGGCGCACCTCGACGCGACCTGCCCGGCGGAGACGCAGCAATGACGGTCGCCGCCGCCCTCGTGACGCTGGCCCAAGCTTGGGGCGTCGTTGGGCTGGCGGTGGCGGCGGTTTTCCTGCTGTGGGGGATCGATCGCATCGACCCGGCGGCGCACGGCGCCGTCGCCTTCCGGCCGCTGCTGGTGCCGGGGATCGTGCTCCTGTGGCCACTGGTGCTGTGGCGCTGGCGGGTACTTTCGCGGGCGCCGGAGACGGCCGGCCGCTTCGACCGGACGGCGCCGGCGCGCGTGCACCGGCGGATCTGGACGGTGCTCGCCGTGGTGCTGCCGGCGATCCTCATCGTCGCCGCGGCGATCCACCAGGAGGGGCCGCGCGACGCGGCGGCCGTGCGGATCGCGCCACCGCCGGGCGAGGCGGCCGCGGGGGCGCCGCCATGAGCGCCGGCTACCGCCCCGTCGGCTGGAACCGCTCGAAGATCGTCTACGACGCCGTGCTGGCGGCGGCGGTGGGGCTCTACATCACCGTCTACCTGCAGCTCGCGCCGGCCTTCCAGGGGGTGACGCTGCCGGTCGACGGCGCGGTGGCGCGCATGCAGGCCTTCGGCACCTGCGCCTTCCTGATGCTGACGTTGGCCTTATCCATCGGTCCCCTCGCCCGGCTCGACCGCCGCTTCCTGCCGCTTCTCTACAACCGCCGCCATCTCGGCGTGGCCACCGCAGTTGTGGCGGCGATCCACGCGAGCCACGTGCTCGGCTGGTACTTCGCCTTCTCGCCGACCGACACTTACGTCGCGCTCCTGTCGGCGAACACCAGCTACGGGCAGCTCCTCGGCTTCCCGTTCGAGGCGCTCGGGCTCGCGGCGCTCCTCATCCTCGCGGTACTGGCGGCGACGAGCCACGACTTCTGGCTCGCCTTCCTGACGCCGCCGGTCTGGAAGGCCCTCCACTTCGGGATCTATGCGGCCTATGCGCTGGTCGTCGCCCACATCGGCCTCGGCGCGCTGCAGGGCGAGGACGGGCCGCTGATGGGCATCGTCGCGGCGCTCTGCGTGGCGACGGTGGTGGGGCTGCATCTCGCCGCTGCCGCGAAGGGGCGGCGAACGATCGACACGGAGGCGACGGCTGCCGCGACCTCGGGATGGGTCGAGGTCGCCGGCGCCGACGGGCTCGCTCCCGGCCGGGCGATCACCGTGCGCTTCGCCGACGGCACGGCGGCGGCGGTGTTCCGCGACGGCGACCGCCTCGCTGCCGTCTCCAACGTCTGTGCCCACCAGAACGGCCCGCTCGGCGAGGGCCGGATCGTCGACGGCTGCGTCACCTGCCCGTGGCACGGCTACCAGTACCGCCTCCTCGACGGCCGCGCGCCGCCGCCCTTCACCGAGCGCATCGCCACCTACGAGTTGCGCCGCGACGGCGATCGCGTGCTCATCGATCCGAGGCCGAACCCGCCGGGCACGCCGACGGCGGGCATCGCGGTTCTCGAAGTCGAGGGCGAGCGCGGCGGCGCGCCCGTGCACGGGGGAGCGCCGGCATGAGCGCCCCCCGGCCCGCAACCGAGCCGACCCCCGAGCCGCCGTTCTTCATCGGCTGGGCGAGCCTGCCGGCGGCCCTCGCCGTGCCCCTCACCTTCGTCGCCGCCGCGCTCGTCGCCGGCTTCGCGGCGCTGGCGCTCGGGCTCGGCGCGAGCACCGGCGACCCCGGCTCCGGCGGCTTCGACTGGGCGGCCGGCCGGCAGCAGATGGCCGGCGTCGTACAGGCGCGGCCCTATCCGATCCTGCGGCTGCCGCCGAGCGCGGCGCACCCGGACGGCCATGCGGTGATGCTCGCCGGTGTCGGCAAGGTCGGCGCGCAGGCGCCGGCCGAACCGCTCGACGGCCAGGCGGCGACGGCGGCGGGCTTCCTGATCAAGCGCGGCGACCTCGACATGCTGCAACTCGACGGGCCGGAGGGGCTCGTCGCGACGGAGGCGCCGGCCGGGACGGCTCCGACCGCCGCACCGCCGCCATCGACACCGCTCGGGCGCTACCGCCTCGTCGGCGAGCTCTGCGACGGCAAGTGCTATGCCGGCGCCATGCGACCCGGCACCGGCCTCGCCCACAAGGCCTGCGCCAACCTCTGCCTCGCCGGCGGCCTGCCGCTCGTCTTCGTCTCGACCGGGCCGGTGGAGGGGCAAGTCTTCTTCCTCGTCGGCGACGCCGCCGGCGGCGAGCCCGCCGCCGAGGACTACCGCGACCTCGTCGCCCGCCTCGTCGAGATCGAGGCGGACGTCGAGAAGGTCGACGACCTCCTCGTGCTGAAAGCCGATCTCAAGACAGCGAGGGTGCTGCCGTGAGCGCCCGTGCCCAGTTCGTCACGGCCGTGGCGACGCTCGTCGTGGCGGCCGGCGCCTGGTTCGTCTGGGAAAACGCGCCGCGCCTCGCCATCGGCCCGATCCTCGGCGACCTGCGCCTGCTCATCGCGGCCGTTGCCGTGCTCGTCTTCCTCGCCGTCGCCGACGCCGTGCTGCTGCGGCTCGCGCGGCGCCGGCATCCGCCCTGAGACCGACCGCTTACGCCTCGCGTACCAGTCCCCTCGCCTCTTCGCGCCCGGCGCCCGCCGGCGCTTCTTCGGAGAAGCCTCGATGTCCACCCCATCCGTCGTCATCGTCACCGGGGCCGCCGGCAATGCCGGCTCGGCCGCCGCCCGACTCCTCGCCGCGCGCGGCGCCACCGTCGTCGCGGTCGATCGCGCGGTTGAGCCGCTGCAGGCCCTCGTCGGCGCGCTCGCCGGCAGCGGCCACATCGTCGAGGCCGGCGTCGACCTCACGGATGCGACCGCCTGCGCCGCGATGGCCGAGCGGGTGCTCGCGAGCTCTGGGCACATCGACGGCCTCGTCCACACCGTCGGCACCTTCCGCGCCGCCCCCCTCAGCGACACCGACGACGGTCTATGGGACCTGATGATGACGGTGAACCTGAAGACGACGCTCAACATGGCGCGCGCCGTCGTGCCGGCAATGCGCAAGGCCGGCCGCGGCGCCATCGTCTCGATCGCCGCCGGCGCGGCGCTGAAGGCGCCGTCGGGGCTGGCCGCCTACGCCGCCTCGAAGAGCGCCGTCATCCGCCTGACCGAGAGCCTCGCCGACGAGCTGAAGGGCGACGGCATCACGGTCAACACCGTCATGCCCTCGACCATCGATACCCCGCAGAACCGTGCCGCCATGCCGGACGCCGACACCTCCAAGTGGGTGACGCCGGACCAGGTGGCGGAGGTGATGGCGTTCCTCGTCTCGCCGGGGGCGAGCGGCGTCACCGGCGCCGCGGTGCCGATCACCGGCCGCGGCTGAGGGGGACGCCGCGATGGCCGAACCCGTCCGGCTCGCCGAGAAGCTCTCGGCCTTCTCGGAGCACTGGTCGCCGAAGGTCGTCGCCGACTTCAACGGCCACGACGTCATGGTGGTGAAGGTGCAGGGCGAGTTCGTCTGGCACGCGCACCCGGACACCGACGACTTCTTCCTGGTGCTGAAGGGGCGGCTGCGCATCGAGCTGCGCGACGGCGAGGTGACCCTCGGGCCGGGCGAGCTCTACGTCGTGCCGAAGGGGGTGGAGCACCGGCCGGTGGCGGAGGAGGAGGTGCACCTCCTGCTGATCGAGCCGGCCGGCACGCCAAACACCGGCGACGCGGCGACGGCGGCGGTGAAGACGCGGCTCTGAGGGCGCCTCAGGACGCCTTGCGGAAGATCATGTCCTTCGCCGCGATCAGGCCACCGCCGGAGATCAGCACGCAGGCGAGCGCGACGACCCACGTGAATGCGCCGTGGCCGAAGGCGACGAGGAGCAGCGTCGAGAGCAGCGGCGCCGCGTAGGAGGCGGCGCCGAGCACCTGGATGTCGCCGCGCTTGACGCCGATGTCCCAGACGAAGAAGGCGAGCCCGACCGGGAGCAGCCCGAGCAGCCCGACCGCCGCCCATTCGCCGGCGCCGGCGGGCCAGATTGTTTCCTCCAGCGCCAGGTGACAGGCGACCGACAGAGCGGCCGTCGCGAGGCAGAAGCCGACGACGGCGTCCGACGGCACCTTCGGCAGCCGGCGCGAGGCGAGCGAGTAGATCGCCCAGACGAAGGCTGCGATGAAGGCAGCGCCGTAGCCCAGCGCATATTGCGGCGCGAACGCCACCTGCCCGCCCTTCGTGACGATCAGCGCCGCCCCGGCGAGCCCGGCGAGCGCACCGACGACGTGGTGCCACTTGAGCTTCTCACCCGGCAGCAGCCCCGAGAGCAGCACGATCAGCAGCGGCCAGAGATAGCAGATCAGGCCGGCGTCCACTGGCGGTGCCGCCTTCAGCGCGGTGAAGTAGAAGAAGTGGTAGCCGAACAGCCCGCCGATGCCGACCACCCAGACGATCGCCGGCTGGCGCAGCACGGCGATCGAGCGGTCGCGGACGAGGAGGATCGCGAGGCCGACGACGCCGGAGATGCCGAAGCACAGCGCGTTCATCAGGAACGGCGGCACCGCGCCCGAGCCGGCGGTGAGCAGCCCGAGGGTCGACCACATGGCGACGGCGGTGAGGCCGACGAGGGTGAAGCGGCGGCGATCCATGCGGGAGGCTCCGGCGGGCGGGCAAGGACGGAAGACGGTGGAGCGTCCCTCCCCTGCCAGGGGGAGGGACAGGCGACCGCAGGTCGCCAGGGTGGGGCCTGTGAATCCGGAGTGAGACACCAATCGAGGTCGAGCCTCTGATTCACGGGCCCCACCCTGCCGGCTGCGCCGGCTGTCCCTCCCCCTGTCAGGGGAGGGACGCGTTGCGCCTGTCGTCGCCCCTCTCCCCTACCCCCTCCCCGTCCGCGGCGTCGGGCGCCAGTCGGGCGGGGCGAGTTCGAAGCCCTTGAACTCGAAGCCGGGCGAGACCGTGCAGCCGACGAGGGTCCAGTGGCCGAGGGATTCGGCCGTCTGCCAGGCGTTCGCCGGCACCACCACCTGCGGGCGCTGACCGACGGCGAGGTCGTTGCCGAGGCGGTGGCTCGCCGCATCGTGGCCGTTTTCGGAGATCGTCAAAGCGAGCGGCGCGCCGGCGTACCAGTGCCAGATCTCGGTGGCGTCGCAGCGGTGCCAGGCGGAGACGTCGCCGGCGCCGAGCAGGTAGTAGATCGCGGTGCCGTGCGAGCGGCCGCCCTTGGGCTCGGCGTCGCGGAAGGTCTCAACGAAGAAGCCGCCCTCGGGGTGGGGCTTCATGTCGAGCAGGCGGACGATGTCCTTGACCGACAGGTCGGGTGCGGAGAAGTCGGCGCCGGTGGGCTGGGAACGGCTCATCGGAAGTGGTCCTTGCGGGTGCGCAGTTCGGCGAAGACGCGGGCGGGCTCGGCGCCGCCGAGGCCGACGGCGGCGGCGAGCGCGGGATCGTCGGCGCGCAGGAACGGGTTCGCCGCGCACTCGCTCGCCATGTCGGTCGGCAGCGTCGGGCGGCCCTCGGCGCGGGCGGCGTCGACGGCCGCGGCGCGCGCCTTGAGGGCGGCGTTGCGCGGGTCGACGGAGAGCGCGAAGCGGGCGTTCGCCTGGGTGTATTCGTGGCCGCAATAGACCGTGGTCGCCGCCGGCAGGCGCTGGCGGAGCTTCAGGAGCGAGGCCCACATCTGGTCGAGGCGGCCCTCGATGACGCGCCCGCAGCCGAGCGAGAACAGCGTGTCGCCGGTAAACGCGATGCCGGCGTCGGGCAGGTAGTAGGAGACCTGTCCGAGGGTGTGGCCCGGCGTCGAGATCGCCTCGATGCGGATGCCGCCGAGCTCGAATTTTTCACCGTCGGCGACCTCGCGCTCGAGGCCGGGAATGCGCGCGGCCTCCGCCGCCGGGCCGATCACGGTCGCGCCCGTCGCCGCCTTCACCGCCGGCACGCCCTGGATATGGTCGGCGTGGTGGTGGGTGATGAGGATGTGGGTGAGCGTCCAGCCGGTTTCGTTGAGCGCCGAAAGCGCCGCGTCCGCGTCGGGCACGTCGACGACGAGCGTCGTGGTGCTTTCGGGGTGGTGGACGAGCACGAGGTAATTGTCGCCGAGGCAGGGCACCTGCCGGATCTCGAAGGCCGTCATCGCGTGTCCTCCCGCGCTTGAGCGTGGCAGAGAAGCCGTTCGGCGCCGCCGCCGCAACCCCCATCGGATGGGGACGGGCCGTCAGGTCGGCGGCTCGACCTCGCGTTCCGGCCGCGGCAGGCCGAGGCGGCGCTCGCGCCAGATGATCATCAGCCCGGAGCCGATGATGATCGCCATGCCGACCAGCACCAGCGGCGCCGGCACCTCGTCGAAGACGACGAGGCCGGCGATCAGCGTCCACACCATCGTGGCGTATTCGAACGGGGCGATGACGGAGGCGTCGGCGTAGCCGTAGGACTGCGTCATGAACAGCTGCGCGACGCCGCCGACGAGGCCGATGGAGACGAGCAGCACAGCGTCCATCGGCGTCGGCACCACCCAGCCGAACGGCAGCGTGGCGAGGCCGACGAGGCTCGAGACGAGGGTGAAGTAAAGCACGATGGTGCGCGTCGCCTCGGTCTTCGTCAGGGAGCGCACGGCGATCATGGCGAGCGCCACGAAGAAGGCGGCGGCGACCGCGCAGACGACGCCGATCAGGGCGCGGGTGCCGCCGACGGCGGGCTCCAGCGTCAGGTGCGGCCAGAGCACCACGACGACGCCGGCGAGGCCGACGACGACGGCCACCCAGCGGTAGGCGCGCACCGTCTCGCCGAGGAGCACCACGGCGAGCGCGGTGGTGATCAGCGGGGCGGCGTAGCTCAGCGCGGTGGCGTCGGCGATCGGCAGGCGGGCGATCGCCTCGAAGGAGAGGATCATCGCGACGACACCGGCGGACGCCCGCCAGACATGGCCGAAGGGGTGGCGGGTGCGGAAGACACCAAGGCCGTCGCGGGCGACGATGATCGCGATGGCGACGGGGATGAGCGCGAAGAAATTGCGGGCGAAGACGATCTCGCCGGTCGGCACCCGCTCGGCGACCACCTTGATGAGGCCGATCATCACCGCGAACAGCAGCGTCGAGACCAGCTTGAAGCCGATGCCGACGAGCGGCCGGTCGCGACGGGAGGTATGCGGGGCGGAAGGGGCGGACATCGGAAGCTCTCGCCGGCGGGGGCCGGGCGGACGGTGGCCGCGGGCGGGCGCGACGCGGCGGGCGCGCCCTCAAGAGCATGGGCGGCGGGCGGGAGCAAGCCGGCGGCGCGACCGGCTGTGCTGCGCACTCGGCCTAGCCGGCCGCGCCCGGGCGCCGGCGCAGCAGCACCAGGCCGCCGGCGACGATGAAGGCGGCGCCGACCACGATCGGCAGCCCCGGTACCTCGCCGAAGGCGAGATAGCCGATCAGCGCACCGCCGATCAGTTCGAGATAGACGAGCGGGGCGAGCGTGGTCGCGTCGGCGCGGCGGAAGGCGAGGATCACCAGGAAGTGGCAGGCGGCCGAGGACAGGCCGAGCAGGCCGTAAAGCGCGAGCAGCCCGGGGAGGACCGCGTCGCCGCCGACGGGCAGGGACCAGGTGAGGATCGCCTGCGGCGTCATCAGGACGGTGCCGACGACGCACTGGAAGAGCAGCGTCGGGACGGGGTCGCTGGTCATCGCCGCCCGGCGGGTGGCGACGAGGTAGCACGCGTAGAAGACGCCGGCCCCGAAGGCGAAGATCACGCCGGGCTCGAGCCCCGTGCCCGGGCGCAGGATGACGAGCGAACCGGCGAAGCCAAGAACGAGGCCGAGGAGCTTGCGGCGCGTCATCGTCTCGCCGAGGATCACCACCGAGAGGGCGGCGGCGATGATGGGCCCGACGAAATAGGCGCTGAAGGTGGTGGCGAGCGGCACCCGCACCATCGACAGGTAGAACAGCGTCATGGCGACGACGAGGAAGGCCGTGCGCAGGAAGTGCGAGCCGAGCCGCTCGCGCGGGAACAGGCGCCAGCCGTGCATCGCGAGCGCGAACGGCAGCACCACCAGCGAGGCCACCGCATAGCGCGCCCAGGCGACGAAATAGGGCGACGCCTCCAGCGCCAGGTGCTTCGCCAGCCCGTCGACGAGCGGAAAGGACAGCATCGCCGTCGCCATCAGGGCCATCCCGACGGTCGGCAGCGGCGGAGCGGCGGGAGCGCTGGCGGACGGGGGCGCGGGGGCGGTCATGGCATCCGTGGTGGCGGGGTCATGGCCGGCGGAGGCCGGCGACCCTTCTCGTTCCGCCGCGCGGGGCGGCCGCACCGCATGGACCACATCCGCACGCCGCCGCCAAGCGGGACGCGGCATGCGGGACGCCACGGCGACGAGCCGCCCGGTGTTCGTCGCTGGCCGCAAGGCGAGACGGCTACCGGTACATGCCCTCGCGCAGGTTGATGCCGTGCTCGACCCACGCCTTCATCACCGCCAGCATCTGCGACCAGCCCTGGCAGTTGCCATAGGAGGCAGCGAGCCCCGCCGGCGTCGGCCGCCAGCCTTCCTCGGCGATGGTGACGAGGGTGCGGCCATCGTCGAGCGGCGTGAAGGTCATCGTCACGGTGGTGCTGTAGCCCGCCCCTGCCGTGACGGCGGCCTCGCCGTCGGACGGGGCGCCCTCGTTCGCCTCCCAGCGCAGCACGATGCGGCGGTTCGGCTCGACCTCCACCACCTCGACCGGAAAGGCGCCCGGAAAGTCGGCGAAGTCCCACGTGACGGTGGCGCCGGTCTCGAGTCGGCCCTTGGCGCCGCCGGTGGTGAAATAGCCCGACAGCTTGGCCGGGTCGGCGACCGCCTCGAATACCTCCTCCACCGGCCGCGCGATGTGGGCGGACACCTCGAACTTCAGGTCCATGACACGTCCTCCGCGACCGGTCTCGGCCAGCCGGCGCCACCCCCGCATTGCGACGGCAGGCATCATGTTATAATTTCATAACATGTCAATCGAATCGGAAGACGAGCTCGTCTTCAGGGCGCTCGCGGCCGGCACGCGGCGGGCGATCCTCGATGCCCTGAAGGACGCGCCGCAGACGACGGGCGCGCTGTGCGCGCACTTCCCCGCCCTCGACCGCTGCACGGTGATGCAGCACCTGAAGGTGCTGGAAGAGGCCGACCTGGTGATCGCCCGCAAGGTCGGCCGCGAGCGCTGGAACCACCTCAACCCGTTGCCGATCAAGCACATCCACGACCGCTGGATCGGCGCCTACGCAATGCAGGCGGTGTCCCTGCTCGATCGCCTCAAGGCGGACCTGGAGGCGGTGCCCGGGTCAGGGTGAGCGAGGGCCGGCCCGCAGCCGATCCTCGTCGGCAACGCGCCCGAAGCACGCTAAGGTGGCCGCGACAACGAGAAGGGATTTCCCATGCGCGTGCCTGCCCTCCGTGCCGCCTTCGCCGCCCTTCTCCTCGCCACCCTTCCCGTGCTGCCGACAGCGGCCACCGCAGCCGGGCCGACGCCGGCGGAGATCGCCGCCTCCGCGAGCGTGCCGACGACGGCCGCCTTCGTCGCCACCGCGCCGGCCGCCAACGCCTTCGAGATCGCCTCGAGCCGGCTCGCGCTCGAGAAGTCGCAGAACCCGGCGGTGCGTGCCTTCGCGCAGAAGATGATCACGGATCACACCATGATCGGCGAGCATTTCGTCGCCGCCTTCGGCAAGGCCGGCACCGGCCTGACGCCGCCCGACGGCCTCGGCGCGGAGCTCGGCGCGATCATGGACAAGCTGCAGGGCGAGAGCGGCGCGGCCTTCGACAAGGACTACATCGCCGCACAGACGCAGGGCCACCAGGCCGCTGTCGGCCTGTTCGCCGGCTACGCCAAGGGCGGCGACAACGCCGTGCTGAAGGCGTTCGCCGCCGACACCCTGCCGATGATCGAGATGCACCTCGAGATGTGCTACGCGCTGGGGTCCTGAGCGGTCCTAACGGTGGCGCCCTGTCGCTGAAGCGGCGGGACGCATCTCAGGGTCGGTTCACCAACCATGTGAAGTAGAGCTTCCGCCACGCGTCCGCTCCCTCGGCGATCTGCGGGCGGCCGGCACCGATGGCCGCCTCCTGCAGCAGTTCCGCCTCGCTGCCGAGATCGAGAAAATCGCTGAGCGCGATTGCGGCGGCCTGGTCGATCCGCTCCTGCAAGGGAAGCCCGCGCAGTTTCTCCGATCTGGTGTTCACCTGCATGACCGGCGATTCCCAGACGCCGGGTGAAAACAGCAGCATCAGGTTGCCGCCGAGATTGACGAGGCCCGCCACACGGCTCGCCTCGATCACCGCCGGGATCGCCCGGTAGGGAAAGACGGTCTCGCCGCCGTGCTCGACCATGTGCGACAGCAGGTAGGGCGGCAGGTGCGCGCGGAAGAGGTCCCGACTGTTCATGCGGCGGCTCGGCGGCTGAAGGGTTGGGACGGCAAACGCCGCTCTCACCCTCATCCCTTCGCTCAATGCGAGGTCCCGTTCAACCGCCCCTCACCCTCCGCGGACCGTTTCCCCCGCCAGCCTCAGATCCTCGACGAAGGCGGCGTATTCCGTCGCCTTCGTCGCTGGGTCGGGCAGGCGCAGCAGGTAGGAGGGGTGGACGGTGACGAGCACCGCCGTGCCGTCCGGGCCCTCGATGATGCGGCCGCGGCTCTTGCCGATCGGAACTGTACGGCCGAGCACCGAAAGAGCGGCGGTGGCCCCCATCGCCACGATCAGGCGCGGGCGGACGAAGGCGATCTCGCGCTTCAGCCAGGGCTGGCAGGCGCGGACCTCGCCGGTCGACGGCTTCTGGTGGATGCGACGCTTGCCGCGCGGCACGAACTTGAAGTGCTTCACCGCATTCGTCACGTAGGCGTCTTCGCGGTCGACGCCGGCCTCCGACAGCGCGCGGTCGAAGAGCTGGCCGGCGGGGCCGACGAACGGGCGGCCGGCGATGTCCTCCTGGTCGCCGGGCTGCTCGCCGACGAAGAGCAGCGGCGCATCCTCCCGCCCCTCTCCGAACACCGTCTGCGTCGCCGGCTCCCACAACGGGCAGGCGCGGCAGCCCGCCGCCTCGGCGGCGAGCGCCGCGGGCGTACCGGTTTCGGCCGGGGCGGCGACCGCGATCGCGTGCGGGCGGTGCGGCCGCGGGTTGGGGGCGCTCGGTCCCGTCTCGACCATCTCCTCGCTCCTGCGCCGGGCTTCGGCGATCAGGGGGCGGATGAGCGGCGCCTCCGGCAGGTTCCGCCAGTACTTCTCCGGCATCTCGGCGCGCATGGCGCCGACCTTCAGCCGGGCGGGGTTGAAGATGCTGGAATAGTAGCCGCGCCAGAGGGCCTCCAGCGCGTCGTCGGTCGGCGCGTCGGCGCGGCGGCTGCCGGGGCCGAAGGCGAGGCCCTCGCCGTCCCAGTGGACGGTGGCATCCGGCGTCAGGATCGACCAGCGCATCGAGGCGAAGCGGCGCATGAAGAACGGCGCGTTGGCGGCGACGATGCGGTGGTCGGGCTCGAACCAGGCGACGAACCACGGCTCGCCGGCGAGCTCCGAGCGGCGGAAGCGCACGAAGGCGCGCATCTTGTGGATGTCGCGGCGCACCGCCTTCGCCATCGCCTCGAGCTCGGCGACGTCCGGATCGACGGCGACACGCATCAGCTGCGGCTCGGTGCGCAGGCGCCAGACGAGGCGGTAGAGGCGGGCGAAACGCTCGGGGTCGCGGTGCAGCACGACGGTTTCCGCGAGCGTCAGGAAGCCGCGCGGCACGGCGAGCGGCGCCGCCGGCACCGGCGCCGGCAGCGGTTCGGCGGCGCCGGCGAAGAGGTCGGGCGCCTCGCCACCCTTGACGCTGAAGGCGACGCGCTCCGGCGGCACGGCGCGGGCGATGAGGTCGCGGGCGACGGCGCGGAAGCCGGAGAAGTCGGTCTCGCCGGGCAGGACGACGGCGTGCATGAGGGTCTCCCGGCACCGCGGTCGCTCAGAGCGGCAGGGCGAGCTGGCGCGGCGGGGCGACCCGCTGCCGGAGGTCGACCCGGTCGATCAGGCCGCCCGGGCTGTGGTCGGGCAGCACCAGGAAGGGCAGCGCCTTGGCCAATGGCACGCGCAGGCGGCCGAGGTCGGCGGTGCGGATCGCCCGCACGCGCCGCGCCGAGAGCAGCCGCTCGACCGCCTTCTTGCCGAGGCCGGGCACGCGCAGGAGTTCCTCGCGGCTCGCGCAGTTGACGTCGAGCGGGAAGCGCTCGCGGTGGCGGAGCGCCCAGGCGAGCTTCGGGTCGATGTCGAGGGCGAGGTTGCCCTCCTCGCCCTCGACGATCTCGGAGACGTCGAAGCCGTAGAAGCGCATCAGCCAGTCGGCCTGGTAGAGACGATGCTCGCGCACCAGCGGCGGTGCCACCGGCGGCAGGCGGCGGCTCGCATCGGGGATCGGGCTGAAGGCGGAATAGTAGACGCGCTTCAGACGATACGAGCCGTAGAGGCCGGCGCTGGTGGCGAGGATCTGGCGGTCGTCGGTGGCGTCGGCACCGATGATCATCTGCGTGCTCTGGCCGCCGGGGGCGAACGACGGCGCCTTGCGATCCTCCTTCGCGGCGTCGATGTGGCCGCGCATCCGCCCCATCGAGCGGCGGATGGCACGGGCGTCCTTCTCGGGGGCGAGGGCGCTGAGGCCGGTATCGGTCGGCAGCTCGATGTTGATCGACAGCCGGTCGGCATAGCGGCCGGCCTCGGCCAGCAGGTCCGGGCTCGCGTCGGGAATGGTCTTCAGGTGGATGTAGCCGCGGAAGTCGTGCTCCTCGCGCAGCGTGCGGGCGACCCGCACCACTTGTTCCATCGTGTAGTCCGGCGAGCGGATGATGCCGGAGGAGAGGAACAGCCCTTCGATGTAGTTGCGCCGGTAGAAGTCGATGGTGAGCTCGACCACCTCCTCCACCGTGAAGCGCGCGCGCGGCACGTTCGAGGAGGAGCGGTTGACGCAGTAGAGGCAGTCGAAGGCGCAGGCGTTGGTGAGCAGGATCTTCAGGAGCGAGATGCAGCGCCCGTCCGGCGCATAGGAGTGGCAGATGGCGCCCTCGGTGGAGCCGATGCCGCGGCCGCCGACGGAATCGCGCTTCGTGGTGCCGCCGGAGGCGCAGGACGCGTCGTACTTGGCGGCGTCGGCGAGGATGGCGAGCTTGCGGGCGAGGTCCATGCCCCGATAGTTGTTCATCCTTTGTTCCGTGACAAGCCGCCCGACGAGGCGAAGGTGGAGAAACACCTTCGCGCCGCAGGACGCGATGGTCTCCCGATGGATGCGCCGCCGCACGGCCTCGCCCGCGCTCCGGCCGGGGGGATCGAAAGTCCTCCGACCTCCGGGTCAATTCATCCGACCTTGGTCCCTTGTCGCCACCGTGACCGCCGTGCGACCCAGCGACAGGACGTGAAGAAAAAGAGAAACTCCGCACTGCATCGACCCGCGGGTCCGGCGTCGATGTCGAAGATCTCGTGTTGCCTCCTGCCGACACCCGTCTTCGCAGTGGTCTTTCTCTTGAACGGGGAGACTTCTCGATGCCTCAATACAAGCTGAACGTGAACGGCACCGCCTATTCGGTGACGGTCGACAACGAGGATACTCCGCTCCTCTGGGTCCTGCGCGACATCATCGGCCTGACCGGGACGAAGTATGGTTGCGGCATCGAGATCTGCGGCGCCTGCATGGTGCTGATGGACGGCGAGGCGGAGAAGTCCTGCGACAAGTCGGTCTCCGAGGCGGTCGGGCGCAAGATCATCACGGTCGAGGGCCTGGCGGCCGACCCGCAGGGCAAGGCCGTGCAGGCCGCCTGGGAGGCGCACCAGGTGCCGCAGTGCGGCTTCTGCCAGCCCGGCATGATGATCGCCGCCACCGGTGCCCTGAAGGACGGCCACCGCGGCCGGGAGATCGCCGAGGAGATCGAGAACATCTGCATGTGCGGCACCTACGAGCGCATCAAGAAGGCCTGCCAGACCCTCTGACGACCGGGCCCGCAGCCGCAACGGAGAGCACCATGCCAGACACCGCCTCATCCGGCCGCGCCGTCGCGCTCGATCGCCGCAACTTCCTGAAGGGCGCGGCGGCGACGCTGATCATCCCCTTCACCGTCTCCCTCTCCCCCCGCGAGGCGAGTGCCAAGGCGGCCTCCCGGGCCGCGGCGGGGCCGGTCTCGCTCGGCGCCTACGTCAGCATCGACGCGGACAACATCGTCACCGTCTCGATCGGCTCGACCGAGATGGGCCAGGGGATCATGACGGGCCTCGCGCAGCTTGTGGCCGAGGAGCTCGGCCTCGAGTGGAGCCAAGTGCGCGCGGTGCATGCGCCCGCCTCGACGGAGTGGCCGAACCCCTACGGCAACCCGATCTTCGGCGCGCAGCTGACGGGCGGCAGCACCAGCATGATGGGCTGGTACAAGCCGCTGCGCACCGCCGCCGCGATCGTCCGCGACGTTCTGATCGCGGCGGCGGCCAAGCAGTTCGGCGGCACCTGGTCGCTCGGCCGCGGTGGCATGCTCGTCAGCGGCGACACGTCCTGCCGCTTCAGCGACGTGCTGGAGACCGCGGCGAAGCTGACGCCGCCGGCGACCGCGACCCACGCCACCACCCGGCGCTTCGTCGGGCAGCGCATCCCGCGCCTCGACCTTCCGGAGAAGATCCTCGGTACGGCCGTGTTCGGCACGGACGTGAAGGTGCCCGGCATGGTCTTCGCGTCGGTCGTCCACTGCCCGACCCTCGGCGGGACCGTGAAGACGGTGCCGCCGAGCCGCAGCGGGACCACCTATGTCAACCTCGGCGATGCCGTCGGCGTCGTCGCCTCCAACACCTGGACGGCGATGCGCACGGCCCGCTCGATCGCCGGAACGATCGGCTGGACCCTGCCGGAGAGCACGGCGACGCGCGATTCCGCCACCCTCGAGGCCGCCGCCGACGCGCTCGTGAGGTCGAAGAAGGCCGAATACTTCATCGCCGAGAAGGTCGGCACGCCGCGTCCCGCCAGCGCACCGATCCGGGTCGATGCCACCTACTCGCTCCCCTTCCTCGCCCACGCGGCGATGGAGGTGATGAACTGCACGGCCTCGGTGACCGCCAACGCCTGCGAGATCTGGGCGCCCACCCAGGGGCAGCAGTTCATCATCCCGCTCGTCGCCGGGATAACCGGGCTTCCGGCCGCGAGCGTCACCGTCCACACCACCTATTGCGGCGGCGGCTTCGGGCGGAAGATCGAGACCGACTGCATCGCCCAGGCGGTGAAGCTGTCGAAGGCCGTCGGCAAGCCGGTCAAGCTGACCTGGTCGCGCGAGGAAGACTTCCAGCACGACATGTACCGGCCGAGCGCCAAGATCCGCGTGCAGGCCGGTGCCGACGCGAACGGCGCCTTCACTGCGCTCGTCTATCGCAACGTGTCGCCGTCCATCAGCCAGCAGCGTGCCCCCTCGGACATCACCAACCCCGAGGACACCGGCGCCGTCGCCGGCGCGGTCGGCATTCCCTACCGGATCGCCAAGCGTCGGATCGAGTACGTGGCGCTGCCGTGCGACATCCCGCTCGGCTACTGGCGCTCCGTCGGCGAGTCCTACAACACCTTCGCCGTGGAGAGCGCGGTGGACGAGCTCGCGACGGCCGCCGGCAAGGATCCGCTGGCGTTCCGCAAGGCTCTCCTCGCCGGGTCGCGCGGCGATGCCCGCGGCACCGGGGTGCTGAAGGCGGTCGAGAAGTTGAGCGGATGGTCGAAGGCGCCGCCCTCCGGGAGCGCCCGCGGCGTCGCCTTCCTCAAGGGCTTCGGCAGCTACATCGCCCTCGTCGCCGAGGTGACCAAGTCCTCGTCCAACGAGATCAGGGTGACGAAGGTCGCCTGTGCGATCGACTGCGGCATCGTCGTGAACCCGGATTCCGTCGAGGCGCAGATCCAGGGCGGCATCGCCCACGGCCTCGGCGCCGCGATGTGGAACGAGCAGACCTTCGTCGCCGGCAAGCCGCGGGTCGCGAACTACGACCGCTACCCGGTCCTGAAGCTGCAGCAGATGCCGGCGATCAGCGTGAAGATCGTCGCGAGCGAGGCGGATCCGGGCGGGGTCGGCGAGACCGGCGTCCCCTGCGTCGCCCCGGCCGTCGCCAACGCCTGGGCGAAGCTCACCGGCGCCCGCCTGCGCGCGCTGCCGTTCTATCCCGGCCGCACGATGGACGACGACTAGGCCGGGCTGCCGGCCATTCGGCGCCGGGCGAGCCGGGCGACAGGACCCCGCAAAACGGGAAAGGCGCGGCGCGGATCGGCGAAATGGCCGTCCGTGCCGCGCCTTCGGCGGGAGGGGACCGAGCCCCCGCTCCCGCGCAGGCCACCGCCCGGGTGGGGCGGGCGGCGGCCTCGTCTCTGCCGGGCCGCGAACGGCCCGGTACTTTCCGGTATCTGTCCGCGCCTCAGGCGGCGCGGAGCTTGTCGGTCTTGTCCGGGGCTCAGGCGGCCCGGTACTTTCCGGTTCTGTCCGCGCCTCAGGCGGCCCGGACGTGGTCGACGAACTTGCGGACCTCGCCGCGCAGCGTCTCCGACTGGCGGGCGAGTTCGCTCGCCGACGACAGCACCTGCGTCGCCGCCGAGGACGACACTTCCGCCGCCTGCAGCACGGCCGCGATGTTGGTGGTCACCTCGTTGGTGCCCATCGCCGCCTGCTGGACGTTGCGGGCGACCGCCGCCGTCGTCGCACCCTGCTCCTCGACAGCCGCGACGATCGCAGCCGCGATGCCGTTGATGTCGCCGATGGTGCGGCCGACGTTGGAGATCGCCACCACCGCGTCCTCGGTCGAGCCCTGCATCCCGCCGATCTGGGCGGAGATCTCCGCCGTCGCCTTCGAGGTCTGCTCGGCGAGGCTCTTCACCTCCTGGGCCACCACCGCGAAGCCCTTGCCGGCTTCACCGGCGCGGGCGGACTCGATGGTCGCGTTCAGGGCGAGCAGGTTGGTCTGGGCGGCGATGTCGCCGATCAGGCCGACGATGGCGCCGATCTTGTCGGCGTCGGCGCGCAGGCTGGTCATGCGGGTGTTGGTTTCACCCGCCTCGCCGACGGCGCGCGAGGCGACGTTGGTCGACTGGCTGACCTGCTGGCCGATCTCGCTCGCCGAGGCGGCGAGTTCCTCGACCGCAGCGGCCACCGTCTGCACGTTGGTCGCCGCCTCTTCCGCCGCCGCGGCGACGGCAGCCGCCTGGGCGGCCGTCTCCTCGGAGGTGGCCGTCAGGCTCTGGGCCGCCGCCTGCAGCTCGGTCGCCGCCGACGACACCATCTCGACGATCTTGCCGACCGCCGCCTCGAACTGCTCGGCGAGCGCCAGCATGTCGGCCTTGCGCTTCGCCGCCGCCTCGACCTCGGCACGCGCCGTCTCCTCGCGGAGCCGCTTCGCCTCGGCGAGACCGTCGCGGAAGACGCCGAGCACCGTCGACTGCTCGCCGAGCTCGTCGCCGCGGCCGGCCGACGGGATCTCGGTGTCGAGCGCACCCTGGCCGATCTTGTCCATCGCCCGCGTCATCGCCGACAGCGGACGGGCGATGCCGAAGATCGCGTAGATGGCGGAGCCGACGAGCACGACGATCAAGAGGCCGACCATGCCGTAGACGACCATCTCGCCGAAGCCGGAGGCGGCGTGGGCCGCAGCCTGCGCTTCTTTCACGCGCGCTTCGGCGGCGTCGATCGCCTCACGCACCAGCGTGATCGCCGCGGCCGCCAGCGGCAGGCTCTCCTTGTCGACGATCTCGTCGACGCGATCGTTCAGCGCCAGCACCGCCTGCGACGTGGTGACATAGGAGTTGAAACCCTGCTCCAGCGCCTCGATCGGCTGCATGATCGCCGGGATGCCAGCGACCGCACCACGCAAGGTTGCGAAGGCTCCCGTGGCACGCTTCTCCGCGTCCGCAATGGACTGGAGGATCGCCGCATCGCGAGTCGTCAGATAGCGCCACGAGTAGGCGCGGATGGTCTGGTAGTCGCGCTCGATCCCGTAGAATGTACGCATCAGCTGCTGGGGATCGCTGCTCGCCTCGAGAGCATTTCTCGCCTTGTCGGAGAGGTCGCCCCACTGGCCCGAGACCGCGTCACGCGCAGCGTGGCCGGCGATTTCTTCCTTGCGGACGGCCGCAATGGCGAGGGTCGACTGGCCGTAGGCGGTGATGTCGCTGGCGATCTTCTCGAGCCGCTGCTTGTTCGCCGGCAGCGTCGCCCGGTCTGCGGCCTCGCCAAGAAGCTTGCCGGCCTCGGCGATGTCGGCCGTGATGCTCTCGGAGAACTTGTCGACCTGTGCCGGGTCGAGCGTCAGCCGCATGTCCTTGGTGGTCGCCTGCATGCGGCGCAGAACGACGTTCGACTGCAGCGCTCCAAGTTCGATGTGCAGCTGGTCCTGAACGACCTTTTCGCTCTGCTGCAGCAGGGAGCCGACCATGACCTGGGCGACGACGATCGCGCCCGCGAGAACAATTCCGACGGCGGCGCTGATGCCGAGCTTCGCGCCGATGGTGAGACGTAACCGAGACATGAGGATGTGCACCTTCGATAGGGATGTTGCGTGAACAACACTCCTTTTCGGAGGCCGCCGTGGACGCACCAGTCCACGAGGTCGTCGAAAGGGAAGCTATGCCCCGCCGGGGTGCGATATTCATCGCGCTGGCTTGCACCGGGCTGGCGTGAAGCGGCGGGCGGCGGGGAAGTGGCCGAAGGGGCGTCGCAGCGGGAGCGCCTGACCGGCCGCCCGCGGTGCTGGCAGCGGCAGGCGAGAGCGCGCGGCGCCCGACTTCAGTCGCCGGCGCGGCGGAGGGCTGTGACGTCCGCGGCGGCGACGTCCGGCGCGCGGCCACCCCAGGTGGCGCGCAGGAAGTTCGACAGGTCGGCGATCTCCTGATCGGTCAGGAGATCGGTGAAGCCCGGCATGTCCTGAAGCCGGCCGTGCGGGAAGTCGCGCCACGGGATGCCATCGGCGAGCACCGCCAGCAGATTGGTCGGCCGAGGCAGGCGCAGCTCGGCGTTCGTCGTCATCGCCGGCGCCATCGACGGTGTGCCCTCGCCCTCGATACCGTGGCAACCGGCGCAGACGGCGATGTAGAGCCGCTGGCCGTTCTCGGCCGTCTCCGGCGACACCGGCGCCGCCGCAAACGCGGGGGCGGCCGGAGCCGGCTCGCCGGCGAGATAGGCCGCCATCGCCGCGGCGTCCTGGTCGGTCAGGTACTGCGTCGAATGGTGGACGACGTCGTACATGGCGAAGCCCATGACACCCTCCGGCCCCATGCCCGTGCGCATGAAGTCGCCCAGCCGCTCCGGCGCGAAGCCGAGGCGGGCGAGGCCGGCGGGGGTGATGTCGGGCGCATCGACGCCCTCGATGACGGCGCCCTGGAGATAGCGCGACGACACCATGCCCATGGTGATGTCGCGCGGCGTGTGGCACTCGCCGCAATGGCCGAGGGCATCGACCAGGTAGCGCCCGCGGTTCCACGCGGCCGACTTCTGCGCGTCCGGCTCCGGCACGTCGCCGGGGAGGTTCAGGAAGTTCCAGAACGTCATGAACTGGCGGACGTAAGGAAACGGCAGGCTGTCCTCGCGGTCGGGCACCGCCATCGGCTCGCGGGTCAGCATGTAGGCCCAGACGGCGTCGACGTCGTCCTCGCTCATCTGCCGGTACGAGACATAGGGCATCGCCGGATAGAGGTGGCGGCCGCCCTTGGCCACGCCGTCGCGCATGGCGCGGTGGAAGTCGGCCCGCGTCCACGAGCCGATGCCATAGGTCGGGTCCGGCGAGATGTTGGTGGCGTAGAGCGTGCCCATCGGCATCTCGAACGGCCGTCCGCCCGCCCACGGCGCGCCACCGACGGCGGTGTGGCAGGCAACGCAGTCGGCGGCGGTGGCGACGTAGCGGCCGCGCGGCGCGAGCTCGGCGATCTCCTCCGCCGTCAGCGGCGTCTCGACCGCGGCGCTGACGACGCTCTTCTCGAAGGCGCCGACGAAGACGGCGAGCGCGAAGCCGCCGCCGAGCACGACGATGACGACCGCGGCGAGGACGACCCGGTGCCAGACCTTGCGGATGATCATGGTGCCCTCCCCTACCCGACCACGAGGCCGGGCGTGTCGAGGATCACCGACCGCACCGCCTCGTAGTAGCGCACGTAGCCCGTGCAGCGGCAGACGTGCGGAGCGAGCGCCTCCTCGATGGTGCGCTCGACATCGGCGCGCGCGACCGGCTCGCGCTGCAGCCGCTCCAGGAGCACCGTGGCACCGGTGACGAAGCCCGGCGTGCAGTAGCCGCACTGGAAGGAGAAGTGCTCGATGAAGGCCTGCTGGATCGGCGACAGCGCCACGACGTTGCCGTCGGCGTCCCGCTCGGCGTGGCCCTCGATGGTGGTGACCTTCTGGCCGGCGAAGAAGTGGGCGCCGGTGATGCAGCTGCGGATTTCGCGACGGGTGCCGTCGGGCTGTTCCAGCATGATCGTGCACGCCCAGCAGACGCCCTGCCCGCACGCCAGCCGGGAGCCGGTGAGGTTCAGGTACTCGTGCAGGAAGTCGACCATCATCAGGTTGTCCGGCACGTCGATCGGGCCGACCTGGCGGCCGTTGACGACGAGGGACAGCGGTGTCGACGGCAGCGTCATGCCAGCACCTCGCGGATGCGCGCCGGGGTGATCGGCGTCTCGCTGAAGCGGTGGCCGATGGCGTGCGCGACGGCGTTGATGATGGCCGGCACGACGGCGATCATCACCACCTCGGCCATGCCCTTCGGCGGGTCGGTGTCGGAGAGCGGCGGCAGGATTTCCGACGTCTGCTTCCACACCGCCACGTCGGCGGCGTGGGGCAGGCGGTAGCGGTTCCAGTTCCAGGTGCCGTCGGCGGGGCCGCCCTCGTAGAGCGGCAGCTCCTCATAGAGCGCGTGGCCGATGCCCATGGCGAGGCCCCCCTGCAGCTGACCGGAAACGAGCTCCGGGACCACCTGGTTGCCGCACTCCAGGATCGAATGGTGGCTGGTGACGCGCGCCTCGCAGGTGGCGGTGTCGACCACCACCTCGGTGATGGTGCCGACCGAGGTGTAGTAGGTGACGCCGGCGTTGTTCAGCGCCGTCTCCGGATAGGTGACGGTGGTGCGCGGCACGAAGTGGAAGCCGCCGGCGGTCATCAGCGCCTTGCGCTCGGGGGCAGCGCCCTCGCCGTACTGCACCGACAGGGCGTCGACCGGCAGCGTCGTCGGGCCGACACCGGGCACGTCGAAGGTCGCCGTCGCCCATCGCCAGCGGTTGAAGGTGTGGACGCTGACGCCCGTGACGAGCCCGAGGTCGTGGGCGGCGGCGACGACGCGCTCGAGCGGCAGCGGCTCGAGGCCGCCTCCGGCGAGCGCCCCGTCGACGAAGCGCAGGTCCGCCGGCGTGACGGAGAGCGCCGCGAACTGCCCGCCGCCGGGTCCGCGCGACCACAGCGCCACCGCCGCCGGCCATAGCGACAAGGTGAGCAGCGCCTGCGCGGCCGTACGAGTGGCGTGGCCGATGTAGTAGACGCTGTTCGACGCCGTCATTCCCGACAGATAGGTCGGCGTCCAGTGCGGGTCGGCGGCGAGCCGGTCCTGGTCCTGCTGCGAGATCGAATAGGGGATCTCGTTGGAGACGAGCGGCATCTCCGGGAAGTTCGTCGCCCCGTAGTCGCAAGCGTCCGGCACCCGGCCGATCACGTCGGCCACCATCATCGCCTGGGCGGTGGTGAGGCCGGTTCCCATCTCCATGCCCTGCTGGCGCATGGTGAGACGGCCCGAGGCATCGAAGAAGAGCGTCGTGATCGCAGCTTCCGCGCCGCTGCCGAAGTCCTTCTGCACCTGCGCGTAGCCGACGCCGTAGCGCTTGCCGGGGTTCGCCGCCTCGAAGGCCGCCTTGGCCGCGACGCGGTCCCGCCACAAGGGATGCGCGGCCGCCCGGTCGAGGATCTCCTCGTTGCGCAGCGCCCCGCCGGGGACGGCGCCCTGGGTGTTCTTCATGCCGGAGCGGAAGAGGTTCTTGCGGCGCAGCGCGATCGGGTCGATGCCGAGTTCGGCCGCCGCCGCGTCGACCAGCACTTCGGTGGCTGTCATCGTCTGGACGGTGCCGTAGCCGCGCGTCGAGCCGGACTCGACCGCCCGCGACGCGTAGGAGGCGACCGACAGGTCGCTCTTCGGGAAGTAGTAGACCGACTGCGCCGCCGAGGTGCCGACCAGCGAGACCTCCGGCGAGTAGTTGCGGCGGCCACCGCCGTCGGTGCGGTACTCGCCCTTCAGGATGCGGAAGGCACCGGTGGTGCGGTCGACGACAAGCGTCGACTTCATCCAGAACGGATGCCGCTTCATCGCCGTGCGGAAGTGCTCGAAGCGGTCGAGCGCCAGCCGCACCGGCCGGCCCTCGCCATAGAGGCCGGCGACGATGGCGTAGAGCGGGAAGACCGAGTGGTCCTTGGTGCCGTAGCCGACGGTGTAGCCGATCGACAGGTCGAACTTCGTCAGCCGGAAGCGCGACGGCTCGAACATCGAGACGGTGGAGGTGACGGTCTCGTAGGGCGACTGCGTGCCGAGCACGGCGTGCAGGGTGCCGGTGACGAGGTCGTACCAGACGAGGCCGTTGTCGGCCTCCATCGCCGAGGCGTCGATGGACTGGGAGTAGTGCTCGCGCGTCAGCACCAGGGCGTCGTCGCCCGCCGCGGCGATCTCCCGGTCCACCTCGGCGACCGCCCACATCGCCCGGGCATTCGGGTCGCCGGCCTCGTCGGCGGCCGGCCAGAGGACGGCGTCGCCCTCGAAGCGGCCAAGGACGGTCGTGCCACCGTCCAGCGGCGAGTAGACGTCCCTATCGTCCGGCCGGGCGCCGCCGATGCGGACATAGCGGCCGCTGCCGTAGTTCGCCGGCGTGTTCGGGCCGGTGTGGGCGCCCCACTTCACGACCTCGGTGTCGAAGCGGATGCGCCGCTTGGCGGCGTCGTAGCGGCCGAAGTCGCGATAGAACAGCATCGCCACCGGCTGGCCGAGAAAGCGGGGTGTCTCGCCGGCCGGCACGAGGAAGACGTCACCGTAGAAGCCGGCGGGCAGGCCCTCGGAGCCGCCGGGCGGCAGCACTCCGTCGCGCACTAGATCGGCGCCCATGACGATGCGATCTGGCAGCAGGTTGTCGGCGTCACCGGCAGCGCCGAGCGCCGACAGATCGATGCCTTCGAAGGCGTGGTCGGCGCGGTCGCCGAAGATCATGAAGGCGTGGGTCTGCTCGCGCGGCCAGCCGGCCATGTCGATGGCGCGGAAATCACGGCCGAAGGTCTTGTCGCCGGTGACCTTGGCGACGGCGTCGTAGCGGAAGCGGGCCTTGCCGTCGGCGCCCACCCAGTGCGGCACGCGGTTGCGCGGCTCCTCGACGAGGTCGGCCCGCGCCGGACCTGCCAGCATCGCGATCTTGTACGCGACACCGGAGACCAGCCCCGCCTTCAGGAAACCGCGGCGCGACAGCCCCTTCGCCATCCGCTCCCCCACTTGTCGTTATCCGGTTGCCCCCGCACCGTGTGTTGCACCATCCCTAGCATGGCCCGATGTGCTTCGGACCGTTCCAAACCGCTCGGATGACAGCAAATTTTCGCGCGCGGCGCGGCGTCCCCAGGGCCACCTCACCTCACGGCAAGCCGACGCCGTCCGCAGCGTCGGGTCGGTCCTCGAGGCCGATCGGGGGGCGTCGTGGCCGGAGGCCTCTCAGCCGGCAACGGCCTCGCGCGGCGGCAGCAGGCTCTCCAGGCAGTCGAACACCCGGTCGCGCTCCTCGAGGCTGAGGGACTCGAGCTCCAGCATCGAGGCGAGCCAGAGGCCGTCGATCGCAACGGTGAACAGAGCCGCGTGGCCGGCCGTCATGCCGTCCTGCTCGAGGGAGCGGCGCATGGCGCGGCGATGCACCACCGTCGCCGCGCGAACCTCGGGATGAATCGGCAGCGACGGCAGCACGGCCGCGGCGACGCGCGGGAAGTCGTTGCGCTCGAAGCGGGCGCGGGTCGCGGCGAGGCAGGCGTGCGCAAAGGCGCCGGGACCGTCGTCGGCGCCGGCTTCCCTTGCGATGTCCTCGTAGAATGTCTCGAACAGACGGTCGACCACGGCCGCCTGCAGGCTTTCCAGCGTTGGGAAGACGCGGCGCACCTCGCACGGGTCGAGGTCGGCGTGGGCCGCCGCCTCATCCAGGCTGACGGCCCGCGCCCCCGTCTCCGCCACCACGTACGCGATGGCGTCGAGCACCATCTCGCGCAGCGCCGGATCGTCGGACATCGGTCACCCCTCGCCTCACGGCTCGTCTCACCCCTGCGCGGCCCCGGCGGCGCGGATCGCCGCCCACACCGCCAGCGGCGTCGCCGGCATGTCGATGCGCGTCACGCCCGCCCCGCGCCGGAGCGCATCGGCGACCGCGTTCATCACCGCCGGCGTCGCGCCGATGGTGCCCGCCTCGCCGGCGCCCTTGATGCCCATGGCGTTCGTCGTCGACGGTACGTTGCGCGTCTCGAAGTGGATCGACGGCACGTCGTCGGCGCGCGGCAGCGCATAGTCGAGCAGCGAGGCGGTGATCAGCTGGCCGTCGGCGTCGTAGAGGGTGTTTTCCAGGATCGCCTGGCCGATCGACTGCACGACGCCGCCGTGCACCTGGCCGGCGAGCAGGATCGGGTTCACCGTGACGCCGAAGTCGTCGACGATGGTGTAGCGATCGAAGCTCGTCACGCCGGTCTCGGGGTCGATCTCGACCTCGACGATGTGCGTGCCGTTCGGATAGGTGCACTCGGTCTGCTTGACCTCGCCCTCGGTGGTGCGGTCGGCCGCGGGCATCGCGGCGGCGAGCGTCGCGAGGCTCACCGAGCGGTCGGTACCGACGATGCGCACCTCGCCCCCGACGAGCTCAAGATCGGCCGGCGAGGTTTCCAGCTTGTCGGCGGCGGCAGCCTTGATCTTCTCCACCAGCGCACGGCTCGCCACGTCGATCGACGGCATGCCGAGCGGGATCGAGCGCGAGCCGCCGGTGCCGCCGCCGGTCTTCACCGCGTCGGTGTCGCCCTGCACGACCTTGATCTTGGAGATGTCGACGCCGAGGTGGTCGGCGATCAGCTGGGCGTAGGCGGTGGCGTGGCCCTGGCCGTTGGTCTGGGTGCCGATGAACAGCGTCAGCGTGCCGTCCGGATCGATCGACAGCTCGGCGCGCTCGGAGCCCGGGAAGGCGCACGCCTCGACGTAGCTCGCGAGCCCGAGGCCGCGATAGAGGCCACGCGCGGCGCTCTCCGCCACCCGCGCCTCGAAGCCGGCCACGTCCGCCTCGTCGAGCGCCCGGTCGAGATGGCCCGAGAACTCGCCGGTGTCGTACATGCGGCCGGTCTGGGTCGTGTAGGGCATCTGCTCGGGGCGGATGAAGTTGCGGTGGCGGATCTCCACCGGCGAGACGCCAGCGACGCGCGCCGCCTCCTCGACGAGGCGCTCCAGCACATAGGCCGCCTCCGGGCGGCCGGCGCCGCGGTATGCGTCGACCGGCACGGTGTTGGAGAAGGTGCCGCGCACCCGCACCTCCAGCGCCGGGATGTCGTAGACGCCGGTCGACATCGTCGCGCCGACCCACGGGATGAACGGCCCGAACTGGTGGAAATAGGCGCCGGCGGCGGCGATCAGGTCGACGCGCAGCGCCAGGAACTTGCCGTCGGCATCGAGCGCGAGTTCGGCCGTGGTGACGTTGTCGCGGCCCTGGGCGTCGGCGACGAAGTGCTCCATGCGGCCGCACTTCCACTTCACCGGCTTGCCCAGCCGCTCGGCTGCGATCATGGCGATCGGATACTCGCGGTAGACCGGCATCTTCGGCCCGAAGCCGCCGCCGACGTCCGGCGTGATGATGCGGATGCGGGACGGGTCGACGTTGAGGATGTCGCCGGCGAGGATTCCGCGCATGCCGTGGCCGCCCTGGGTGCCGACGGTGAGCGTCCAGCGCTCGGTGCCCGCGTCGTACTCGGCGATGCAGCCGCGCGGCTCCATGTAGTTGCAGACGAGGCGGTTGTTGATCACCTCGAGGCGCGCGACTTTCGCCGCCCTGGCGAACGCCGCCTCGGTCTTGCCCTTGTCGCCGAAGGCGTACTCGAAGGCGAGGTTGGTTCCGCGCTCCGGCCAGGCGAGCGGCGCGCCGGGATCGAGCGCGCCGACAGTGTCGATCACCGCCGGCAGCGTGTCGTACTCGATCTCGATGAGCTCGGCCGCCGCTTCCGCCGCCGCGAGCGTATCGGCGACCACCGCCGCCACCGCGTCGCCGACGTGCTTGACGATCTCGCCGCAGAGCAACGGGCGATAGGGCGGCACGACGGGGGTGCCGTTGGCCTGCTTCATGATCGCCTTGCAGGGCACGCCGCCGTAGCCCTCGAGGTCGGCCGACGTCAGCACCATGTGGACGCCGGGGGCGGCGCGGGCCGCGTCGAGGCCACCGAGCGTGATGCGGGCGTGCGCCACCTGGCTGCGCACCACCGTCATCGCCAGCACGCCGGCGGGCACGATGTCGTCGACATAGCGGCCCCGCCCGGTGACGAGCGCGGCATCCTCGACGCGGCGCACGGGCGCGCCGATGCCGAACTTCGGGGGGGCGGTCATCTGGTTCATGGAGGCCTCGGTCGGAAGGCGCGGCCGCGTGGAGGCGCGGCGCACGAGAGGGTCTAATCTAGTCCGCGGAGCGGCGGACGGCTACCGCAGTGCGGGGAGGAAGCGCAGTGGCCCAGGCACAGGCCGGCCGTCACTGGGCAGGCGGCAGTGACCCGCCCGGCCTGAAGTCGATGGTAACGAAGACTGTTTCGAGTCCATGGCCGGCAGGCTCGGGAATGTCGTAGGGCTGGCAGTCCCTGACCGCCCGCTCCGCTGCGGCAATCGACGCTATCGCCTGCAAGCTGTCGGCTGGAGCGTCAGGCGCAATCGCCCTCGCCGAGAGGACGCGACCACTGCCCTCCAGTTGGACCCGAACCCGCATATCGAGGACTGCCCGCCCGAGTGTCGCGGGCGGCGCCACCCAACAGTCGGCGAGCCCCTTTGTCAGTACCTCGCGCAGGGCAACCTCCCTCTGCTCGGACAACCTACCGAACGAGGTCGAGTATATCGTCCCGCTCGACACCTCGACTTGTGACTGCACCATCGCGAACGAGACGGGCTCCTGTTCAGCCGGCCGGATCAGCCACCCGAGCGCGAAGACGGCGACTGCGATCACACAGGCGACGCCCACCTGCCATCTCATCTTCGCGCTCCCCTCGCCGCTCAGCCTGGTGGGGGCGAGGCGGCCGGCGCGTCGCGCCCTGCGGTGTTCGCCGCGAACCAGGCGAGGATCGCCACGGGGATGCCGACGCAGGACGTCGCGATGAAGAAGGCCGGGTACCCCCAGGCATCGACCATGACACCGGAGAGGCCGGCGACGAGCTTGCCCGGCAGCGCGTAGAGCGACGACAGCAGCGCGTACTGCGTGGCGGCGAAGCCCGGCCCCGTCAGGCCCGACATGTAGGCGATCAGCACCGAGCCGGCGAAGCCGGCAGAGAAGTTGTCGACGGAGATCGCGAGCGTCAGAAGCACGATGTCCGCGCCGGCGTGGGCGAGCCAGGCGAACATGACGTTCGAGCCCGCCCCCGTCAGCGCCCCGATGACGAGGGCCGCGCGCATGCCGAGCACCGGCAGCAGCAGGCCGCCGGCGAAGGCGCCGGCGAGGCCGATCCAGACACCGTAGAGCTTCGAGACGTTGGCGATGTCGGTGAGCGTGAAGCCGACGTCGATGTAGAGCGGGTTCGCCATCACGCCGGCGATGAAGTCGGGCAGGCGGTAGAGGGCGACCACCGGCAGGATGACGAGGAGCGCCAGGCCGTAGCGGCGCACGAGGTCGGCGAACGGCTCGACCACCGCCCCGCGGATGCTGAAGCCGCCGGTGCGGTCCGGCCGGTCGCGGTCGACGACGGGGGCGAGGAGGACAGCGGCGATGCCGACGGAGACGAGGCCGGCCATCGTCCAGTAGGCGGCCTGCCAGTCGACGAACTCGGCGATGTAGAGGGCGCCGGCGCCGGACGCCATCAGGGCGAAGCGGTAGCCGAGCTGGTAGGTCGCCGCCATCGTGCCCTGCTTCTCGGTGGGCGCGGCGTCGATGCGCCAGCCGTCGACGACGATGTCCTGCGTCGCCCCGGCGAACGCCGTCAAAAGCGCCCCGGCGATGGTGAGGCCGAGCGAGGTGGCGGGATCGGAGAGGCCGATGAGGAGCAGACCCGCGGCGACGGTGAGCTGCGCGACGATCATCCACGCCCGGCGCCGGCCGAGGAGACGGGCGAGGACGGGCACGTCGAAGCGGTCGACGACGGGTGCCCAGACGAACTTGAACGAGTAGGCGAGCGCCACCCACGACAGCAGCCCGATCTCGGTGCGCGAGACGCCTGCCCCGCGCAGCCACGCCGACAGCGTCCCGAAGACGAGCAAGAGCGGCAGGCCGGACGAGAAGCCGAGCAGCAGCATGACGAAGACGCGCCGCTCGCCGAGAAAGGCGATGCGCTCCCGCCACGTCGGCTTGCCGGCGGCGGCGCTCATGCGGGGCGGCCGCTGCAGGCGGCGGGTGCGGGTGTGGCGGGGGTCACCGCGTCGGGCGTCGCCCGCTCAAACTGGCGTGGTGCCCGCGGCTCCCCCTCCCTGCCCTCCCCCGCGAGGGGGGAGGGTTCGCGCAGAGTTTTGGGCCGACCGACTGCCCCAAGCACAACGGAAACCCTCCCCCCTCGCGGGGGAGGGCAGGGAGGGGGGGCGCCGCGAGTGCCGACGCTCCCGTAGCGCGCGACCGGAGCAGCACCCCTCATTCGTCCGGCGCCTCCTCGATCGGGTCGTACTGGGTGGCATCGAAGCCGAGGAGGTTCCACGACTGCTTCATGTGGTCGGGCAAGGGTGCCGAGACGTCGAGCTTGCCGGTGCCCGAGGGGTGCGGCAGCGTGATGCGGCGGGCGTGCAGGTGCAGGCGGTTCTGGATGCCGCCGGGCAGCTCCCAGTTCTCCACCTCGAAATATTTCGGGTCGCCGACGATCGGGTGGCCGATGTGGGCGGTGTGGGCACGCAGCTGGTGGGTGCGCCCCGTCACCGGACGGAGCGACAGCCACGACATCTGCTGGCCGGCCTGGTCGACGACCGCGTAGTAGGTGACGGCGTGCACCGCGTCGTCCTCGCCGTGGCGGGCGATCCGCATGCGCTCGCCGTCGGGGCCGGTGCCCTTGGCGAGGAAGGTCGAGATGCGGCCCTGGTTCGGCTTCGGCACGCCCTTCACCAGCGCCCAGTAGACCTTGCGGGTGGAGCGCGCCCGGAACGCCGCGGTGAGGTGCGTCGCGGCGAGGCGCGTGCGCGCCACCACCAGCACGCCTGTGGTGTCACGGTCGAGCCGGTGGACGAGCCGCGGCTTCTGGCCCTTGGAGTCGAGGAGCGATTCCAGCATGCCGTCGATGTGGCGCGTCAGGCCGGAGCCACCCTGCACGGCGAGGCCGAACGGCTTGTTGAAGACGTAGACGTCGCGGTCCTCGTAGAGGAGCATCGACCGCAGCGTCTCGGCATCGCCGGCACGCCCAGTGCCGTACTTGGTGACGACGGCCTTGCCAGTGGCGGGCTGGGCAGCCCCCTCCGCGGCAAGCGCCTTCGCCTTGGCGCGCGCCCGGGCGGCCTTCGAGCCCGGCAGGCTGGCGAGGAAGACGGCCTCCTCGTCCGGTTCGGCGTTCTCGTCCGCGTTCTCGTGCTCTTGCCGGCCGTCGTCCTCATCGTCGCGCTCGGCGTCGAGGCCGGGCGGCGGCGTCAGCGGCGGCACCCGCACCATCTGGCCGGGCTCGAGCCGGGTCGAGGTCTTGACCCGGCCGCCGTCGACCCGCACCTGGCCGGTCCGCACCAGCTTCTGCAGCCGGCCGAAGGCGAGGTCGGGGTAGTGCGACTTGAACCAGCGGTCGAGCCGCATTCCGGCTTCATCGCGGCCGACGGTGATGGTGGCGATTCCTGACATGCCGGCATTGTCAATCAGGAACCGGGTTGCGGCACAAGGCGAAGCCGCTTCCTTGGCCCGGACGGCCGCCCATCTGGCGAGATTGCGGCGGCAGTGGCACAATTTGGAATTGAAGAAACGGGGAAGGACGAGATGACGACTGAAGCTTCAGAGACGACCGTCGGCCCGGATGTGCACCCACGGCTTCTGACCCCTTTCGCCTTCGATATGGTCGAGTTCGAGGAAGCGCCGGAGTTCGCCTACAGGGCCTACACCCTCGCGTGCCAAGCATGTGGCGGACCCGCTTTCGAGATGATTCGGACCTACGTCCATCGCGCCGACATCAATGAAGAAGCAATCGCCGGCATGTCGCTGCGGTGTATTGCGTGTGGTGAGACAAGGCCACTCTTCGACGGCAGCAAGGATGGTTACGAGGGCGAGCTGGGATATGGCACCGCCCTGGCGGGGAAAACCTACGGCAAGCCCCTCACCGCCGTCGATGGAACGCCGTATCCTCCGGGCCCGATCAAGGCCGGCTTCGCGTACAATGGCGATGAGTACGTAGGGACCGCCCTCGAGGAAGGCCGCAGGCCCGTCGACCTGTTCGACTGGTTCACCGGCTTCACCCTACTGGATGGTGAGTGGGTTGAAGCTTTCAGCTACGAGTGTGCGTAGCATCGAGACCGACGCGGACGTCACGGCGGGCGTCGCCGCCCTGGTGGCGGCCGATCCGCGGCTCGCGCCGATCGCCGCGATCGCCGGGCCGCTGCCGCTCAGGCGCGGCAAGCCGGGGTTCGAGGGGCTCACCCGCATCGTCATGGGCCAGCAGGTCTCGACGGCGAGCGCGGCGGCGATCTTCGGCCGACTTCATGCCGCCGGCGGCCACGAGGCGGTGGGTTTCGCCGCCCTCGACGACGCGGCGCTCCGGGCCTGCGGGCTGTCGGCGGCGAAGGTGAGGACGATGCGGGCCGCCGCCGCCGCCGTCCTCGAGGGCCGGCTCGACCTCGACCATCTTGCATCGCTGCCGGCCGACGAGGCGCACGCCGCCCTGACCGTGCTGCCGGGCGTCGGGCCGTGGACGGTCGACCTCTATCTCTTGTTCTGCGCCGGCCATCCGGACGTCTTCCCGTCCGGCGACCTCGCCCTGCAGATCGCCGTGGCCGACGGACTTGGCCTGCCGGCGCGTCCGAAGGCGAAGGCGCTCGATTCCATAGCGGCCCCGTGGGCGCCGTGGCGGTCGGTGGCCGCGCGGCTCTGGTGGGGCTACTATCGGGCGCGCCGCGAGGGCCGCGAGGGCGCGCCGCTCTGAGCCGCAGTCGGGGCCCCGCACCGCCAATCGGTTCGCCTCGTCGCCGAGGTTGCGCCAATCAAAGGGAGCCGCCCCCGTGCTCGACGGACCCCGCCTCGCCCCCGCCTCCGGCCGCCCGGCGAAAGGGCTCGTGGTGTTCGTGCACGGCTACGGCGCCGACGGCAACGACCTGATCGAGCTCGGTCGCCACTTCGCGCGCGACATGCCCGACATCGCCTTCGTCGCCCCGCACGCCCCCGAACCGTGCGCGATGAGCCCGGGCGGGCGGCAGTGGTTCCCGCTGACGATGCGTGATCCGGCGGAGGTGCCGCGCGGCGTCGCCCGCGCCGCGCCGGCGCTCGACGCGTTCCTGTCGCAGGAGCTCGGGCGGATGCGGCTGCCGGCCTCGGCGCTGGCGCTCGTCGGCTTCAGCCAGGGCACGATGATGGCGCTCGACGTCGGCCTTTCCCGCCGGCCGGCGATCGCCGCGATCGTCGGCTTCTCCGGCCTGCTCGCCCGCCCGGACACGCTCGCAGCCGCGCCGCGGCCGTCGCCGCCGGTGGTGCTGGTGCACGGCGACCAGGACGACGTGCTGCCGGTCGAGTACCTGCCGATGGCGTGCGAGGCGCTGGCGGCCGCCGAGATCCCGGTCGAGTGGCACATTGCCCCGGGCCTGTCGCACGGCATCGACGAATCAGGCCTCGCGATTGCCGCCAGCGTGCTGCGCCGCGCCCTGCCGCACTGAGCGCGACGATCGTAGCCGACGATGAATTCTGCCCGCGGGTGTGTCGTCGCGTCGACTTCACACGGCTGACACGGAGGCTATAGACTATCGACGGTACTCGAGAATCGTTCGTCCGGACGGTGGGTGCGGGACTGGCCGGACGGTTGGAGTGGTGTCTTGACCATCCACGTCTCTCCCGACGCGCATCCGACCCTTGTCCTGAACGCCGACTATCGGCCGCTCAGCTACTACCCCTTGTCCTTGTGGTCGTGGCAGGACGCCATCAAGGCGGTCTTCATGGATCGCGTGAACATCGTGTCGGAATACGACTTCACGGTGCGCAGCCCGTCGTTCGAGATGCGGCTGCCGAGCGTCGTGTCGCTGAAGACCTACATCCGCCCGGCGCGCAACCCGGCGTTCACGCGCTTCAACGTCTTCCTGCGCGACCGCTTCGAGTGCCAGTACTGCGGCTCGACCGACGACCTCACCTTCGACCACCTGATGCCGCGCTCGAAGGGCGGGCAGACGGAGTGGGAGAACGTGCTCGCCGCCTGCTCGCCCTGCAACCTGCGCAAGGGCAACAAGCGCTGCGAGGAAGTCGCGATGTTCCCGCGCCAGCACCCCTACCGGCCGACCGTGCAGGACCTGCACAACAACGGCCGGCTGTTCCCGCCCAACTACCTGCACGACAGCTGGATGGACTTCCTCTACTGGGACGCCGAGCTGGAGCCGTAGGCCCGGGCGTGGCGGCTGGACAGGGCGCTACCGGCGTTTCTCGCCGGCGCTGCCGGTGTCCCTCGCTGCCGTTCAGGAGAGGCGGAACATCAGTGATTCCACCTGCCGCCGCTGCTGGAACATGAAGCCCTTGAACAGCACATTCTGATTGCCGAACTCCCTGAAGCCGCGGAACTGCCACCGCCCCTTGAAGGAGCCGCTCTTGATCAGCAAGTCGGCGGTGAGACGACAGTTCCGTTCGAGCTTCAACTGTCCACGCACGGTGGTGTCTGCCCTTTCGGTCGCGCCGATGAAGCATCTCCCCCGCTGCATGTTCCCGGAGCGACTGACCTCGATCAGGCAGGTGGGAAACTGGCCATCGGTCGGGGACGCCACCCACAACCCCTCGAAGTTCTCGGGCTTGCAGTTGGCCGCGGCGGCAGAGATCGCCGAGGCGACGAGCAATGAAAGTGCCAGCGGCACGATGGCGAATCGACGTCTCATGGTGCGAATTCCCTCCCCGGCCGTGCTGCGCGCACGAGATCGACGCGTCGCAGAGGCTCTGAACTTTCCGCATGCCACCAGCGGCTGCGGGTAAGCTAGGGGATGAGTGAGTCGACGTCGAGCGGCCGACTTCCGCTTTGGATTGTGAACGCGTGCTGTCTCGTTCGGCAGCGCACGGTCCACGATGGCCGTCGTGCCGCGCCGCCTGGCGCGAGGAGCGGCTGAGCCCACGCGGCCCGGCCGATCCCCGCCTGCCGCCGCTCAGTCGAGCTGGCGGATGAAGCGGTAGGCTTCCTGCGCGCCGAAGATGACGAAGTCGCCGGCCATCTTCTGGCCGTCCGACGTCATCTTGCCGCGGAACTTTGCGGGGTCCGTCACCTTGCCGCTCTTGAACTGGAACGTCGCCTTGACGGTGCAGTCCTTCTCGAGCGTCACCTTGCCGTCGAGGGTGGCCTCGGGCTTCAGCGTCTTCGGGTTGAAGCAGCTCGACTGCGCCACGACGCCCGACTTCTTGACGTCGATCAGGCAGTAGAGGTCGACCTGGACGGTGGCGTGGCCGACCCACAGGCCGGCGACCGACTCCGGCTTGCAAGAGGCGGCGGCGGCCGGGACGGCCGAGGCGGCGGCGAGCAGCGCCAGCGTGAGCGGCGCGACGGCAAATCGAGATGTCATGGACGGCGTCCTCCCCCGCACGCGGCGCGCGTGCGCTCACTCTACGCGCGATGCGTGCCGATCCTTCGCGCGCCCCGCCGGCCTCGCCGCCTCAGAGGATGAAGCGGCTGAGGTCGGCGTTCTTCGCGAGCTCGCGCACCGTCTCGTTGACGAGGTTGGCGTCGATCGTCACCGTCTCGCCGGCACGGTCGGGGGCGGTGAAGGAGAGCTCGTCCAGCACCCGCTCGATCACCGTCTGCAGGCGCCGGGCGCCGATGTTCTCCACCGTCGCGTTGATCTCCACGGCGATCTCGGCGATGGCGTCGACGGAGTCGGGTGTGAAGACGAGGGTAACGCCCTCCGTCCCCATCAGCGCCACCGACTGCTTGATCAGGCTCGCCTCGGTCTCGTTGAGGATGCGCACGAAGTCGGCCTTGTCGAGCGGCTTCAGCTCGACGCGGATCGGCAGGCGGCCCTGCAGTTCGGGCAGGAGGTCGGACGGCTTCGCCACGTGGAAGGCGCCCGAGGCGATGAACAGCACGTGGTCGGTCTTCACCGGCCCGTACTTCGTCGTCACCGTCGTGCCCTCGATCAGCGGCAGCAGGTCGCGCTGCACGCCCTCGCGGCTGACATCGCCGCCCATGCGGCCCTCGCGGGCGCAGATCTTGTCGATCTCGTCGAGGAAGACGATGCCGTCGTCCTCGACCGAGCGGATCGCCTCGGCCACCACCGCATCCTGGTCGAGGAGCTTGTCGCTCTCCTCGGCGACGAGGATCTCGTATGAATCCTTCACGCTGACGCGGCGCGCCTTCTTGGCGCCGCCGAACGCCTTGCCGAGCATGTCGGAGAGGTTCATCACGCCGATGCTGCCGCCCGGCATGCCCGGCATGTCGAAGCTCGGCATCTGCGCCGACTGCGTCACCTCGATCTCGATCTCCTTGTCGTCGAGCAGGCCGTCGTGCAGCTTCTTGCGGAACGCATCGCGGGTCGACGGGCTCGCCGCCTTGCCGACGAGGGCGTCGAGCACGCGCTCCTCCGCCTGCAGGTGCGCCTTCGCCTGCACGTCCTTGCGCTTCTTCTCGCGCACCAGCCCGATGCCGACCTCGACGAGGTCGCGGACGATCTGGTCGACGTCGCGGCCGACATAGCCGACCTCGGTGAATTTCGTCGCCTCGACCTTGAGGAAGGGCGCGCCGGCGAGCCTGGCGAGGCGGCGGGAGATTTCCGTCTTGCCGACGCCGGTCGGGCCGATCATCAGGATGTTCTTGGGCAGCACCTCTTCGCGCATCTGCCCTTCGAGCTGCTGGCGGCGCCAGCGATTGCGCAGCGCGATGGCGACCGACCGCTTCGCCGCCTGCTGGCCGACGATGTAGCGATCGAGCTCGGAAACGATCTCGCGGGGAGAGAAATCGGTCATCTCATCTGCTTTCGTTGCGGTCGCGGGTCATCAGGACCACCGCGACATCGCCAGCGGCCACCACCACGCGACGAACGCTGTGATGACGGAAGCCGGCCTTCTCATAGGCACGGATGGCGTTCCGGTTGGCCGGATCGGGGTCGATCAGGAGCCGCGGATGGCCGGAGGCGAACAGCCGCCCGGCCATCGCCTGGAGCAGTCCCGGCCCGTGGCCGCGGCCGGTCATCGACGGCTCGCCGATGTAGAGGTCGAGGCCACGCGAGCCGCGCGGCTGGTCGCGGTAGGGGTTGTCCTCGTCGGCGAACGGGTCGGTCACCTGCAGATAGGCGAACGGCCGCCCCTCGACGTGCACCAGATAGGCATCGAACCCCGGCTCGTCGAGGGCGTGCGAAAGCGCCGCGAGCTCGCAGTAGACGTCGCCCCACCAGCGCGCCACGTGCGGCTCCCCCATCCACCGCATCAGGATCGGGAAGTCGTCGCGGGTGACGCGGGAGAAGCCGTAGGCGGCGGCGGCGGCGGTCATGCCGGGTGCACCGGCGGCAGCCGCGCCCTGAGCCCCGCCGGGAGAAGCCGCAGGACGCCCCGCCGCGCCGGCTGCCAGCCGCTGCCGAGCGCCACCATCAGGATGCCGAGCACGACGAGGGTCGCGGCGACGATCGTCTCGCTCGTCAGTTCGGTGGCGGCGATCAGTCGGCCGATGGCAAAGCCCAGATAGCCGAGCCCGGCGACGAGCAGCGCCCGCCGGTCGACGGCGAGCGCGACGAGGCCGAGGGCCACGACGATGCCGACGACGACGAGGGCGTCCTGGAGCCCGAGGTCGAAGCGGCTCTCGACGCCGAACAGGCCGATCGCGGCATAGACGATCACCGGCGCCGCCACGAGGTGGAGCCAGAAGGCGTTGTCGGAGCCGAGGCCGCTGCGGCCGGGGTCCTGGAGGTCGAAGGCCATCGCGGCCGCAAACACCGCGAGGCCAGTTGCGAGCGTGGCGAGCGAGAAGACGTCGTCGCCGGCGCCCCACCACATGAGCGCGACGAGCACCAGTACGACCGCTGACAGCGCCGCCGCGCCGAGGGCGAACGGCAGGCGGAAGCGGGCAAAGAAGGCGAGCGCCCCGACGATGCCGCCGGCCGCCCCGGCGATGCCGATGCCGCCCTCCGACCAGTCCGCCGGCAGGTCGGACGAGCCGGCGGTGGCGAGTTCGGCGCCGAGCGCATAGAGGGTCGCGACCGTCAGGCCCACGGCCGCCGTGAAGGCGGCGGCGAGCACGATCGACGGCAGCACCAGGCGGCGCCGGCGGGTGAAGACCTCGGCGAGGCCCCACGCCGCAACGGCCGGGACGATCGTGCCGACCGGGATGCCCGCGACGAGCATGGCGGCGAAGCCGACGCCGAAGACGAGGATCGCCACGCCGATCGCCAGGAAGATGTCGTGGAAGCCACGCACGAAGCGCACCGCCTCGGCGTCGCCGGCGAACTCCGCGCGCTCGCGGGCGGCGAAGAAGGCGGCGAGGCGCTCGGCACCGGCGCGATCGACGAGGCCGGCGGCGACGGCCGCCGACCAGTCGTCAGGCGTCGGCACCGAGGCTCTCCACGATGACGTTGCCGTTGGTGTAGACGCAGATCTCGGCGGCGATCGCCATCGCGCGGCGGGCGATCTGCTCGGCGTCGAGGTCGGTGTCGGCGAGCGCCTTGGCGGCGGCGAGCGCATACATGCCGCCCGAGCCGATGCCCATGACGCCGCCCTCGGGCTCGAGCACGTCGCCGGTGCCGGTGAGGACGAGGCTCGACGAGCGGTCGGCGACGATCATCATCGCCTCGAGCTGGCGCAAATAGCGGTCGGTGCGCCAGTCCTTGGCGAGCTCGACGGCGGCGCGGACGAGCTGGCCGGGATACTGCTCGAGCTTGGTCTCGAGGCGCTCGAGCAGCGTGAAGGCGTCCGCCGTGGCACCGGCGAATCCGGCGATGACGTCGCCCTTGCCGAGCGGGCGCACCTTGCGGGCGCTCGCCTTGATGACGGTCTGGCCGAGGGAGACCTGGCCATCGCCGGCAATCACCACGCGGCCGTTCTTGCGAACGGTGACGATGGTCGTGCCGTGCCAGTTCGGGAAACGGGAGGACATGTTCGGGCCAGCGCCCGAACCGAGGAATTCAGTCATGTCGGGGAGCATCCGGGAGTGCGACCGCCGATATGTAGGCGGTGGCGCGCCGGATGCAAACGGCCCTGCAGGATCAGGCCGGCACGGCCTCGGTGCGATAGACCCAGACGCGGGCCGGCGGCACGTTGCGCAGGATCCACGGGCTCGTCCAGATCGTCGTGCGGCCGGCCTCGGCCGGTACCGGCGGCACCAGCGCGTAGGAGAACTGCACGAACGGCGCGCCCGGCGCGAGCAGCCGGAACGAGGTGTCCATCAGCTTGCGCCGCATCTCGATCGGCTTGGTGAAAAGCGGCAGGCCGGAAATCACCGAGGCGAGCGACCCGTCGGCGGGATGGCCGAGGGTTCGGTCGAAATCGTAGGCGTCGCCCTCGATCACCGTCGCGGCAGGAAAGCGCTTGCGCAGCAGCTTGCAGAACTCGCCATTGTACTCGATGAGCACGAGGCGATCCTGGGGCACGCCGCGCGCCACCAGCGCGTCGGTGACGACGCCCGTGCCCGGACCGAGTTCGACGATCTTGCCGGGCCGGTCGATCTCGACCTGGGCGGCGATGGCGCGGGTGAGGAAGGGGCTCGACGGCGTCACCGAGCCCATCGTCAACGGCTTTTCGATCCAGGCGCGAAAGAAGCGCACCTCGTCGCCGACGAAGGTAGATAAGCGACGTGCATTGGCTTTCATATCGATCTGCCACTCGAGGGAGGTAAGACGATTCGCCAGACTGGACTGAACGCTACGCCAGAGCCGATGACGACCTTATAACAACTTCCGTTAGCGATCGGTTCACTGCGGACTGTGACTTCTTCGTGACGTATCAGCCGCTCAAACCGTCGAAGAAATCCTTCACCCGGGCAAAGAAGCCCTGGGCATCTGGATGGGTGTCGGTGGACTGGTCGCGCTGGAATTCCTCCAGCAGCTCGCGCTGCCGGCGGGTGAGGTTGCGCGGCGTCTCCACCGCCACCTGGATATACATGTCGCCGCGCTGGGCGCTGCGCAGAACCGGCATGCCCTTGCCGCGCATGCGGAACTGCCGGCCGGTCTGCGTCCCTTCCGGAACCCGAACGCGCGTGCGGCCGGAATCGATCGTCGGCACCTCGAACTCGCCGCCGAGGGCGGCCGTCGTCATCGAGATCGGCACGCGGCAGTAGATGTCGGCGCTGTCGCGCTGGAAGAACTCGTGCGGCTTGATCGACACGAAGATGTAGAGGTCGCCCGCCGGGCCACCGCGCGAGCCGGCCTCGCCCTCGCCGGCGAGGCGGATGCGGGTGCCGTCCTCGATGCCGGCCGGAATGTTGACCGAGAGCGTCCGCTCCTTCGTCACCCGGCCGGCGCCACCGCAGGCGGTGCAGGGGTCGGCGATCGTCTCGCCGCGGCCCTGGCAGGTCGGGCAGGTGCGCTCGAGGGTGAAGAAGCCCTGCTGGGCGCGCACCCGGCCGGTGCCGCCGCAGGTGCGGCAGGGGACGGGCTTGGAGCCGGGCTTCGCGCCCGTGCCGCCGCACGGCTCGCAGGCGATCGACGACGGGATACGCACCTCGACGGTCTTGCCGGCGAAGGCCTCCTCGAGCTCGATCTCGAGGTTGTAGCGCAGGTCGGCGCCGCGCTCGCGGCCGCCGCGGCCGCCGCCGCCACCGGGCCGCCGGCCACCGCCGCCCATGCCGAAGAACTCGTCGAAGATGTCCGACATCGCCGAGGCGAAGTCGTTGCCGAAGCCCGGGCCGCCGCCCGCCCCGCCCTCGAAGGCGGCGTGGCCGAAGCGGTCGTAGGCGGCGCGCTTCTGCGGGTCCTTCAGCGCCTCGTAGGCCTCGCTGACCTCCTTGAAACGGCTCTCGGCCTCGCCGTCGCCCGGATTGCGGTCCGGGTGGAACTGCATGGCGAGCTTGCGATAGGCGCTCTTCAGGGCGGCTTCGTCGGCGTCGCGCGCCACTCCCAGCACGTCGTAATAGTCGCGCTTGGCCATCTGTCAGCGTCTCGGAATGGGGCCGGCCGGCGGGCGGTCGGCGCCGCCCGCAAAAGAGCGGCTCCGGCCGGCCGATTCGCAAGGGTGCGACGCGGCGACCGGAGCCATCGGTTCAGTCCTCGGCCGTCGATCAGGCGGACTTCTTGCGGTCGTCGTCGCGGACTTCCTCGAAGTCCGCATCGACGACGTCGTCCTGCTTGGCCTCGCCGCCGGACGGGCCGGCGTCGTCGCCGCCGTCCTGGCTCGACTGGTACATCGCCTCGCCGATCTTCATCGAGGCCTGCGCCAGCGCGTTGGTCTTCGCCTGGATGTCCTCGACGTCCTCGCCGGCGAGCGCCGTCTTGAGGTCGGCCACCGCCGCCTCGACCACCGACTTGTCGGCCGCCGAGACCTTGGCGCCGTGCTCGGCGAGCGTGCGCTCGGTCGAATGCACCAGCGCCTCGCCGTGGTTGCGCGCCTCGACCAGCGCTCGCCGCTTCTTGTCCTCCTCGGCGTGGGCCTCGGCGTCCTTCACCATCTTCTCGATGTCGGCGTCGTTGAGGCCGCCCGAGGCCTGGATGCGGATCTGCTGCTCCTTGCCGGTGCCCTTGTCACGCGCCGACACGTTGACGATGCCGTTGGCGTCGATGTCGAAGGTGACCTCGACCTGCGGCACGCCGCGCGGCGCCGGCGGGATGCCGACGAGATCGAACTGGCCGAGCATCTTGTTGTCGGCCGCCATCTCGCGCTCGCCCTGGAAGACGCGGATCGTCACCGCGGTCTGGTTGTCCTCGGCGGTCGAGAACACCTGGCCCTTCTTCGTCGGGATGGTCGTGTTGCGCTCGATCAGGCGGGTGAACACGCCGCCCAGCGTCTCGATGCCGAGCGACAGCGGCGTCACGTCGAGAAGGAGGACGTCCTTCACCTCACCCTGCAGCACGCCGGCCTGGATCGCCGCGCCGATCGCCACCACCTCGTCGGGGTTGACGCCCTTGTGCGGCTCCTTGCCGAAGAACTGCTTCACGATCTCCTGGATCTTCGGCATGCGCGTCATGCCGCCGACCAGCACCACCTCGTCGATCTGGCCAGCCGACAGGCCGGCGTCCTTGAGGGCCGCCTTGCACGGGCCGATCGTCTTCTGGACGAGATCGTCGACCAGCGCCTCGAACTTGGCGCGGGTCAGCTTCAGCGTCATGTGCTTCGGACCGGTCTGGTCCGCGGTGATGAACGGCAGATTGATCTCGGTCTGGGTGGCCGAGGAGAGCTCGATCTTCGCCTTCTCGGCGGCCTCCTTGAGGCGCTGCAAGGCGAGCTTGTCGCCGCGCAGGTCGATGCCCTGCTCCTTCTTGAACTCGTCGGCGAGGTAGTTGACGAGGCGCATGTCGAAGTCCTCGCCGCCGAGGAACGTGTCGCCATTCGTCGCCTTCACCTCGAAGACGCCGTCGCCGATCTCCAGCACCGACACGTCGAACGTGCCGCCGCCGAGGTCGTAGACCGCGATCGTCTTCGACGCGCCGCCCTTGTCGAGACCGTAGGCGAGCGCTGCCGCCGTCGGCTCGTTGATGATGCGCAGCACCTCGAGGCCGGCGATCTTGCCGGCGTCCTTGGTGGCCTGGCGCTGGGCGTCGTTGAAGTAGGCGGGGACCGTGATGACGGCCTGCGTCACCGTCTGGCCGAGATAGGCCTCGGCCGTCTCCTTCATCTTCTGCAGGATGAAGGCGGAAATCTGCGAGGGGGAGTACTTCTTGCCGTCCGCCTCGACCCAGGCGTCGCCGTTGTCGCCCTTGACGATCTTGTAGGGGACAAGGTCCTTGTCCTTGGCGACCATCGGGTCGTCGTAGCGGCGGCCGATCAGCCGCTTTACCGCAAAGAAGGTACGCTCCGGGTTGGTCACACCCTGGCGCTTCGCCGGCTGGCCGACCAGGCGCTCACCATCGTCGGTGAACGCCACCATCGACGGCGTCGTGCGCGCGCCTTCCGAATTCTCGATCACCTTGGCGTTCTTGCCGTCCATGACGGCGACGCAGGAATTCGTGGTGCCGAGGTCGATACCGATGACTTTTGCCATTCTCGTCTCCTTCAGGCAGGCCGGTCGGACCCATACATGGCATCCGAACGCGGGTCCCGGCGAGGCCGGGCCGGCCCCCAACAACAGCGTGGGATTTGGCGCCCGGCGAGCCCGGACGCGACGCTCGACGGGTATATAAGAGGGGGCCCAAACGGCCGCAAGGCGAGGGGCGGGGCCGATTTCGCCGCAATGGCGGGCCAATTCGCCGCGACAGCATCTGAGACCGACCGGAAATGAGCATGCCCTCGTCCGAGACGCCCCTCCACCGCCCCGCGCGCATGCGCCGCAACTTCATACTGCTGGTCGCGGCGGTCGCGGTGCTGGTGGTCGGCTGGTCGATCTACTGGTGGGTCGTCACCGACCGGGTGGAGACGATGCTGCGCGAGGCGCTGGTGCGGCCGCTGCCGGACGGCACCGTCGTCGTCTGCGACCCGCTCGCGGTCGGCGGCTACCCGTTCCGCGTCGAGGCGCGCTGCGGCTCGACGGCCGCCACCCTGCCGGACGGCGGCACGCTCGCCGCCGGCGCGTTCACCGCGGTCGCCCTCGCCTACGACTGGCGCAAGGCGATCTTCGAACTCGATGGGCCGCTGTCGGTTCGGCCCGCGGACGGCCCGGCGATCGACGCCACGTGGACATCGGCACGGGCGAGCGGCGCGCGCGACGGCCGCCTCCTCGACAGCGCCGACATCGTGCTGGAGGCCCCAGTCCTCACCGTCGCCGGCCGCGAGGCCGGCCGAGCCGGCCACCTCGAGGCGCACGTGCGTCGGGCGCCGGGCGATGGCGACACGCCGGCCGGCACCGATGCTGCGCTTTCCGCCACCGGCCTCGCCTCGCCGATGCTGCCGCTGCCGCTCGACGTGTCGGCGGTGGTGCGGATCGGCGACGAAGGCGCCGCGCTCTCGGGCCGCGGGCCGCTGACCGAGGGCATCGGCGACGAGCCGCTGCCGCTGTTCATTCGGGAACTGTCGCTGGCCAGCGGCGCGGCGAAGCTGCGGGCCGCGGGCGACCTCACTGTGGATGCCGAGGGCCGCCTCGACGGCGTGCTCGACGTGACGATCGCCGACCCTGCGGCGCTCGCCGCGACATTGCGCCCCTTCCTGCCGGAGGACAGCCAGCTGCCGGCGGCGCTGGCCGGCGCGGTGGCGGCGTTCGGGCGTGACGACGGCGACGGCCAGCGCACGGTGACGGTGACGATCCGCCGGGGCCGCGGCACGATCGGGCTCATCCCGCTCGGCCGGCTGCCACGCCTGCCAGTGCGCGCGCTGGGCTCGCCCTGACCGAGACAGAGAAGCCGCGGGCCGCTACCAGTAGCCGCGCCCGAGGCGCCGGCGCGCCTCGTGGACGGGACGGGCAATCTCGTGGCTGAGCGGCGCGAGCCGGGCCGCCCGCGTCGGCGGTTTGAGCTTGACGGCTCCGGCCCCGTGGCGGGCCTCTGCGAAGGTGTCGAACAGCGCCTCGTCGACGGCGTTGGCATCGACCATCGCGGCGCGCAGCTTCGGATCGAGGTCGGCCGCCTTGAGCTCGTCCCAGACGATCGTCTTTGCCATCTCGGCCCGGTCGTTCTGGCGCACCGCCACGGGCGGGATACCGAGTACCGGTCCGAGCTCCCCCGTCAATTCGTCGCAGAGCAGGTGGGAGCCGACGAACCAGAATTCGCGGAAGTGGCGGGTGACGAGGGCGAACGCCTCCTCGCCCGACATCGCCACCAGGCGCGGCCAGGGAACCTCGAGATACGTCGCGAGCAGGAACCGGGTGATGCGGTTCCTCGGCTCGGAGCGCACGTGGGTGTCGAAGTCGTAGGTTCCCCACCCCATCGCCACGTACCGCATCATGCGGAAATTGTAGTAGGACAGCGCGTGCCCGAGCGGGTCGCGGATCAGCGTCGAGCGCAGGATCGGACGGCCGGCGAAGCGCGCCTCCAGCGACCTGCCGATCTGCTGGCTGGAGATGACGCGGACGCGCCCGGTGTCCGGCACGGCGTCCCGGGCGTGGCGCGGCAGCACCCAGCGCGCCGGCACCGACCGCCGCTTCGGCTTGACGAACTCACCCGGTCGCATGTGCGCCTCGAAGTGGCGCTCCAGCGTCTTGCCGGCGCACTTCGGCACGTGCAGCACGAGATGCAGCGGCGTCGTCACGACGCCTTCGCCGTCACCGGCGGCTCGACCGCTGCGGGTGCCGCATCGACCGCCGGCCGGCGGCCGAAGTCGGGCGAGGCGGTGTCCTGGCCGGCCTCGATGATGCCGCGGCGGATGGCGCGGGTGCGCGTGAACACGTCGAAGAGCTGCTCGCCGTCGCCCCAGCGGATCGCCCGCTGCAGAGCCGCGAGGTCCTCGGAAAAGCGTCCGAGCACCTCCAGCACCGCGTCCTTGTTGTGCAGGAAGACGTCGCGCCACATCGTCGGGTCGGAGGCGGCGATGCGGGTGAAGTCGCGGAAGCCGCCGGCGGAGAACTTGATCACCTCCGACTGCGTCACCTGCTCGAGGTCGGCAGCGGTGCCGACGATGTTGTAGGCGATCAGGTGCGGCAGGTGGCTGGTGATGGCGAGCACCAGGTCGTGGTGATCCGACGTCATCACCTCGACGTTCGCCCCGCAGCCCTTCCACAGCGCCGCGACCGTCTCGACCGCGTCGGCCTCGGCGTCCTCAGGCGGCGTCAGGATGCACCAGCGATTGTCGAACAGCTCGGCGAAGCCGGCGTCCGGACCCGAGTGCTCGGTGCCGGCGACCGGATGGGCCGGCACCAGCCGGCGCGGGTTCGGCAGCAGCGGCGCCATCTGGCGGATCACCGAGCCCTTCACCGACCCGACGTCGGAGACGATCGCGGTCGCCGACAGCACCGGCGCGATTTCGTCCGCGACCGGCCCGCAGGCGCCAACGGGCACGCAGGCGATGACAAGGTCCGCGCCTTCGGCAGCGCCGGCGGCGGTCGCGTAGTAGCTCGTGCCGAGACCGAGCGCCTCGGCGCGGGCGAGCGCCGCCGGATCGCGGTCGGCGATGGCGATCTCGCGCGCAAGGCCCGCCCGCGCGATGGCGCGGGCGAGCGAGGAGCCGATCAGGCCGATGCCGACGATGGCGACGCGGCCGATCAGGGGAGCTTGCCGGTCGGCCATCGGACCTCCGTTCAGCCCTTCACGAAGGCGGCGAGCGCCTCCGCGACAGCGCGGTTGGCCGCTTCCGTGCCGATGGTGATGCGCAGCGCTCCCTTCAGCCCGTAGCCGTCCATGCGGCGGACGACGATGCCGCGGTCCTGCAGGAAGGCGTCGGCATCGGCGGCACGCTTGCCGTCGACGTCGGGGAAGTGGACGAGCAGGAAGTTGCCGACGCTCGGCGTCACGGTGAGGCCGAGGCTGGTCAGCTCCGCCTCGAGCCAGCCGAGCCACATCTCGTTGTGGGCGATGGCGGTCTCGACGTGGGCGGTGTCGTCGATGGCCGCCGCGCCGGCGGCGATCGCCGCCGCGCCGAGGTTGAACGGCCCGCGCACACGGTTGACCGCGTCGACCACCGCCGCCGGCCCGTACATCCAGCCGATGCGCAGCGCGGCGAGGCCGTGGATCTTCGAGAAGGTCCTGAGCATGACGACGTTGTCCATCGTCGCCGCGAGCTCGAGCCCGGCCGAATAATCGTTGCGCCGCACATACTCCGCGTAGGCCGCGTCGATGACGAGCAGCACGTGCGGCGGCAGGCTCTCGGCGAGGCGCTTCACTTCCGCGAACGGCAGGTAGGTGCCGGTCGGGTTGTTCGGGTTCGCCAGGAACACGAGCTTCGTCTTCGGCGTCACGGCGGCGAGAAGCGCGTCGACGTCGGCGAGGAAGTCGCGCTCCGGCGCGCTCACCATCCGCCCACCGGCGGCGAGCGTCGAGATCGCGTACATCAGGAAGCCGTACTGGCTCTGCACCGCCTCGTCGCCAGCGCCAAGATAGGCGTTGCACAGGAACGAGATCAGCTCGTCGGAGCCGGCGCCGCAGACGATGCGGGCGGGGTCGAGCCCGTAGCGCCGGGCGATCGCCTCGCGCAGCTGGGTGTGGGCGCCGTCGGGATAGAGCTCGAGCTTCTCGGCCGCGGCCTTGAAGGCCTCGACCGCCTTGCGGCTGGCGCCGAGCGGCGTCTCGTTGGACGACAGCTTGTGGACGGCCGGCACGGCACCGGCCTTCGCCTTGCCGGGGACGTAGGGGGCGATCTTGAGCACGCTCGGGCGCGGCTGTGGACGGTTGGACGCGGACATCACGTCGACCTCGACTTCAAAAAGGGGACTTCGCCGCGGCTTTAGGGGGTGGCGGTCGACACCAGGGGCGCGGCATAGCCCCCGGCCGCCCGCATATGGGAGCCGAGCGGAGCGGCGGCCGGCGAGCGCCGGCGGGCGACGAGGACGTCGTTGCCGACGGCGGCCATAAGCTCGACGCCGGCGGCCGACAGGGCCGCGCGGTCGGGAGCGGCGTCGAGGGTGCCGGCGAGGCACTCGATCTCGGTCGGCGCCTCGTCGATCTCGGCGCCGGACAGCACGAGGGCCGGTCGCGCGCCCGGCCCTGTGGTGACGAGGAAGGGAAGGCGCGCGATGATGCGGGCGCCGCCGGGGCCGAGGGCGCGCCACCACGCGGTCGAAGGCTCGGCATCGAGCGGCACCAGGGCGAGATCGCGCGGCTCGGCGACGACGGCGGCGGCCGCCGCCTCGGCATCGGCCGCAGGCACGAGCTCGATGTCGAAGCCGAACTGGTAGCGGGCGAGGTCGCGCATCGCACCGTCCGGGGCCGAGAGGCCGGCGACGTGGACGCGGAAGGGCGCCTGCAGATTGGTGAAGGTGCCGATGATCTCGCGCCACAGGTGCTCGACCGAGGAGATCGGCAGCGAGCCTTCGTGGCGGGCGGCGAGACGCCGCATGATGTCGGCTTCGCGGCCGGGCCGGAAGGCGGAGCCACCCTGCGCCTTGCCCTTGGCGCGGATCAGCGCGTCGATCACCGTCGAGCGCTCGATCAGCAGCGTGTGGACCTCGGCGTCGATCTCGTCGATGCGCACGCGCAGCGAGGCGAGCGACGGCGCGGTCGCGGTCGGGGCATCGCCGGCGGGGGTGTCGGTCATGGTCGGAAGCGCCCGGACACTCGTGTCGGATCGTCGGTCGGATCGGCTGCGCCGCGAGACGGAACGGCCGGCCCGCGGATCGTTGACGGTGGCGCACCACGCCCCGTCGCGGGCCATGGTCTTAAGCAGGTCGACCCGCGAAATCAAAGAAAACGTTGACAGTCACCCGGCCCGCTCCTACCGCGGAACGCGTTGTGGCAGGTGCGTGAAATGGCGGCGGGCGGCATGGACGGCGTGGACGACAGCGCGCGGCGGCGGGAGGCCGATGCACCGTCGAGCCCGGTGGCGCGCTTTTCCGCCGACGAGGCGCTGCCGCTCGACGCCGGCGTGTCGATCGGCCCCTGGCAGATCGCCTACCAGTCCTACGGCACCCTCAACGCCGACAAGTCGAACGCCATCCTGCTCTGCCATGCGCTGACCGGCGACCAGCACGCCGCCAACGACAGCCCGGTCACCGGCAAGCCCGGCTGGTGGACGACCCTGGTCGGCCCCGGCAAGCCGGTCGACACCGACCGCTTCTTCGTGATCTGCGCCAACGTGCTCGGCGGCTGCATGGGCACCACCGGGCCCGCCAACACCGATCCCGCCACCGGCCTGCCCTACGCGCTCGACCTGCCGCTCGTCACCATCGGCGACATGGTGCGGGCGCAGGCCCGCCTGATCGACCGGCTCGGCATCGAGACGCTGTTTGCCGTCGTCGGCGGCTCGATGGGCGGCATGCAGGTGCTCGACTGGGCGTCGCGCTACCCCGACCGCGTCTTCGCGGCGGTGCCGATCGCCACCGGCGCGCGGCACTCCTCGCAGAACATCGCCTTCCACGAGGTCGGCCGGCAGGCGATCATGGCCGACCCGGACTGGCGCGGCGGGCGCTACATTGCCGAGGGCCTCCGGCCCCGCAAGGGCCTCGCCGTCGCCCGCATGGCCGCCCACATCACCTACATGTCCGAGCAGGCGCTGCACCGGAAGTTCGGCCGCAACCTGCAGGACCGGCCGCAGATCTCCTTCGGCTTCGACGCCGACTTCCAGATCGAGAGCTACCTGCGCCACCAGGGCATGAGCTTCGTCGACCGCTTCGACGCCAACTCCTACCTCTACGTGACGCGGGCGATGGACTATTTCGACCTCGCCGCCGACCATGGCGGCGTGCTGGCGAAGGCGTTCGCCGGCTCGCGCACGCGCTTCTGCGTCGTCTCCTTCACCAGCGACTGGCTGTTCCCGACGCGCGAGAGCCGCACGGTGGTGCACGCGCTCAACGCCGCCGCGGCGAACGTCTCCTTCGTCGAGGTGGAGACCGACCGCGGCCACGACGCCTTTCTGCTCGACGAGCCGGAGCTGTTCCGCACCGTCCGCGGCTTCCTCACCGGCGCCGCCAACGCCCGCGGCATCGCCCCGCCGGCGGGCGCGGTCTGAGGCGACAAGGACCACTCCCCATGGCCATCGCCCCCCTCCCCGAACGCCGCGTCGATCTCGAGGTCGTCGCCGATCTCGTGCAGCCCGGCGCGCGGGTGCTCGACGTCGGCTGCGGCGACGGCGGGCTCCTGCATCTTCTGGCCGAGAAGCGCGGCGTCGACGGGCGCGGCATCGAGCTGTCGCAGCAGGGCGTCAACGAGTGCGTGGCGCGCGGGCTGTCGGTGATCCAGGGCGACGCCGACACCGACCTCGAGGACTATCCGGACGACAGTTTCGACTACGTCATCCTCAGCCAGACGCTGCAGGCCACGCGCGACCCCCGCCTCGTCATGGCGAACCTGTTGCGCATCGGCCGGCGGGCGATCGTGTCGTTCCCGAATTTCGGCCACTGGCGCATCCGCGCGAGCCTCGTGCTGCGCGGCCGCATGCCGGTGACGCAGAACCTGCCGCACGCCTGGTACGAGACGCCGAACATCCACTTCTGCACGATCCGCGACTTCCTCGCCCTCACCGAGGCCCTCGACGCCAAGGTCGAGCGCGCCGTGGCGCTGAACGGCAACGGCGCCCGCATCCCCTTCAATGCGCCGTGGGAGTTCTGGAACCTGTTCGGCGAGCAGGCGGTGTTCCTGCTGCGGCGCTGACGGCGCGTCCGCTCAGCCGCCGCCCAGGACGCCCGCGCCCGGCGGCAGCGGCTCGCGGCGCGCCACCGCGGCCGGCACGGGGACCAGCACCGGCACCCGCCGGGACTTCCGCTTCGCCGGGATGCCCATCCACATCCGCTTCTCGGCCTCCACCAGAAGAACCCCGCCGAAGGCCGGCCAGGCGCGCTTGCCGACGCGCTCCCACGCCCGCGCCGAGCTCATCAGGAAGCGGCGCGGCCAGGGCGGCAGAAACAAGGCCTCGTCCCAGGCGGCCGGCGAGAACAGCGCGTCCGAAAGCTGCCGGTCGAGCTGGCGGCGGCTGTAGGGGCGCCCCGTCCCGAACGGCGTCGTCTCGGCGCGTGCCCACAGGCCGGAGCGGTTGGGCACCACCGCGAGAATGCGTCCGCCGGGGGCGAGCACCCGCCAGAGTTCGCGCAGGAGCCGCTCCGGGTCCTCGGCGACCTCCAGCGCGTGCACGAGGAGGATGCGGTCGACGGCGGCGTCCGGCAGCGGCAGCTGGTCCTCGGCGGCGAGGCAGACGCGCTGGCGGCCGTCTCCCGGCCACGCCGTCACCCCGGTCGCCGCCGGCGCTACAGCCAGCACGCGCTCGGCCTCCGCCTGGAAGGGCTGCAGATAGGGGCCGGCGTAGCCGAGCCCGAGCACCCGCATGCCGCCGACGCGCGGCCACAGAGCCCCGAGCCGCGCACCGACGAGCTGGCGGGAGATGCGGCCGAGTGGCGTGTCGTAAAAGGCGATCAGGTCGGAGACGTCGAGGTGCATCGGCGGTTCCGTGGCGCAGCGCGCGCGGCGCCGGCGCAGTCTAGCCCGAGCGTGCGACGGAGAGACACCCCGCGCCGCGACCGGATGGCGATCGAACCTTCAGTTGCTTTTGGGCCGGGTTTGGGAGAGGTGCCTGGGGACGGCAGCGATTTGGGCTGGCGGATCGGTGAGATCCTCTGCTTCGATGCCGGCGATGCGCGCGCAAGTTCCGCCCCGATGACCGAGACGATCGCGCTTCCCGCCGCCCGCCGCATCGCGCTGGCGGCGCAGGGGTTCGGCCAGCCGCGCCCGGACGCCGTCCTCGACCGGCGGCACCTGAAGCGCGTGCTCGGCCATGTCGGGCTCATCCAGATCGATTCGGTGAGCGTCGTCGCCCGCGCCCACTACATGCCGCTGTTCTCGCGGCTTGGTGCCTACCCGCGGCCGCTCCTCGACGACGCCGCCTGGTCGCGCCGCAAGCTCCTGTTCGAGTACTGGGCGCACGAGGCCTCGCTATTGCCGCTCGAGACGCAGCCCTTGATGCGCTGGCGGATGGCACGGGCCGAGGCCGGCCACGGCATCTATGGCGGCCTTGCTCGCTTCGGCGCCGAACGGCGCGGCTTCATTGACACGGTGCTGGCCGCCGTCCGCGACCGCGGGCCGATCGCCGCCTCCGACTTCGAGGGCGAGACGTGGGCAGGCGACAAGGGTGCGGGCGGCTGGTGGGGGTGGAGCGAGTGCAAGCGCGCGCTCGAATGGCTGTTCTGGGCCGGCCTCGTCACCACCGCGACGCGGCGCGGCTTCGAGCGGCTCTACGACCTGCCGGAGCGGGTGCTGCCAGCCGCGGTGCTGGCGACGCCGACGCCGCCCGAGGCGGACGCCCACCGCGCGCTGCTGTCGATCGCAGCCCGGGCGCTGGGCATCGCCACCGCGAGCGACCTGCGCGACTATTTCCGCCTGTCGCCGGACGACGTGAAGCCGCGGCTGCCGGAGCTCGTCGAAGCCGGCGAACTCGTGCCCGTCACCGTCCCCGGCTGGACGCAGACGGCCTATCTCCACACCGAGGCCCGCCGCCCCCGGCGCATCGCCGCCCGCGCCTTGCTGTCGCCGTTCGATCCGCTGGTCTGGGAGCGCGGCCGCGCCGAGCGGCTGTTCGGCTTCCACTACCGCATCGAGATCTACACGCCGGCGGAGAAGCGGGTGCACGGCTACTATGTGCTGCCCTTCCTGCTCGGCGACCGGCTGGTGGCGCGCGTCGACCTCAAGGCCGACAAGGCGACCGGGCAGTTGCGCGTGCTCGCCGCCTTCGCCGAGCCGCACGCCCCCGCCGACACGGCGACGGAACTCGCTGCCGAACTGGCGACGATGGCCGGCTGGCTCGGGCTCGAGGGTGTGGCGGTGGCGGCGAAAGGCGATCTCGCGCCGGCGCTCGCCGCAGCGGTCGCGGCCACGGGTCCGCTCAGCGGACCGGCGGCGGCTCGCTGAGGGCGGCCTTCACGGCGGTGGCGAGCTGCTTCAGCGTGAACGGCTTCGGCAGGAAGCTGAAGCTCTCGTTGTCCGGCAGGTTGCGGGCGAACGCATCCTCGGCATAGCCGGAGACGAAGACGATCTTCAGGTCCGGCCGCGTCTTGCGCAGCTCGCGCAAGAGCGTCGGGCCGTCCATCTCCGGCATGACGACGTCGGAGACGACGAGGTCCACCCGTCCGCCTGTCTCCACCATGATTCGCAACGCCTCGGCGCCGCTCGCCGCCTGGTGGACGGTGTAGCCGCGCGAGGTCAGCGCGCGGGCGGCGAAGGCACGCACCGCCTCCTCGTCCTCGACGAGCAGGATCGAGGCGGTACCGGTGAGGTCGGTCGCCGGCGGCGGCGCGGCGGACGGCGAGGCGGCGGGCGGCCGCGGTGCAGGCTCCCGATCGGCGGGGGTGGCCCCAAAGCCGTCGGCCGCTGCGCCGCGCTGAGCCTGCCGCTCAGGCGCCGTCTGCCGATCGACGGGGTGCGGGGGATCCAGCGGAGCAGCTGCCAGTGTTTCGGTGCGAGCACGCACCGTCTCGGCCGGAGCCTCTGCCGCTGCCTCCTCCGCAACCGGCGCCTCGGACATCGCGTCAAACGACCGGCGCGAGGTCACGATCGACTGCTGCGGCGGCACCGGTGTCCGCGGCGGCCGCGGCGGCGCGAACTCCGCCTCGTCCCGCGCCGTCTCGCGCCCGCCGCCGAACGCCTCGGCAAGGCGGCGGGCGCCGGTGGCGTCGGCGACGGTGCGCGGCGCCTCGACCGGGCGCACCACTTCCGCGGCAGCGCGCGGGAACAGCACGCGGAACGTGGTGCCGGCGCCCTGGGTGCTCTCGACCGCGATCGCCCCGCCGGACTGCTTGACGATGCCGTAGACGGTAGACAGCCCGAGGCCGGTGCCCTTGCCGACGTCCTTCGTCGTGAAGAACGGCTCGAAGATCTTGGCGCGCACCTCCGGCGACATGCCGGTGCCGGTGTCGGCGATCTCGATCATCACATAGTCGCCCGGCGCCAGCCCCTCCTGGCCGCCCTCCGAGGCGATGCGGAGAGCGTCGGCCGACGGCACGTTGGCGGTGCGCACCAGCAGGCGCCCGCCCTCCGGCATGGCGTCGCGGGCGTTGACCGCGAGGTTCAGCATCACCTGGTTCAGCTGGTTGACGTCGGCCATCACCGGCCAGAGGTCGCGGCCGTGGATGACCTTCAGCTCCACCGTCTCGCCGAGCAGGCGGCCGAGCAGAATGTTGAGGTCGGCGAGCACGTCGTTGATGACCACCCGCTCCGGCCGGAGCGTCTGCTGCCGCGAGAACGCCAGCAGTTGCCCGACCAGGCCGGCGGCCCGGTTGGCGTTCTGCTTGATGTTCATGATGTCCTGGAAGAACGGGTCGTTCGGCCGGTGGCTCTGCAGCAGCAGGTCGGAGAAGCCGATGATCGCCGTCAGCATGTTGTTGAAGTCGTGGGCGACTCCGCCGGCGAGCTGGCCGATCGCCTGCATCTTCTGGCTCTGGGCGAACTGCTGCTCGAGCGCCCGCTGCTCGGTGGTGTCGAGGGCGTAGACGATCGCCGCCTCGTCGTCGCCGGAGGGCTGCGCATCCTGCACGGCCGAGAGGTAGAACCGCACGCTGCGGTCGGCGCGGTCGGCGAGGGTCGCCTCTACCGGGGCGATGGTGCTCTGGCCGGCGATCGCCTCGCCGAGCGCCTCGGCCAGACGGGCGCGGTCGCGCTCGGCGACGGAGGAGATCAGCAGCGGCCGCGGCTCGCCCGGCGAGCGCCGCACGAAGGCGCCGAACAGCCGGGCGAAGGGGGCGTTGGAGCGGCCGATGCGGCCGTCGCGGTCGACCGAGGCGATGGCGAGCGGCGTGTTGTTGAAGAAGCGCGAGAAGCGCACCTCCGCCGCCCGGAGCGATTCGGAGGTGTCCTCGCCGGCGGCGCGTGACAGCACCAGCGTCCGCGAATCCCCCGCCGCGCCCTGGGCTCCGAAGCCGACGCGGTGCAGGAGCCGCACCGGCAGCGCCTGGCCATCGCGGCGGACGAGGTCGACCTCCACCGTCTCGGTGCGGGTGTCGCCGGGGCGGCCGGTGAGGCCGGTGAGCAGCGCCGTGCCGTCACCCCCGACGATGTCGCGCAGGCCGATGTGGCCGGGATCGACGGCGGCGAGGTCGTAGCCGAGCCACTCGGCGAGCGTGGCGTTGAGGTAGACGATGCGCCCGGCCGGGTCGGCCGAGAAGAAGCCCGCCGGGGCGTGGTCGAGGAAATCGATAGCGTTCTGCAGGTCGAGGAAGCTCGTCTCTTGCTCGCGCCGTTCGGAGGTGACGTCGGCGATCCGCCAGATGCGGCGCTCGCCGCCGAGCGGGCGCACCGACATGCGGTACCAGCGCGCCCCGCCGCCGGGGCGGCCGATCGGGTGCGTGAGGCGCACCTCCTCCTCGACGATGGTGCCCTCCTGCGCCGCCTTGGCGAGGCGGAACAGCGTCTCGGACGCCTCGGGAATGCCGGCGAGCAGCCGCTCGGGTCCGGCGACATCGCCGCGGCCCTCGAGGTCGGCGTCGGCGAGCACCCTGTAGGCGCTGTTGGCGAGCAGGCTGTCGCCATTGGCGCTGGCGACCAGCACCGCCTCTGGCAGGGCGTCGAGGATGGAGGAATCGATCGCCTCGTCGCCGCCGTGCGCCTCGCCGAAGCGCATCAGGCCGGCGACCAGCGCCAGCACGGCGAAGACGCCGACGACGGCCAGCGCTCCCAGCACGTAGACGAGGTAGGCCTCGATCTCGCCCGGCGACAGCACGGCGAGCGCGCCCGTCCCGACCGCCAGAAGCACGGCGAGTAGCACTGCCAGCAGTCCGCCGCCCCGCCCTCTCCGTCTGCCGCGCCGGGTGTCGACCACCTGCCCCTCCCGAGCCCGCCGTCACATACGGGCGCGGAGTGCGCGCGCGGACCGTCGGCGTCGGCACGCCGCTGAAGGTCGCGTTCCGCAACCCCGTTTCGTAATGCCCGACGCGGCGTTTACAATCCCTTATCTTCCACCTGCAAGGGGACCCGCATGACGGTCTGGCTTCAAGACGCCCTCGGTCTCGACCCCTTGCTCGCTCGCGGGTTGCAACTCGTCCTCGCCTTCGCCTTCGTCGTCGCGGCGATCTTCGTCGTCTTCGCGGTGCTCAGAAAGCGGGCGCGCGGGCGCGACGCCGGTCCACGCACGCCGCAGCGCCGGCTCGGGCTCGTCGAGGCGCTCAGCGTCGACGACACCCGGCGGCTAGTGCTGGTGCGGCGCGACGGCGTCGAGCACCTGCTGCTGATCGGCGGGCCGAGCGACGTCGTCGTCGAGACGGCGATCAACCGCGCGGCGGCACGCCCCGCCGCTGCCCCCGCCACTCCGCGACCGCCAGTGGCCGCCGATGTACCGCCACAGGTCGCCCCGGAGCCGCCCATCGCGGCCGCCCCGCCCGCTCCCGTCGCGCGCCAGCCGGACCCGCCGCCCGCCGCGCCGCCGCCGGGCCCGCCGGTCACTGTGGCGCCGAGGCCACCGGAGCCGGCTGCGCCCGCCTACGCGCCGCCGGTACCGGCCGCTTCCGAACCCGCCCCCTTGCGGCTTTCGCCGGAACGGCCGACCCCACCCGCGCCGCGGCCGGCGGCCTCCCTCGACGTTCGACCGGTGCGGCCCTCGGCACCGGCGGTCGAACCGGCCACGGCGCCGCGGCCGCCCGTGCGCGATGCACCGGTGCCGCGCCTCGACCGCGATGCCGATCCGCGACCGACGGACGGGGTCATTCGGCCGGAGCGGCGCTGACCGGAACCGTCGGCGTCTCGCCCAGCGCCTCGAGGAACGCCACGAGGTCGGCGACATCGCCCTCGTCGACCGCGAACGGAATGATCAGCGGCGACAGCCCCGCGTGGGCAGCGCCGCCCGCCGCGTAGTAGCGCACGACGTCGGCGAGGGTGCGGATCGAGCCGTCGTGCATGTAGGGGGGCGTGCGCGCCACCGCGCGCAGGCCGGGCGTGCGCACGCGGAACCGGTCGACCGCCGCGCCGGTGACGGCGATGCGGCCCTGCGAGGGGCGCACACCGTCGGGGAACGGCCGTCGCATTCGGCGCGCCGCGATGCCGGTGTCGTGGAAGCGCCCGTCCCGGAAGTCGCCGTCGACGAGGTGGCACGCCGAACAGCCGGCCCTGCCGCGAAAGAGCGTGAGGCCGCGCCGGGCGGCGGGCGACAGGGCCGCCGGATCACCTGCCTGGAAGCGGTCGAAGGGAGAGGGTTCCGGCGTCAGGGATCGCAGATAGGCGCCGAGCGCCGCGACGACGCGCGCTTCCGTCGGGCCACCGCCGAAGGCCGCCTCGAAGTCTGAAACGGTCGCCCGATCCGCCGCCAGCCGCGCGGCGACCGCGGCGAGCGACGGGTTCGCCATCTCGTTTGCGGCGAGCAGCGGCACCGCGATCTGTGCTGCGAGCGTCGGCGCCGCCCCGTCGTGGCGGAACGGTCCGCGGCGGGCGAGACCGAGGAGGCTTGGCGCATTGGTGGCTAGCAGCTTGCCGTCCCGTCCGCGCTGCCGCGCGACGCCCGGCTCGGCGAAGGCGGCATCCGGCCGGTGGCAGGACGCGCACGAAAAGCGGCCGTCTGGCGACAGCCGGGGATCGGAGAACAGCGCCGCACCGAGGGCGACGACTGCCGGCGAAGCGCCGGACGCGTCGATCCTTGCGGACGCGGCGATCTCGCCGGCCGCATCGATCTCGGCGGCCGATGGCGCCGGGCCGGGCACCGGAGCGAGGCACATCGCCAGAGCCACGCACAGGATCGGAGTGAGCGGGCGACCGAGACGCCGTGCGAGATCCCGAACCAGCGCTCGAACGCGAATCAGGCTCGGGCGTGGGCCCCGGACGCGTCCGGAACAGCCGGCACGTGCGAGTGCACCAGTGTCGATTGGCCCGGCGGTCAAGGGTGGTGGTGGGCTCACCGTGGCACCCCGATGATCGCCCGCGGGGCGCCGGCGACGTGTCGACCCGGCGTTTGGGGCCGGGCGCCGCAACAGTGCCGGCACGGGCCGCCCGGAGTCCATGGGGCCGCATGCGGGCGACGCACACGGGGCACCCGTCGCGCCCTCCGCCGGCGCGGCCCAGTCCCTCGTGCGCCCCGGCCGTCGAGGCCGGCGCGGTGGCCCTAGTCGTCGCGGTAGACGCGCTCGCGTCGCTCGTGGCGCTCCTGCGCCTCGATCGACAGGGTCGCGATCGGCCGCGCATCCAGCCGCTTCAGGGAGATCGGGTCGCCGGTCTCCTCGCAGTAGCCGTAGCTTCCATCTTCCAGCCGCTTCAGCGCCGCATCGATCTTGGCGATCAGCTTGCGCTGGCGATCTCGCGCCCGAAGCTCGATGGCGCGGTCCGTTTCCGACGATGCACGATCTGCAAGATCGGGGTGGTTCTGGCTCTCTTCCTGCAAATGGTTGAGCGTTTCACGGCTCTCCCGAAGGATTTCGTCTTTCCATGCGAGCAGCTTCTTGCGGAAATACTCCCGTTGGCGCTCGTTCATGAAAGCTTCATGGTCGGAAGGACGGTAGTCCTCGTCGATGTCAACCGCCATGGTGCTCCTCGACTCCGCCTCGTGGCGCCGCCCTTATAGCGATGCGCCCCCGCCGGGACAACGGCCTGTGGTGATCGCGTTTGCCCGGCTCGTTCGCGACTGGCATTCGGCCGGACGATACAGGCCGGGCCGTCGCCCGCCGCTCGCCTCGACACGCCGCAGAGCCTGGTTTAGGGAAGCGCAGGCCCCGCGACGGCGGGCTCCTCACGACAGGGCGTCATGGACCGACCTCCTCCCCGCATCGCCGTCGTCGTCCTCGGAATGCACCGGAGCGGCACGTCGGCGCTGACGCGGGCCTTGTCGCTCGCCGGCCTCGCCCTGCCCCCGGACACCGGTCGCGTCTGGGAATCGCGCACGATCATCGGCATCGACAACCGCATCCTCACCCGTTTCGGCCTCGACTGGTTCGCGCCGGGAGAGGTGCCCGCCGAGCGCCTCGTCGGCCCGGAGTTCGCCGACCTGCGCCGGGAGGCGGTGACGGCGCTCGGCACGCTGTTCGGGCCCTCCGGCCATTTCATCGTCAAGGAGCCGCGGATGGCGCGCCTCGTCCCGTTCTGGGACCTCGCGCTGCGCGAGTTCGGCGCCGAGCCGCGCTACGTGCTGGCCGTGCGCAGTCCGTCCGACGTCGCGAGTTCGCTCGCCGCCCGCAACGACATGGACGCGGCGACTGCGCTCACCCTGTGGACCGACCACGTCGCTGCGGCGGAGCGCGACACGCGCGGGCGCCCGCGCGCCGTCTCCGACTACGGCATGCTGCTGCGCGACAAGTCGCGCGAGGTCGAACGCCTAGTCGCGGCGCTGGCGCTGCCGCTTCCCGCTCTCGGCGCGGCCGAGCGCGCGGAGATCGACGCGTTCGTCAGCGACGACGGCGACCACGTCCGCTCGGACCCGCGGGAGGTGCTGGCGACCGGCGTCGCCTCGGTGGCGGCAGCGGTGCTCTATGCCCGCATGACCGGTGACCCCGGCTCGGAGGCCGCGGTGCGCACTCTCGCCGGGCACCTCGACCGCTGTGCGGCCATCCCGGCGATGGCGGCCCTCGGCCCGGACGCGCCGCAGCCGCTGGCCGCACCGCGCCCCCTCAGGACCGGCCGCCGGCAGAAGGCCGAGGGTAGCGAGGCACCGGCAGGGCGCCGGAAGCGTCGCGACCGGACGGCGGCGGCGTCCGGCCGCGGCTGGCCGGCCGGCCTGATGGCGACCGTCGGCCGCCTGTTCGGCTTCGGGCGAAAGTCCCGCTAAAAGCAAGAAAGTCCCGCTAGAGAAGACCGCGGCGCCCGTCGGGCGTCGCACCGCAGCCGGACCGCCACGGTGGCCCGGCGCCCGAGCGCCCGACCGGACGAAGCCGCGAGCCCGCCCATGACGTTTCGTAGTTCCAAGTCTTATGTCGCCACCGACGACCTCAGGGTCGCCGTCAACGCCGCGATCACGCTGGAACGGCCGCTGCTGGTGAAGGGCGAGCCCGGCACCGGCAAGACGGTGCTCGCCCGCGAGGTTGCGAGCGCCCTCGGGGCGCCGCTGATCGAGTGGCACGTCAAGTCGACCACGCGCGCCCAGCAGGGCCTCTACGAGTACGACGCCGTGGCGCGCCTGCGCGACGGCCAGCTCGGCGACCCGCGCGTCTCCGACATCGCCAACTACATCCGCAAGGGCAAGCTGTGGGAGGCGTTCGAGGCCCCCGTGCGCCCGGTCCTCCTCATCGACGAGATCGACAAGGCCGACATCGAGTTCCCGAACGACCTCCTGCAGGAGCTCGATCGCATGGAGTTCCACGTCTACGAAACCGGCGAGACGGTGCGGGCGGCGGTCCGGCCGGTGGTCTTCATCACCTCCAACAACGAGAAGGAGCTGCCGGACGCCTTCCTGCGCCGCTGCTTCTTCCACTACATCCGCTTCCCCGACCCGGAGACGATGCAGGCGATCGTCGACGTCCACTTCCCCGGACTGAAGAAGCGGCTTTTGTCGGAGGCGCTCGCCGTCTTCTACGACCTGCGCGAGGTGCCGGGCCTGAAGAAGAAGCCGTCCACCTCGGAATTCCTCGACTGGCTGCGCCTGCTCGTCGCCGAGGACGTGTCGCCGGAGACGCTCCGGGCCCGCGACCCGCGCAAGCTCATCCCGCCCCTCGCCGGCGCCCTCGTCAAGAACGAGCAGGACGTCCACGTGCTCGAGCGTCTCGCCTTCATCGCCGGCCGCGACGGGGGGCGTACCGACCGCTGAGTGCGGCCGGGCGGACCCGAATGCTGCGCGACATCGTCTTCCTGCACGTTCCGAAGACCGGCGGCAGCGCCGTGCGCACCGCCCTCGTCCGCGGCTGTGGCGACCGGCGCGTGCTCTACGACTACGGGGCCGAGGAGAAGCAGACGACGCCGGCCCTGCGCGACGCCCTCTATCGTGACGGCTTCACCGGTGACGGCGTCGGCCTGCGCCGCCACTTCGGCGACCGTCGCGGCCTGCTGCTGATCGGCCACTTCCACGCCGACAAATACTGGGACGCCTTCCACCCGGACTCGTTCGTCACCTTCCTGCGCGATCCGATCGACCGGCTGATCTCCGAGTACAACCACTATGTCGAGCGCTACGGCGCCGAGCTCGAGCTCGAGGCGTTCATCGAGACGACGCGCTTCAGCCGCCACGTCTCCGACCTCTTCCGCGGCGTCGACCCGGCCGAGTTCGGCTTCGTCGGCTTCACCGACACCTTCGAGGACGACCTGCGGGCCTTGTCGGAAAAGGTCGGCCACCCGCTGTCCGCTTTGCGCGAGAACGAGGGCACCTACGCGCCCGGCCTGCGCGAGAAGGCGGAGGACCCGGTGTTCCGCAAGCAGGTCCGCCGCTTCGTCTCCGTCGACCACGCGGTCTACCGGCGCCTGCGCAACCGTTACGACAAGCTGCGCGCCCGCCGGCTCGCCGGCCTTGCCGAGGCAGAGGGCTACCGCGGCCGGGTGCGGCTCGCGCCGGGCGGCCGCCTCGTCGGCTATGCCGTGCATCGCGCCGTCGAGGCGATCCTCGAACTCGAGGTCCACGCCGGCGGCCGCCTGGTCACCCGCGTCCAGGCCGACCGCTTCCGGCCGTGGCTGAAGTCGAGCGGGCGGAGCCGCTCCGGCGTCGCCGGCTTCGACGTGCCGCTGCGCCGGCTCCTGCTCGCCGCCGGCCGCCCGTTCCTGCCGGCCACCGCCTCGGTACGCATCGCCGGCACCGACATCGAGCTGCCCGGCTCGCCGGTGCGGCTGCGATGACCGCGCACAGGCGTGCCGCCGGCGCCGTGGACTGGACAGCGCCGGCGCCGGCTGCGACCGTGCGCCCGCCCGAGCGTCTGACCAGGCGATTCCGGCCGATCGTCGCTTTTCTGGGAGGGCGCGCATGCCGCGGCTGATGCTTCTGCGCCACGCCAAGTCGTCGTGGGACGCGGCCGGGGTGAAGGACTTCGACCGGCCGCTCAACGCCCGCGGCCGCCACGCCGCGCCGCTGATGGGCCGCCACATGGCCGCCCACGCTCTCCTGCCGGACCGCATCGTCTGCTCGACCGCTCGCCGCACGCGTGAGACCCTCTCCGGCCTGATGGCGCATTTCGACAACGACCTCGACATCCGCATGACCCGCGATCTCTACGAGAGCGGCCGCGGCGACTATCTCGACGTCATCCGCGCCTATGGCGCCACCGCCCGCCAACTGCTCGTCATCGGCCACAATCCGGCGATGCAGGAGGTCGCGGTCGACCTCGTCGGCGCCGGCAACCCCGTGCTGATCGAGGCGATCGCCGCCGACTATCCGACGGCGGCGCTGGCCGTCATCGACTTCCCCGAGAAGAAGTGGTCGGAGATCGCCCCGCGCGGCGGGCGGATCGTCGCCTTCTTCCGCCCGCGCGAGCTGGAAGTGGTCGACCCCGACGGCAGCGTCGACGAGTGAGGACGCCGGCCGCTCAGATGTGGTCGCGGTAGGCCTCGAGGTCGATCCGGTAGATTTTCGAAAGCCGCGCCCGCGCCTCCTCGGTGAGGAGCGTTTCGGTCGGCGGCCAGAAGGCGCGCCCGCGCGCCGCATCCGCCGACATCTTCTGCTCGTAGGCCGGCTCGTCCGAGGCGGCGACCATCGGCTTGCGCGGCGCCTCGGTGCGGTGCAGCCAGTCGAGGGCGGAGAAGTCGGTCGGCGCCATGCCCATCTCGCGCTCCAGCCGGTTCAGCTCGGTGAACAGGTCCTGGCGGGTGATGTTGATGACGTCGGTCGCCGGGAAGCGCCGCTCGATCGGCTGCATCTGCTGGCGATGGTGGGTGTTGGTGGTGGCGATGTCCTCGCTCTCCAGATAGTCGAGGAACTCCCGGAAGGAGAACTTCGCATCCTCGGCGAGGTCGCGCTGCAGGAACGCGGCAATGCCCTCGTCGGCATATCCTGTGCCGACGGCGTGGCGGAAGGACGAGACGGCGCGGTCATAGGGATCGCGGATGACGCGGATGCGCCGCATGTCCTTGAAGCCGGCGGCGAGCGCGCGGTGGAACGCCTCGGAGCGGTTGTAGACCTCGAGCCGGTAGCGGTGCGGCCAGGAGCTGTGGGCCCGCGCTTCCTCGCCGAAGCCGGAGACGTGCAGGAACCAGATCAGCGTCGTCGTGCAGGCCGATTTCGGCGACCAGTAGACGACGAAGCGGCCCTTGGGGTCGATCAGCGGCTTCGGGCCGCCATTGCGCAGCTTGCGCGACTTTACCGCCGCCTTCGGCCGCACCGCGTCCGCGAGCCAACCCACCAGCCCCCGCCGTTCTGTCCGCACCGGGGGAACGCTTCCCATCGCCTCGCCTCGCCGACACTCTTCAAACCGCGCGCCCGGCGCCGGCGGCGCGTTGCGCCGTCCCGGCTGACAGCCGCATCGCCCCGTGCTACCGCCCCTTCGCCTCCGCCGCAATATGGAGCCGCGATGCCCCTGCCCGCCCCCGGCGACGTCGCCGCCATCGCCGAGGCGCTCCGCCGCGGCGAGCGCGCCGTCTTGGCGCGCGCCATCACGCTGGTCGAATCACGCAAGGCCGAGCACCGCCGCACCGCCCGGGCGCTCCTGCAGGCCGTGCTGCCGGCGACCGGCGGCGCCGTCCGGCTCGGCCTCACCGGACCGCCCGGCGTCGGCAAGTCGACGACCCTCGACGCCCTCGGCACCATGCTCACCGGCCGCGGCCACCGCGTCGCCGTGCTCGCCATCGACCCGTCCTCCACCCGCACCGGCGGCTCGATCCTCGGCGACAAGACGCGCATGGCCCGCCTCTCGCTCGACCGCGCAGCCTATGTCCGCCCCTCCCCCTCCGGCGGCAGTCTCGGCGGCGTCGCGGCGCGCACGCGGGAGGCGATGCTCCTCTGCGAGGCCGCCGGCTTCGACGTCGTCATCGTTGAGACGGTCGGCACCGGCCAGTCGGAGACCGCGGTAGCCGAGATGGTCGACACCTTCGCCGTGCTGCTGTTGCCGGGCGCTGGCGACGAGCTGCAGGGCATCAAGAAGGGTGTCCTCGAGATCGCCGACGTGCTCGCCGTCAACAAGGCCGACGGCGAGAACCGGGCGCGTGCAGGCCTCGCCGCCGCGGAACTGCGCGCCGCCCTGCAGATCCTCGGACGCCACGATCCGGTCTGGACGCCCGCCGTCGTCACCGTCTCCGGCCTGACGGGCGAGGGGCTGGAAGACTTCTGGAGCCAGGTGCTGCTGCACCGCGAGCGGATGACGGCCTCCGGCCGCCTCGCCGAGACGCGGGCGCGCCAGCAGGTCGCCTGGATGTGGGCGATGATCCGCGAGCGCTTCGAGGCCGGCCTGCGCGACAACCCGGCACTGGCGGAGCGGCTGCCGGAGCTCGAGGCCGACGTCCGCGAGGGCCGGCTGGCCGCCAGCGTCGCCGCCGACGAGGTGGCCGAGCGGCTCGGGCTGGGCGAGGTTTGACGCCGCCGTGAGTACCAACTACATTTCCGGAAATATTTCCGGACATCGCGCGGAGTGGTGACCATGCCTTCGAAACCGGCGACTCATCTCGCGTCCCACAGGCAACGCCTGAAGGAGCGCGGCATCGTCCGGGTGGAGGTTCGGGTTGGTCGGGACGACGAAGCGCTGGTCAAGCGCGTGGCCGCCGCGCTGAACGACCCAGAACGACAAGAGTCCGCACGTTCGGCCCTGAAGCGTGCGCTTGCACCTGCCCCGACGGTCGACTTGAAGGCCCTGCTCGCCTCGGTGTCGCTGGAAGGCGTGGACCTGCGGCGCGACAAGGATCTGCCCCGCGACGTCGACCTGTGAGCTACCTGCTCGACACCAACGTCCTTTCCGAGCTCCGCAAGGGAGCGCACATAAACCCTGCCGTCTCGGCCTGGTATGCGACGATCGACGCGAACAGCATCTACCTCAGCGTGCTTGTGACGGCGGAAATTAGACGCGGCATCGAAGGCTTGCGCCGACGCGAGCCTGAGCGGGCCACGACCCTCGACGAATGGCTGGAAGCCGTGATCGAGGGCTTCGCGGATCGAATTCTTCCGATCGACGCGGCGGTCGCGGAACGATGGGCCTATCTGACGGCAGGGAGAAGCTTCCCCGTCGTCGATGCCCTGCTGGCCGCGACAGCCGACGTCCACCGGCTCGTTCTGGTCACGCGCAACCGAGCCGACGTCGCCGACCTCGGCGTGGCCGTCCTCAATCCGTTCGAACCGGCAGCCTAGCCCCTCACCGCCACCACGCCTTCGGCGTGAACCGGCCAGCCGCCTTCTCCACCGCGCCGGCGAGCGAGAACAGTGTCGTCTCGTCGAAGGGGCGGCCGATCAGCTGCAGGCCGAGCGGCAGGCCGTCGCCCGACAGGCCGGCCGGCACCGAGATGCCCGGCAGGCCGGCCATGTTCACCGTCACGGTGAAGACGTCCTGCAGGTACATCTCCACCGGTGAGGCATTCGCCTTCGAGCCGACCGGGAAGGCCGGCGAGGGCGTGGTCGGCGTCAGCACCGCGTCGACGACGCCGTCGAAGACCTGGTCGAAGTCGCGCTTGATCAGCGTCCGCACCTTCTGGGCGCGGGAATAGTAGGCGTCGTAGTAGCCGGCCGACAGCACGTAGGTGCCGATCAGGATGCGGCGGCGCACCTCGGCGCCGAAGCCGGCGGCGCGCGTCTTCTCGTAGAGCCCGACGATGTCGTCGGCGCCGACGCGCAAGCCGTAGCGCACGCCGTCATAACGGGCGAGGTTCGACGACGCCTCGGCCGGGGCGACGATGTAGTAGGCCGGCAACGCCGTGCGGGTGTGCGGCAGCGAGATGTCGACGAGCTCGCAGCCGGCGTCGACCAGCCACGCCTTGCCGCGTTCCCACAGCGCCTCGACCTCCGCCGGCATGCCCTCGACGCGGTACTCCCGGGGGATGCCGATGCGCAGGCCCCTGACGCTCGCGCCGACCGCGGCCGCGTAGTCCGGAACCGGCGCGTCGACGCAGGTGGAATCCTTCGGATCGAAGCCCGCCATGGCGCCCAGCATCACGGCGGCGTCGCGGACGTCGCGGGCGATCGGGCCGGCCTGGTCGAGCGAGGAGGCGAAGGCGACGATGCCCCAGCGCGAGCAGCGTCCGTAGGTCGGCTTGATGCCGACCGTGCCGGTCAGTGCCGCCGGCTGGCGGATCGAGCCGCCGGTGTCGGTGGCGGTGGCGGCGGCGCAGAGGTTGGCGGCAACGGCCGCGGCCGAGCCGCCGGATGAGCCCCCCGGCACCAGGGGAGTCTCGTCCCCGGACCGGCGCCACGGATTGATCACCGGCCCGAAGGCCGAGGTCTCGTTCGACGAGCCCATGGCGAACTCGTCGCAGTTGAGCTTGCCGAGCAGCACCGCGCCGGCCTTCCAGAGGTTCTCCGTCACCGTCGATTCGTAGGGCGGCACGAACGAGCCGAGGATGCGCGAGCACGCGGTGGTGCGCACGCCGTCGGTGCAGAACAGGTCCTTGACGCCGATCGGGATGCCTTCGAGCGGCCCCGCCTCGCCGCGCGAAAGCCGCACGTCGGCCTCCGCCGCCTGGGCGCGGGCGTGCTCGGGGGTCTCGAGGACGTATGAATTGAGGCCGCGGGCGGCCTCCATTTCCGACAGGTAGGCCTCGGCCAGCTCGCGGGCGGTGAACTCGCGGCGCGTCAGCCCGGCGTGGGCGTCGGCGATCGAAAGGGCGGTGAGCTCGGTCATCGGTGCGCCCTCACTCGACCACTTTGGGAACGAGGAAATAGCCGTCGTCGCTCGCCGGCGCGTTCGCCAGCACCGCCTTGGCGTTCTCGCCGTCGGTGACGACGTCGGGGCGGGTGCGGAGTGTCATCGCCACCACCGAGGTCATCGGCTCGACGCCCTCGACGTCGATGGCGGCGAGTTCCTCGACGAAGCCGAGGATGGCGTTGAGCTCGCCCGTGAGCCGGTTCGCCTCCTCCTGCGTCACCGCGATGCGGGCGAGGTGGGCGACCTTGGTGACGGTGGCGGCATCGACCGACATGGGCGAAGGGTCTCCGGGCGATCTCGTGCGCGGCGGCGCGGCGGGCGCCCGGCTATAGCACCCGCCGCGCGCCGTTCACAACGCGCCGATCACGCCACCGGGCCGCCGTTCGCCTCACGCCCCGCCAGCGGATCGAACGGCACGCCGCGCTCCGGCACGACGACGAGGGCGCGCGAGTTCATCGACATCTCGTTGACGAAGGCCTCGGCGTCCGGGGCGATGATCGGGAACGAGCCGTAGTGGCACGGGATCACCGCCTTGAACGAGAAGAAGCGCTGGCAGGCGAAGGCCGCCGTCTTGGCGCCCATGGTGAAGCGGTCGCCGATCGGCACGATGCCGATGTCGGGGCGGTGCAGCTCGTCGATCAGCTTCATGTCGCTGAACACGTCGGTGTCGCCCATGTGCAGCAGCGTCGGCTCGCCCGGCGCCTTCAGCACCACGCCGAGCGGGTTGCCGAGATAGATCGAGCGGCCCTCGCGCACCGTTCCCGACGAGTGCAGGGCCGGGGTGAAGGTGGTCGTGAAGGAGCCGCACGGCACCGTGCCGCCGGTATTGCCGGGGTTGAACTTCTCCACACCCTGGCTCGCCAGCCACATGCAGATCTCGAAGTTGGCGACGAGTTCGGCGCCGGTCGCCTGCAGGATCGCCAGCGAATCGCCGACATGGTCGTCGTGGCCGTGCGTCAGCACGACGTGGGTACACCCCTCCGAGGCCGCCTCCACCGAGCCCTCGAAGGCCGGGTTGCCGGTCAGGAACGGATCGATCAGCACCACCGCATCGGCGATCTCGACGCGGAAGGCGGAATGGCCGAACCAGGTGATCTTCATGGGCAATCTCCTCGTGGAGCGGGCCTCCGGCGGGGATGCGGCCGGAAGCAGCCGGCCGCAGCGGAGGCGCGAGACGCACCGGCGTGTCTTAGGGCCGGTTCATTGCAAGTCGACGATGGCCGATGGCATCGGCCGTCAGGGGGTCTGGGAGCGGGTCAGCAAGTGCGTGTCGCCGCCTCCGAAGCGGCGGCAGTATAGGCAGACGGAGCCGCGCCTCAACCGTTGCGCCTCGCCGCCGGTTCCCGGCCGTGTTACGCACCGCCGATGGCCGATGATCCAACGCTCTCCCTCGCCGACCTGCTCGCCCGCCTCGCGCCCGGCGCGCGGCTGTTCGGCATCGATCTCGGCACCAAGACGATCGGCCTCGCCCTCTCCGACGTCGGCCGCCGCATCGCCTCGCCGCTGGAGACGATCAAGCGGACGAAGTTCGGCAAGGATGCCGAGACGATGCTGGCGCTCGCCACCCGCCACGGCGTCGGCGGCCTGGTCATCGGGCTTCCCCTCAACATGGACGGCAGCGAGGGGCCGCGGGTGCAGTCGACGCGCGCCTTCGTGCGCAACCTCACCCCCCTCACGCCCCTGCCGATGGTCTACTGGGACGAGCGGCTGTCGACCGCCGCCGTCACCCGTACGCTGATCGAGGCCGACCGCTCGCGGGCGCGCCGCGCCGAGCTCGTCGACAAGCTCGCCGCCACCTACATCCTGCAGGGCGCGCTGGACCGCATGACGATGATGGCGCGCGCCGACGAGACGCAGCGCGCCACCCCCCCGTGAGCCTCGCGGCGGCGACGGCGGCCGTGGTGGCGGCACTCGCCGTCGACGCCGTCGTCGGCGACCCGCCGGCTTTGTGGCGCCGCCTGCCGCATCCGGTGGTGCTGTTCGGCCGCCTGATCGCCACCCTCGACCGCCGCCTGAACGATCCCCGCCAGAGCGACCGCGCCCGCCGGCTGTGCGGCGTCGTGGCACTGTTCGCCCTCGTCGCCGTGGCGGTCGGCGTCGGCCTCGCGATCGAGGCGGTCGTGCAGCTGCTGCCGGCGCCGGCCGGCTTCGCCATCACCGCGGTGCTCGCCGCCGTGCTGATCGCCCAGAAGAGCCTCGACCAGCACGTCGCCCGTGTCCGCGACGCCCTCGCCACCGGCGATCTCGCCGCCTCCCGCGAGGCGGTCTCGCACATCGTCGGCCGCGACCCGCAGGCGCTCGACGAGAGCGGTGTCGCCCGCGCCGCCATCGAGACGGCGGCGGAGAACTTCGCCGACGGCGTCGTGGCGCCCGCCTTCTGGCTGGCGATCGGCGGCCTGCCGGGGCTTCTGGCCTACAAGGCGGTCAACACCGCCGATTCGATGATCGGCCACCTCGACGATCGCCACCGCGCCTTCGGTTGGGCGTCGGCCCGCTTCGACGACCTCGTCAACTTGATCCCGGCCCGCCTCTCCGGCGTGCTCACCGCTCTCGCCGCACCGATCGCCGGCGGCCGCATCGGCACGGCGCTGTCCGTGATGGCCCGCGACGCCCGCGGCCACGCCTCGCCGAACGCCGGCTGGCCGGAGGCGGCAATGGCCGGCGCGCTCGGCATCGCCCTCCTCGGCCCGACCGTCTACGACGGCGAGACGGACCAGAAGCCGTGGCTGAACTTCGAAGGCCGCCACGCCCTCGAGGCCGCCGACGTCACCCGCTCGCTCCGGGTCTTCCGCCTCGCCTGCGGGCTGCACGCCCTCGCTTATGGTGCGATCGCCGCCGTGGCGCTGGCGCTGTCGGTCTGACGCTCGCGGGCGATCGACAGCAGCCGCTCCGTGTCGACGTGTTCAGCCAGATGGTCGGCGAGGGCGTCGAGCGTCGCCTCGATGCCGGCCTCGTAGGAGAGTTCCGACGGCACGCCGAGGCGGGCAAGGAAGGCGGCCCGCACGTCATCGCCGGCGAACGCCCCGTGCAGATAGGTGCCGGCGACCAGCCCGTCCGCCGACGTCGCCCCATCCGGCCGGCCGGCGAGCATCGCAAAGGGGCGCGCACAGTCCGGCCCGTCCGTCCGGCCGAGATGGATCTCGTAGCCCGTCACCGGCAGCCCGCTCGCCACCTCCACGCCCGAGGCCGGCCGCGTCACCTTGTCGGCGGTCAGCACCGTGTCGACCGCGAGCAGGCCGAGGCCCGCCACCACGCCAGGCGGCCCCTCGATGCCGTCCGGGTCGGCGATCGAGCGGCCGAGCATCTGGTAGCCGCCGCACAAGCCCAGCACCCGCCCGCCGCGGCGCACGTGCGCGGCCAGATCGACGTCCCAGCCCTCGGCCCTGAGCACCGCGAGATCGGCGATCGTCGCCTTCGAACCCGGCAGCACGACGAGCGCCGCATCGCCCGGCAGCGGCGACCCGCGCGGCACGAACACCACGTCGACCGCCGGCTCCTGCTTCAAGGGGTCGAGGTCGTCGAAGTTGGCAATCCGCGGCAGCATCGGCACCGCCACGCGGATGCGCGCTCCGTCCTTCGCGGGCGCGGCGCTCGACAGCGCCACCGCGTCCTCCGCCGGCAGCCGGTGGGCGGCGGCAAACCACGGCACCAGCCCGAGCGACGGCCAGCCGGTGTGCTCCGTCACGATGCTGAGCCCGTCGTCGAACAATCGCGGATCGCCGCGAAACCGGTTCACCAGGAAGCCGCGGATCATCGCCGCGTCCGCCGCCTCGATGACCGCCTTCGTGCCGACGAGGCTGGCGATGACGCCGCCGCGGTCGATGTCGCCGACGAGCACCACCGGCACCCCGGCGGCGCGGGCAAAGCCCATGTTGGCGATGTCGCCGGCGCGCAGGTTCACCTCGGCCGGGCTGCCCGCCCCCTCGACGATGACGAGGTCGGCCTCCGCCGACAGCCGCGCGAAGCTGTCGAGCACCGCCGGCATCAGCGATGGCTTCATCGCCTGGTAGGCGCTCGCCGCCGCGGTGGCGTGGCGGCGGCCCTGCACGATCACCTGCGACCCGCGCTCGCTCTCGGGCTTCAGGAGCACCGGGTTCATGTGGACGCTGGGCGCGACCCCGCAGGCGCGCGCCTGCAGCGCCTGGGCGCGGCCGATCTCGCCGCCGTCCTGGGTGGCGGCGGCGTTGTTCGACATGTTCTGCGGCTTGAACGGCCGCACCGTCAGCCCGGCGCGGGTAAAATGGCGGCAGAGGCCGGCCACCAGCAGCGACTTGCCGACATCCGAGCCGGTGCCCTGCAGCATCACGGCGGCGGCCGGCGGGCGCTCGCTCACAGGGCGATCTCGACCACCGGCGCCGGCTTCAGCCTGACCGGGCAGCCGGCGGCGACGAGCACGACGTCGCTCGCAGCCGAGGCGATGCGCTGATTGAGCCTTCCTTGAGCGTCGCGGAAGGAGCGGCCGAGCGCCGTCTCCGGCACGATCGCGAGGCCGACCTCGTTCGACACCATCACCACCGGCCCCGGCAGGTCGCGCAGCGTCGCGATCAGCCGCGTCGTCTCCGCCTCGACGTCGCGCTCGGCGAACACGAGGTTCGACAGCCACAGTGTCAGGCAGTCGACGAGCACGGCCCGGTCGGGGCCGGACTGGCGGCGCAAGGTGGCGGCGAGCTCGAGCGGCTCCTCGAGCGTCAGCCAGTCGGGGCCGCGCTGGGCGCGGTGGCGGGCGATGCGCTCGGCCATCTCGCCATCGCCGGCGGTGGCGGTCGCGAGATAGACCGGCCGCCGACCGCTGACCATGATCAGCCGCTCGGCGAAATCGCTCTTGCCGGAGCGCGCGCCGCCGAGCACCAGCACGACGGGCGAGGTCGGGAAGGTTGGGCGCGACGCATCGATCATGGCGGCGGGGCCTGCGGAACGGGAGCACGGGCGACGGGAATCGTCGCGGGGCGCCCGTTATCGCGCGCCGCCGCCCCCGTGTCAGCCTCGCGCCACTCGCCACGGCCTCCCGCGCCCTTGCTCCCCCCTCCCTCGGGGTCATTCCCGGCCTTGTGCCGGGAACCCATGCGGGGCCGCCGCACAGTCGGCGCTGATGGCGAGCGGTGGGTTGCGCGGCTCCCCTCTCCTCACGCTGCCGTGCACATCACGCCTCAAACGCGCTTGCCCGCCCCTCCCTCGAGGTCATTCCCGGCCTTGTGCCGGGAACCCACGCGAGGCTGCCGCACAGGCGGCTCCCATGGCGAGGGGTGAGCGCGCGGCGAAGAATGGGTTCCCGGCACAAGGCCGGGAATGACTCCGGAAGCGGAAAAGGGGTGTCACAAATCGGGAAGGCCGGGCGGAGCCACCGCTCCGTCCCGTCAGTCCGGCCGCGCGGCGGGACCGGGATCGGCCGGCCCCGGCTGCGGGGCGCCCGTGGCGGTTGCAGCGCGGGCCGCGGCGCGGGCCTGCTGCCGCCGCGCCCACCACACCGCCGCACGCCGGCGCTGCCGGCGCACGATCGCGAGGTCGACCGACAGCACGAGCAGCCCGAGCGGCAGCATCCAGAAGCCGACGATCGGCAGGAAGCCGAACAGCCCGCCGACGATCAGCGCGCTGCCGAGCGCGATCCGCGCCGCCCGCGACGCGGGCAGCGGCATCCGTCGGCTTCCGAAACGCAGATCGGCCATCGAGGCTCCTCGTCGAGATGCGGGGCGTCGTCCAGACTGCGGGCGGTGTCCCCGTGCGACCCTCCGTCGCCGCCCCCGAGATGGGCCGCCGGTCGGGCGAGGACAAGGCGCCACCGGCTCGGGGCTCGGGGCCGCAGTGGTGCGGACCGGCTGCAACGCCGACTCCGCCCGGATCGTTCCGTCGGCGGCTCCCGCATCGCGGGGCTGTACATTCCGGTTCGGCATTGCTATAGCCCGCGCCGGCTGTACGAGCGCCTGTTCCCCGGTAGCTCAGTGGTAGAGCAACCGGCTGTTAACCGGTTGGTCGCTGGTTCGAATCCGGCCCGGGGAGCCAACACTTCCAAGCACTTACCGGAAGTCTCGACGAAGCCAAATCAGCGTGATGTACGGTATATGTACGGGTTGCCGCTCGGCTTCCGCGACGTGCGCACATCTCAACTCTAGCGATGACTTGCCCTCCCCACGCTCTGCGGTAGCATAACGGGTGCCGCGATGGCGTTGGTTGAGGGAATGCCATGGATGAGAGGGTGGATGACCCGCGGGTGGTGCGCGTTGCAGAGGCCATGGTTCGCGCCAGGCACGGAGCGCACAACGCGAAAGTGATCATGCCAAAGGAGGAAGCACCGCCGCGGCACGGGGTGATCTATCAAAAGCACCCACCCCACCCTGAGTGGCGCGTTGCGCTGACGGAGGCCCGTGTTTTCGTTGCCGCGCTGGACGCCGCCCAAGGCTGACCGATCAAAATCCAGCCATCCACATTGCGAAACGGCGCCGGCCGGCGTCCCTACTCCCGGCCGGCCGAAACGCGCGCCACGGGTCTCCTGTGAGTCTGGACAGGGGCGGCGGCGGCATCTGGAACGCTTCGTCCCGTTTGTCTGCGATGCGGAGCGCACCGCATCCCGTCATATTGCGCCCAGGCCTGCCCGGGCCGGAGGCGGGCGCGCCGGTCTCGCCTCCCCCCTGAGACTGGGGCGCCCGCCTTTCTGCTCCGGCGTCTGCAGACAAAAGCGCTTGATAGGTTGACACAAACAGGCACACTTGCCCTCAAGCGGCAAATGGCTTTGGGTTGCCCATTCAAGATGCTCAAGTCCTTCGTTTGGCTGACCTAGGAGAAAATCTGATTTACCTTGGTGCTCACAGCCACTGGGGATTCTACAGATATAGCTGAGTCTATGCAAGATTTTGGCAGCTTCCATGTTTGAATAGACGGGGAAGAAAGATGATATATTTTCTTGCAGTCATCCCATTGCTACTTATATTGCTTGTTGTATGTCTTCTTGCAGATTTCTTGATTTGGTTGATTGCAGGAGCCGTGACGATTTTTGTTTTGTTTATAGTTTGGCTGGCGATCGGAACAGAGGGGTTTGTATTCCTCATTTCGTTGGTTGTGAGA